>DASXRQ010000146.1:0-5109 GCA_036506495.1 Micromonosporaceae bacterium | reverse complement strand
GGCGGTGGCCGCGAGGCGCTCCACGCCGTCGATGACGATGGACAGGTCCTCGCCGCGGGCGGCGAAGATCTGCTCGTTGATCAGCGCGTAGCGCGGGTTCGCCGAGATGGAGTCGTGGGTGAGGTGCTCGCCGCGCAGGGTCGGCAGGATGCCGATCATCGCCATGTGCGCGCCGACGCTGCGGGCGTGCTCCTCGGCGTGGTTCAGGCTGGCGCGCACCTGCTCCTCGAACTGGCGCAGGCCGTCGCCGACCAGTTGCCGCGGCGCGACGTTCACCTCGATGTTGAACTGGCCCAGCTCGGTGACGAACGCGGGGTCGGCGATCGCGGCCAGCACCTCCGCGTTGCGCATGACCGGGTCGGCGCGCTCGTCCACCAGGTTCAGTTCGATCTCGAGGCCGGCCATCGGTCGCTCGATGTCAAACCGGGCCTCACGCAGCATCTCGGCAAACACGTCGAGGTTGCGCCGGACCTTGTGCCGGTACCGCGTGCGGTCCTCACGCGTGAAGACGAGCCGTTTCACATCTTCGCCCATGGCGTCACCGCCTCGCGTTAGCCCCGTGCGGTACTGCTCCCGTCTTGATTCAAGCCGATGTGCGCCGGGTTCGGTAGCCTATCGATCATGGAGATCGGATTCGGCCTGCCCAACCCGGTGCCGGGCGCTCCCGGACGCACCATTGTGGACATCGCCCGCCGGGCCGAGGAACGCGGTTTTGCCGGCCTCGCCACGATCGACCGCATCGCGTACCCCAGTCACGACTCGCTCGCGACGCACGCGGCCGCCGCCGGGGCGACAACCCGCGTCCGTCTGATGACCAACATCCTGGTGGCGCCGGCGTACCCGCCCGTTCTGCTGGCGAAGACCGCGGCGAGCATCGATCAGCTCTCCGGCGGACGGTTCACGCTCGGCGTCGCGGTGGGCGGCCGCGCGGACGACTTCGCCGTCGCCGGGCGCGACTTTCACGCGCGGGGGCGTGACCTGGACTCGGCGCTGGACCTCATGCACCGCCTCTGGCGTGGCGAGCCCGCGGAACCGGGCGGCCCATCAGTCTGCCCGACGCCGGTGCGCGACGGGCGCGTGCCGGTGCTCATCGGCGGCACGGCCGACCGAGCGCTCCAGCGCGTGATCACCTGGGGAGCGGGCTGGACGGCCGGCGGTGCGCCGGCACAACAGATCGCTCCGTTCTACGACCGGGTCCGCCGCGCATGGGCCGACGCCGGCCGCGACGGCGAGCCGCGGCTCGCCGCACTCGCGTACTTCTCGCTGGGCGACGACGTGGCCGCCGACTCGCACACCTACCTGCGCGAGTACTACGCATTCACCGGACCGTACGCGGACCGCATCGCCGAGGGTGCGCTACGCACGCCGGCCGCCATCCGCGCGGCGGTGGACGCCTTCCGCGACGCCGGTTGCACCGAGCTGTACTTCGACGCGACGGCGGCGCACCCGGATCAGGTCGACCGGCTAGCCGACGTGGTTCTTTGACCACAATCTGTGCAATACCGCCCGTTCGAACTTACTGACCGTCCCAGAACGCTTACCGTATGTGTGGGAAGTGGGGCGGGAGGAGACGGCGATGGCGGCCGAAGCGCGCGAGGCGTACGAGCATGGCGGTACGAGCGAAGGCCATGGCCTTCTTGTCGTCGTGTTGGTCATGGTGGTGCTCGGCGTTCTCGGGATCTTGTTGATCTCGACCTAGTCCGACCGGCTCCCCGGTGGACGCCGCCGACGCGCCTGCGGACCGCTAGGTTCGTATTCGGAGGTGTCGACGATGACGGAGACCAAGCGCTGGACGGTGGAGATCGTAATCGACGAGCACGAGGACGAGCTGCGTACCCATGCGCGGGCGCGGCTCCAGGCGGGTGACCGCGGCGCCCTGCTCGGTGAGGGCATGGCGCGAAGGAACCCGGCCGACCGCGACGTCCCGGAGATCGGCGACGAGCTCGCCGTCGCCCGGGCACTGTCCGACCTCGCGCACAACCTGCTCGACACGGCGGCCGGCGACATCGAGACGATCACCAGCAGGCCGGCGCACCTGTCCACCTGACCGCTACGCCGCGGCCGGACGGTACGGCACGACGAGCTGGCTCAGCCAGTGCGCCGGGTCGGGCTCGGTCGCCGGGTCCGTGAGGTACACCTCCCACCGGACCCCGTCGGGGAGCAGACCCCGACCGGCCAGCCACGCGTCCAGCTCCGCGCAGGCGGTCTCGACGGCCTCGCACGGGCCGAGATGCGTTGCGACCGCGGCCGGACCGGCGGGCAGAGCGGACGGGCGCACCCAGCCGTCCCCGGTGATCGGTTCGGCGACCGGAAAGCCCGCCGCCGTGCGCAGGTCGCCGAGCCGGCGATCGTCGCCCGGCCGGAGCTCGATGCACGCGAACGCCGGGCCGGCGACGACGGCGTCGGCCCGCTCGAGGTGGTCCGCGACCGCGTGAAACACGCCGGGGAGCCAGCCGGGCAGATCGGCGGCGGGCATCGCGCCGCGGACGACCGCCGTGTGCTGGCGCTTCAGCGTGCACATCGTGATCTGACTGGTCGCCGTCACTCGGCCTAGATTCCCCCGTGCGCCGGCATCTCACCTCGGGCGCGGACGTCCGTTCGTGCGCTCATCCGGAATGAGGACACTGAGGCAGGTCACGCAGCCTTCGAGCTTCTCGTACTCGCCGATGTCGACGACAACCGGAGTGAAGCCGAGATCCGCCAGCCAGGCGGCGGTCCTCGGCGCCGAGGCCGCGATCAGGACGCGGTCGCCGCCGAGCGGCACGACGTGACACCCCGACTCCTCCTCGACCGTCCGCAGGGCCGGGAACACACCGACCTCAACCAGATCCGGCACGGCCAGGAACGTCCCGTCGGGCAGCCGGGTCACCGCCGACTTGAGGTGCAGCACGTCGCGCAGGGGTACGGCGACGACGGTACGCCCGAGCGGGGCGAGCAACCGGCGCAGCTGGCGTACGCCCTCGGCGTCGGTGCGGCCGCCCCGGCCGACATAAACGGTGGAGCCGGCCTGCAACACGTCGCCGCCGTCGAGCGTGCCGGGAGCTTCGATGCGCGCGACGTCGAGCCTCGCCCCGCGTACCACCGGCTCCACCGCCTCGACCTCGGCGCGACGAGGCACCGCGCCCGGGCGGGTGAGGACCGCGAGCCCGGCGCACACGACCACCGCGTCCTCGACGAAGACCGAGTCGGGACAGTCCTCGGCTGGCGGCACCTCGCGCACCTCCCAGCCCGCGGCCGCCAGCGCCCGCCGGTACGCGTCGTGCTGCCGGCGGGCCACGGCCACGTCGACCGGCACCCGCTCGATGTGCGTGACGATGCCCTCGGCCAGCCGGCCGCTCGGCCGCCGAACCAGGGCGATGCCCTCGGCCACCGGCACCTCCCTCCGTCGAGTGTGGCGGGTCGGACGCCTACGGCGCCGCTGCGGCCCGGATCGCGAGCTGGGTGATCGGTGGGAGCGGCACACCAAGGTCGTGGACCCGCCCCGTGGCCGCGTAGACCGGAAACAGCTTCCCGTCCGCGCCGGCGATGAACAGCCATCTGCCGTCCGGCGACCACGCGGTGACCGACTCGTCGTACCGCTGATCGATGGGCACGTCGAGCCGGCGGTCCCTGCCGGAGGAGAGGTCGAGCAGGTGGGCGGCTACCAGCCCGGCCTGGGTGTTCACCAGAAGGGCGGCGGCGGATCCGTCGGGTGCGATGAGCCCGGCCGACACGTCGCGCAGGTCCACTTTGACGTCGAGGGTGCGGCGCGCGCCGGTGGTGCGGTTGACGACGACGGTGGCGCAGCGATGGCGGTCGTCGCATTCGCGGACGAGCCAGCGGGTCGGGCCGACCGCCACCAGATTGCCGCTGGTGATCCGCCGGGTGCCGGTCGGCCCGGCCAGGTAGACGCCGCCCGTCGCATAGAACGTGAGCCGCCCGTTGTGGTCCGACGCGGCGAAGCCGTTCGCGTCGGCCGGCAGTCGGACGGACACCCCCGTCGACCGGCCGTCGGGGCCGACCAGCGCCATCGTTGTGTGGTCGGGGGAGCCAGCCTGTACCCAGACGGTGTCGTCGTCCGGGCCCGGTAGCGCCGGCCCCGCGCCGTCCAGGGCGCCCGCCAATCGGTGCGCGGGCCTTCCGTCCGGCACGAGGTATCCGTCCACTCGATCGAGTGGCCGGATGATCGCCCAGTTCCGCCGGACCACGAACGAGACCGGACCGGTGCTCGACAGGGGCGGCACGGTGGTCTTGGTCACCCGGCCGCGCGCGAGCTCGACGCGGACCATGCCCTCCCAGCCCCGCCCGAACAGCTCCCAGCGGCCGGTCACCCCGAGCAGCCGATGGCCCACGTTGGTCACCACGACCGGCGCGGGCACGCTCGTCGGGCTGCTCGTCGGGCCGCTCGTCGGAGAGGCGCCGATCGCGGTCGGTGTCGCCGTCGGCTCGGGCGCGGCCGAGTGGCCGGCGACCTCGTTGCGAACCACCAGCGCGACGACGATGCCGGCCACAATGACCAGCGGGAGCCACCGCGGCCAGGATCGCCCGGGGCGGCCGCCATCGCGCAACCCGCCGAACTCCACGACATCCACCGGCTCCACGCCAGCAATGATGCGCGCGGTGGCGTACGGGTTCCCGGGTCACCCGGTGGCGTAGGTCTCCGACGCGCGTGAGACGTACGAGCGTCTGCGGAGGAAGAACGCGCTGACCAGGCCGACGATCCCACCGCCGATGCTCAGCCAGGCCCCGATGCGCAGGTCGGAATAGGGCATGTCGGTGGGGTTGAAATGCGATGCGTTCAGGCCGATCCACAAACCGGCCGTGGCGAGTGCCACCAGCGAGAACAGCACGGCCAGGACGCGTGACGCGACCAGGCCACCGATCAACACCAGCACACCGCACAACACCATGACCGCACCGAACGACCGTATGAACGTGGCGTTCTCGTACTCCCAGCGGAATAGGCCCGCGATCGATGTGTGCATGATCCCGGACCGCGGTCGCGATCCCCGAGCGACCACCCAGGGCAGCAGGCCGCCGGCGCCGATGGCGATTCCGGACAGTGCCACGAGCGCCATTGCCAATGGACGACGTGTCCTCATGCCGCAATGATTTGCCGCACGAGGCGGT
>DASXRQ010000145.1:0-95604 GCA_036506495.1 Micromonosporaceae bacterium | reverse complement strand
CCGTCCGGCGGCCACGCGGGCGAAAGCGGCTGGCCCTTCGCGTAGCGGGAGAGGTTCTGGCGCCAGGCGCAATGTCCCCTCGTTGAGCTGCGCCGCCAGCCGGGCGAGCTGTGCGGCGTCGGGTCGCACGTACAGGTTCGTGCTGGTGATGTCCCGCTCCGGTGGGGGCGCGTCCGAGGTCAGGGAGCACAGCCGACCGCCGTCCCGTACCAGGGGCATGGCGGCCCGCGCGGTGCCGCTGGCGGCGATCAGCGCAGCGTCGAACCGTCCGCGGACCTGATCTGCCCAGTTCGGGTCGTGGTAGTCGACGACCTGCGCCGCGCCGAGGCCGCGCAGGCGGTCGGTGGCGGAAGCGGATGCGGTCGCGGTCACGTCGACGCCCATGGCCGCGGCGAGCTGAATGGCCAGGGAACCGGTGTTGCCGGCTCCGTTGGTGATCAGCAGCCGTTGCCCTCGACCGAGTCCCAGCGTCGCCAGGGCCTGCCACGCGGTGAGGCCGTTGACCGGCAGTGCCGCCGCTTCCACCGGCTTCAGCCCAGATGGGCAAGGCGCCACATGAGCCGCGGTGAGTAGGACGCGTTCGGCCCAGAAGCCGCTTCCATCGGGCAGCGGAGCCTCGTGCGCGAGCACCCGGTCGCCAACGGCGAACTCATCGACATCGGCACCGACCGCCAGCACCCGGCCCGCACCCTCCACTCCCAGCGCCGCCGGGGGCCGCAGCCCCACGTCCCAGCCGCCGTTCAGCATCCGATCCCACGGCCCGACTCCAGCCGCCTCGACCGCCACCACGATCTGACCGGAACCGGGAGACGGTGGATCGGGCAACTCCAACAGGTCGACATCCCGATCCGCCCCGGACACTCCGCATGCCTTCATGGGTATCCTTTCGCTCGGTCCGGCCGACTGGGAGCTGCGGGCCGGAATCCCTGACGCCTGTAGCAGCGCCAAGTGAGACACCCACGCGTCCCCTTCTCACGCTATGACCTGCTTTTCCCGATCGGACCCCGTCATGACGTCGCAGGACCGTGAAATGTGAACTCACTGTTGAAGCCCACCGCAACCGCACAGGTCAAAGAACAGTTGAGAGCGGGAATTACAGATCATTCATGATCCGGCTGATGGCACCTCTGGCTCCAAGCGCTTGCTGGGCAATGGATTCAGGCCAGGAGTGCCATGAACCGGATCATGTATCCGCTTTAGGTACTGCGGCGCGATGCCGGGTCGGCCGCGTGCGGCCGTCACTGCGGGTCCGGGCCGACCGACGTGAACGCGGCGATCTCGCCGATGACCGCTGGCCGGAGCCCCGACCGCCCAATCTCCGACCCGACACGCGAACGGATCGAGCGCCGACCGGTCCTCTGCGGCCTGATCACCAAGACGTCATCCGCGTACGGACGCCGCCGCCCCTGCGTCGCCTCTGGACGCGTCGCTGCCCGGCATGTGCCCGGCTGCTTCCGACGTCGTGTTCGATCTCCGCATCGCCTAAGGCGTGGGCGAGATGTCTGCTGCCATCCGTACATGATGGCTGACAGACGCACGCTCATGCCGCGTTCCGCTAAACGACCCCGGACCAGGCCGGGCCGACCATACGCTGTGCTGGGAGGTTCGCCATGAACATCGAGTCCAAGACCTTCGACACGCCCGATGAGACCCGTCCATTCGAGGGCAAGGGTCATGCCGACATCGTCATGGTCGCCGGGCGACCCGTGGCCCGGGGGGTCTTCGAGCCCGGCTGGCGCTGGTCGACGAACGTCAAGCCGATCGCCCAGACGGACTCGTGCCAGGTGTCGCACCTTGGTTACGTCCTGTCCGGGCGGATGCGCGTCATCATGGACGACGGCACGACTCAAGAGTTCGGCGCGGGCGACGTGATGGCCGTCCCGCCCGGCCACGACGCCGAGATCATCGGCGACGAGGCGTGCGTGGCGCTCGACTTCGGCGAGATCTCCGAGTACGCCCGACGCCGCTGACCGTCCCGCGGCCCGCACGGAATCACCAAGCCTCCCAGGCGAGCGACGCACGTCCTAGACAGCGTCGACTCGACAGCAACCTTCGTCGTAACGCCAAGACCAAACGTCCGCTTCCGCCGCCGACCGCGCGACTCTGTCAAGCTGCGCGTACGAGAAAGTCCCGAGAGCGCTAAACGACGACGGGCCGCTCGTGCGGCTTCTCGACCGAGCGCAGGAAACGGCGCAACTCGCGGGTGACCTCATCCGGGGCTTCCACCGGGCTGACGTGGCCGGGCCCACGGAGCACGACGAGCTCGGAACCGCGCACCTCGGCATGAATGGCCTCGCCGACCGCGACGGGAGCGCGCACGTCGTGGTCGGCGTACAGCAGGAGCGTTGGAACGTCGACCTCGGGCAGGACGTGGCTCTGGTCATCGAAACTTGCGCCAGCCATCGCCCGGAAGCCACCCGGACGGAAAGCCCTCACGCTGTCTATGAACGCCGCGACCAGCTCACCCCCGGCCGACGGCGAAAACATCGACGGCACCATGGTGGCAGCGAACTCGTGGGGCGGAAGCCCCGATGCCTGAAGCGACCCGGCCAGGCGCTGCTGTGCATCTTCGGCGCCGAGCGAGCCACGCCAGCCGGCGTACCCGCTCACGAGCGCGAGGGAGGACGCGAGGTCGCGATGCCGGTGGAACGTGGCGAGCACGAGCGCCCCGCCGAAGGAGAGCCCGACAAGGTGGGCTTGCTCGATCCGCAGTGCCCGCAGGAGTGCCGCAAAGCTGTCGGCATAGTCGTCCATGCCGAAGCCCTCCGGCGGGTCCGGCGACCTACCCACACCGGGCGCGTCCCAGGCGACCACGGTGAACTCGTCTGCGAGCGCCTCGATCTGGCTGCCCCACGTCGAGCGCGCGTCGCCCACGAAGCCGTGGGCCAGCGCCACCGGCGGCCCGCTTCCGGCTCTCTCATAGGCGATGTTCAGCCCTAGAACCGTAACTTCGTCGGACACGGAGGTATCCTCCCATCGCCGCTGCATCTGGGCGACGCGCCTGGGAAGCGCCCGGCCGCCGGGCGAACGGCACCTCATCGCCGACAACGCCCTAACGGGAAGCACACTCATCTGCCGCTGGGCGCGCTTTCGCTGATCGAAGCGCGGATAGAAGCGGGTTTATGGTAGTCGGGTGCTTGACCTGATCAGGTTTGACCTGGAGGAGATCGCTACCGCGCTCGGGGACCAGACCGACTACGAGCACCGATGGCTGATCAACCCGGACACCGGCGAGATTGTGTTCTGGACGGCGGACGGCGGCATCGACGGACACACGCCCGTCGATCTTGAAGACCTGGATCTGGTCGGGATCGATCCGCTGCCGTCCTACATCTGGTATCAGGACATGGCCGAGTTTGCCGAGAGGATCAGCGACGAGGCAGCCGGCCGCCGCCTCGCGCGAGCCATCCGGGGCAACGGCGCCTTCCGCCGCTTCAAGGACGAGCTGCACGAGGAGTATCCGCACCTCCTGCCGGCGTGGTATGCCTTCCGCGACGTGCGCGCCAAGCGCCGGGCGGTGGAATGGCTAGCCGACAACTCACTGCTCGACGACGAAACCGGCGAGCGGTTCTTGGCCGAGCACCCAGATCCCGACCTTCCCTGAGGTGGCGCCCCACACGGCGCGACTTCCCGGACGACGTACGCACGCATCTGCCGCTGAACGCAGATCTTGTCGGGCATCAGTTGGGTCGTTGGTGTAACGCGTCAGCCGGGACGGAACAGCGGTTGCCGGCCGACTACCAAGATCGACTACCAAGACGACGACGACCAAGATCGACCTGTGCAGACTTTCTGTACGACTTAAATGCGGCCCGCCAAGCGGGCCGCGCGCGCCGTCCGAACGGGGGCCGGGCCAAGGCCCGCCGCCGGCGCCACCGCTGGACGCTCAGGCGCCGGCGGTTTCAGCCCGCCGGACGGCGCGCCCGACCAGGACGCGAAGCGGTCCGCTGAGCAGATCGGGAACGATGCCTCCGGCGGGGGCGCTCCGGCGCCGGGACGCCAAGATCCGTCCCGTCCACCGTCGACCCGGGCAAGCCGAGCAGACCGCCGCCGGGGCCGCCAGCGTTCCTCGTGACGGTTGCGGTCCTACCGCGATGGCGGCCCCGGCGCCGGCCCGCTCCCTGAGAGGCGGGTCGACGGCAGACGGGACGTCAACGGCTCGGGATCCGCTACCCGGGCTAGGTAATCACGAAGCCTGGCGTGGCGGAATTGATACTGTGCTCCGACTTGGCGAAGGACCCCTCGTGTGTGAGCATCTTCAAGGAAAGAAAGCAGCCGCAGCGGCAGGCGGCCCCGGGCCGCCAGCCACAAACGCGCAAGGTTGAACGAGCCCCAGGACGCTTGGTTGAAGGCAAGTGCCAACCCCCCTGCGACGAGGTTCACGCAACCGACCGCGATTCCCGCCCGAAGGCCGTTCTGGAGTCCCGGCGTCGCAAACCCAAACGTGAGGCCCAGCCCGAAGCCGACCAGCCCGACGGCGAGGCCGCTTGAGCGAAATACCGCGCGGTCGCCAACCAGCACGGACCGTGGGCTCATTGCTTCGCGGATATCGGTCGGGGTTCCTTCAAAGAATCGAGCGCCCGCAAAGCCGGCAAGGAGAACGGCGATAATCCACACTACGAGGCCGGTAGGCGTGGGGTCTTGTGCCCATACTGAGAAACCAACCACCAAGCCAGCGGTCAGCCCGGTGGCCAGACCCAGCCGCGATCCCTGGGTACTGAACGCCGGAACAGTACGGTCGGCCGTGGCGACGGCGAGTCCGACGGCGAGCCCTATTCCGATGCCGTTGAACAGCGGAGTCCAGGCTTCAAGCGTGCTACGGACGTCTTGGAACGTCATGGCGTGCTCGTAGAAGGTCACCACGGCTTCCCCGACGAAGCCGGCGACGAGGGCAGCTCCGACCCGCCGCGTGGAAGCGACGGCTACGCCTACTGCTATCGCGGCACCGAAATAGGAGCCGAGCAGGGCATTGTCCGGACCGGCACCCAGGGACAAGAGTGCAGGTCCGCTACCGAGCGCGGCGCCGAGTAGGCCTCCCGCAAGCCCTCGGACCAGCCCGGTTTCCGCACCTGATGGCCTTCGCACGGCGAGGCCAACGCTGAGGGCGATCGTCAAACCGATGCCGAGCCCTACGAACTGTGTGGGCAGGAGGAGCGCGCTGGTGACGCCGGCCAAGACCCCGCACGTGATCCCGGACAGTCCGGCCGGTGCGGCGGATCCCAGAGTCCACCACCCAAAGTCATAAGTCTGATGCTTCTGAAGTTCGCGGGCTAGAAAACCCAACCACAGCCGAGCTTGAGCAGCCGTGCACCGGAATGGTGGCGGCCGACGCGTGTCACGTTCGGCTACCCGAGAGGCGTAGAGGGCTGGCAGGTATTGCGACAGCAGGTGGTTTTCAATCTCCGCAGGGTGAGTGAACATTGTCAACCTACGAGGATCTTCAGTGGTGTACGCAACTCGTGCGAGGTAGACCATCAATGGCGTGGACAGGGCCTCTGCCATAGCGGTCCGTGGCTGTTTCAGCTGTTCGAACACTGGCTCCCATCGCCTTTGCCCGTCGCGTTGACCAAGTGGCAGATAGGCGACCGCCTGGGCAGAGCTGACTGGCTCAAGCTCGATAACCGCCGTCCTCGCCAGCGGTACTCCGGCTGCTTTGATTGCCGCTTCATACTGCTTTGTGCGGCAAGTGACGACGATCTCGCGACCATCATCTATCGCCTTGTTGAGCGACATAATCGCTTTGCTGCGTGCGCGCATTGGTAGCTCATCGAGTCCATCCAGGATAGGCAGGACTCCTCCATCGCGACTTTCAGCGAGTGTCCTCGTGACATCGGAGCCATATTGTGTCTCGTCCCCAAGCCACGGATACCGTTCGGTCAAGCTACGTTCGATCCAGATTGTCAGCTCCTCGTCTGGATTCCAACCTGACAAGTTCAACAAGATGGGGACCGGCTCGTCGAGAGTCCATTCGCGAAGAAGATCACGGACCAGCAGAACGGCCAGCGATGTCTTGCCTGCCTCCGGCCCACCTATAACGGCCAACTGCCGAACCGGCAACTGACGAAAGGCACCCGCCGTTGTTGTTACGTCACCATGAAACCTAAGCCGCCTAGGTACTGTACCGGGCATCTGCGCGACTTCATCGGGCGCCGCGGCGATGGAAGATCGCAACGTCGATGACCAACGGACTTTGATTGGTTGCGCGAGGCCTCGGTCGGATGCCTCCTTACTCCAATCATTGAGAGATCGCTGTACCAGCTTCTTCTTTGCCGCTGCGTAGAGTTGATCCACGTCGGCCGGTCCCCGGGCAGCCCGCTGGGTCGTTACCGCGACGATCAGCGCCACCAGGGCTACGAGAAGGTTGGGAATATCGGTGTTCCCGGCGAGGGAAGCTGGGTTTGAGAAGGCCCGAATCGCGACAACTGTCAGTCCGGCGAAGGCCGCAGCGTACGCCAGGAAGCTGACGACTAGGAGTAAGAACCGCTTCCGGGCGTGAGATCGCTTCATTGCAACATCGTTGCAGGCAAGTCGACTGATCAGAGGTGACTGCACGGCTGGATAGTCGACGCGAATGGGCAGACGCGACTCGTTAGATCTCCCGTGCTGCCCCTGTCCGAAAGGAGAGGCGAGGCGCTTAGAACTGCAGCGCCTGGGTGACTGACACGAATATCGAGCGGTCTTGGTGGTCAGGTCAGGCCGCCCGTGTGGGGGTGGACGGTGACGTTGTAGCCGAGTTGGTGGAGCTGGTTGATCAGCCGACCGGTGTGCCTGGCCTTGGCGTGTGGGTTGAGCCGTTCGACGAAGTGCTCGGCGCCGAGGTCGTGGTATGCGACGTCACGGCTGAGCATGATCCATACAGCGATGAGAACGCGTGTCCCACCGCGACCAGGGCGCGTGGCTTGCCGCCGTCGACTGACGATACGTCGGTAGCGGGCGGCCAGGTAGGTGCCCTTGGCGCGGGCGGCTGCGAGGGCGACCTGTCCCACCACGGACTCGAGCCAGGGGTCGCCGTGGCCGGTGCCGCCAGGGCTTGTTGGCCGCCCGGACTGGTTGTTGCCCGGGCAAACGCCGGCCCACGTCGGCGGCGGTGGGAAACCGGGTCGGATCAGCGCCGACCTCGGCGAGGATGACTTCGGCGGCTCGGCGGCTGACGCCGGTTTGATGGTCGCGGTCCGCACAACGGCCGGAAGCACGTCGATCAATATGTAGGTGCGTCGGTCGACCCTCGAGTGACGACCTGGGTGACAACGGGGCGAACACTGGCAGACGTCCAAGACACTGGTGTGGCGTTTCCACAGGTGAAGCTTGGTGTATCAGCAGGCCAGAGATGGGTCGAACGTCTTCCACACCGAAGCGGCCGTGTTGGGCTCGCGGCCGGAGAAGCTGCCACCGCGCCATGTCCACCGTGACGACGCCCGCGTCTATGTAGCAACGCATATAGCAACGGTGGCGTACGACGGCGTACGACGAAATCGACCCGTTGAACCGCCACATCACACCATGAATCAGACGGCGACGGAGGCTCGCGCAGGCCCTACGAACGAGGGATCTCGGATCCCGGCTACGCCCAGACGTGGGAGACTAGAGCAATGTTCGTGGAGCCACAGCCCGGTAGCGGCTTCGATAGGGCCGCGCCGGCATACCTCGTCCGCCGACTGCTCGGCCGGCTCCTCGGGTGCAACGACAAAGGCGAAACCGGACCGCAAGTACAGCAGCGGAGAACGGCAACGCCAGCTACCGAACCGGCCGACAGAGGGCCGGACGAAGCCGCCTGACCTCGCACCGAATCTCACCGAACCGAGCAGCCGACAGTTCACACCGAAGAGGTCGACGACAGTTCCGTAGCCGTCATGACGACGAGGAATAGACCAGGGGTTGCCTGTCGTTGGACCGGGCGTCGCTTCAGGGCTTGTCCTGGAGCCAAAACCTCTGCGCCCTTGACACCACGCCCTGGTGCCAACTTAAGAGAGGTTTGGCCGCACGTACGGCGGCCGAGGGCTTACCCGTCCCGTTGTAACGGGTAGCACGCAAGGGTTTGATCTATTTGCCCGATTGCGTGGTGGTCGGGCGGAACAGGTCACCTTGTGTCTGTACTGACCGACGTTGCGGTGTACATCTTCACAGGAACGGTAGTTGCCCGGACAATCGTAATTCTCATCCTGGCACTGATCGCCGTAACTGGGACGGGACGTCGCGCGAAGCGCGCAGAACGTCTCATCCGGCTTTTGCTCCGGATACCGTCCCGTAGGAAGTGACACCCGTCGCGCCTGGCGAGGTGATGCACAAGCCTTGCCAGGCGCGATTACGTTTGGCATGACCCGAGGGACCACCGCGGGATGAATCGCCTACATGATCATCTGGCCCAGAACCGGCCCAATCAAGAACCACTAACACCGGCAAGCACTGTCAGGCGTTGACAAGGTTTCTGCTGGTCACGACCACGATCGGTCCGATTGGTGTTGATCTCCGGTGGGCTTGGGTGTATGGGGTTCAAATCCCCTCGCCCTCCGTTGCCAGCAGGAGTCCTCATCAGGCGCTGGGGCACGACGACCGTGCACCGGATTAGAGGGCACGGGTGGAGCGCTGGTCAACAGCTGATATGTAGTGCCCTGTTGTCAAGGGCAGGGAGAGGCGCCAGCCGGTTGTCCTGGCGGGGCCGCGTCCGGCCGGCACAGATAGATAGATCAATCAGGATTTGACGGCGCGGGCTGAAATAGATAGGCAACCTATGTCAACAGGACAAAGAGCGCCTGACGGCGAGATCGGGACGATGGCGTGGTCGAGGTTCCGCCCGGCGAGCTGCTTGTCGTGCGCTTCGCGCCGGTACGGCCCGAGAAGTTGATCGAGCAAGCGAGGGCGGAAGCGGCGTACTGCGCTCAGCGCGGCGAGCCACCTGTACACTCGGTGTCTGTGTTCGGCCTGATTCGTCCCGATCCGCAAACGTCCTTAGATACGTTGATCGAGACAATCTGTAGGGAGGCGCCTGTCGGAGGTCGCAACGTATGGCTCACAACGAGGACCGATCTGGCAGCGGTGGGCTTGACTGTGCGACCCTCAGAGCCACCGAGGCACCACCACGACGTCGTCTTCGGGGAGCAACTCGATCCGACTGACGTTCAGGCATTCGTGCAACTCTTGGAGAGAGACAAGAGGAGGAACCCCGCATGGAAGGGATGAACCCCGAACGCCGCTCTCAAGTGCGGGTGGAGATCGATCTCAACAGCCGTGATCGCGACGGTTACGTGCGTGCCCCGGCGTCGAGCGCCGATGGTGCCGCCAACGTGGGCGATCTAGTTACAGTCTTTGAGCCAGATGACCAAGTTGCGGCTTCGGCGACGGTTGTCCGTGTCGATCAAGATTACGGCTACCTCGTGCTGGATGTTCATTGGGATACTTTGGCCGATGATTACTCCGTGGTTACGCTTAGTCATCGCAACTTTGCATCCAATTCCGCAATCGTCAGCGGTCTCATGGGTGTATCGACCGAGATCTTCGCAGCGCAACACAGAAGCCGTCGAATTGGGGGCGGCAGGAAGCGGCGCTTGGCAATCTCAGGTACTGGCTACGCAGCCCGATTGGCCCGCGCCTTCTCTAAGCGACGTAGGAGCGGTACGGCCTATGCTCGCATAGCAACTGCTAATGCCCGCGCGTGGCAGGCTATGGGTGGCTGGACAACTGTCGAAGGATCACCGTCCCACCTCGACGCGGGAACGCCAACTCGAATCTCGTTACATCTCCAGAAAGTATCATGACGTGAAACTGTCGATGGCTGTTACCTGCGATAGAGCGATGGTCCGCGAAGGGCTTCTTCATATACTCGGCGCCGGCGTCACGAACACGAAGATGCGACTTCCGTCGCAGCTGCTCATGGACGTTGCATTAATGCTTCAACTCGACGCCGCAGACGGGGGCAGCCACTCCATTTCGTTGCTTCTTACGCACGAAGACACCGGAGAACGTATCGGCCAGGTGAAGGGACAGTTCCTCGTTCCCGAGGATGAACTCGCGCAGGATGAGCTCCCGCTGCCTTACATACCGCTTCCAATTCCGCTTAGCGGTTTCGTGGTCGCGAAGTCCGGCTTCTATGCGATAACCGTAACGCTCGACGACAAAGAGCTTACAGTGTTGCGAATTCGAGTGCTCGAAGCCGACGACAACAGCGAGAACTTCTAGTCTGTTACGAGCGCTGGAGCGAACTACCAGCCGCGTATCCGGTCCGTGCAGAAACGGTTTGGGTCACGCCATTCCCTTAGCCTCGATCCACCGATAAGTCGCGGGTGGAGGTGCGTCAAGGCGGTATGATCTTGGTGGCTGGGCCTGGTCGTGTTGAGTTGTCCGGCCGTTTGCCGGGTTGCTCGCGGGCTTCGTTCGGGGGTACTTGGTTGGCCGCGCGGCCGCCGCAAGTCGCATGTGGACGATCAGGCTGGTGGTGGGTGTGTTGCTGCGTAGAGCTGGAGCCAGGAATGCTGCCAGGGCCAGTGGGCGGGCAGGTGAATGGTGACGCCGCGGGCGTGGCGGGCGAGCCGCCCGGCCAGGTTGATCAGTGCCGGCGGATGGTGGCCGGGCGGGCGGTGGCGTAACTACGTCCGGTCAGAATGGCGGCGGCGCGGGTCAGGTTGTGCGCGATCGCGGTACAGGTCAGCCAGGCGTCGTTCGCGTCGAAGACGCCGGAAGGCAGGTGCGCCAAGGGGCCGTCGATGAGTTCGGCGAAGACCCGCTCGATGACGGCGTGGCCGCGGTGCTGCGCCTCGGCCTGGATGAGGATGAAGGGGCTGTCAGTGAACGCGGCGTGATAACGCCAGACCGGGCACAGCTCGCCCTGGCCGTCGACCGTGGTCTTGGTCAGGTCGGGGATGCGGCGCACGATCAGCCGGGCCGTGACCGCGTCGCGGGTGCCCTCGAACGCGGTGTATCGGGTCTCGGCGATCTGGGCGCGGGAGACGAAGCGTTGCTGCGCTTCTTCCCAGATCGGTTGTGGATACTCGATCTCCACCCACGCGTCGGCGGGAACGCAACCGAGGAGCCCGCGTGGCGGACCGGCCGCCGCACGTGACCCCTCGGCGCTCGTTCACACCAGGCAGGTACGCGCACCGTCGATGAGGCGGGGCTCCGCCCCTAACCCCGACCCTCCCTCGGAGATCAGCCGTGGGATCTCCTCGGCCGGGCACCGGACGGCTGCCCGGGAACCCCCACCCGGTCAAGACCAGGCCGCTGCGCGGTCGCCTTCGGCGAGCCTTGACCGGGCGGAGAACCCCGGGCAGGGACAAAGCCTGCCCGACCGAGGAGATCCCATGCACCGCCGGGGGAGAGGTGACCCCAGCCTGACCCCAACCGGGTGGCAATTGAGCACCTCCCGCACGACGACTCGACGACGAAAGCCAAGGTCAGAGACCACGAGCATGGCAGAGCGCGAGCCCTTTTAATCCACGGCTCAAGATTCGGCCGAGCGAACGCGCCAGAGCATCCTCAATTGTGAGCGTCGCCGCCCGGTACCCATGGCCCGTTACGCAGCAACCTCAACGGAGCACTCGTCGATCCATCGTGCGAGAAGACTGAAGGCGGCGAGCTGCTCAAGGGCGACGTTCGCAGGAAGGTCGAGCTGGTGCTCATGGGCACCCGGGTTGCGGATGCCGGCGAAGCACCCGGCGCCAAAGTTAGCCCCACCCACCTGGCGACTCCGCCACGTCTCGGACGTGCGGTCGCCTGGGAAACCGAGTCGGGGCTTGCCGGGCGCGGGCTGGTCAGTGGAGAACGCCTCGCGAAAAAGCGCCAAATCGGCCTGGTCGTAGCGGCTCAGCTTCCTCTGCAGCGCGGCGTTAACGAGGCGCGCGGCGGCCTGAACAGCGTCCTGATGACTGCCGATCTCCCACGCTGGTTTCGCCGCATCCCACACCCACTCGTGTAGCTGATCGGCGGCCAACTCGGGAGCGTCTGGCTGAAGGCGTCGCTTGACTTCCAGTCCGAGCAGGTGGATGCCCGTGGCATGCAGAGCCGCAGTCTTCGCCTCTTGCCATCGGAACCGGTGGTGATACTCGTCCCCTCTTGCACGCTCGTAATCTCCAAGACCAGAGCGGGCCGTATTCATCAGCTGTCGCATGATCGGTTCGAGCATGACGATCTCATCGTCGAGCTCAGCAGCCTCCGCGGCGACACCCATCGGACGACTGACCTTGTGTGCGGTGGCGTCGAGATCGAAGAGGGTATTGATCTTGTCCACAAAATCGGCCAGCTGATCGGCCGCCCATTGCGAGTCCATTGGAAGACCATACGGACGGCAGCTGGCTCTGTTTCGACGATGCCCCTATCGCTCTCCTCCGTCCCACCCGCCACGAACACCGGCGACCCCGAAGAGGATGGAACAAGATCAGGCCGTCTCCAGGCCGTGAAGCCGCGACACCTACTTGGCGGACGCCTTCTCGCGCCATTGGTTAAGGACGTCGGACCGCAGTGGACTTTCGCGCGTGCCGGTGCGCATCCGTACGCCGCTGCTGATCTTCTCCGCCATCTCTCGCAGACGTTCTGCGCCTTGGCCGGGCCAGCCGTTGGCTAGCGACCAGGCGTAGATCGCGTCGGCGTCGAGTCGGTGCCCGCCTAGGTGCAGGGTGGTCAGAACAGCTACCGCGTCGCGCCTGTCCAATGCACTGGCGAGGTGGTTGCTGTGATTGACCATGAGCGTGAGCGACTTCAGCCCCTCCACGACCACCGGGTCAGTAACCGCGCGGACGGCGGGTTCCTCGGCTCCGAGCAACAGCTCCGGGTTTGCGGCTGTCGCCCACGCGTCCACTTCGCCGTCCGCCCACGGCACGACGCACAAGGCTCGGACGCCGTGATGATCGGCGATCTCCGCCAGCTTGTTCCGGCTCGGCCACGCCGCGAGTACCGGTCCGCCATCCCAGGCCCAAGCTCCCGTGCGCCAAGTTGCGACCTGGACGCCTGCCCGACGGCAGAACTCGGCGAGCAGGTTGTTGCCGTCGATGTTCTGCTTGCCCGGCGCGTACAACAGGATGCTGCCGCCGACCTCGCGCTGCTTGGCCACCACCCACTGGAATGCCGTGCGCAGGGCAAGGTTGGGTTGCTTCGGGTCAGCTGCGAGCGCCGTTGGGTAGTCCCGCTTCACCTCAAACATGCTTCAAGGCTGGCACCGACCTCCGACATTCTCCGGCACCCGCGCGGATCGGGGACTGTAACCCCTAATGGTGTGACTCTCGAGATGGGTATGCACATGTGACAATCGGGACTAATCGGGGCTCCGCCCCGAGACGCCGACCCTCCCTAATAGGGAGATCAGCCGGGTGGGATCTCCTCGGACGGGCACCAGACGGCTGCCCAGAACCTCCGCCCGGTCCAGCTCGTCAGTCCTTGTCTTCTCCCGCCTGGTGGCCGTGCTCGCCCTACCCGACGTGATGGCCGCCAGCGGTGAAGAGGTGTGCTTGGGTGACTAACTGGGTGACTACGGGATCCGTCCTGGACGAACGACGACGGACTACGACGGACTGTTCGTCCTGGTGACGGGCGGTGGCGGGCCTGATCGTCAACCTGCCGAAGCTCGTTCACACCGAAGAGGTCACTGGTCGATCCCAGTATCGCCCACCCAGATCAAGGGCCATGTTCCATCGACGGACAATGTGCAGAAGCCCGCCGCCGCCGAAGGCGAGGAGCTCTCCGCCGGACGGCAAGATCTGATGTCAAGCACCCGGCGCGGCCTCCGATGGACCCGACACGCCGTCCTCGACCCCCGCGCGGAGCTGTTGCAGGACACGCACGAGCAGAACAGTAGCCTGCGCCGCCGCGTATGCGTCTACCCTGTCGATGTCGCCGTGGGTGACCTTCTGGGCGAGGTCCCAAGTCGTTGGCACAAAGGCACGCAATTCGCGGTGCGATCGTCCACCAGCATGGACTCGCAGGAAGTGGTCGAGCCACGCCTTTGCGTTGCCGGCTTGCGGTGCTTCTTGCCCCTCCGGGACAAGGAATGGATCAGCGAGCAGTTTGCCGACATCGATCAGGACCTCTCGGCAACGTCGCCCGACGTCCTGAAGGTCGTCCAGGTTTGAGGCAGTAGCCAATTCCGATGCGATTCCCCGCACTCGCCCCTCGAGCGCTTTCCATGTTGTCGTGGCCGGGGCACCTGGATCCTCAACGCGGACGCCCTCAGCCAACCGTTCGAGGGCTTCTCGAACCGGTTGTGCAAGACCGCGAACGTACGTACGTCGCTGAGCGTAGGTCGGGAGATGTTGACTGTAGTAGCCGTACCAAGCCCACAAGTCCTCGAACGGAAACGGGTCTTCAAGACCACGCGCCCGCAGGCCGGCTCTCAAGCGCTTTCGACGTGTCTTGTACTCATCATTGACTGAGTCGAAGGACGGACCGCCGGTACCGGTCGCGACAATGAGTGCAGCTTGCTTATCGACGAGATCGAGCAGGTAGTCGGGATCAGTAGTGTCGGCGGGTGGGGAATCTTCGACAGGCGCTGCGGCTGGAACGCTCCAGGGATCGACGTTCGGCCAAGGATCTGTCATTCTGTGTCCTCCTTCACCAAGCGCCACATGACTGTCCCATACCCGTAATGGCTTGCGACCATGGTGAGAGACGGCAGCAGGGAGCGCAACACCCCCAGGTTGGCGATCGGGATTAGCGCTTGGGTGACTAACTGGGTGTCTATCGGTACGAAGAACGGCGGACGTCGAGGGACTTTCATGGACTGTCGTCGCAGGTCAAGACGCTTCAAGGCCTGCTCGGAGGCCCAAGATCATTCCTTGACACGGAAGAGCTACTGACACGACGGATCACTGCGTTGAGTTGGGCCAGCGTGTGCCCCTGGTCCTCGAGACCGTCCAAGATCGCGTGCTCGAGATCCGCAGTACTAAGGTCCACATCCCTTAGCTGTGCCCTTGACAAGTTGTGGCGGAGCGAGGCACCGCCGACCGTGCCGCGCGTAGCAATGCGGCGGACATGGATGCCTTACGGAGCCGAGCGTTGGTGAAGTCAGCCTCCTCTGCGAGATTGCACCCACACGCTCAGCGTTCTTCAAGAGAGCCTCACATACGCCGCTGAACTGCTTGGCCGCCAACATCACGCGCCTCATGTCCGCCCCGTCGGTCCACACACGGCCGTGCCAGCAGATCTACATCGGTCGCCTGCCACGAGCTCACCCCGAGATGGGTCCTGGCCGGCGAGTGCTTCGTTGCCTGGCAAGGGGCTATCCATGAGACTAGTCGGTATGCGGCGACGGATCGTAGGCGTGATCGGTGGGGACGAAGTTGTGGCTCTCTCCGAGGCGTGCGAGGTTGGGGTCGCGATAGCGGAGGCGGGTCTGATCCTCTGCACCGGAGGGCTGCCGGGCTCTGGTCACGCAGTGAAGAACGTCTCGATGCGCGGGGCGGTCAGCGCCGCCCCCGATGCCCGAACCATCGGCTTTCTCCCACGTGGAAGTTGGCCTCAACGTGGTCGTCATCCATTTCAGCTCTATGTGCAGACCAATCTGTCGAGCACGGGGAGGAACGCGTTCACAGGTCTGACACCAGACGCGATGATTGTCTTTCCGGGAAGCCGAGGGACCCTGACTGAGATGGCATTCGCATGGGCGCGAGGAACACCTGTATGGCTCTGCCACTCGCGGGACTTCCTTCGAAACAAGCGCCGAAGGCACGAGACGCAGCGGGATTGTCGCGGGACCATCTTTGATCAGATGATGGATGCGCTCGCGATCCTCCCTCCGGGTCACGCACGTGCCTACTCCGTCGACGCGCTTGATGCAGCACTGGAACAGGCGCTCGACCAAGCTCTCGACGCCGACCGGAGTCCAGCAGACCTTCTCCAAGCGATCATTGCGCGTCTGGATGGAACCTCGACGGACTGCGAGACAGGGTACCCCGGGCGACGGGACGAGCGAACGAGCAAGGCGTGGTTCGAAAGCGAGGTCGTACGCATATCAGGGGAGCGTAGGCCGTGACATGGAATGACATCAACTGGCGACGGCTCACGTTCTTCCTGACCCTGGTGAGCGGAGCCGCTGTCTTTCTTCAATGGCTGTTTGTCAGGTCCTGGTCGCCCGCAAGCGTCTGGGGCTACCTCGGTACCGCAAGCATCGTATTCTTTGTCGGGCTGGTGGCCATCAACAAACGACTTTGGCGCCTTCGAATCATGAAGTGGCGAGCGTTCGGCTGGATCACGAATATGCCAGACATCTCTGGGCGGTGGACTTTGGAGATGAGGCCCACGTGGACGAGCTCCCCATCCTTCTCGTCGCATGCAATCATCAGACAGCATCTCTTCTCAGTCCAGGTCGAGTTCGATCGAAAATCCTCTCATTCTGAGTCCCGTTCGGCCTCGATCTTCTCAACCGGTGAAAACCGATGGAACCTTGCATGCGTTTATGAGAACTCGGCGGAGTCAGAACCCGAGGAGCATACATTCGACCATGATGGATGCCTTCTGGTTAGGATAGAGCCGAACGTTGAGGGTAGCAAGCGCATGAGCGGTCCATACTGGACCAACAAGACAACAAGGGTGCTCCTGTCACAATTGCCAGATCTTGGGGGCTTGCAAGGCGTCCTCAGTCCACATAACGAGAGAGCCTTTTCTGGAGCGTATATCCAAATATACGCAACCTCAGGACATGCTACCTTTACTCGTTAACGCTCCGAATCGATCATTTGATTCTGCGGATATCTCGCCTTGATGGTGCGGGAATCTGTCCTGACTTTAGCCTGGAGCTTCCGTGCGCCCATGCATAGCGACGGCGGAGGTGCCCAGTACAGGAGGCGCAGGCAGTGGGTGTTCTGCAGAATCGTCAAGCCGGGAACCATCATGAAGTGCGGCTGTCATACCAAACGTGGCCGCGTCGTGGTGACGCTCTTCGCGATCTCTCCCCGGCGTCAGCGACTCGGACCTCCAGCCGGGCATCGGATGGCTGCCCGGGGCGAGCCTGCCCTACCGAGGATATCCCACGCACCGCAGCGGCAGGTTGACCCCAGTCTGACCCCAACCAGATGCCAAATGAGCACCGCCGGCACGACGCCTCGACCGGCACAACCGAGGTCAGAGAGCCTGAGCATCGCCCAGCGCGAGCCCTCTTAATCCGCTGCTCGTCCTTTAGGAGTTCGACACGGACTCGCAGCGCTACTTCCAGACCTGATGCCCCTTGCCCCAGAGGTCCGAATCGTTAGAACGAGGGACCAGGCTGGCGCGAGCCTCTACAGCCAACTGAGTGTTGAACATGTAGGACAGGAGCTTGCGCCATCGCCGACGAGTCCTCCAGCCGTGTGGCTCGACTAGTGCCTCCACCGTTGCGACGTACGGCCCGTCCTCTAGCAGAGTCGGCGGGTCGTCGCGCTGGAATTCGATGAACCGGTCGATAGCCCTACGTCCGTCCACGGCGAACGGCGCGGCGTAGATCCGCGTCTCGTTCTTCGGATAGACCGACGTGTGGAAAGCTATCCAACGCAGGTTGGTCGGCAGCTCCGCCGCGTCCTAAGCCGCCCCGGCGACGACGACTTAGATCACCCGGTACGTCCATCTTTGTGCTGGTACAGCGGCGGCGATCCCGCGCGGAAGTAGGGCGCCGCCAGCCACACAGCGGCAGTGTCAACAGCGCCAACCTGGAAGCCAGCAACGCAGGTACCGGACTTCGCGCAGGGCGACCGAGCCCTGCCGCTTCACTGGGCATCAGCCTGGCGGCTCTATCCGCGGGGGCACATCGGGGGCACAAAACATCACCAAGTGCCCAACATCGATGAGAGTCGAGCACCCTCCTCAGCAGGGGTTAGGCGATCAGCGAGGTCTACGCCGACCTCGTCTAGGTTCCGCTTCAACGTCTGACAAGCCTTACCCGTTGGGGCCTGTCGATCAACGGCAGCCCGGGCCATAGTCGCACCATGAGAAGGTCGCTGCGTTGCCTAGTCGGGATGCACAGCTCGCGTATCAACCACAACGAACAGGGACAGATGTACCGGACCTGTCGTCGGTGCGGGAAGGATGACGATCCCGGTTCGCGGATCACGGCTGTCGGAGATGGGGGATGAGGTCGGCCTCGAGGGGCACGAGCGCGGAAGAACGATGACCTTCGCAATCGCGGAACGCGACAGCTACGGCGACAGCAACCGGCCCGGACGATCTCGGCCGGCGGGCATCCAGATCGAACAACGACGACAGGTTGGAGCACGCGCGCGACGTCGCACGACCGTTGTGAACAAAGCATGTAAGCGAGACGTCCCCGCCCATCCCATCTCGGCCGGGCCCTCCCTGATATTCGGCTCGTGCAGCTCATACATGAGCCACCCGCCGCACGATACGTGGCGATACGGGTGAATCAGATGCACCGGTCTGGTACTGAGGCGCCTCACGTGCGATTCTCACACTTAGGCGTTTGGTGTAACGGCGCGTCGACGTGAGTCGCTTCCCAGTTGGACAGAGCCTTGGCATGTCGATATAGGCGCCTCAAAGACAGAGATCCTCGGGCAGGCAGCTGATGTGCATCCGACGCAGCATTGTTCTCGCGGCCATCATGGCGATGTTGTTAGCCGGCTGCGGGGGCAACCCGGCGGTCAAACCGACCGAAGCTGCCCCGTACCCGAGCACGACCCGCGAACCGGCGTCGGCGCCAGCATCCCCCGATGTCACAGCCGCCCAGCCGTTCCACAAGGGCGAATACACGTGGCAAAACGGGGTCACCATGCGCACGACCGTCATCAAGGTCGAGCCATGGGGAGAACGTAGCGACTTCTGCGGCGACGGAAGCTGCGGCGTCGCCGACCCGGATGACACTCGCTTCGTTCTTCGGTACGAGGTGACCGTTCCGAAGACACTGCCCGGACCGTTGGATGTGTCGGGGTGCCCCGGCGACCTGCACGTCGAGTCCGGCAACGACGACGAGGCGTTCTCCGAGGTCCTAGGGGATGACTACAGGGCGATCGGAGACAGGATTATTCCAGGCAACACCAAGTTTGGGGTCTCCGAGTATTACATCGAAAAGGCGTACATCGGGCAGACGTTCTACCTCGAGTCGGCGTGCGGCGATCCCACATACGCGGAGGTCGCCACCTTCCGCGGATTAATCAAACGCTGACTGGACGTGTGCTCAGAGTTGGCCGCACTCTCCGTCCTGGTCAGGCTTCAACGTCTGAACGGCACTAAGCCACTCGGCGGCCTCAACTCGGGCCGACTAGCGGAACGCTTGTCGGCGTACAGCAGCGAAGTACAGCAACCGGAGCACCCAGACCACGCGCTCCGGAGCCGGAAGGTTCGTCGCGACCTCGTAAACGACTCCATCCGGCCGTGTTGCCGAAAACTACGGATCAAGTGGTCGGTCGCCTGCTTCGTGCCCCGTCCGTGCCCGATCCGACGGCAAACGGGGGTCAACGACGGGCTGTCGATCATGGCGGTCCGCCAACGTTGAGCGACCGGCAGCAGGCTGGGCCGCGATGTCGTTAACACCGGGTGACCATTCAAGACGGTTCCCAAGCTGACAGTGGGGGTTCGATTCCCCTCACCCGCTCCACGACGAAGGTCTTGGTCAGGATTGATACCGACCTAAGACCCTGATTCTCTCGATCCTGGTGAACATCGAGCGTGGTGAAGTTGCGCCAGCAGGCTTGGGATAGCCGGCGGGCTGGCGGGTTATGTCGCAGGGTGGGCGAGCCAATCTTCGAAGCGGGTCTCGAAGATCAGCGCGTCGTCGCCGGGAATGAGCGTTCGCTCGTGGAGGCGGGCGCCGAAGTAGCGGTACTCGGGATCGGCGACGACCTCCCGCGGATCGCGCTGGATGCGCAGGGCCTTTCTGATGAGGTCATCGAGACTGAACTGCTCAGGTCCGGCGACCTCGACAATGCCGTTGATTGGATCGCCGACTGCGGTTTGGGCGACCGCGCTGGCTACGTCATCGGCGGCGATCGGCTGAATGAGCGCGTGCGAGAGCTTCACCACTCCGTCCACGGTGGCGGAGTCCGCGATGCTCTTGACGAACTCGAAGAATTGAGTCGCGTGAACGATCGAGTAGTCGACGCCCGACTTCCTGATCAGGTCCTCTTGCGCGATCTTGGCGCGAAGGTAGGGGCTCTCGGTCAGGCGCTGCGCGCCGACGACCGACAAGGCGACGTAATGGCCGACGCCGGCGGCGGCCGCCGCACGGAGAAGGTTCGTGGTTGAGGCGGTGAAAAAGTCCAGCACCGCCTGCTCCTCGAACGACGGCGAGTTGGATACGTCCACGACAACGTCGGCACCTTCGAGAACCTCGGCGACGCCGTCACCGGTCACGGTGTTGACGCCGGAGTTCGGTGACGCGGCGACGGCTTCGTGGCCATCCTTCGTGAGCTTTGCGACGAGCTTGGAACCGATGAGCCCGGTGCCGCCGATCACAACAATCCTTGCCATAGCGAAACGATCCCCCTTTCACAGGAGCTGACGGACGTTCCCGGAAGAAAGCCGGAGCTAGTCGCCGTCGACCGGGCGGGCAGTGTCACGGGCGTCGGCTAGGAGCCGACGCGCCAAGGCTTCATCGGAGGGGGCAACCAGCACGCGCACACCCTCGACTTGCAGCTGCGGGTACTGCCCGCCGGCATCGTCTGCCGCCAAGGCTGCCCGCAAGCCGTGACTGCGCAGCATGCCGACGATCAGTTCGGCCTCTGTGCGGCTGGCAACGACTGCCACCGACACAGTCGCACGGTCCACGATCTCAACTCTCCAGCTCGTCGGCGACGGCGAGGCGGATCGACTCGCCGTTGGAGCCGATCTCCGACGGAGATCCTTCGGCCGACACGCGGGCCAGGCCGATCATGCGCTCTCCGGCCTCTTGCCGGGAGTGCCGCTTTTCGGTCTCCACGTCGACCATATGGACATGTTTCCCAACCGTCGCCCCGGGCGCATCACCCGTGGCGGGCGAAATTGCACCACCCATCCACCATGATCCAACCTAGGAAGCCCGCGCCATGCCGGCCGGCTCCGCCCGAACGCGGCGCGTGGCCGCTGAACTCGCCGAGGAGGCCCGACGCGAAGCGGGCGGGACGTGGGCTCGGTTCCCGGTCGTTACCCGGTGACGACCTGCTCGCCGAGCACGGTGTTGGCCGCCTCGACATGGTCCACGCAGATCACAGCGTAGAACTGCTCGTTCGAGACGCGCACCGGCAGGAGCAGGTCCACGTTCACGCCGGCATCGGCGAGCTTGCGGAAGGTTGCGGCGCCGGCGCCGGGGACGTTGTCCATCCGGACGGTCAGCGCCGGGCGCTCGGAGTACTCGATGCCGGCACCGTCAAGCGCGGTTCTGCCGGCCGCGTCGTCGTCGGTGATGAAGGCGATGGTGCCGCTGTCGCCGCGCGATGTGGCGCACAGAACGATGTTGACGCCACGGCCCGCCATTGCCTCGCATAGCCGTGCCACCTCGCCGGGCTGGTTCGCGAGCTCAACAGTGAACGCGCTCATGTCAGATCCCCTCCGGGCGGCTCAGCACCGAACCTACTCCCGCGCGCTTGCGGACACATCCTTGCCCTGGTTGGGGTGTCCGCGCCGCCGATTACCCCAACCTTGGCAACGTTGCGCGGATGGAGGCGTTCAGCCGGGCACGCCCCTGCCGCCCACCGGCCTGATCTCAATCTGCTCGGGCATGCCCTCTAGGAGCGGCATCGCCTGCTCCACATAGGGCCGCAGCTCGGGCGCCTTGAGGGCCTCGGCATGCTCCTCACCGCTGGTCCACAGGTCGGTGACCCAGATGACGTTCGGGTCGTCGACGGACTCGCTGACCAGGTACATGAGGCAGGCCGAGTTGTCCTCGAACAGCGTGCCTGACTTAAGCAAGATCTGGACGATCTGGTCGCGCTGGCCCGGCTTGGCGGTGAGCTTGTTGAGCAACGCGTACGTCATGAGCCGGAGCCTACCCAGCTAGCGCCGGGTGCGCCCGCTAATCCGATAGGTGTCCGTCGATGCAAAATGGCCGCGACGCGGGCGACCACCGCGGGATGCCCGCCGAGCCACGCCGGTACGCGATAAGGGTGCGCGCTGGCGCGCATGGCCACCGACGCCGCGCTGCGCTGGGTGGAACGTGCGACCCACGGGCGGTCGTTCGTTCGGCCGAACGTTTCGGTCTAAATCCGAGCGAATCAGCTCGATCACCTTGACATCCGAAGTGCCGCTCTCGCTACGGTCCGCCCTGCCTGTCGTCGGAAGAAGGGTCGGGATTTGACCGGCAAGCACGCCGCCCGGCGTACCCGCGGAATTCCCCTGGGTCCTCTCGCAACAGCCGCGGTCGTCGCCGCCGTCCTGGTGGGTGGTGCGATCGGCGTGCACCGGCTCGGAGCCGTGGACACGGCCAGCGCAACGCCGAGCCCGGCCGCCAGCAACGTCCCGACCGCCGGGACCACGCGGGCACCCGCGGTGACACCGCCGACGACGGCCGCCGCGCCGACGTCCAGCGCGCGGCCGACCCCGTCCCGGTCCGGCGAGCACGCGTCGCGGAGCACCACCCGCACGTCGAGACCGAGCCCGACCCCCACAAAGTCGACCGCCGCGAAGGTGGTCGACTCCGGCACGTGCGAGGCGTCGTTCTACTCCGAGGCCCAGCCGACGGCGAACGGCGAGCAGTTCGACCCGGACGCCATGACCGCGGCGCACAAGTCGCTGCCGTTCGACACCCGGGTGCGGGTGACGAACCTGAGCGACGGCAGGTCGGTCATCGTGCGCATCAACGACCGCGGGCCGTACGTCGATGGCCGCTGCCTGGACCTGTCCCGCGCCGCGTTCGAGGCGATCGCCCCGCTCGATGCTGGTGTGGCGACCGTCCGATACGAGGTTCTGGCGGGTTGATTTCGGCGACCACTCACCGGCCGGCCAAATCCGCCTCGGACGAGAGGTCAACTCCGTTCAGTCCCAGCAGCGGATCAGGCATGCTGTTCGGCGTACCCATGCAGCTCTTTCCGCCGGGCCGCCGCCCGATGATGAGTCCTGGTTCCCGCGTCGGTCTCGGCGCGGCCTGTGTGCTGCTCGCACTCGTGTCGGCGGTCGAGCTCGCGGACGGGAGGGATGCTAACTACGTCGGTCTCGTCGCGGCCGCGCCGTTCCTCGCCGCCGTGTTCGCAACGTGGCGCGTGGTGCTGGCGGTCGGCGCGGTGGCCACCGTGATCGGTGCGTCGTTCGCGCTCGCGAGTGAAATGTTCTCGCTGGCCACCGTCGTCAACGTGATCGGCATCGCGCTGGCCACGGGCATCGCGGCGGCCGTCGCGCAGATCCGGAACCGGCAGGCCGAACAGATCGCCGAGCTGTCCCGCTTGGCGTCCGTTGCGCAGCAGGCCGTGCTGCGTCCGTTGGGTCCCCGGGTCGGCACGCTCGCGGTCGCCGGCCGGTACATCTCGGCCACCGCGGCGGCGGACATCGGCGGCGACCTGTACGAGGCGCTGGACACGCCGTACGGCGTACGCATGATCATCGGGGACGTACGCGGCAAGGGTCTCGATGCGGTGCGCCTCGCCAGTATCGTGCTCGGCTCGTACCGGCACGTCGCATACGAGCGGGCCGATCTGCGAGCGATCGTGGCCGACCTCGACCGGGCGGTCGCCCGCAGCGTCGGCGACGAGGACTTCGTCACCGCCGCGCTCGTGGAGGAGCGCGGTGGCACCCTGACCATTGTCAACTGTGGACACCCGGCGCCGCTGTTGCTGCGGCGCGGCGAGGTGATCCCGTTGGATCCGCCCTCGACCGCGCCACCGCTGGGCTTCATGCCCGTGGTACGCCCGCGGGTCGAGCGCCTCGAGCCGGGCGACCGTCTGCTCCTGTACACGGACGGTCTCGGCG
Source organism: Micromonosporaceae bacterium (assembly GCA_036506495.1). Lineage (GTDB taxonomy): Bacteria > Actinomycetota > Actinomycetes > Mycobacteriales > Micromonosporaceae > DASXRC01. Next base: position 71,832 of record DASXRQ010000145.1, on the reverse strand, counting down.
AGGCCAGGCGCGACGGGGAGTTCTTCCCAACCGCCGAGCGCGCCTGGCGGCTGCTCGGACACGGCACGGTCGGGGACGGGCTCGCGTCGCTGGAGACCGCCCTCGTGGAGTGGGTGCAGGGCCGACTGGACGACGACATCGCGCTCGTGCTCATGGAGTACGCCGGTCCGCGTACCGTCAACTCGCCAGCCGTGCCGAGCTGGGAGGTCGGCACCGCCTGACACGCCACCCCGACTGCTCCACTGCTCCACTCAGTCTCCACTCAGTCGATCTAGGGCGAATTCTGGTGGTTGGAGATCAACTAACCAGAATTCGCCCTAGATCGGCGGGAAAGGTTAGCGGGGCACGTGCGCGACGGCGACGTAACGGATGTGCCCCGGGGCGCGGTGGCGACCGACGTACCGGCGGGGATGGCGGGGCTCGAAGAACAGGTTCAGCAGGTTCGCGAACATGTGTGACCTCCCCACGCCGGTGCGTCACCGAGCCAAACGACGACGATCGACGGTGGTGACGGATGTTGCATCGGTCACCCGCCCGATCGGCTTGTCCTCTGTTACCCGCGGGTAATACCATCCTAGTTACTGATGGGTAACCACGCTCGGAGCGGGGGCCGGCACGAATGAGCCACTACAAGAGCAACCTGAGGGACCTCGAGTTCAACCTCTTCGAGGTGTTCGGCGCCGACCGGACGCTGGGCCGGGCCCCGTACGCCGACCTCGACGTCGACACGGCGCGGAGCATCCTCGCCGAGGTCGAGCGGCTGGCCCGGGAGGACCTCGCCCCCAGCTTCGCGAGCGGAGACCGGCGGCCACCCGTGTTCGACCCGGCCAGGCACAGCGTGACGATGCCGGAAGAATTCCGCCGCTCCTTCGCGGCGTTCATGGATTCCGAGTTCTGGCGGCTCGACCTGCCGGCCGAGCTCGGCGGCACGCGGGCTCCACGCGCGCTGTGGTGGTCGCTCGCCGACCTGGTCCTCGGCTCGAACGCGCCGATCTGGATGTACGCTTCGGGTCCGTCGTTCGCTTATACCCTGTTCCTCGAGGGCACGGCCGCGCAGAAGGAGTGGGCCCGACTCTTCGTCGAGAAGCGCTGGGCGGCAACCATGGTGCTCACCGAGCCGGACGCCGGCTCGGACGTCGGCGCCGGCCGCACGCGGGCTGTCCCACAGCCGGATGGATCCTGGCACCTGGAGGGCGTCAAGCGGTTCATCACGTCCGGCGAGCACGATCTGAGCGACAACATCATCCATTACGTGCTGGCCCGGCCGGTCGGCGTCGAGGGCGCGGGTGGGCCCGGCACGAAGGGCCTATCGCTGTTCGTCGTGCCGAAGTTCCACTTCGATCCGCGGACCGGCGAGCTCGGCGAGCGCAATGGCGTCTTCGCCACCAACGTCGAGTACAAGATGGGCCTCAAGGTCTCCACGACCTGCGAGCTGACGTTCGGCGAGCACGGAGTGCCGGCCAAGGGCTGGCTGCTCGGCGACGTCCACGACGGAATCCGGCAGATGTTCCTGATCATCGAGTACGCCCGGATGATGGTCGGCACCAAGGCGATCGCCACGCTGTCCACGGGTTACCTGAACGCGTTGGAGTACGCCGGGAGTCGGGTCCAGGGCGCGGACATGCTGCGGATGGCCGATAAGACCGCGGCTCGCGTGGCGATCACCCACCATCCCGACGTACGCCGATCCCTGATGCTGCAGAAGGCGTACGCCGAGGGCCTGCGCGCTCTCGTCTGCTACGCCGCCACCTGGCAGGACACCATTCAGCTGGCCCTCGCCGGCGGCGACTCGGCCGTCGCCGAGCAGGCGGAGCGGGTCAACGACCTGCTGCTCCCATTGGTCAAGGGCTGCGGCGCGGAGCGGGCGTACGAGTTGCTCGGGCACGAGGCTCTGCAGACCCTCGGTGGCTCCGGCTATCTGCAGGACTACCCCCTCGAGCAGTACGTGCGCGACTCGAAGATCGACACCCTGTACGAGGGGACGACCGCGATCCAGAGCCTCGACCTGTTCTTCCGAAAGATCGTGAAGGACGGTGGCCGGGCGCTGACGACCGTGGCCGGCGAGATCCAGGCCTTCATCGAGTCCGAGGGCGGCAACGGCCAGCTCAAGGAGGAGCGGCTCGCGCTGGCCGCCGCGCTGGCCGAGACGCAGACCATGCTCGGCACGATGACCGGCTGGCTCGGCGAGGCACAGGGCGGCGACCCGCGGGCGCTGTACAAGGCCGGACTCAGCTCCCGACGGCTCCTGCTGGCGCTCGGCGACCTGGTCGTCGGCTGGCTGCTACAGCGCCAGGCCGACGTCGCGCTGCGCGCCCTGGCCGGCGAGGTCTCGGCCGCCGATCAGGCCTTCTACCAGGGCAAAGTGGCCGCGTCGCGGTTCTTCGCGCGGGAGGTCCTGCCGCGGCTCGGCGCCGACCGGCGGGTGATCGAGGCGACGACCCTGGACCTGATGGATCTGCCCGACGATGCGTTCTGACGCCTCCTCCGCGCACATGGCATCACCGTCCCAGCGGCGGCGGTAGCCTGATAAAGCGCCAAAAGGGGGCAGACATGGGCATTGGCGGAGGGATCTTCCTCATAGCCCTAGGGGCAATCCTGACCTACGGCCTCACGATCGAGCCGACCTGGCTGGATCTCGACGTCGTGGGCTGGGTGCTGATGCTCGCCGGTGCGACGCTCGTGCTGCTCACGATCTGGTTCTGGACCGAGCGCCGCCGCCGCGGCGTGCGGTCCATGTTCGAGGAGACCCAGCAGATCCACCGCAAGGGGCCGATGCTGCCGGACCCGCCAGACGTCGAGTTGCGCAACCCGCCCGTACCGCCCGAGCCGACGAACCTTCCGCCGCCGAAGGCGGCGCCACCGCCCAAGGCGGCGCCACCGCCGTAGCGGCCCGCTCAGCCCCGCGCGGTGTGTGCGCCCGCGACGGGCGCCGGCTCGACGCCGCAGTTCGCCCACGAGTCGGGTACGCCGTGCACCGCGATCCCGCTGGTTCGCAGCCCCTCGGAGTCGCGGGCGGATTCGGGGTCCAACGTCGCCGACAGCTGCGAGATGGCCGGGTTGTGGCCGATGACGAGCACCGTGCCGAACTCGTCGCCGATGTCTCGGATGAGGGTCAGCAGGTCGTCGGCCGAACCGTCGTACGCCTCCCGCTCGTAGCGCACGACCGGCGCCGCCGGATTGGCCTCGCCGAGAGCGACCGCCACCGCGTGCCAGGTCTGGCGCGTTCGTCTCGCCGGCGAGCAGATGACCAGGTCGGGAACGTGGCCGCGGCGGGCGAGCCAGGCCCCGGCGGCCGCGGCGTCGGCGTGGCCGCGCTGGGTCAGTGAGCGGTCCATGTCCGCGGCGTCGCCGTGCTCGGCCTTCGAGTGCCGCAACAGCACGAGCGTGCGTTCCGTCATGCGCTCCAGCTTGCCCCATTCGGCGCTCGTCCGTGGGGCCACGCGGGGCGCCCGATGCGGAGCCGAAACCGTTGGCGGCCGGAGCCACCCGCTGCTTGCATGGGGACGTGCCCGATCACGCCGAGCGTCTCGCGACCGCGTACGCCGCTGCTGCGGATCTCTCCGACGTTGGCGGCGAGTCGGCCGTGGTCGCCGGCGTGCCGTGCCTCAGCCTGGGCCTGCCGTACCGCTGGGCGACGCAGGCCCGTCCGCTGGCCGACCGCACGCCCCCGCCGGCATCCGTCGTGGCCGAGCTCGTCGACTGGCTCGCCGCTCGCGCTCCACAATGGACCATCGTGGTACGCGGAGAGCACGCGACCGCGCTCGACGGGTTCACCGTGGCGGAGGTGCTGCCGGCGTACCGCCTGGCGGTCGCGCCCCCGTCCGTGCATCCGCCCGACGGGGTGGTGATCGGCCCGGCCGGGGACGCGGCCGAGTTCCTCGCCGTCTACGGCGCCGAACTGGCACCGCTGGTGACCGAGCGGCACCTCGCCGCCCCCGGCCATCACCACCTCGTCGCCCGGCTGGCCGGAGTGCCAGTGGGCTGTGCCCGGGTCCGTGTGCAGCGCCGGGCCGGCTACGTGAGCGCCGTGACGGTGCTCCCGGCGTACCGCCGGATGGGCATCGGCGCCGCGCTCTCGGCGGCGGCGACCCGGCTCGGGGCGGCCCGAACGGAGCTGGTCTGGCTGCACGCCAACCCGACGAGTCGCTCGATCTACGAGCGGCTCGGCTATGTGCACGTGGACGACCACGTGCACTTGGCGCCGATGGGTCAGGCGAACAGCGCGAAGTAGACGGCGACATGGTGGCAGGTCGCCGCGACGAGCGTGCATGCGTGGAAGACCTCGTGGTGACCGAAGACAGTCGGCCACGGATTGGGCCGGCGCAGCGCATAGGACGCCGCGCCTACGCTGTACGCCGCGCCCCCGGCGAGCAGCAGGATCAGCGGAGGCACCCCGCCGCGCCCCAGCAGGTCCGGTAGCACGGCGAGCGCCACCCAGCCGAGCCCCAGGTAGAGCGGGGCCGATGCCCAGCGTGGGGCGTGCGGCCAGATCAGTTTGAGGGCGACGCCCCCGAGCGCGCCGGCCCACACGACGGCCAGCAACACCGCAGCGGTCCCCGAGGGGAGCAGCAGAACGCAGAACGGCGTGTAGGTGCCGGCGATGAAGACAAAGATCATCGAGTGGTCGAGCCGCCGCATGATCTGGTATCCGCGCGCACTCCACACGCGACGGTGGTACAGGGCGCTCGTGCCGAGCAGCAGGCACACGGTAACGCTGTAGATCGCGCAGCTGATGACCGGTGCGAGGCCGGGTCGGCCGGCGGCGAGCGACACGAGCACGACGCCGCAGGCGAGGGCGACGAAGAAGGCGTACGCGTGCAGCAGGCCGCGCATCCGCGGCTTACCGAGGTCCACGGGGCGCGGCCGGGATCGGGCGGTCGTCGTCACGCGACCAGGTTACGGCACCGTAGGTTACTTCCGGGTAGTGAAACCGCTCACGACTCACGGCGGTGGCAGGATGACATCGTGGACCGGGTCCGGATCCGCCCGGCTGGCGAATCCGCGCTCCTCGTCGAGTGCGTCGACGGCGAACGGGCAGCGGCGTGGCGGGACGAACTGTGGCGGCGGCGCACCGCCGACCAGTTGTCGGCGACCGAGATCGTGCCCGGCGCGCGCACCGTTCTGCTGGACGGCCTGCCCGACCCAGCCGCGACCGCCCGACTCATCGCCGGCTGGGCGCCGCCGCCGGCCGCCGACCGCGCGGTGACCGAGGTTCTGGAGATCCCCGTCCGGTACGACGGCGTCGACCTCGCCGACGTCGCCGACCGGTGGGGAGTACCCGTCCGGACCGCGGTCGAGCGGTTGGCCAACGCCGAGCTGAGCGTTGCGTTCTGCGGCTTCGCGCCCGGCTTCGGTTACCTGGCCGGGCTTCCCCCGGAGTGGGCGGTTCCTCGGCTGCCGAGCCCCCGCCCTCGCGTGCCGGCCGGTTCGGTGGGTCTGGCGGCGGGTTACGCCGGCATCTACCCGACGGCGTCGCCGGGCGGTTGGCGCCTGGTCGGGCGGACCGAAGCGACCCTGTTCGACGTGCGCCGCGACCCGCCGGCCCTGCTGACACCGGGGACGTCCGTCCGCCTGGCGGCCACGTGATCGAGGTGGTGCGGGCCGGACCGCTGACCACCATTCAGGACCTCGGCCGGCCTGGGTGGGCGCACCTGGGCGTCCCGCGTTCGGGCTCCCTCGATCCGCGCGCACTCCGGCTGGCTAACCGGCTGGTGGGCAACGCGGACGATGCGGCCGGTCTGGAGACCACACTGCTCGGCTGCGCGCTCAGGCTCCGCCTCGACACGATGGTCGCGGTGACCGGGGCGGTCGCGCCGCTGCGGGTCGCCGGCCGTGCGCTGGACCCCGCCGGCGCCGTGCGGGTCGGGGCGGGCGACGTGATCGAGGTGGGACCGGCCAGGCTCGGAGTGCGCTCGTACCTCGCGTTCGCCGGCGGGATCGCGACCGAGCCGGTGCTCGGCAGCCGGTCCACGGACACCCTCTCCGGCCTCGGCCCCGCGCCGTTGCGGGACGGCGATCGGTTGCCGCTCGGTCTGACGCGAGTCGCACCGTCCACCGTGGAGGACCTCGCGCCGGCGCCGCCGGGTGCGGCGCTGCACCTCCGGGTACGCCTCGGTCCGCGCGACGACCTGTTCACGCTCGAGGCGATCAACCGGCTGCTCACCGAGGCGTATGCCGTGACACCGGTCAGCAACCGGGTCGGCGCGCGACTCGCCGGACCGGCCCTGACCCGCGCGGACGACGCGGAGCTGCCACCCGAGGGGATCGTCCTTGGCGCCGTCCAGGTGCCGCCGAACGGGCAGCCGGTGGTGTTCCTGGCCGACCATCCGACCACGGGCGGGTACCCGGTCATCGCGGTCGTCGACGCGGCCGGGGTCGCCGTCCTGGGCCAGGCCCGGCCGGGCGCTACGGTGACCTTTCATGGATCTCAACGCTGACGTCGGCGAGGGGTTCGGCGTCTGGACCCTCGGCGACGACACGGCACTGCTCGACGTCATCACGTCGGCGAACGTGGCGTGCGGGTTCCACGCCGGCGACCCGTCGACGATGCGGCGGGTGTGTGCCGCCGCGGCCGGTCGCGGCGTACGCGTCGGGGCGCAGGTGGGGTACCGCGACCTGGCGGGGTTCGGCCGTCGGCGGATCGAGTACGCCGTCGAGGAGCTGCGCGACGACGTGCTCTACCAGGTTGCCGCGCTCGACGGGTTCTGTCGGGCGGCGGGGATCCGGGTGTCCTACGTCAAACCGCACGGCGCCCTCTACAACACCGCTTCCGTCGACGAAACGCAGGCCTCCGCGGTCGTGGCCGCCGTGGTCGACTACGACGCCGGCCTGCCGCTGCTGTGCCTGCCCGACTCGATGCTCGCCCGTCATGCGGTGGGGGCGGGTCTGCGGGTGGTCGGCGAAGGGTTCGCCGACCGGGCCTACCTGCCATCCGGCCGGTTGGTGCCGAGGTTGCAGCCCGGAGCGGTGCTGACCGACGCGGAGGAGGTGGCCGCCAGGGCGGTCCGGATGGCAGCCGCGGGTGAGGTCACGGCGATCGACGGCGCCGTCGTGGCGTGTCCGGTGGAGTCTGTCTGCGTGCACGGCGACACACCGGGCGCGGTCACGCTGGCGCGGGCGGTGCGGACCGCCCTCGAGTCCGCCGGCGAGCGCGTGACACCGTTCTCCCCATGATCGTCGCAGTCTTGCCTGGATTGGGCCGTCGCGGTGCCTCCGACGGGCCATTCTGTGCGGGGTTGCGTGGATCTAGGCGTCCAGGCCGCGCAGGATCAGCGGGAGCCGGCTGGCGCCACCCGTGGCGAGCCGTACCGGCAGACTCCAGTCCTGGCGGGTCAGGTGGCAGGCCGCGTGCTCGGCCTCGGCGTCGCACGTGGCTGCCTGCGCCATGACCTGCAGGACGCCGCCGGATAGCTCGCGGTTGAGGACGAGACGGCGGGACAGCTCCGTGGACACGCCGGCCCCGTCGAGCAGGAGCTCGGGCGGCGAAGCGGAAACGTCCAGCCGGGACGACGGACCGGACGAGTCGTCCAGCTTCTGCCCCGGCGCCGGAGTGAAGATCACGTCCAGCGTGACCGCGCCCGCGGCGAGTTCGGTCGGAGGCCGCTCGGTGCGCTGCCGGCGGCCGGACACCACGGACGCGCCGGCGGCGGCCAGCGCGCCCGGCGCCAGCCGGATCAGCCTGTGTGCGGCCGACTCCACGACGAGCACCCCGCCGTCCGGCGCGACCACGAGGTCGCTCGGCTCGGCGAGACCGGACTCCACAGTGGACATTATGTCGGAGGCCGGGTCGAAGCGGCGTATCGCTCCGTTGTAGGTGTCTGCGACGAGCACCGAACCGTCGGCCAGCGCACCGACGCCGAGCGGGTGTTGTAGCAACGCCTCGGCCGCCGGTCCGTCGACGTGGCCGAAGTCGAACAGGCCCTGGCCGACCGCGGTGTACATCGTGCCGCCCTCGATGAAGCGCAGTGCGGAGGTCTCACTGTCGGCGATCCAGAGCCGGGATCCGTCGGCCGACACGGACAGCCCCGACGGTTGCGCCATCCACGCCTGCTCAAGCGGGCCGTCGCGCAGTCCCTCCACGGTGGTGCCGGCGAGGACACCCGCGGTCCGCTTTACCGGGTCGAACCACCACAGCTGGTGGATGCCCGCCATCGCGATCACGACCCGGTCCTCGTACCACGCGAGGTCCCACGGCGACGACAGGTCGACCGCGAGCGCGTCGTGCGGCCGATCGTCCACGGTGGACCGCCATTGCCGGCCGGTGCCGGCCACCGTACGCACCTCGCCACTCGCCAGCTCGACCCCCCGCAGCAGGTGGTTGACGGTGTCCGCGACGACCAGGTCATACCCGGCGATCTCGGCGGCGTGTGGAGGCAGCACGCACAGGCCCTGCGGCTCGGCGAAACCGGCCGCCTCCGCGGCACCGTCCTCCCGGCCGCGGGAGCCCGACCCTATCCGGCGCAGCTCGGTCTCGCCGTCGGCGGCGAGTTCGACGATCGAGTGCCGCGCGGAATCGGAGACCAGGAGGGTGCCCGCCGGCGACACCACCGCCTTGCCGGGGAACCGCAGCGCGGTCGGTGTCGAGGGTGTCGGCACGTATGGACCGTCCCCGCGGTGCAGCGTGCCCTTCGCGTCGTGCGTGGCGATCAGCTCGTCGATGAGCCGGGTCAGGCCCTCGGCGTGGCCCTCGCCGGCCATGGTGGCGACGACGTACCCCTCGGGGTCTACCACCGAGAGGGTGGGCCAGGCCTTCGCCGCGTACTGCTGCCAGGTGATCAGGTCGGGGTCGTCGAGCACGGGGTGCCCGACCCCGTACCGCTCGACGGCCGCGGCCAGCGCGACCGGATCGCGCTCGTGCTCGAACTTCGGGGAGTGCACGCCGATGACAACCAGAACGTCGCCGTACTTCTCCTCGAGCGGGCGCAGTTCGTCCAGGACATGCAGGCAGTTGAGACAGCAGAACGTCCAAAAGTCCAACAAAACGATCTTGCCGCGCAGGGCGGCCAGGGTCAGCTCCTGACCACCGGTGTTCAACCAGCCCCGGCCGCGCAGCTCGGGCGCGCGTACTCGCGGATCCATCCGCCTATCGTGCCCGATCGATTACGCGTTGGCTGGCTCCGGGATGGCGACCGTGTCGACCGCCACGGCCCGACCATCCTGGACGGGCGTGAGCAGCGCGCGCAGGGAGAGCGCGATCAGCGACGCGACGAGGCTGCCGCCCACCACGAGGACGACCCAGACGCCGCCGAGGCCGCTGCCGATCAGGGGACCGGCGCTGACCGGACCGATCACGCCGCTCACCCCCCACATGATCGAGCCCATGGCGTTGTACCGCCCCCGCAGCTCGTCTGTCGCGAGCGCGTTCGTCAGCGCAGGCATGACCGGCGAGAGCAGCGTCTCGCCGAGGGCGAAAACGGAGGCGCACGCCACCACACCGAGCGCGGCAAGCAGCGCCTGCCCGCCATCGACCGCGCCCGCGCCGCCCAGCACCAGCCAGGCGAGGGCGAAGAGCACGCCGACTCCGGCCAGCGCCTTGGCGCGGCTGCGCCCCTGCAGGACCCGGATCACGAACAACTGGGCGATCACGATCGTCAGCGTGTTGGCGGCGAGGGCCCAGCCGACGATCCGCGGGCTGACCTCGGCCACCGTGGTGGCGAACGCGGTGAAGCCGACCTCGATCTGGGCGTACCCACAGGTCGTCAGCACGAGGCCGAAGATGACGAGGCGGCGGAACGGTCGGTCGCGGAGCACCTCGGCGTAGCCTCCCCGGTGCTTGACCTCCGTGGTCGCCGCCCGGTCGGCGAGGCGGCGGCCGACCGCGGGCAGCGACAACAGGATCGTCATCGGGATTAGGTAGCCGACCGAATCGAGGACGTACAGCAGTTGGAACGTCCACGGCCGGGACACGTCGACGATGGCCCCCGCGGTGAGACCGCCCACGCCGATGCCGAGGTTGAGCAGAGTGAACTGAAGCCCGAAGACGCGTTGGCGCTCCTCCTCCGCGGTCAGCGACGCGAGGATCGTCGTCTGGCCGGACCACAGCGCCGCCGAGCCAACGGCCATCGCCGTGGCCGACGCGAACGCGGCCGGGGCGGTGTGGACGACCGCGAGGGACAGCACCCCGGCCGCCTCGATGAGGAAGCACGGCAGGACGACCCGGCGGGCGCCGAACCGATCGGTGAGGGTGCCGGCCACGGGCGCGAGCACGAGGCTGACGGCGCCCATCCAGCCGACGACGAAGCCGACGGTCGCCGCGCCGACGCCACGGACCTCGTGCAGGTAGATGAACAGGAATGGCAGGGTCAGGCCGCGACCAACCGCCGAGAGCAGGGTCCCGACGAGGATGCGCCGGGCCTCCGGGCGGGTCGGGATCGCGGCACGCAACATGCTGTGAGTGTCGTATCGGGGTACGACAGGAGCGACCGATTTAGTCCTGGGCTGTGGTCGAGGCCACAGGGTCAGCCGCTGCCGGCCGGCCGTAGACAGAGCACCTGTTCCGTGCCGCCCTTGGCGGTGAGCACCGCGTACGGCTGGTTCCGGTCCGCGCACTTCTCGACGGTGTCCACCTTGGACACGATCTCGTACGCGCCGGGCTCCTGACAGGTCGCCTCGACGGCCGCCGTACCGGACTGGCGTACGCACTCGCCGACGTTGAACGACGGGTTGGGCCGCGTGACCAGCCAGACGATTCCGAGCGGCAGGGCGAGCAGCAGCACCGCCGCCGCGATGACAGCGACCAGCACGCGACCACTGCGTACCTGCGGCGTCGACGTCTGATCCTGCTCGGCCGCGGTGCGGAACGCGGCGAACGGCGACTGATCGTCGGGGGGTGCGGTCGGCTGGGCCGGGCCGGGTCGCTCGGAGGCAGCCGGGCGGGCGGGCGTCCGCCCGAGCGGTGGGTGGCCGAGCTGTGGCGGCGAGGGCGGGTAGCCGGGGGGTGCCGGAGCGGCGGGTGCGCCGGTCGTCGGTGCGGGCGGCGCGGCGGCGGCGCTCGTCGGGATCAGGCCGACGAGATCGCCGTACGCGGGGAGGCCGGCCCCGCGGAACGGTCCGGTCGGCTGCGTCGGTTGCGGCGGGACCCCGGCCCGACCCGGCAGGAGCCCGGCCGGCGGTCCGGGCACGGCCTGCGGCGGGGATGCGAACGGGGCGGACGGCGAGCCGGTTGCGCCGGGCGGAACAGCCCCGCCGGGCGGGGCGCCCACGCCGGGTGCGCCGCTCACGCGCGCTACGCCGGAGGCCAGGGTCGGGTGTGCAGAGCCCCTGGCGACGGGGCGGGCCGGCCCAGCCTGCGCGTGCTCGGTGGCGATCGGAGGAAAGAGTGGCTCAATGTCCCGCGGGGCGGGAACCGTTGGGTACGGCCCGCCTGGTGGCGTGATCGGAGTGCCGTACACGCGCGGACGCGGGGCGGGAAGGCCATCCGGGATGGCTGGACCTGGTTCGCCACCGGGACGGAGGCGGCTGGCGGCGGGAACGGGCGCGGTCGCCGAGAACGTGGGCCGGGACTCGACCGAGGTGCGCGGCGCCGGAACCTCGGGCGCCGCCGACGTCACCGAGCCGTCGGCCTGGGGCGCGGCCGGCGGCACCGAGGCGCTGGCTCGGATGCCCGGCACGGACGCTCTTGCCCGCGCGACGCCCGCCCTGGGCTGGCCGGCGGCTTCCTCGGCCGGCTCGTGTCCGGCGTGGGGGCCGTCGGACGTCATCTACGCCTCCTTGGTCGCATGTCGGCCGCTGGCCGGGGCGGCTCCAGGAGCCTGCCGGCCGGGGGTGTCGGCCGTGCCCAACCGTACCGGGCACCACGGCCGCGAGGAATCCCGCACCCGAGCCGTTCACGACCGGGGCACAAACGACCGATGACCCGCCGGGACGCCGCCCGGACGGGTCATCTTCTGTGGGAAGGAGGAGGTCAGCCGAGCTGACGGGTGGCGATCGCGAGGATCTCCTTGCGGACCGCTTCAGACTTGGCCTCGTGCAGCGCGCGGTCGATGGCGCGGGCGCGGCGGGCGGCGTCGCGGCGGTTACGCAGGCGGTTCATCATGCTCATTACGGCTCCCCAGAGTATTCGGTTGTCGGCTGGCTGCCGGGCACCTCTATTACACCTCGTGCCGTGGCGCAGAGCCACGGGATCCTTCGGTGATCCGTGCCACCAGCCGAACGATCGTAAGAATCCGCGCTCGGCGCCCGAAGATGTACCCGCGAGAGGTGGAGCCCCGGCTCGCGCCGACGGGTGCGAACCGGGGCTGTCGGCGGACGGTCAGCTCCAGCCGAGCAGCGTCGCCTCCGGGTCGGTGAGGAACGCCCCGACGTCACGCAGGAACTTCGAGCCGAGCTCGCCATCGATGATCCGATGGTCGAACGAGAGGCCGAGCGTGGTGACCTGGCGTACCCGGATCTTTCCCTTGTGCACCCAGGGCGTCTCCCGGACCGCACCGAACGCGAGGATCGCCGCCTCGCCCGGCGGCAAGATCGGGGTGCCGGTGTCGACCCCGAAGACTCCGACGTTGGTGATCGTGAACGTGCCGCCGGACATGTCCGCCGGTGGCGTCTTGCCGCCCTTCGCCGTCTGCACGAGCGCGGTCATCGCGTCGGCGAGCTCCCGCAACGACAACCGCCCGGCGTCCTTGATGTTCGGCACGATCAGGCCGCGATCGGTGGCCGCCGCGACGCCTAGGTTTACGTACTCCTTGACGATGATCTCGGCGGACTCCGCGGACCAGGTCGAGTTGACCATCGGGTGGCGTCGCAGCCCGACCAGCACCGCCTTCGCCACCAGCAGCAGCGGCGAGATGCGCACCTCGCGCCAGTCGGGCAGCGCCTTGATGCGCTCGAGCGCCTTCATCGATCGGGTGACGTCGACCGTGAGGAACTCGGTGACGTGCGGCGCGGTGAACGCCGACGCGACCATATTCTCTGCGGTCAACTTCCGTACGCCCTTGACGGGGATCCGGTGCTCTCGATCCGGCCCGAACGCTGGCGCCCCGACGGCCGCGGCCGCTGCGGGCTCGGCCACCTCCGCGCCGGACGCGGCGAACCGGACGTCGTCCCGGGTGATCGAGCCTCGTGGACCGCTGCCGGTCAACGCGTGCAGGTCCACGCCGAGGTCGCGTGCCAGCTTGCGGACCGGCGGCTTCGCGAGTGCCGGCCCGCCGCCCCCGGCCTGGCGATCTTGCACTTGCGGTGGCTGAGTTGCCGGGGTTTGGGCGGACTCGGGAGGCGCCACAACTGCAAGATCGGCCGGAGGGGCGCCGCCGGCGTCTGTCCTGCGTGGACGGCGCTTGGCCGCCGCCGTCCGCGGGCCGTAGCCGACCAGCACGGCGGTACGCCCGCCCGGCGCGGGCCCCCCGATCAGGCCGGGCTCGACGGCACCCTCGGCCGGTGCCATCTCGACCGCCTCGAGCGACGCCGCGGACGGCTCCGCGGACTCCGGCGACTGCTTCGAGTCCGCCGGCGGCGAGGCCGGGCCGGCGCCCGGGTCGGTGTCGATAGCGATGATCGGGGTGCCGACCTCCACGGTCGTGCCCTCTGGATGATGGATTTCGACGACCTTGCCCGCCCACTTCGCCGGGATCTCGACGGCGGCCTTCGCGGTCTCGACCTCGACGATCGGCTGGTTCAGCTCGATCGTGTCGCCGACACCGACCAGCCACTTGAGGATCTCACCCTCGGTGAGGCCCTCGCCGAGATCGGGCAGGTTGAATTCCTTGATCCGCGACATTCTCACCACCCGAACGTCCGGTCGACGGCGTCGAGCACCCGATCCAGATCGGGCAGGTACTCCTCCTCGACCCGCGCGGCTGGGTACGGCGTGTCGAATCCGGTTACCCGCAGCACGGGCGCCTCGAGCGAGTAGAAGCACTCCTCGGTGATCCGGGCCGCGATCTCCGCGCCCATGCCGAGGTTGCCCGGCGCCTCGTGCACAACCACGCACCGGCCGGTGCGCCGCACCGACTCGAAGGCCGAGCCGAGGTCGAGCGGCGACAGCGTGCGGAGGTCGATGACCTCGAGCGAGCGCCCGTCGTCCTCGGCCGCGGTGGCCGCATCCAACGCTGTGCGCACCATCGGGCCGTACGCGAGGATCGTCGCGTCCGTGCCCACCCGCTCGACACGCGAGGCATGCAGCGGGTACGCCGAGCCGAGCGGAGCGTCGATCTCGACCTCGCCCTTCTCCCAGTAGCGGCGCTTGGGCTCCATGAACACGATCGGGTCGTCGGAGGCGATGGCCTGCTGGATCATCGTGTACGCGTCGGACGGGTTCGCGCAGGAGACGACCTTGAGACCGGCGGTGTGTGCGAAGTACGCCTCCGGAGACTCGGAGTGGTGCTCGACGGCGCCGATGCCGCCACCGAACGGGATGCGGATGACGATCGGCAGCCGCACCTTGCCCTGCGAGCGGTAGTGCATCTTCGCCACCTGGCTGACGATCTGGTCGTACGCCGGGTACACGAAGCCGTCGAACTGGATCTCGCAGACCGGCCGGTACCCGCGGATGGCCAGGCCGACCGCGGTGCCGATGATGCCGGACTCGGCCAGCGGGGTGTCGATGACGCGGTCCTCGCCGAAGTCCTTCTGGAGGGCGTCCGTGATGCGGAAGACGCCGCCGAGCTTGCCGACGTCCTCGCCCATGATCACAACCTTGGGGTCGTTCTCGAGTGCGCGGCGCAGGCCCGTGTTGAGGGCCTTGCCCAGGGTCAGGGTCTCGGTTGCCATCAGTGCGCACTCCCGTCGAAGGACTCGAGGTAGGCGGCGTACCGCTCGCGCTGCGCGTCGAGGTGTGGAGAACCGCCGGCGTACACATGGTCGAAGAGCGTCAGCGGCTCCGGGTCGGGCATCGACAGCACCCGCTCGCGCAGGTGCACCGCCTCCCGCTTGGCCTGCTCGTCGACGTCGGCGAGGTACGTCTCGTCGGCGATCTGCTGCTTCTCGAGGAACGCCTTCATTCGCTTGATCGGATCCTTCGCCTGCCACGTCTCGAGCTCGCCGGCGATCCGGTATCGCGTCGGGTCGTCGGAGGTCGTGTGGGCGCCCATCCGGTACGTGTAGGCCTCGATGAGCGTCGGGCCCTGACCGTGCCTCGCGTGGTCGAGTGCCGTGCGGGTGACCGCGTAGGAAGCCAGCACGTCGTTGCCGTCCACCCGGACGCCGGGGAAGCCGAAGCCACTGGCCCGCCGGTAGAGCGGGATGCGCGTCTGCCTTTCGAGGGGTTCGGAGATGGCGTACTGGTTGTTCTGGCAGAAGAACACGATCGGCGCGTGGAACACCGAGCCCCAGATGAAGGCCTCGTTCACGTCGCCCTGCGAGATCGCGCCGTCGCCGAAGTAGGCGATGACCGCCTCGCCGTCGTCGCTGCCGACCTTGCCGTCCTTGGTGATGCCCATGGCATACCCGGTCGCATGCAGAGTCTGCGCGCCGATCACGATCGTGTACATGTTGAACTTGAACTCGTTCGGGTCCCAGCCGCCCTGGTCCACGCCGCGGAACAGGCCCAACGGCATGATCGGGTCGATGCCGCGGCAATAGAGAACGCCGTGCTCGCGGTACGTCGGGAACGCCATGTCCTGGTCGCGCAGGGCCCGCCCGGAGCCCACCTGTGCGGCCTCCTGGCCCAGCAGGCTCGCCCAGATGCCCAGCTCGCCCTGGCGCTGCAGCGCCGTCGCCTCGGCGTCGAGCCGGCGCACGATGACGAGGTCGCGGTACAGACCCCGGTACTCCTCGTCGGTGAAGTCGACGGTGTATTCGATCCCGTCGGGCCCCTGCACGCTGTCGATCCGTTCCCCCTCGGGGGTCAGCAGCTGCACGAGCTCGGGTTCCGACGTGTCCGCCGACCTGGCGGCGCGTCCGTTGTGGGTCCGCGTCGCCGCCGGTCGCCGCGAGGCCGCCCGGGCCGCGTCCGGCCTCCGGGCCTGGGCTTCGTCGCCCTTCGCCATCCGTATCTCCCTGTCATGTGAGCGGCGACGGGGGTGTCCCGGCCGCGCAGCGGGTTCTGCGTGCCGCGCCTCGGCCCGGTAGGGACTGCCACGCGGCGGGAGCGCCGGCCCGGGGTCGCGCCGTGCCCGCGCACGATCAGGTCGGTACGCCGAGCTGCGGGTGCGCGGTGGCCGCGGCCACGGTGCCGTCGCGTCCATATTCGCAGAAGCGGTGAGCGCGCCCACACCTCGGGCGTGACGTGCGCCGGGATGCGGCGTTTTGTCCGCTGCCTGCGAACTTGGCACGGTGACACGCTGTTGTTGGCTGGCCAACGTTGCGTTACTAGGCGACGCTGTTGGGCGCGGTTCCATGTCATCGACGCGAGGAGTCACGCGTGCCGGATCACGGCTCGGGCCCAAGGATCCCGGACGCGCGGCCGGCGGCCCCCCGAGTCCGCCGCCTGCTGGCCCGGCACCGCGCAACCGGCGGTACCCACGCCGCCGAACGCCGCGTCGCGGGGATCCACCGGGCCCAAGGACTCGCCGGTACGCCCTGGCGCTACGCCGCCATCGTGGCGTTCCTCGTGGCGACGGCGTCGCTGCCGGTGCTGGCCGCCATCACCGCGGGTTCGGCCACACTCGCCGACGACGGTGCTGGTCAGACGACGCCGTTCCTCGCCGAGGAGGCCCAGGTGCCCGCGGTCATCGTCCCGTGGGTCGACGTCCCGGTCGGTCCGACCCTCGGTCGCCCCGAACCCACGCCGGTGGCGACCACAAGCTCGGCCGGTACGCCGCGAGGGCGTTCCGAACACCGTCCCGGACCGGCGCCCTCCCGGCCGGCCATCGCGCCCGCGCGCGCCGACGGTACGCCCGCGCCGCCCCGGCTGCCCGAGATCACGCCCGTGCCGACGCCGCCCGGGGTCACGCCCGTGCCGACGCCGCCGGCGCCCGCACCCGGCTTGACGCCGCCTCGGTTGCCCGGTTGGACGCCGCCGCCCCGCGCGCCCGGCTGGAAGCCACCGCACCCGCCCGGGAAGGCGCCCGCTCCGCCGCACCGAGACCCAACGGGGCGGCGGCCCATCGGCTGCGGCCACCGCGGTGGGCGCTGTGTGCCCGTCGCGCCCTCGACCACGACGTCGTCGTCGGCCACGGCGTCGCCGCTCGCCCGGTGTGGCCGGACGCGACGTCGCCCCGAGCGCGGCAGGTGAGCCTCAGTCCGCGGGTCGGCCACCGTTGCGGTTGGCCGACAGCCACGTGTTCAGCGCCGCCGGGTCGTTCGGATCGACGCCCTCGGCGATGAGCTGCGCGACCGCGGCGGTCGCGGGGCTGCGCCGCTCGCCGGTCGCGTACAGGCGCGCGAATTCGTCGGCCAGTTCATCCACCGCCTCCACGGTCTGGCTCCCGGCCGGCTCCGGCAGCCCTCGGCGGCGCGCCGCGTACGCCACCCAGGCCCGCAGCGCCCGCGGCAGCATGGCCGCGTCGGTGGGGTCCAGCACCGCACGCCGGTGCACCCAGTCCAGGAGGAACAGGCCGACGACGGCCGGGCTCCAACGCAGCGGGTTCACGTCGGGGAACGTGTCGGCGTGGTCGAGCACGAGGCTCAGGCAAAAATGCAGCGACGCCAGGTCCGCTTCGTCGAGCTCGGTCAGGCCGGCGTCCGCTGCCTCGGTCGAGGCCAGGAACTCCGCGACGAGGGCCATGCGCGCGTCCGCGGACATGGGCTCGGGCTCTGCGTCCGGCTTGTCGCTGGGGGCCGGCAGTAGGGCGAGGCGCGCGCCGACCAGCGCCCGGTCGGTGGCGAGCGAGCCCTCGTCCGGCAGTTCGGTCAGCGCGTCGGTGATCTCCAAGTGCCGGTCGATCTCCGCCCGCATGCGCGCGGGGTCGACCTCGCCGAACCAGGTCAGCGCGTCGCCAGCGCACATCTCGCGCACCTGATCGACGACCCGCTCCGCCGGCCCGCCCACGAATGCGTCCTTGGCGATGCCGATGTTGTGGTCCACGAGCGCCACGACGGCATGCTCCGGGCCGCCGAGATCGCCGTCGTCGTACGCGTACGTCGCCAGGTAGGACGTCTGGTCGCCGTAGACGTCGCCGTAGGAAAAAGTGCCGGTCAGGCGTACCCGACCGAGATGAGCCGCCCACGGCGGCGCCGCCGGTCCCGGGCGGACGCCGGCCGCCCCCGGCGCCTCGGGCACCAGCGTGGCGAACACCTGGCGGATCGCGGTCGCCGCGGGCGTACGCCGGCGGGCCGTCGCGGCGAGGAAGTCGCCGACGAAGCGGCGCACCACCGCCGCCCGATCATCCTCCGCGAGCGCGTAGACGCTGCCCAGCAGCGCGGCGCCCAGCATCTCGGCATCGAACGCCGTGTCCAGCGTGACGATGTCGCGGGCCGCGTGCAGGACGGCCTCGTACGGCGTCCGTGGCGTAGGCATGCGGTCGAGCCTACGCCGGGCCGGCCCGGCGGCTCCCCGGCCGCCACGCCGCGATGGTTGACTGGGCGCATGCTGCCATGGGACACCGAGCTGGCCGGCCGGCTCGACCGCTCCGTCATCGACTCCAAGCTCCTTCGTAACAACCCGCTGGGCGACCCGCACGAGCGGCCGATCTGGGTGTACGTGCCGCCGGGCTACGACGACGAGGTGGGCACCCGGTACCCGGCGGTCTACGTCATACAGGGCTACACGGGGTACGTGAACATGTGGGCGAACCGCTCGCCGTACCGCCAGCCGTTCATCGAGACGGCCGACGCGGTGTTCGCTAGCGGCGAGGCGCCGGGCTGCATCGTGGTCTACGTCGACGCGTGGACGGCGTACGGCGGGTCGCAGTTCGTCGACTCGCCGGGCACCGGGGCGTACCACTCGTACCTGTGCGACGAGGTCGTGCCATGGGTGGACGCCCGGTACCGCACCGTCGCGCAGCGCGACTCGCGCGCGATATCCGGCAAGTCGTCCGGCGGGTTCGGCGCGATGATCACGCCGATGCTGCGGCCGGACCTCTTCGGCGCGCTCGCCACGCACGCGGGGGACAGCCTGTACGAGCTGAGCTACGTCCCCGAGTTCGCGAAGGCGGCCCGGTTCCTGCGCGCCTACGACCACGACATCATGCGCTGGTGGGCGGACTTCCAGTCGCGGCCAGCGTTCGCGAAGGAGGCCGACCAGTCGCTGCTCGTCGTGCTCGGCTGCGCGGCGTGCTTCTCCGCCGCGGACGACGGCACGCCCGAGCTGCCGTTCGACCCGAGAACGGGTGCGCTGCGCCCGCGGGCGTGGCAGCGCTGGCTCGACTGGGACCCGGTGCGCATGGTCGACCGGTACGCCGACGCGCTGCGATCGCTGCGCGCGGCCTGGATCGACGCCGGT
Organism: Micromonosporaceae bacterium; assembly: GCA_036506495.1. Lineage (GTDB taxonomy): Bacteria > Actinomycetota > Actinomycetes > Mycobacteriales > Micromonosporaceae > DASXRC01. The sequence continues at coordinate 52,577 of DASXRQ010000145.1, read as the reverse complement.
ACGCGGGACGAGTTCCACCTCGATCTCGGCGCGGAGGCGTTCCGGGCGGAGCTGTCGCGGATCGGTGTGCCGGACGAACGTGTCCACTTTGAACTGTTCGACGCCGGCCACGGCGCGATCGACTACCGCTATCCGCTCGCACTGTCCTGGCTCGCGCACCGGCTGGCCCGCTGAGCGACCCGCCGGCTGGCCCGCTGAGCCGCGCCGGTCAGCGTGGCCGAGTCCACCGGAGGACGGCGACCAGCAGCACGGCCGGGATCAGCACGCCCAGCGCGAGCGCGGTCAGGCTCGCGGCCAGGTCGAACCCGGTGAGCGTGCCGGTGTGCGTCGCGTGAAACACCAGATGCAGCGTGGAGAAGACCAGCACGCCGGCGAGCACCGCGCCGGCGACCCGCCGGTCGGCGAGCCACGCGGCGAGCAGCAGCAGCGTCGCGAGGGTCACGAAGGTCGCGCCGAGGTCCGCCACGAGGTGCGGGTTGTACGGCGGGTACGCGGCGGTCCACCGGTGCCCGAAACCGGGGAACTCGTCGAAGAACCAGCGCGGGGCGACCAGCGCCGGCACGCCGCCGGCGAGGTAGAGCGCACCGAGCAGCGCGAGACCGGCGCGCACGACCCGGCTCACCGGTCGGCCCGGCTACCGGTCGGCCCGGGCGGCCGCTAGCGCCGCGCGCGCGTCGGCGTACGCCCGCAGCACCTCGCGAACGGGCGCGACGACGTACTCGCGCGCGACGTCCGTCACCGCGGCCCGCAGCCGCGTCTCCGCCCGGACCCGGGCCCGCCGCGCCGCCCACCCCACCACCGGCCGGATCAGCAGCGCAATCAGCATGCCCAGCAGCAGGCCGCCGAGCAGCAGCAGCGTGGGTACGGGCACCTCGCCGACCCGCGGATGTTCGAGTTGCGGAAGTCCGAGCGCCCGGATGACGTACCCGACGACCAGCCAGCCGAGGCCCACGACGGCCGCGATCGTGGCCAACCACTGCAGCGCGCCGACCAGTCGCCACCAGATCGGCGTGCGGTTGAGCCCGATGTCGGTGCCCGCCACCGCCCGGTCGAGCGCGTCGGGCAGGTCGGCCAGCTTGGATCGCGCGGCCTCACCGACCGCGGCGGGCCACGGCGTCGGGAGCGGAGCGCCGGCCGTGTCGCCCACCCGTCGGATGGCCAGCCCGACGGCGGCGCGTTGCGCCGCGTCCGGATCCGGCACCGAGGTCGCCGCGACCGGAGCCTCCGGGTCGGCCGACGCGGGAAGGTGCAGCCGGTGCAGCGGATCGGGCCGTAGCCGCCGCAACCACCGCACGACCGGCCAGCCCATGGCCGCTCCCGCCCGATGCCGGTAGGCCCGTTCGGTCGCCTCGGTCACCGCGGGTACGCCGGCCGAGGATGCCAGCGCGTCGCCGAGCCGCCGGATCGTGTCGCGGTCGACGGCATCCTCCGCGGCCGGCGGACCGACCATGGTCTGCAGCTCCTCGGTGACGACGTCGACGTCGCCGCTGAGCCGCCGCAGCGCCGCCTGCCGCCCAGCGACTGTGCGTTCGAGCAGCGCGCGCAGCTCGGCGAGCCCGTTCGGGTCGACGGCGGACGTGGCGATCGTAGGTACGCCGTCCAGTTGGTCGTCGTCGAGCAGCCGACGCAGGTCGGTCAGCAGGTTTGTGACGTCAGCCGGCGTCAACAGGTCGGCCTTGTTGAGCACCACGAGAGTCACGTCGCGGTGCCGGTGGAACTCACGTAGGTAGCCGAGATGGACAACCTTGTCGGCGTACTTCTGCGGGTCGACCACCCAGACCACGAGGTCGACGAGGCCCAGCAGCCGATCGACCTCCAGCCGGTGCGACCGCTCGACCGAGTCGAAGTCCGGCAGATCGAGCAGGACGAGACCGCGCAGCGGAGCCTCGTCGTCCGCGTCCAGCGCGCTCTCGCGCGCGAACCGGTGCCGGGGGAGTACGCCGATCCAGTCGAGCAGCTTCGTGGCGCCCTCGGGCGTACCCCACACGCAGGCGTGTGTGACGCCGGTGGTCGGCCGGCGTACGCCGACGGGTGAGAGGTCGAGCCGGGCGAGCGCGTTGAACAGGCTGGACTTGCCGCTTCCGGTCGAGCCGGCCAGGGCGACGACCGTGTGCTCCCGGGACAGGGCGAGCCGCGCGCCGGCACGCTCGACCACGGTGTGGGTGGCGACCAGTCGATCCGGTGGCAGGTGCCCGTCGGCGGCGTCCAGGAACCCGCGCAGCGCCTCGACTCGGCGTACCAACGCTTCGGGATCCAGCCGACGGTCGCTGCGCAGCGCACCGCGGACCCGGCCGGCGACGCCGGTCACGCCGGATCTCCGCGGCCGGTGCTCATCGTCCCGTCCTCGGCAGGGCGAGCCGGCCCGTTTCGCCGGCGGTGAGCTCCGCGGCGGCGCGGGCACGCTCGACCTCGCGGCCGGCGGCCCGCAGCTCCTGGCCCGGAGCGTCGTCAACGCCGACGGCGTCGATCCGGCCGAGGAAGCGTGCGGCCTCGGCGTCGAGCAGCTCGTCGACCCGCGCCAGCAGGTCGGTGCGCGCCTTCGCGGCCAGGGTCCGGATCGCCTGGTCGCCGAAGATCGCCTCGAGGACCTTCTGGGCCGCGACGGTCGTGCCGGCCGCGGCGGCCACCTCGGCCCCGGTGGGGATGAACGCCGTGGACGCGAAGACACCCACCATGACCAGGAGGCCGGTCGCGTTGATCGCGTACGCCGCGCCGCGGGCGGTTGCCCGCTTCTGGCCGCCCTCCTTCCGGACCAGATCGAGCACGTGTCGCTGCCAGTCGCGGACCAGCCGCTCGGCGCGCTCGGCGATGTCAGCGGACGGCCGCGCCAGCGACGGCTCCAGCAGGGCCGCGCCGGCCGGGTGGGCCTGCCAGCCGGTGTACGCCTGCTCCGCGGCGTCGGCCGCCGCACCGCGGATAAGGGCAACCAGGTTGGACTCCAACGCGGTCTGCAGCTGCCGTCCGGGTACGGGACGACCGCTGATCGCCGCCGCGAGTCGGTCCCGCAACTTGCCGATGCGCGCCTCCAGCGCGCGCAGCAGCTCGCCGGTGCCGACGAACTCCTGCCAGCGGGCCAGCACCTCGCCGCGCAGCAGCGTGCCGTCCCGCACTCCGTGCTCGACCAGCCCCTGCGCCGCGCGGTACGCGGCGCGGACCCGGTCCGTCAGGGCGGTGGCCGCGGCCACCTGGTCGTCCGCCGCGGCCGCGAGGCCATCGACGGCCGGGGCGAGCGCCGCGAGCGCGCCGTCGAGCGTCCGTCGGACGACCGCGGCCCGGGCCGCGGAGTCCGCGGCGAGCCGACCAAACCAGTCGCGCAGCGGCGCGGTCACGCCCTCCGGCAGCAACCCCTGACCGTCGACCCGGGTCTCCGGCAGCACGAACAGCGGCGCCTCCTCCAGTCCGTGGTCGCGCAGCATCTCGACGAGGTGGGCGCTGACCTCCTCGGTCGCCTCCCGCGGCACCCGGTCGAGCACGAGCGCCGTGACCGTGCCGCGCAGCCGCGCGGTGCGCAGCAGCTCCCACGGCACCGCGTCGGCGTACCGTGCCGCGGTCGTCACGAACAGCCAGAAATCCGCCGCCGCCAGCAGCTGCGCGGCGAGCGCCCGGTTGGCGTCGACGACGGAGTCGATGTCCGGGGCGTCGAGGAAGGCGAGGCCGGGGATGAGCGCGGGCGCGGCGACCAGCTGCAGCGTGTGCGGATCGGTGCTCGGCCGCGCGGTGCGGACCAGCCCGGGCAGCAGCTCGCCCTGCCGGAACCACGCGGTGTCCGCGGGGTTGCACACCAGCACGGGCGCCCGGGTCGTCGGCCGGAGCACGCCGGCGGCGCTGACCGGGGACCGCACCAGGCTGTTGACCAGGGTCGACTTGCCCGCGCCGGTGGAGCCGCCGACGACGACCAGCAACGGCGCGTCGAGCCGGGCCAGCCGGGGCAGTAGGTAGTCGTCGAGCTGCGCCACCAGCGCTGCGCCCACCCGCCGCGCCTCGTCGGCCGAGGCCAGGATCAGCGGGTACGCCGTGCCGGCGATCGCGGCGCGCAGCCGCGTCAGCGCCGGGCCGAGCTCCTCGCCGTCGGATTGCCCTTCTTTGGGCTGTTCCTCGGCGCCCGGCGCCGGCGCGTGCTCGTCGTCGGGTTGCTCGCCGGCGTTCGCCCGGTCGTCGGGGTCGGGTTGGCTCCCGGCGTCGGGGCCAGGCTCGGGGCGCACGGCGTCCTGCGCCGCGGCCTCCTGAGCCGCCGTGAGATCGGCCGCCGGCGGGTCGGCAGCGGCAGCAGTGGTGGCCGGGCGCGCGGCGGGTGGATCACCGTGCGTCGTCACGTTCCCGAGCCTATGTGCTATGGCCCACCGGCGGAGGGGCCGCGAGTGCGTCTTCCCCGTGGATCATTGAATCGGGCACGCGCGACTCGGCGTCGGCGGTCGAGCGAGTTGCGTGTGAAAGACTCAACCCCGCCTTGACGCTGGGATGTGTCGTGGCAGTATTGAGCCTGGTCCACTCAACTTGGGCCGCCCGCGCGGCGGGCGTCGCCCGTCACCTGGAGGAACACGATTATGGCACGTGCGGTCGGCATCGACCTCGGGACGACCAACTCGGTGGTCAGCGTTCTCGAGGGCGGCGAGCCCACCGTGATCGCGAACGCTGAGGGGTCGCGGACCACGCCGTCGATCGTCGCGTTCGCCAAGAACGGTGAGGTGCTCGTCGGCGAGGTTGCCAAGCGTCAGGCGGTGACCAACCCGGACCGGACAATCCGTTCGGTGAAGCGGGAGATGGGTACCAACTGGTCGGTCGACATCGACGGCAAGAAGTACACCGCGCAGGAGATCTCCGCGCGCGTTCTCATGAAGCTCAAGCGGGACGCCGAGTCGTACCTGGGTGAGCAGATCACCGATGCGGTGATCACCACCCCGGCCTACTTCAACGACGCCCAGCGGCAGGCCACCAAGGAGGCCGGTGAGATCGCCGGCTTCAACGTGCTCCGCATCGTCAACGAGCCGACGGCCGCCGCACTCGCGTACGGGCTGGACAAGGGCGCCAAGGAGCAGATCGTCCTCGTCTTCGACCTCGGTGGCGGCACCTTCGACGTGTCGCTGCTGGAGCTGGGCGAGGGCGTCATCGAGGTGAAGGCCACCAACGGCGACAACCACCTCGGCGGCGACGACTGGGACGAGCGGATCATCGAGCACCTGGTCAAGACGTTCCGCGGCCAGCACGGGATCGACCTGTCCCAGGACAAGATGGCCATGCAGCGGCTGAAGGAGGCCGCCGAAAAGGCCAAGATCGAGCTGTCCGCGGCGACCACGACGTCGATCAACCTGCCGTACATCACGGCCGGCGCGTCCGGCCCGTTGCACCTGGACACGACCCTGTCGCGGGCCGAGTTCCAGCGCATGACGCAGGACCTGCTCGACCGCTGCCGCGCGCCGTTCGACCAGGCGATCAAGGACGCCGGCATCAAGCTGTCGAATGTCGACCACGTGATCCTGGTCGGCGGGTCGACGCGGATGCCCGCGGTGACCGAGCTCGTCAAGCAGCTGACCGGCAAGGAGCCCAACAAGGGCGTCAACCCGGACGAGGTCGTCGCGGTCGGCGCGGCCCTGCAGGCCGGCGTGCTCAAGGGTGAGGTCAAGGATGTGCTGCTGCTTGACGTGACGCCGCTGAGCCTCGGCATCGAGACCAAGGGCGGCATCATGCACAAGCTGGTCGAGCGGAACACCACGATCCCGACCAAGCGGTCGGAGGTCTACACCACCGCCGAGGACAACCAGCCATCCGTGCTGATCCAGGTCTTCCAGGGCGAGCGGGAGATCGCGGCGTACAACAAGAAGCTCGGCACGTTCGAGCTGACCGGGATCGCGCCCGCGATGCGTGGCGTGCCGAAGATCGAGGTCACCTTCGACATCGACGCGAACGGCATCGTGCACGTCAACGCGAAGGACCTCGGCACCGGCAAGGAGCAGTCGATGACCATCACCGGCGGCTCGGCGCTGCCAAAGGACGACATCGAGCGGATGATGCGGGACGCCCAGGAGCACGCCGACGAGGACCGCCGGCGGCGCGAGGACGCGGAGACCCGCAACGTCGCCGAGCAGCTCCAGTGGCAGACCGAGAGGTTCCTGGCGGAGAGCGGCGACAAGCTGCCCGCGGACTCGCGCGAGAAGATCAATGAGGCGCTCGGCGAGCTGCGCAGCGCGCTCGGCGGCACCGACATCGAGAAGATCAAGTCGGCCCACGAGAACCTCGCGCAGGTATCCCAGCAGGCTGGTTCGCTCCTGTACGGGCAGGCGACCGGCGAGGCCGCCGGGACGGGCGCCGGCTCGACGGGCGGGCCGGGCGACGCGGCCGGTGCCGGCGGCGGTGCGCACGCGGCCGGCGACGACGTCGTGGACGCCGAGATTGTCGACGAGGACGACAAGAAGTGACCGAAAAGCCACGTGCCGCCGGTGCGGCCTCGGCCGGGCCAGCGGCCGGTGCGGCCGGCTCGGGCGGAAAGCCCCCGGGCGACCCGACGGCCGAACGCGTCGTCATCCGGGACAAGCGGAAGATCGATCAGCCGGGTCACGAGGCGAGGCCGGCGCACGACGGCGCCGGCGATCGAGGCGGGTCCGAGTCCACCTCCGCCGCCGAGGTCCCCGAGCCGGAGACGGCCGCGGCGGACGCCGCGGTCGTGCAAGCCGCCGCCGAGGGCGCCTCCGAGAAGCCGGACGACCCGGTGGCCGCGCCGACCGACGAGACCGACGCTGAGGCGACCGACGCTGAGGTGCCCGTCGCTGAGGTGCCCGTCGCTGAGCCAACCGACGCCGCGCCGGCAGCCGGCGCGGTGGGGCTGGGCGCGGAGCTCGAGGCCCTGCGCGCCGAACTCGAGGAGCGCACCAGGGACCTGCAGCGGCTGTCCGCGGAGTACGCGAACTACCGCAAGCGGGTCGACCGGGACCGCGGGCTCGCCGCGGAGCGGACGATCGGGCATGTGCTCGGTGCACTGCTTCCGGTGCTCGATGACCTGGACCGCGCGCGCGAGCACGGCGACCTCGTCGGGCCGTTCGGCGCGGTGGCTGAGCAGCTCGCGGGCACGCTGGCCAAGTTCGGACTGACCGCGTTCGGCGAGAAGGGCGACCCGTTCGACCCGACGCGACACGAGGCGGTCGCCCACCTGAAGTCGGCCGAGGTGACCGAGCCGAGCTGCATCGAGGTGATGCGCCGCGGCTACCTGCTCGGGGATCGAATGCTGCGACCCGCACTCGTCGCCGTCGCCGACCCCGAGGAGTAGCTCGAGACGTCGGGAGGAGGTGGACCTGGTGAGCTCGAAGGACTGGCTGGAGAAGGACTTCTACTCGGTGCTCGGCGTCGGCAAGTCCGCCTCCGCCGACGAAATCAAGAAGGCGTACCGCAAGCTCGCCCGCCAGCTGCACCCCGATCGGAACCCGAACGACCCCGACGCGGAATCGCGGTTCAAGGACGTCGCCGAGGCGTACGACGTGCTCTCCGACGAGCGCAAGCGCAAGGAGTACGACGAGATGCGCGCGCTGTTCGGCTCGGGCGCGTTCCGGCGCAGCGCCCGGGGCGGCGGATTTGACCCGTCGGACCTGTTCGGCGGGTTCTCCGGCGGCGGTGACCGCCGGTTCGGCGGTACCGGGTTCTCGGATCTGTTCAGCTCGATCTTCTCCGGCGGCACCACCCGGGCCCGCGGCCCGGCTCGTGGTCGCGACGTCGAGGCGGAGATGACGCTGGACTTCGCGGACGCGGTCCAGGGCACCACGCGCCAGCTGACGCTCCGTGCGCCCGGGATCTGCGACACCTGCCACGGCACCGGGGCGAAGCCCGGTACGCAGCCGCGCACCTGCCCGGTGTGCGGCGGCGTCGGACTGGTGACGCGCAACCAGGGCTCGTTCAGCTTCTCCGAGCCCTGTCGCGAGTGCCAGGGTGTCGGCACGATCGTCGACGAGAAGTGCCCCGAGTGCCGAGGCACCGGTGGGGTGACCAAGACCCGGACGCTGACCGTCCGGTTCCCGCCCGGTGTCGCCGACGGGCAGCGTATCCGGTTGGCCGGCCGTGGCGAGCCCGGCGAGCGGGGTGGGCCGGCCGGCGATCTCTACGTGCTGGTCAAGGTGCGCCCAGACGACCTTTTCGGCCGCAGCGGTGACGACCTGACGCTGACGGTTCCGATCACGTTCGCGGAGGCGGCGCTGGGTACGGACCTGCGCGTACCGACGCTGGACGGCTCGGTCACCCTGCGCGTGCCGCCGGGTACGCCGAGCGGCCGGACGCTGCGCGCCCGCGGGAAGGGGGTCACCCGCCGAAACGGGCCCGCGGGCGACCTGCTGGTGACGATCGAGGTCGTGGTCCCTCAGGATCTCTCCGCGACCGCCAGGGACGCGCTGGCGGCGTTCGCCGAGCAGACGCCCGGGGCGCCGCGCGAGCGCCTCGAGGACCGGGTGCGCCGCCATGGCTGATCTCGAGCTGACGACGGAGGTGATGCACCATGGATGAGGAGCTCTCGATCACGGTCGACGCGGCCTCGGACGCCAAGGTGCTGATCATCTCGGTGGCCGCCCGGATGGCCGGAATGCACCCGCAGACCCTGCGGCAGTACGACCGGCTGGGGCTCGTGGCGCCCGGCCGCACGGCTGGTGGCGGACGCCGGTACAGCGTGCGCGACGTGGTGCTGCTGCGCGAGATCCAGCGCCTGTCCCAGGACGATGGCGTGAACCTGGCCGGCATCAAGCGGATCATCGGGCTGGAGCAGCTCGCCGACGAGCTGGAGCGGCGGATCCAGGCTCTGCACGAGGAGCTGACCCGGGCGTACGACCGGATCGCCGAACTGGAGGGCACCCCGGGGTACGCCCGCCGGGACCTCGTGCCGACCGCCGCGACTACGACCGCGCTCGTCGTCTGGCGGCCACGCCGCTCGGGCACCGCGAAATGAGAGTCTGACTCGTCAGGCGAGGCGGCGCGAGCTGCGGACGAGCCCGCCCTCGCACCAGTCGTGGTAGTCGAACAGCTCGGGCCGGGCCAGCAGGGCGCGGACGTTGTGCGCCCAGGTCGCCATCAGCTCGTCGCCACCCTCCTCGGCCAGCTCGACGAGGCGGCGCAGCTTGCGCTTGGGATGAGCTCGGAAATTGGTCCGGATCGCGTCGGCCGCGTAGATGTACCCGCAGTGCAGCGCGAACCGGCGGGCGGGGCAGGCGCGGTCCATGGCCAGCTCGAACAGGGTAAAGATGAGATGATCGCCGGCGAGGAGCAGGTCCCAGTCGGGTGGCATCGACTGCAGCGGCACCGAGTCGGGGTGGTACGCCCACGCGCGTAGCTCGGACGCAGACGGATCCACCGGGTTGGCGAACCCGCGAAACGCCGCCTGTTGCACGCTCACCGTGCCTCCCGGCACCCCACTAATCTGCGGCGACACCGTAGCGTGTGGCCTCGGTGTGGCGGAAGGGCCGGACGGGCCATTCATCAAGCCGTTACGTGTTCTGCTCACTGGGTGGGACGCGTCCGGCCGGGCGCCACCGCTCGTGCCGGGTGGCGCCGGCCGTGTAGTCCCTGATCAACTCCAGTCGCGGCTTGGGTCCGTCCGTACGTCCGGTCTGCGGGCGCCGCCGGCCGGCGGCGTACGGCATCGGCCACCTCGCGGCGGGCCCGGCGTACCCCTGCTCCGCCGCCGCGTGCAGCGTCCACTGTGGGTCGTACAGGTGCGCGCGCCCGAGCGCACACAGGTCCGCCCGTCCAGCCAGGACCAGCGAGTTCACGTCGTCGTACGACGAGATCGCCCCTACTGCGATCACGGCGAGGGCGGGCACGGCGCTGCGGATCGCGTCGGCGTACGGCGTCTGATAGGACCGCCCGAATGCCGGCCGCTCTTCCTTGATCACTTGCCCGGTCGACACGTCGACCGCGTCCGCGCCATGCTCGGCGAACGCGGTCGCGATCCGCACCGCGTCGGCCGTGTCGGTGCCACCCGGGTGCCAGTCGGTGGCGGAGATGCGCACGGACATCGGCTTTTCGGCCGGCCACTCGGCGCGGACCGCGTCGAACACCTCGAGCGGGAAACGCAGCCGGCCGGTCAGGTCACCGCCGTACACGTCGGTGCGCCGGTTGGTCAGCGGGGAGATGAACGACGACAGCAGGTAGCCGTGCGCGCAGTGCAGCTCGAGCAGGTCGAATCCGGCCGCGCGGGCCCGCCGCGCCGCGGCGGCGAACTGCTCGAGCAGCTCGGCCAGGTCGGACCGGCTGAGCTCGCGGGGCACCTGGTTGAACGGGGAGTACGCCAGCGGCGACGGTGCCACCACCTCCCAGTTCCCGTCCGGGAGCGGCTCGTCGATGCCCTCCCACATCAACCGGGTGGACCCCTTACGCCCGGAATGACCGAGCTGTACGCCGATCGCCGCGTCGGAACGCTCGCGCACGAACCGAACAATGCGCGCCCAGGCCTCGCCCTGCTCATCGGTCCACAGCCCGGTGCAGCCCGGGCTGATGCGGCCGGTCGGGGAGACGCACACCATCTCAGTCATCACCAGCCCGGCGCCGCCGAGCGCCTTCGAGCCGAGGTGGACGAGGTGGAAGTCGTTGGGCATGCCGTCGTCGGCGACGTACATGTCCATCGGTGACACGATCACCCGGTTGCGCAGGGTCAGGTCCCGGAGTCGGAACGGCTGGAACATCGGTGGTGCGCCGGGTTCACCAGCCGCCCCGCCGTGCGAGTCGCTGCCCGCGAACCACTCGTCCACCCGGGCCACGAACTCGGGGTCGCGCAGCCGCAGGTTGTCGTACGTGACCCGGCGCGAGCGGGTCAGGATGTTGAACGCGAACCGCAGCGGTGGCTGGTCGGCGTACTGGCCGAGGTTCTCGAACCACTCGAGGCTCGCCTGCGCGGCTCGTTGGGTGGAGAGCACGACGGGCCGCCGCTCCTCCTCGTACGCCGCCAGCGCCTTGTCCACCGAGGGCTGCTCGGCGAGGCACGCCGCGAGCGCGAGCGCGTCCTCCATCGCGAGTTTGGTGCCGGAGCCGATGGAGAAATGCGCGGTGTGCGCGGCGTCGCCGAGCAGAACCACGTTGTCGTACCGCCAGCTCTCGCAGCGCACCGTGGTGAAGTTGATCCAGCGCGAGTTGTTGCCGATCAGGCGATGACCGTCGAGCAGGTCACCGACCAGCGCCGTACAGCGCTCGATCGCGTTGTCGTCGGTGAGCCCGGCCCGCCGCCACACGTCATCGTGCATCTCCACTATCAGGGTGGAGCCGGTGGCGTCGTAGGGGTACGCGTGGACCTGCACCGCGCCCCACTCGGTGTGCCGGACGTCGAACGTGAACGCGTCGAAGACCTTGTCGGTGCCCAGCCAGATGTACCGGCAGCGGCGACTCTCGTACGCCGGGCGGAACGCAGCCGCGTACCGTTCGCGGGTGGCCGAGCGCACGCCGTCCGCGGCCACCACCAGGTCGGCCTCCCGACGCAGCCGCTCGACGTCGGGCGCGGGCGTGCGGAAGCGCATCGTCACACCCATCGAAACGCACCGTTCCCGCAGGATCTGCAGCAGCCGAATCCGGCTCATCGCGGCGAATCCGTGGCCGCCGGACGTGATGACCTGGCCGCGGTACCGCACGTCGATGTCGTCCCAGCGGGCGAACTCGGCCGCCATCGCCTCGTGAATGACGGGGTCCGCGTGCTCGATGCCGCCGAGCGTCTCGTCCGAGAAGACGACGCCGAAGCCGAACGTGTCGTCCGGCGCGTTCCGCTCCCAGACGGTGATCTCGCGGGTGGCGTCGAGCTGCTTGGCGAGCGCCGCGAAGTACAGCCCGGCGGGGCCACCGCCCACCACCGCAATGCGCACGAGGCGAGCGTATGTTGCTCTGGTGACGACGGTCAACGCGGCGCAATGATCGGGAGGCGGGCGGGCATGCGGTTTGACGGGCGTACCGCCGTGGTCACCGGTGGCGCCGGCGGCATCGGCCGGGCGGTGGCCGCCGGGTTCGCCGAGGCCGGGGCAGCGGTCGCGGTCGTCGACGTCGCCGGCGACGCCGTCCGGTCCGCTGCCTCATCGCTGACCGGGCCCGCCCGGGGGTACGAGGTGGATGTATCCGACCCGGCGGCCGTCCGCGACCTCATGGCCGCGGTCGCCGCGGACCTCGGCGGGCCGCACGTGCTGGTGACCCTTGCGGGCGGCTCGCTCGGCACGCCGCGCGACCTGCCCGCGATCGGGCCGGCCGATCTGGACCTCGTGCTCGACGTCAACGTCAAGGGGACGTTCTACTGCTGCCAGGCGGTGGCGCCGCTGATGGCCGCGGCCGGTGGCGGCGCGATCGTGACCTGCTCCTCGATCGGTGCGCGCCAGCCGTCGCCGGTAACCGGCGCTCCGTACGCCGCGGCAAAGGCCGCAATCGGCGGGCTCACTCGCCGGCTGGCCCGCGAGCTCGGGTCGCGGGGTATCCGGGTCAACGCGGTCGCGCCCGGCCTGTTCCTCACCGAGCGGCTGCGGCAGCGGTTCGACGAGATGGCCGAGGCCGAGCGCCGCGAGGTGCTCGACGCGATCCCGCTCGGCCGCATGCCCGAGCTGCGCGAGATCGTGGACCCGATGCTCTTCCTCGCCGGCGACGGCGCGTCGTTCATCACCGGCATCACGCTCGACGTCAACGGCGGCCGCTACCTGCCGGCCTGAGGTGGTCTCCCGACGTTGCGACAGCGGGCCGCGGTCACGTGACCATCTCGCGCAGGCGGTAGCGCTGGACCTTGCCGGTCGAGGTCCGCGGCAGCGCCGGCAGGAACTCGACGGTACGCGGCGCCTTGTACGGCGCGATCGTCTCCCGCACGTGCCGCGCCAGCTCGGCCGCCTTCTCCGCGTCGCCGACAACGCCGGGCCGGAGCACCACGAACGCGTGCACCGACATCGTGCGCTCCGGGTCCGGGCGGCCGACGACACCGCACTCCAGCACGTCGGGGTGGCGCATCAAGGCCATCTCGACCTCCGGCCCGGCGATGTTGAACCCGGCCGAGATGATCATGTCGTCGTTGCGCGCCTGGTACCAGTAGTAGCCATCCGCGTCGCGGACGTACGTGTCGCCGGTCAGGTTCCAGCCGTGCTGCACGTACGCCTTCTGCCGCTCGTCGGACAGGTAGCGGCACCCGGTCGGGCCGCGCACCGCGAGCCGGCCGATCTCGCCGTCCGGCACCGGTCGCCCGTCGTCGTCGAGTACGGCCGCCTCGTACCCGGGCACCGGTCTGCCGGTCGAGCCCGGGCGGATGTCGTCGTCCGCTGCGGAGATGAAGATGTGCAGCATCTCGGTCGAGCCGATGCCGTCGATGATCTTTAGGCCGGTGGCCTCGTGCCAGGCCTGCCAGGTGGCCAGCGGCAGTGGCTCGCCGGCGCTCACGCAGCGGCGCAACGAGGCGAGCTGGCCGGGTTGGGCCAGCCCGAGCAGGGCCCGGTAGGCCGTCGGCGCGGTGAACACGATCGTGGGCCGATGCTCGGCGATCGCCGGCAGCAGCATGTCCGGGGTGCCCTTCTCCAGCAGCAGCGACGCCGCGCCCACCCGCATGGGAAACACGACCAGGCCGCCGAGGCCGAACGTGAAGCCGATCGGTGGAGACCCGGTGAACAGGTCGTCGCTCGTCGGCCGCAGGATGTGTCGGCTGAACGTGTCCGCGTTCGCGAGCACGTCCCGGTGGAAGTGCATGGTGGCCTTCGGTCGCCCGGTCGTGCCGGACGTGAACGCGAGCAGAGCCACGTCGTCCGCGCTCGTCGGCACCGGCTCGAACGACGCCGGCTTGGCCGCCGCGCGCGCCTCCAGGCCGTCCGAGGTTCCTGCGCCATAGATGGTGTACGCGCCGATCGCCGCCGTCGCGAGGTCGTGGACGAACCGGTGGTCGACCAGCGAGTGGTCGATTTGGGCGATCTCGTGGATCGTGCCCAGCTCGCTCGCGCGTAGCAGCGGCATGGTGGTCACGACGACGCAGCCGGCGCGCAGCGCGCCGAACCAGCTCGCGACCAGCCACGGGTTGTTCGGCCCGCGCAGCAGCACCCGGTTGCCGGGCACGAGGCCGAGGTCGTCGACCAGCACCCGGGCCACCCGGTCGGAGCGCTCGCGCAGGTCGCCGTAGGTGAGTCGCTCGCCCGCCCCGATGAGGCAGAGCCGGTCCGGCCCGTACGCCTCCATCGCGCGGTCGAGCAGGTCGACGGCGCAGTTGAGGCGCTCGGGGTACCGCAGCTCGGGTAGGTCGAAGACCAGCGGCGGCCACTGGTCAACCGGCGGCAGGTTGTCGCGGCAGAACGTGTCAACGTGAGCCGACGGTGCGAGCGGCATGACGCCTCCCTCAGGGTGCTCGGCCTTGAGCACCGCACAGGGTCAGTATTCCGCTCTGTTGACGGCAGTCAACAGCGCGATATGTTTTGCCGATGGCGGAGCCGGTCCAGCCGCAGCCGCGGGCGCTCATCGTGACCGTCTACGGCTTGTACGCGCGCGTGCACGAGGGTGCGCCCGGCTGGCTGCCGGTTGGCGTGATCGTGCGGTTGCTCGCCGAGCTCGGGGTCGCCGAGCCGGCGGTGCGGTCGGCCATCTCGCGACTGAAGCGGCGCGGCCTGCTCGTCGCCGAGCGGTCGGGTGGCGCGGCCGGCTATGCGCTGTCCGGGCTCGGCGCGGAAATCCTGCGCGAGGGCGATGAGCGGATCTTCCGGCCGCACGCGATGGGCCCGAACGGCGGCTGGCTACTGGCCGTGTTCTCGGTGCCCGAGGCGGAGCGGGCGAAGCGGCACACGCTGCGGTCGCGGCTGGCGGGGCTGGGCTTCGGTGCGGTGGCGCCGGGCGTGTGGATCGCGCCCGAGCATCGGCGTGAACTCGCGGAGGCCACCCTGCGTCGGCTGTCGCTCGAGTCCTATGTGGACCTGTTCCGCGCCGACTACCTCGCGTTCGCGGATCTGGGAAAGATGGTCGGCCAGTGGTGGGACCTCGCCGCGATCGGCGCGTCCTATCTGGACTTTCTCCATCGTTTCCGGCCGGTGCTCGACCGCGGCGTACGGGACGAGGCGTCGGCGTTCGCCGACTGGGTGCGCGCGGTCACCGCCTGGCGGCGGCTGCCATACCTCGACCCGGGTCTGCCGGCCGGGCTCCTGCCAGCCGACTGGCCCGAACCCGCCGCCGCGCGGCTGTTCGCCGAGCTCAACACCGCGCTGGCCGGACCGGCCCACGAGCACGTGCGGTCAATCGGGTAACACCGCCACGCCGCCGATCTCGACTAGGGCCTCGTCGTCCCAGAGCCGGGCGACGCCGACGCCGGCCGAGGCCGGGTAGTCCCGCCCACACAGCCGGCGCCACACCTCGCCGATCTGTCTGGCGTTGGCGCGGTAGCGAGGAATGTCCACAATGTAGATCGTCACCGAGACGAGGTGGTGTGGCTCGCCACCGGCCTCGCGCAGGGCGGTCAGCAGGTTGCCCAGGGCCTGCTCGAACTGGCCGACCACATCGCCGACCGCGACGATCCGGCCGGTGGCGTCCTGCGCCGTCTGGCCGGCGAGGTAGACGTGGCGACCCGGCGCCGCCACGACCGCGTGCGAGAACCCGGACGGGGCCGCGAGCGATGGGGGGTTGACCCGTCGGTTCACGACTGCTCCGCCCCGCCGTCGACGTTGATGCCCTGCCCGGTGACCGCGTCGTTCGCGATGCAGTAGAGCACGGCGGTCACCACCTCCTCGACCGTGATGAGCCGCCCGATCGGCTGCTTCCGCTCGAGAATGCGGCGCGCCTCTTCGGGTGTACGCCCAGTGGTGGCGACGATCATCTCCACCGAGCCGTCGGTCATGGGGGTGTCCACATAGGCCGGACAGACCGCGTTGACGGTGACGCCGGTCCGGGCCAGCTCGGCGGCCGCGGAGCGGACCAGCCCGAGCACGCCGTGCTTCGAGGCGGTGTACGCCGCGATGTAAGGCTCGCCGCGCTTCGATGCGATCGAGCCGAGCACGACAATCCGGCCCCATCCGGCCGAGGTCATGGTGGGCACGGCCCGCCGGATGCACCGGAAGGGCGCGGTCAGGTTGAGGTCCAGCATCCGCTGCCAGTCGTCATCTGTGATCTTGGCTAGCGGCGCCGAGGTCCCGGCGCCGGCGTTCGCGACCAGGATCTCCACCGGACCGAGCGCGCGCTCCACGCGGGCGAAGAGGTCCTCCACGGCTCCGGGTGCGGTCAGGTCGAGAGGCACGGCGACGGCTCCGCCGCCGCACAGCTCGGCGGTCTCCGCCAGCTGGGGCTGGCTCCGGGCCGTCAGCGCGACCCGGTGGCCGGCTGCCGCGAGCGCCACCGCGACGCCGCGGCCAATGCCCCGCCCGGCGCCCGTCACGAGCGCCACGCGCGATGTCTCCGACACGGCGGGAGCCTAGCCCCGTTTCCCCAGTCGATCTAGGGCGAATCCTGGTCGTTGGAGATCAACTAATCAGAATTCGCCCTAGATCGACGAGGTGGGAGGGGCATCGCGTGCAAGACTTGAGTGGAGTACGCTCAACTCCGGTCTTATCCAGGGGAGCACATGAACGCGGAACGTCTGACCACCAAGAGTCGTGAGGTTCTCAACGCCGCGGTCGCCGCCGCGCGCCAGCAGGGTCACGCCATCGTCGAGCCGTGGCACCTGCTGCTCGCCCTGCTGGACACCGGCGGTTCGACCGCGGCCGGTCTCCTGCGGGCGGTGGGCGCGAACCCGGCCGACGTCCGCCGTGCGGCGGCCCGCGCCGTGGAGCAGCTACCCAGCGCGCACGGGTCCACGGTCGCCGAGCCGAGCCTGGCTCGGGAGCTGGTCAACGCGCTGAACGCCGCCGAGCAGATCGCTCGGCCACTCGGCGACGAGTACGTCTCGACCGAGCACCTGCTCGCGGGGCTGGCCCAGGTCGGTGGCGCCGTCTCGACGGCGCTGCGACGCGCCGGCGCGACCGAGGAGAACCTGGTCGCGGCGTTCCCCACGATCCGCGGCGGGGACCGCCGGGTCACGACGCCGGATCCCGAGCAGAGCTACCAGGCCCTGGAGAAGTACGGCGTCGACCTGACCGCCCGCGCGCGGGACGGCAAGGTCGACCCGGTCATCGGGCGCGACTCCGAGATCCGCCGGGTCATCCAGGTGCTCTCTCGGCGTACCAAGAACAACCCGGTTCTGATCGGCGAGCCCGGCGTGGGCAAGACGGCGATCGTCGAGGGCCTAGCCCAGCGGATCGTGGCGGGCGACGTTCCGGAGTCGCTGCGGGACAAGCGGCTGGTCTCGCTCGACCTGGGTGCGATGGTCGCGGGCGCCCAGTACCGCGGCCAGTTCGAGGAGCGGCTCAAGTCGGTTCTCGAGGAGATCAAGAACTCGGACGGTCAGATCATCACGTTCCTCGATGAGCTGCACACCGTCGTGGGGGCCGGCAAGGCCGAGGGGTCGATGGACGCGGGCAACATGCTCAAGCCGATGCTGGCCCGCGGCGAGCTGCGCATGGTGGGCGCGACCACGCTCGACGAGTACCGCGAGCGCATCGAGAAAGACGCTGCCCTGGAGCGCCGGTTCCAGCCGGTGCTGGTGGGGGAGCCGAGCGTCGAGGACACCATCGGGATCCTGCGCGGACTCAAGGAGCGGTACGAGGTGCACCACGGCGTACGGATCACGGACGCCGCGCTGGTTGCCGCGGCGGCGCTCTCCGACCGCTACATCACCGACCGCTTCCTGCCGGACAAGGCGATCGACCTCGTGGACGAGTCGGCGTCCCGGCTGCGCATGGAGATCGACTCGCGCCCCGTGGAGATCGACGAGATCGAACGCGCGGTACGCCGGCTCGAGATCGAGGAGATGGCCCTGGCGAAGGAGCCCGACCCGGCGAGCGCCGAGCGCCTCGCGCGGCTGCGCGCCGAGCTCGCCGACCGGCGGGAGCAGTTGACCGCGCTGAGCGAGCGGTGGCGGCTGGAGAAGGACCACATCGCGAAGATCTCGGCGGCGAAGGAGCAGCTCGAGACGCTGCGTGGCGAGGCCGACCGGGCCGAGCGCGACCTGGACCTGGCCCGCGCTTCCGAGCTGCGATACGGGCGGATCCCCGCCCTGGAGCAGGAGCTCGCCACCGCGGAGGCCGAGCTGGCCGTGCTGCAGACGGCCGGCGCGATGCTCAAGGAGGAGGTCGGCGCGGACGACATCGCCGCGGTGGTCGCCTCCTGGACCGGCATTCCGGCCGGCCGGCTGATGGAGGGCGAGACCGCCAAGCTGCTTCGAATGGAGACCTCCCTGGCCGAGCGCGTGGTCGGGCAGGCCGAGGCGGTCGCGGCGGTCGCCGACGCGGTCCGCCGGGCGCGTGCCGGCGTCGCCGACCCCGACCGGCCCACCGGCAGCTTCCTGTTCCTCGGCCCGACCGGCGTCGGCAAGACCGAGCTGGCGAAGGCGCTCGCCGAGTTTCTCTTCGACGACGAGCGGGCCATGGTCCGCATCGACATGAGTGAGTACGGCGAGAAGCACTCGGTTGCGCGGTTGGTGGGCGCCCCGCCCGGCTACGTCGGGTACGAGGAGGGCGGTCAGCTCACCGAGGCCGTACGGCGGCGGCCGTACAGCGTCATCCTGCTCGACGAGGTGGAGAAGGCCCACCCGGACGTGTTCGACGTGCTCCTGCAGGTTCTCGACGACGGTCGGCTCACCGACGGCCAGGGCCGCACGGTGGACTTCCGCAACGCGATCCTGATCCTGACTGCGAACCTCGGCTCGTCGTTGATCGCCGACCCCATGCTGTCGGAGGACCAGCGCCGCGAGGCGGTGCTGTCCGTGGTGCGCTCGACCTTCAAGCCCGAGTTCCTCAACCGCCTCGACGACATCGTGGTGTTCCACGGTTTGACCGGGCCGGACCTGCGGTCCATCGTGGACATCCAGCTGGCCCGGCTGCGCCGCCGCCTGGGCGACCGCCGGCTCAGGCTCGACGTCACCGACGCGGCCCGGACGTGGCTCGCCGAGCACGGGTACGATCCCATCTACGGCGCGCGGCCGCTGCGCCGGCTGGTGCAGTCGGCCATCGGAGACCAGCTGGCCCGTGCACTGCTCGCCGGCGAGGTGCGCGACGGCAACACCGTCGTCGTGGACCTGGCCGACTCGAAGGACGGCCTCGCCGTTACCCGACGATCATGACTTTGCCGCCAGACACACCGAGCGTGTTCGGCGGAAACGCCATGATCGTCGGGTGATGCCGGGTGGCGGGGGACAGAATGGGCGGTATGACCGACACGGCCGACGCGATCACGCCGGCTCTCCGCGAGCTCGTCTCCGCCGACACGGTGGCCTTCGGGGGAGTGGGCCTGATCAGCCGGGTGCTCCCGGTGACGGAGGCGTACCGGACGCTCGAAACGGCGATCGCCCGGAACGGCGCGGCGCTGCGTCCGCACGTCGAGTGGTTGCTGGCGAACGCGACACCGGCCGGAAGGGTGTACGCCGCGTCGCTGATGGAGAGCCTCGACCCGGTGGCCGCCCGGGCCGCGTGGCAGTCACTCGCGAACGAGCCCGCGGAGATAACGACGTTCGTGGGTTGCGTCATGAATAAGACGAGCCTGTCCGAGTACGCCGGAGACCGGTTGTCCGGATTGTTCGCGGAGTAGAGCTGGCCGGTGTGGCGCCGCGCCAGGCGTGCGTGGGCCCCCGCGTACCGCTAACGTGATCTCGACTTCACGAAGGGAGTGCCGTGTCAGACCCCACGTCCGCGGCCGCCGCACGGCCACGGCCCGCGACCGTCACCGTCTCCACCTGGCTGCTGTTCATCGTGGCCGTCGTCATGGTCATTGACGCCATCATCACCCTGTCCGTCATGGGCACCGTGACGGATGTCTATCGCGACGTGTACCGCGGCACCGACGCGGCGGGGACCGAGGGCGTCGTCACGGCCGTTTCCGTCCTCAGCGCCGTGTTCTTCGTGTTGTTCGGTGCCGCGTTCGTGCTGCTGGGCATCATCAACGGCCGAGGCCGCAACCCGTCCCGGATCGTCACCTGGGTGCTCGGCGCCATCTCGGCGCTGTGCTGCTTCGGCGGCGGTCTGTTCAGCCAGACAATCAGCTCGGTCGGCTCCGGCCGTGGCGACAACATGCCGGACCCCGACGAGCTGCGGCGCCGGCTGGAGGACGCGCTGCCGGGTTGGTACAAGCCGTTGTCCGTTGGCCTACCCATCGTGGGGCTAATCGCGGTGCTGACCGCGCTGATCCTGCTCGCGCTGCCGCCCTCGAACGAGTTCTTCCGCAAGCCGCAGGAGGCGTGGGTGCCGCCCGGCTACCCGGGCACGCCGGGTTACTCGCCCGCACCCGGCTATCCGCCCGCACCCGGCTATCCGCCCGCACCCGGCTATCCGCCCGCACCCGGCTACCCGCCCGCACCCGGCTACCCGCCCGCACCCGGCTACCCGCCGGCTCAGGGCACGCCACCGCCCGCGCCCGAGACCCCACCGGCCCCGCCCGGAGCCCCGCCCGCGCAGCCCGGTACGCCGCCTCCTCCAGAGGGACCCGCCGAGCCGCGCGGCTGACGGCGAGTCAGCGACGAAACAGCCATGTCGTACCCACCGCCGCCGCCGACGCCGCCCGAACCGCCTGCGACCCCACCCGGGCCGCCCGCCACGCCGCCGGGACCGCCGCCCGGGATCCCCCCGGGGATGCCGCCGGGACCTCCGGCCGGACCACCGTTTCCGGCTGCGGCGGGCCGGCGGCCGGCCGTCGTCGACCTCGCCGGCGGCCTGATGATGCTGATGGCCCTGTTCGGACTGGTCGGCGCGATCACAACTCTGATCGTGATGAACGAGTTCGTGGACCGCTTCCGAGGGCTGGCGGCCAGCACCGACGCCACTCGGTCGGAGATCGACAACACGGCGACGGCGATCCAGGTCGTCTCGGTGATCGTGGCGGTCGTCGGCATCGTGTTCGCGCTGGTGCTGATCGGCCTGGCGCTCGGCGACCTTCGCGGCAGCAACGCCAGCCGGATCGCCACGTGGGTCCTGTGCGGAGTGGGCGTCCTCTGCGGATGCTGCGGCCTGTTCGGCGCGATCGCCCAGAACAACGCGGCGTTCAGCAGCGGCGACAACCGCACGTCGGAGGATCTGGGTCGGGCGCTGGCCGACGCGTCCCCGGGCTGGTGGACCGCCCTGAGCGGAGGCCTTTCGGTGGGCCAGGCGCTCGGTTACATTGCGGTGGCCGCGCTCCTGGCGCTGCCGGCCGCGAACGTGTTCTTCCGCAGACCGGCCGCCCCGCAGTGGCAGCCCACTCCGCCGCCCCCGCCACCGATGTGAGGTAACGCCAGTGGCCGACGAGCCCGACCGTCCCATCGCCGGCAAGCGAGGAATAGTCACCGGTGCGACGTCCGGCATCGGTGCCGCGTTCGCCCGTCGGCTCGCCACCGACGGCTACGACCTCGTCCTGGTCGCACGAGACGAGGCGCGGCTCGCCGCGTCCGCCGCCGAGCTGTCGGGTCGACACGGCGTCACGGTGCGGCCGTACGCCGCCGACCTGTCCACACCGGACGGATGCGCCGGCGTGGAGCAGCTCCTCGGCGATACGCAGGCTCCGATCGACATTCTCGTCAACAGCGCCGGCCTGTCGCTGAACCGCTCGTTCGTACGGTCGACAATGGACGATGAGGAGCGGCTGCTTCACCTCAATGTGCACGCCGTCATGCGGCTGACGCACGCCGCCGTGCCGGGCATGGTGGAGCGGCGCCACGGCGCGGTCGTGAACGTCGCCTCGGTGTCCGGCTTCGGGCCCGTCATGCCCGGCTCGACCTACCCAGCCTCCAAGGCGTGGGTGATCAACTTCAGCGAGTCGGTCGGTGCGGCCGTTCGGCCGTTCGGCGTACGCGTGATGGCGCTCTGCCCGGGCTACACGCGCACCGAGTTCCACCAGCGCGCGGGGATCGACATGTCGAAGACTCCGCGATGGTTGTGGCTGGACGCCGACGACGTGGTCCGCGAGGCGATGCGCGACGTCGCGCGGGGCAAGCGGGTGAGCGTGCCCGACTGGCGGTACAAGGTCGCCGCGTTTGGCATCCGGTACACGCCCCGGGCGCTCATGCGCGCGGGCGCGCGCGACACCCGCGGCCGGATCGGCCGGACCGAACGATGACCGACTCCGGCCGCACCGCCGACCTGGCGACTTTCGCCTCGACTCACAGAATCGATATGTACGCTCGACCTCATGGCCGACGATGACGACCTGCGTAAATTCATCACTGACCTGGCCGTGGTCCACGGTCGGGTCGTGTTGTCGTCGGGTCGGGAGGCCGACTGGTACATCGACCTGCGTCGGGTGACGCTGCACCACGAGGCGGCGCCGCTCGTCGGCCGGGTCATGCGTGATCTCACGGCGGGCTGGGACTACGCGGCGGTCGGCGGGCTGACGCTCGGTGCGGATCCGGTGGCGGCGGCCATGCTGCACGCGGCTGCCGCGGCCGGCGCCCGGCTGGACGCGTTCGTGGTGCGCAAGTCCGAGAAGGCGCACGGCCTTCAGCGCCGAATCGAGGGACCGGATGTCACCGGCCGTCGAGTGCTGGCGGTGGAGGACACGTCGACTACGGGGCGTAGCGTACTGACCGCTGTCGAGGCGTTGCGGGCTAACGGAGCCGACGTCGTGGGCGTAGCGGTTATTGTCGATCGAGGCGCCGGCGACGCCGTACGCGCCGCCGGGCTGCCGTACCGCGCGGCCTTTACGTTGGCCGACCTCGGCCTAGTAGGCTGACAAATTTGTCGGTTCGGACCTGCTGGTATGCAGCCGGATCGATGCTGTAGGTGGAAGGATGGAATACGTGGGAACAGCGTTGGCCGAGATGACCATGCCTCAGATTTCGCCGCTTGCTGGCGAGCCGATCGAACGAGCCGACGCCGAGCGACTCGCGGGGGTGCTCAAGGCGCTCGCCGACCCGGCCCGACTGCGGCTGCTTAGCCTCATCCAGTCGGCCCCGGAGGGCGAGGCGTGTGTTTGTGACCTCACCGCACCGCTCGGGCTGTCGCAGCCGACCGTGAGCCACCACCTGCGCATCCTGACCGAGGCGGGCCTGCTCGAGCGGGAGAAGCGGGGCGTGTGGGCGTACTACCGGCTGGTGCCGTCGGCGATCGCGACGATCGCGGACCTGCTGACGCCGCCGCGGAAGCGCGCGACGAAAAGGGCTCGCTGAGTCAGCCGCCGCCCAAAGCGTCACGCTCCGCAATGGGCGAGGCGCGACCGGTGACCGGCCGAGCGCCGGCCGCGGAGGAGACCCGTGAACTACGTCGCCGGGGATCTGCGCGATCAACTAGCCCATGTCGGGTACGACGTCGTCCGCGGCGGCCTCGTCGTGGGCTCGGGCGGCAACCTGTCCGCCCGCGAACCGGGCGAGGATGTCTGCTGGGTTACCGCCGCCGGCACGTGGCTGGACCGGCTCGAGCGGCCATCGTTCGCCAGGGTCAGTATCGCGGACGGGTCGCCGGTGCCGGACGAGTTCGACCCGGCCGGGCAGCGGGTGCCGCCCCCGACGACCGAGTTGGCGCTGCACCTGGCCACGTACCGGGCCAGGCCGGACGTCAACGCCGTCGTGCACCTGCATCCGCAGACGGTGGTCCTCCTCGACGCGCTCGGCGAACGGATACGGCTGGTTACGACGGACCACGCCGCGTACGTGCGTCGGGTCGTGACGATTCCGTTCCACGCGCCCGGCACCCCCGAGCTCGCCGCCGCGGCGGCAACGGCCGCGGCGGACGGCGCGAACTGCATCGTGCTGGCCCACCACGGGTGCTCGGTTCTCGCCGCCAGCGTGGAGATGGCGCACCGACGGGCCCGCAACCTCGAGGAGGCGGCGCAGATGACCTATCGGGCGTACGCCGTCGGTGCCCTCGCGACCCTGCCCGAGTGCCCGTCGGAGTTCGTCGAGCGTCTCTCGAGGGGCCCCTCAATCGCCGCTTGAAACCCGTTAATGACACTGAGTAAGCGGCATTCGGTGACATTTTCGACCGTGCCCGGTACGCCGCTTCCGTCCCCTTGCGGTTCGCGGAAAGCACCCTAGGCTGGCGCGGAAGCTTCTGCCGGGTCGTCGCACGTCGGAGCCTGATGCGACGACCGGCCAACCGCAGGGAGCACCGGTGTCTGGACGCCATCGCCCGGCGGGCGCGCCTGCCCGGCGGTCCCTCCGCACACCCATCGCCGTGCTCGGCGTGGCCGGGCTCGTGGCGCTGACCGCGATCGCGGTGCAGACGATGGCGGCGGACGCGAACGGGTGCAGCACGGGCGGGATACGTCTCGGCGTCGCCACGGACCCGGCGATCGCGCCGGCCTTGCGGGAGATCGCCGCCCGGTGGAACGAGTCGACCCCGCAGATCAACGGCAGCTGCATCCGGGTGGAGATCGCCGAGAGGGCGCCGGCGGACATGGCGAGCTCGCTCGCCACCCGTGCCGGCGGCCCGATGGACGTGGCTGCCGACCCGGCGCCCACGCCGAGCGAGTCGAGCATTCCCGCGGTCTGGATCCCCGACTCGGTGTTCTGGCTGACCCGCGTGCAGGGCGTCGACAAGAACGCGTTCGACATCGACACGCCCTCGATCGCCTCCAGCCCGGTCGTCCTCGGCGTGAGCGAGGCGGACGCGGCCAAGCTTGCCGGTGGCGGTGGGCGGTTGACCCCCGACGCGCTCAAGCCGCTCCTGACCCAGGCGCGCGCCGATGAGGCACCCGCCCTGCGGCTGGGCATCGCCGAGCCGCGCCGCGACACGGCGAGCCTCGTCGGCGCCCTCGTGCTGCACGACGCGCTGGTCAAACGCCAGAGCGACCTCAAGAACCTCGTCGGCGCGTTCCGCCAGATCGGCGGTCCCGCGCCGGACACGGCGTCCCTGCTCAAGGCGTTCGGCCGGGGGATCAACGCGGCGCCGATGAGCGAGCAGGCCGTCGCTCGGTACGACGCCGGCGCGCCCGCGGCGCCGATCGCGGCCTTACCGATCGAGTCGGCGCCGGCGCTTGACTTCCCGTACGCCATCCTGAACGGCAAGCCGCGCAACGTGTTCCAGGCGGCCGTGCGCTTCCGCGCCGCGCTCATCGGCGGGAGTTACGCGGACATCCTGGCCAAGTACGGTCTGCGGACCGCCGACGGGCTGGCCGGGAAGGGCTTTCCCACCGGTCATGGCGTCACGTCGGCGCCGAGCGAGATCAAGCCGCTCAACGAGGTCGAGCAGCTCCGCGCGGTGCTCGGCGTCTGGGTGGCCGCGAAGACGGCGTCGCGCGTCCTCGCGCTGGTGGACGTGACGAGTTCGATGGGCGACACGATGACGGGCCCGAACGGCAACACCGAGGTGCGCCTGGACGTGCTGCGCCGGGCCTCCACCGACGGCCTGAAGCTGTTCACCAACGACAGCCAGCTCGGCATGTGGGCGTACGCGGCGGGACTCAACGCCCCGAAGGACTACCGCGAGGTCGTGCCGATAGGCACGCTGAACCAGGCCCAGCGCGATCGGATCCTCGCAGCGGTCAACGGGGCGCAGCCGGTGCCCACCAACACCTGCGCGCTGTTCGAGACCCTGCTCGACGCGTACAAGGTCATGAAGGCGGGCTACGACACAAAGCTCTCCAACACGATCGTGGTGTTCACCGATGGCAAGAGCAACAAGCCCGGCGGCCTTGCCCTCAAGCAGACGCAGGAACAGCTCGAGGCTCTGACCGACATCACCCGACCGATCCGCGTCATCCTGCTCGGCGTCGGGCCCGACGTCGACATGAAGCAGCTAGAAGCGCTCGCGCTGACGACCGGCGGCCACGCGTTCGAGGTCCGGGACCCCGCCGAGATCGGCTCGATCTTCCTCCAGGCCCTGCTGCGCTAGCCGCGCCGGCCGCCAGATCGGAACGAAGGGCCAGCCAACTCAGCGGTGGCGGCCGGCGTACGTGGAGTCGGCCGGGGCACGACGCCTAGCCCGCCGGTCCCGGATGACCTCGATGAAGATCGGCGAAGCCGAGATGAGCACGATCAGCGCGACCACCGGCAGGATGTACGTGTCGATCTTCTCGGGCGGGATGACCTTGATGATCTGGTCGGCGAGGTAGTAGCCGCCGAGAATGATCCCGTCGGTCCACAGCACGCCGCCGACGACGTTCCACAGCAGGAACTGGCGCGCCGGCATCTCGAGGACGCCGGCGACCGGGTTCAGGAAAGTCCGCACGATCGGGATGAACCGGGCCAGCAGGACGGCCTTGGCCGGGCCGAACTTGTTAAAGTAGTACTCCGCCTTTTCCACGTACTCCCGCTTGAACAGCCGGGAATCGGGCCGGTCAAACATCTTCCGGCCGTACCGGGCGCCGAGGAAGAAGCCCAGCTGGGCTCCCGCGATCGCCAGGATCGGGGCGCCGATCAGCAGGCCGGCCAGGGACATCCGGGCGCCCGGTCCGAGGATCGCGTCGGCGACCGGGGAGGCGGCCACGCCGGCGAGGAAGAGCAATGAGTCGCCCGGGAAGAAGAACCCTACGAGCAGGCCGGTCTCGGCGAAGAGGATCGCCCACACCCCGATCAGCCCGAAGGTCTGCACGAGCTCCTTCGGGTCGAGCGGGTTGATGGCCAGCTGCTCGGAGATGGCTCGGGTCTTTTCGGCGGTTTCCACGGCGAACAGGGTACCGGGCGCCTCTGAGCGTGCATTGATCATGGGGGAGCGGGTTACCCGAGTCGCACCGGCGCCGCCGCGTACGGGGCGTCGCCACTTTCGTTGACGAAGCCCCACGTTAGGTGGTCCGGCTTGTCCACGGAGTTGGTGGAGATCGGCAGGACCATCGCGAAGCGCACCGACCCGTGCGGCGGGATCTGGTCGACCAGGCAGTTGAGCCGACCGTACGCGTAGCTGAACTTCCCGAAGTTCATCGCGTACGACGGGCAGGGATCGAGCGAGATCGGTTCGCCGGTAGGGTTCGTGAGCACGACCACGAACGTCGCGTTCGTGCCGGCGCGAACCGACTCCGGCGCCTCGAGCGAGACCAGCAGCGTCCCGAACCGGGGCGTCGGGGTCGGGGCGGCCGGCAGTTCGCGGTACCACCGGCCCACCTGTATCTGGCAGGTGGTCTCGAGCTCCAGCCCGGCCACTCGGTGCTCCCCGCCGGCGTACCCCAGCGCGATGTCGATGTAGATGGCCGGGTTGGCCCCGCCGTCGCAGCCCATCGCCGTCACGATCTCGATCCGCGCGCCCTCGCCCGGGTCGATCGTGGCTGGGTACTCCCGTCCCTCGCTGTCGACCCCGTAGTTGGCCGGCAGCGCGGGAACCGTGGCCCGGCGGTTGGTCTTCTTGTCGGTCGCCACCAGCGACGGCGCGCGGGCGAGCGTGCAGCGGGGCCCAGTGTTGCGTACCTCGATCGTCGTGAACAGGTGGCCGGCGGCCCCCTCGGACCAGGCCGTCGTGGGCGGACCGAGCTGATTCGACGAACACGGCGCGGCGGTGGGGCGGGGCGAGGGCGATCCGGTCGCCGCCGCCGGCGTGGGGATGGCCACGAACGGGATCACCGACGGCGACGGGACCGGCTCCGCCGGCGGGCTGCTCGGCGCGGCGGCCAGGCGCAGCGCGGTAGGTGTACCGATGGCGATCGCGGCCACGGCCGCGATGGCCGCCACGATGATCGCGCGCCGTCGGCGCCGGCGGATGCCGTCCCGCACCCGGGTGACCGGATCCGGCCAGCCTGGGAGCGCGACGCGCTGGTCGGAAAGCGTGCGGCGGAGGTCTTCCTCGAGATTCACCGGGCACCGTCCCTGACCACGCGCGGCTCCGCCATCGTGGCCCGCAGACGCGCCATCCCCCGCGATCCGTAGCTCTTGACCGCGCCGACCGAGCAACCGAGTATGACCGCGACCTGCGCCTCGCTGAGGTCTTCGTAGAACCGGAGCACCAGCACCGCCCGCTGGCGCCGCGGCAAGGTGCCGAGGAGGCGCCAGAGGACCTGGTCGCGCGGCTCGGCGTCGGCGTACGCCCGCTCCGGCGGCTCGGCGACCAGCCGCTCCCGGCGCAGAGAGCGCCACCGGCTCAGGTGCCGGTTGACGATGATCCGTCTCAGATATCCCTCGGGGTCCTCCTGGCGCCGGATCCGGTCCCATCGCATCCCGGTGCGCTCCAGCGCGTCCTGAACCAGGTCGTCGGCGAGGTGCCGGTCGCCCGTCAGTGCGTGTGCGAACCGGAGCAGCTCGACGTGCCGGTCCCGCACGTACTCCGCGAACGACGGCGGGGCCTGCCAGGTGGCCATGTCCCTAGGACCCCGCTCGGGCGCGAAAGGTTGTCCTGGCCGGGGTAGCGTGGACGGAAGGAGGCGGTGGCCCATGACCGATCAGGCGGTCGCGCCGGACGCCTTGAGCCTGGCCGACTCGTACACCGTTCCCACCGCGCACTGGCACACCCTGGCGGATGGGCGGGTCCAGTGCGACGTGTGTCCGCGCGCGTGCAAGCTCCGGGAGGGTCAGCGGGGGCTGTGCTTCGTCCGCGGCCGGATCGACGATCAGATCGTCCTCGCCACGTACGGTCGCTCCTCGGGTTTCTGCGTGGACCCGGTCGAGAAGAAGCCGCTGAACCACTTCCTGCCCGGTTCGTCGGTGCTGTCGTTCGGCACCGCCGGCTGCAACCTCGCCTGCCGGTTCTGCCAGAACTGGGACATCTCAAAATCCCGCGAGATCGACACGCTCTCGGCCGCGGCGTCCCCGGACGCGCTCGCGGAGGCGGCGCAGCGACTCGGCTGCCGATCGGTGGCGTTCACCTACAACGACCCGGTGATTTTCATGGAGTACGCCATGGATGTCGCCGACGCCTGCCACGAGCGCGGCATCAACGCGATCGCGGTGTCGGCCGGGTACATCAACGCGGCGCCGCGGGTGGAGTTCTACCGGCACATGGACGCGGCGAACATCGATCTCAAGGCGTTCACCGAGGCGTTCTACGAGAAGATCACCTTTTCCCGGCTGCCGGCCGTGCTCGACACGCTGGAGTACTTGCGGCACGAGACCGACGTCTGGTTCGAGATCACGACGCTGTTGATTCCGGGTCACAACGACTCCGACGGTGAGATCGCCGAAGAGTGCGACTGGCTGCTCGAACACCTCGGGCCGGACGTGCCGCTGCACTTCTCGGCGTTCCACCCCGACTTCAAGATGCGGGACGTGCCGCCGACACCGCCGGCCACCCTCCGCCGGGCCCGGCGGATCGCGCTCGCGCACGGCCTGCGCTACGTCTACACCGGCAACGTACACGACCCCGACGGCGGGACCACCCGATGCCCGGGCTGCGACCGGCCGGTCGTTGTGCGCGACTGGTACGACATCGTCGACTACCGGCTCACGGATACGGGCGCCTGCGAGCGGTGCGGCACGGCGCTGCCGGGCGTGTACTCGGGTCCGCTCGGCGACTGGGGACGGCGCCGGATGCCCGTGCGCCTGCTCGACCCGGCCCCACCCGGCGCGGGCGAGCACGACCGCCGGGCGCCGGTCGCGTCGTAGGTACGCGCGAGGGCGAGCCCGCGCGGGTCGCAGACAACCGGCACCGGGTGTGGTACACCGGTCATCGTGCGTGACGTCCCGCGGTCGTCCGGCCGCGGCGTACGGGCGCCGGCGGTGGCCGGCAGGTTCTATCCGGCCGACGCGGGTGTGCTGACCGGACTCGTCGACCGTCTGGTTGGCGAGGTCGAGACTCCCGCGCACGAGACCGCCGCGATGGCGTACGTCGTGCCGCATGCCGGCTACCAGTTCTCCGGGCCCACCGCCGCTCACGCGTACGGGCGGTTGCGCGCCCAGGCCGACCGGGTGCGGCGGGTCGTGCTGATCGGCCCGGCACACTATGTGGAGCTGTCCGGCTGCGCGGTGCCCGCCGCCGCCGTGTGGCGTACGCCGCTGGGCGAGGTGCCGGTCGACGTCTCCCTCGTCGACCGGCTGGAGCGCGACGGGCACGTCACCGTCGATGACCGACCGCACGCCCCGGAGCACTCCCTCGAGGTGCAGCTGCCGTTCCTGCAGCGCGTCCTGCCCGCGGGCGTACCGGTCCTGCCGATCGCGGTCGGTCCATCCTCAGTGGACGATGTCGCGGTCACGCTCGCCGCGGTGGCGGACCGCGACACGGTCGTCCTGTGCAGCACCGACCTGTCGCACTACCTGGACGACCCGACCGCGCGGAGGCAGGACCAGCGAACGGCCCAGGCCGTGCTCGACCTCGCGCCGGATCGGATCGGCGTACGCGACGCGTGCGGCGTGTTCGCGCTGCGCGGGCTCCTGTTGTGGGCGCGGCAGATGGAACTTCGCCCGACGCTGCTAGACCTGTCCACGTCCGCGGACACCGCCGGTGATCCGACGCGAGTCGTCGGCTACTCGGCGTTCGCGTTCCATCCGGCCTCCGCCTGAAACCGCCTGGCCGGGCCGCGGCACTCGGTCAGCGGTAGTCGTCGTCCAGGTCGACCACGTACGCCTGCTCGACCGCGTCCCACTCGCCGACCTCGAGGCCGCGGTGCACCTCGGCCGGCTCGTCGGCCGGATTGGCGGGGATGGCCTGCTCGACGGCGTCCGCGTCCGGCGCTTCGATGTCCCGCTCGTCGGCCCCGAGGTGGTGGCCGGGCGCGCGGTCCTCGTCGGGCTCGGTCATCGTCGCCTCCTCCCGGTCGACGGCCTTCGCATTTCACGGTACGGGGCCGGGGCGGTGTCCGCACGACCGTCCGGCGATCGATACGGCGGCGACACGGGGTCTGTTTCCTGCCGTCGCGTGCGTTCGGATGCCACCATGAGGCCGTGGGATTTCTGATCAGAATCGTGGTCAACGCGATAGCGCTGTGGATAACCACGCTCGTGGTCCCGGGCATCGACGTGACGGGTAAGTCCACGACGTCCGATGTCCTGACCGTGCTGGCGGTGGCATTGATCTTCGGCATCGTGAACGCGGTGCTCAAGCCGATCATCCATGTGGTCGGGTGCGTCTTCTACATCCTGACGCTCGGGCTGTTCGCGCTCGTCGTGAACGCGCTGTTGTTCCTGCTCACCGAGTGGGTCGCCGACAAGCTCGACCTGCCGTTCAACGTCGACGGCTTCTGGCCGGCGTTCTGGGGCGCGATCGTGATGGCGGTCGTCAGTTGGCTGCTCAGCTTGATCATCCCCGAGCGGCGCGGCCGCGAGGCCGGCGAGGAGGCCTGAGTCGGGTCGCCGTCGGACGCGCCGGCGGACTGCGCGATACTGCCGAACGGAGGACAGCGCGGTCCGCCGTAGGCGGTCACCCATAGCCGGTCACCTATAGCAAGGAGCAGGACGATGCCCATCGCATCCCCCGAGGTCTACGCCGAGATGCTCGATCGCGCCAAGGCCGGCGCGTTCGCCTATCCCTCCATCAACGTGACGTCCTCGCAGACCCTCAACGCCGCGCTGCGCGGCTTCACGGAGGCGGAGAGCGACGGCATCCTCCAGATTTCGACCGGCGGTGCCGAGTACCTGTCGGGGGCCACCGTGAAGGACATGGTGACCGGCGCCGTCGCGTTCGCCGCGTTCGCGACCGAGGTGGCGAAGAAGTACGGCGTCCACGTCGCGCTGCACACGGACCACTGCCCGCAGGACAAGCTCGACAAGTTCGTACGCCCGCTGCTGGCCATCTCGAAGGAGCGCGTCGCGGCCGGCCAGCCGCCGCTGTTCGGCTCCCACATGTGGGACGGCTCCGCGGTCCCCCTCGCCGAGAACCTGCGGATCGCCGAGGACCTTCTCGCCGAGGCCGCGGCCGCCAAGATCGTCCTGGAGATCGAGGTCGGCGTCGTGGGTGGCGAAGAGGACGGCATCGTCGGGGCGATGGACGAGAAGCTCTATTCGACCGTCGACGACGGCCTGGCCACCGCGGCCGCCCTCGGACTGGGCGAGAAGGGTCGGTACATGGCCGCCCTGACCTTCGGCAACGTCCACGGCGTGTACAAGCCGGGCAACGTCAAGCTGCGCCCGGAGATCCTCAAAGAGATCCAGGACGCGGTCGGCGCCAGGTACGGCCGGGAGAAGCCGTTCAACCTCGTTTTCCACGGCGGGTCGGGCTCGTTGTTGTCGGAGATCCGGTCCGCGCTCGACTACGGCGTCGTCAAGATGAACATCGACACCGACACGCAGTACGCGTTCACCCGTCCGGTCGCCGGGCACATGTTCACCAACTACGACGGCGTGCTCAAGGTGGATGGCGAGGTCGGCAACAAGAAGGCGTACGACCCGCGTACGTGGGGCAAGGCGGCCGAGGAGGGCATGGCGAAGCGCGTCGTACAGGCCTGCGAGGATCTGCGCTCGACGGGCACGACGCTCAGCAAGTAACCACGTGTGCGGAACGGGTCGTTGAGGCGGTTGGCGGGTCGCCCGGTGCGCCGAGGCCGCCCCACCCGAGTTTCGGCCTACGATTCTTCGTCGTGCTCGGCATCGAAGGATACGAGCCGCAGTGGCAGCACAGCGCGACCGCGCTGGCGGCAGCCCACCGCGCGCGGTTCGACTGCATCATCGGCCGTCCGCTCGACGGTGCCTGGCTCATCTGGGACCTGGGGGCCGACCGCTGGTTCGCCGACGGTCCCGTCATCCTCGGCTTCGGCGATACGAACGTGGAGATCACGCATCGTAAGTTCGACGAGTGCGCGATCACCTGGGATCGCGTGGACATGTCGGCGCCACTCGTCTGGTACGGCACCGGCCTGCGCCTCGACTGGGTGGCCGCCGAGCACGCCGCGTTGCGGACGGTCGCGGGGCGGCGGCTGCGGGAGGTCAACGTCATTGAGCGCATGATGGCCGCGCACTGGCGCCCGCGTGTGCTGCACGCGATCGAGTTCTTGTTCGACGGCGGCCGGCTCGCGGTCTTCAACGCGCTGGACGAGAACGGCCTCACCGACGACCAGGAGGTCGAGCTGCCGATCGGGTTCTGGCAGCGCGTGCCGATCGCCGGGAGCCGGCCGGCGACGTGAGTACGGCGACCACCTCACCGACGTCGTCGGTGAGGTGGATGAGCGAGGACAGGTCGCCTTCCGGAGACAGCTCGAGCAGGGGACGCAACACGGCCTCGATCGGCAACGTCTCGGTCCAGAACGCGCGGTCCAGGAAGACGTACGCCCCGCTGATCCCGTCGGTGTTGTAGAAGGTCTTCGTCGCGGCCTGGAAGACCTCCTGCACGGTGCCGGCCCGGCCGGCGGCGAACACGATCCCGCCCCGGGCGAGCCGCAGGATCGTATCCTCGCGGATCGCATTCGAGAAGTACTTGGCCACTTGGGCGGCGAACAGGTTCGCCGGCTCATGGCCGTACAACCAGCTGGGTATGGCCAACCCGCCACGCCGTGCCCACCCGACCGGCTCGCCATCGGCGGCGATCGGGGCGTACCGTGCGCGGACCTTCAACGCCGCGGCGGTGTACGGGTCGTGGTCGCGGAAGTCCGGCGCGCTCGCCAACGCATCGACGGCGGCGACCACGTCACGCGCCGGCCGGGTCGACAGGTACGCCCCGAGGTTGGCCGCCTCCATGACGCCGGGCCCACCGCCGGTAACGACGAGCCGGCCGGCGCGGCTGAGCTCCCAGCCCAACGTCGCGGCGAGCCGGTAGGTCGGTGTTCCGCGTTCCACGGCGTGTCCACCCATGATCCCGACCACCGAACCGGGACCGTTGTCGGCGAGCCACGCTCCGGTCAGGCCGGCGAGCGCGTTGTCGATGCTGTGGTCGTGCAGGCGCTGCGCGAGCGCGACGCGCACGTCGGGCAGCGCGCCCCCGTGCGCCCGGAAGTGGTGATAGACCACCGTGTCGTACATCCCGGCGAACCCGTGCTCGGCGAACCCCGCGGCGAGGTCCTCGCCCGTGTAGAGGCGCGCCGGCTGGCTCGGGAACGGGAGCGCGATGAACCCGGG
The DNA here is from genome assembly GCA_036506495.1 of Micromonosporaceae bacterium. Lineage (GTDB taxonomy): Bacteria > Actinomycetota > Actinomycetes > Mycobacteriales > Micromonosporaceae > DASXRC01. Next base: position 18,817 of record DASXRQ010000145.1, on the reverse strand, counting down.
CACCACGTGCGCGCCTCGGCGGACGAGATCCGCCTGAACCCGGGCCGATGCGAATCGACAGCCGACGAAGAGCGTGTCGGTCACGTCGACCTGGCGGAGGTCCGGCACCGGGTCGAGATCGAGCCGCAGGCCCTGCACGGTGAGGCCGGCGAGACTGCCGGTAGCGAGGTGGGTCTCGAGTTCGGCACGCGACTCGATTTCGTCGGGTGTCGGATCGTGCGGCGCGATGACATCTGCGGGCGGCGGTGTGGGCACGCCGCAATTCTGCTCGGCCTCCCGGAAACGCCGCACGGCCGGACAGAGCGAGAGCCCGGTGGCACGCGGCCGCCGGGCTCCCATACCGGGTCCTGGGGAGGCTCCGGACTTCTATTTGTAGTCGACGCCGGCCCCCGGCACACCGGCCGCTCGCGTGGCAGCGCCCCGCCGCTCGCGTGATCATCCCTCAGCCGTTCAGCCACCGGCGACGCGCCCGCGACTTCGACGGCGTCGGGCGCGCGGAGTCGGCGGGTGGAACGGGGGCGGTTACGGTACGTAGACCGCCCAGGCGCCCGGCTCGGTCCACCAGGACCGCTTGCGGCCGAGCGACCCCGACACACCGTCGTCGACATACGGAACCTCGGCCTCCCGGGGCGTCACCGCGGCGGCGCGGCCGCGGGCGCGCCGGACCTCGACGCGAACCCGAGGCGTTCGCAGCAGCGAGCGGGTGACCACTGGAACGGCGACCGCGACCTCGACCACGCCGTCCGTCGGATCTGCCGCCGGGGTCAGCGGCAGCTCGTCGAGCGACGCGTACCCGCGGGCGTTCGCGACGACGCACGCGAGCAGCGGGTCCTCGCCGTCGGAAAGCACGGCGTCGTCCACCTCGACCCGGCCCCGCCAGGCCGCCGGGCGGCCCGCGTCGTCCTCGCCACCGAGCAGGACGCCGTCGAGGGTGACCGAGCCGCCGTCGTTGCGGAGGAGGTCCAGGCGGCGGACGCGACCACCGAGCACCGAGGCGGCGACGGCCGCGGGTCCCCGTGGCAGCGCGAGCTGTGCGGCCAGGTCGCCCGCCGCCGCCCCGCCCGCCGGGTCCAATGGAAGTACGCCCACGGGCGGCAGGTCGGGCATCGTCCGGTGCGGTGGCAGCTCCCCGGGCCGGCGACTCGGCGGCGGCGCGTACCGCCGGACGAGCCTGCGCACGACGGCGCGCAGCTGGCCGTCAACGGCGGTCGCGACCACGAGCCTGGTCTTGCCGTCGGCGTCGGGCCACGGGAGTCCGTCGGCCCGGGGCGGGCCGTCGAGTCGCGCGATTATGTCGTCAATCGACTCGTCCGAGCCGGCGGTCACCGTCTCCACCCGGGCGCCGGCGGCCGTGAGCGCCTCCGCGCACGCGAGCACCGGTATGCGCGGTCCGGCGGGCGCTGTTTCGCCATCACTCAAGGTGAGTACCACCACGTCGTACACCGGTTGCGCCTCCCGCCGATGACTGCCGCCGCGGATTCCGGGCGGCCAACTGTTGTTAGCCTGACACCTCGGGCTCGATATGCGTCGCCACCTGCACCCGAGCCCCAGGAGGCGGGTTGACATGCCAGCGATCGTGCTCATCGGGGCGCAGTGGGGCGACGAGGGCAAGGGCAAGGTTACCGACCTGCTCGGCGGCAGCGTCGACTACGTTGTGCGGTACTCAGGCGGCAACAACGCCGGCCACACCGTGATCACTCCGGACGGTCAGAAGTACGCTCTTCACCTCATGCCGTCCGGCGCCCTCTCGCCGTCCGCGAAGATCGTCATTGGCAACGGCGTCGTTGTCGACCCGAAGGTACTGATCGCGGAGATCGACGGACTGACCGACCGGGGCGTCGACGTGTCCCGCCTCCTGATCTCTGCCGACGCCCACCTGATCATGCCGCACCACCGGGCACTGGACCGCGTCGTCGAGCGGTACCTCGGCCCGTCGCGGATCGGCACGACCGGCCGGGGCATTGGGCCGGCCTACGGCGACAAGGTGGCCCGGATGGGCATTCGGGTCCAGGACCTGCTCGACCCCGGCATCCTGCGCCAGAAGCTCGAACTGGTGTTGCGGGAGAAGAACCAGATGCTGTTCAAGGTCTACAACCGCAAGGCCATCGACCCCAACGTCGTGGTCGAGGAGTACCTGGCGTACGCGGAACGGCTGCGTCCGTACATCGCCGACACGCGTGCGGTGCTGTGGCGGGCGTTGGAGCGGGGCGACGCCGTGTTGATGGAGGGCGCACAGGCCACGATGCTCGATCTGGACCACGGCACGTATCCGTTCGTGACGTCGTCGAACCCGACATCCGGCGGCGCCTGCGTGGGCACCGGCATTCCGCCCACCCGGATCACAAAGGTGATCGGCGTGACCAAGGCGTACACCACCCGGGTGGGTTCCGGTCCGTTTCCGACCGAGCTGTTCGACGAGCACGGCGAGCACCTGCGCAAGACCGGCGCGGAGTACGGCACGACGACCGGGCGGGAGCGCCGGTGCGGCTGGTTCGACGCGGTCGTCGGCCGGTACGCCGTCCGGCTGAACGGCATCACGGACCTGGTCGTCACCAAGCTCGACGTGCTGTCCGGCATGGACAAGGTGCCCATCTGCGTGGGCTACGAGATCGACGGCGAGCGGACCGACGACATGCCGCTCACGCAGACCGCGTTCCACCACGCCCGCCCGGTTTACGAGGAGCTGGACGGCTGGTGGGAGGACATCTCCAAGGCGCGCTTGGAGGAGGATCTGCCGACCAACGCGCGCCGGTACGTCGAGCGGATCGAGGAACTGTGTGGTGCGCCGGTCAGCGTGGTCGGAGTCGGGCCGGGTCGCGACGAGAACGTGATCCGGCGCGAACTGTTGCCGAAAGGTCGCGCGGAGGCGTGGCCGAACGGATGATCTCGGGGGCCAGGTCGTCGTCGTTACCAAAACGTAATCGTTGGTCAACCCTCATTACTCGTGGTGATCCGCTCCGCCGCGCCCGCAGTGGTTCGTCCGCTTTGCGGGTGCTCGCTCCCCCTCGCCGCTGACAACGGTGCGTGATCGCCGGAGGCGCCCCGCACGGTCCGCGGTTACTCGCCGGTAGCAAGGGTCTTGTGAGCCGCGGCGCTTCGCGGGACCATCGGGCGCACGCTGCGCCGGGCCGTCCGACGTGCGCTCGTGGCAATTGACTTTCGTATGCTCCCGGTCACCTCCGGCGCTCGGCCGCGTCGAACCCCCGTCAAGGAGGATCTGTGAAGGACGCAGAAGGGAATCTGGTGCTGGGCCGCACCAGATGGCGGCGCTTTGCCCTGGCATTGCTGCCGACGACGGTCGCCGTAGGCGCCATCATGGTCGGCATCGCGAACGGTGTGATCGGCGCGGGCTTCACCGTGTCCGGAGAGCAGTTCAAGGTGTCCGCCGACCACCTGCACGGCGACGTCTTCAAGCAGTACGGCGACTTCGACAGGTCCAAGGCCAACCCCGCGATTCCGGTGGCCCGGTCGACTATCGACGACGCGACGCTCAACAACCTATGCCAGTCGGTCAACGTGAAGAACCCGCTCGGCGTCAAGATCGTGCTCCGGATCGAGGCCGGCAAGGACGCGGCGAACCCGGTTACCGCCAAGAACCTCTCGCTCGGCATGACCCAGCTGTCCGGCGACGCCACGTTCCACAACATCCAGATCGGCAACGACGGCGGCGACCTGTCCGGCGACGCGGCTCGCAACGGCAGCTTCGGCCAGCGTGCGGACTCGGTGGACATCGACAACCTGCAGCAGGTTGCCTACGACACCAGCGCCGGCACGTTCACTCTCAAGGGTCTGAGCCTGCGGGTCCTGGTGGGCGCGGCCGCGAACGAATGCTTCTAATCCCGTGCTTGAGGCCCGCGGGCGCTTGCTCCGCGGGCCTCACCCATGTGCACCGTCGAAGGCCCGCGAGGAGGACCAGCACGTGACGACCGCGTACGAGCCGTCCGGTCGACCCGGCGCGTTGGCGCGTTTCGGACGAGCCTCGGCCCGCGGCTGGCGCAGGTTCCGGCGATGGCGGCGCGGCCGACCGTTCTGGGGCGGCTTCTGGCTCATCCTGGGCGGGGTGCAGCTGTTCTTGAGCAGCAACCTGAGCCTCGGCGGCATTAAGGTCCACTTTGGACCGGAAGGCTTCCTGTCGTACCTGCTGCCGCTGTTGCTGCTGATGGCCGGCGTGCTCGTGTGGGTGACTCCGCAGCAGCGCGTCTTCTACGGCGTCATCGGGGCGCTCACCGCGGTGTACTCGCTGATCGGGCTGAACCTCGGCGGCTTCCTGCTCGGCATGCTGTTCGGCATCATCGGCAGCGCACTGGCGATCGCGTGGACGCCGGTCCGGCTCGAGAATCCGCCGGCCGAGCCGGCCCCGCGACCGGAGCCGGAGGACGAGGGGTACGCGGAGGAGCCCGCCCCCGCAACCTTCGACGACCTCATGACCGGCCCGCTGACCGACACGCTGCCGCCCCCGGTCAACCCGCTGGCGGACGGCGTACCCGACGCCAACGGCAGGGAAGCGGAGCCGCATTCGCCCGACCCACCCGCCGGGCCGGCCGCGCCCAACCGCCCGGCCGGGCCCGCGGTTCCCCACCAGCGCCCGCCGAGCCCGGACTCCGAGCAGAGCGGCGACGGCGCGCCGCCGTCCGGCTCCGGCGGTACGCCGCCGCGTCGGAGCCCGCCGCTGTACTCGATCGTGTTGGTGCTGCTCGCCCTCGGCGTCGCCACCGTGGTTGCCCTGCGGGGCGCCGCTCCGGCGTACGCCGCGCCGTGCCAGCCAGCGCCCACGCGGTCGAGCTCACCGTCGGCCACGGTGGTGCCGAGCTCGGCGGCCCCGTCCACCGCGCCGAGCTCGCCCGCCGCCGCGACGCCGACCGCGCCGGCCGCCGCGACGCCGACCGCGCCGGCCACCCCAGGCTCGGGACTCGTTGGCGCCTTCATCGGTGGGATCGGCGGTGCCGTCGATGCGGCGGTCGGCGTCTCGCCGACCGCGGGCCCGGGCGCGACCCGGCCCGTCCCGCAGGCCACGACGCCCGTTCGCGGCTGCGCCGCCACCCCGAGCCGCGGCGCGCCGAGCGGTGCCGGCCCGAAGGCACCCGTGAAGCGCCTCGCGGTCGTGGCCGGCCAGCCGCAGGTCGCGGCGCGCCCGTCTCGGCTCACCGGTTCGCGCGTGACGATGGACGGCCTTAGCTTCGATGGCGTCGTCGACCTGCCGACGAAGTCCGGCGGCACGGTCCGGGCACTGCAGTTCTCCATGGACAAATCGGTGACCACCGACTTCACCCTCACCACGCCCGACGTGAACGGCGCCAGGGCGGTCTTCAAGACCAAGGCCCTGACCGTCGCCGGGCACGTCAAGTTCTATGCGAGCCGGTTCGCCGCCAACCTGTGTGACCCGATCACCGAGATCGTCTGCGTGATACCGGTCGTATTCACCCCCGACTCGCCGCCCCCGCTGACGCTGCCGAACATGGCGTTCACCGACCCCGACATTCAGCTGGTCTTCGTAGACTCCGACACGCTCACCGGCACGCCCAGCCTGGACGTGAGAGTCGAGACCTGACGCGGTCAGACCGGTCGGCGCCGGGCCAGGGCCGATCAGAGCCGGGCCAGGGCCGTCTTGAGCGGATCCAGGCCGAGCGAGCCGAGGTTGAGCGCGTCCCGGTGGAACGTCTTGAGGTCGAAGCTCGCGCCCTTGCGGGCCCTCGCGTCGTCGCGCGCCTGCAGCCAGATGCGCTCGCCGACCTTGTACGACGGCGCCTGGCCCGGCCAACCGAGATATCGGTTCAGCTCGAACCGGAGGTTCTCGTCCGGCACGCGGCAGTGCGCCCGCATGAACTCCCAGCCCAGGTCGGGCGTCCAGCGCTCGCCCGGGTGGAAGCCGAACGGGTTGTCCTGGGGGATCTCCAGCTCCAGGTGCATGCCGATGTCGACGATGACGCGGGCGGCCCGGAACGCCTGCGCGTCCAGCATGCCGAGCTTGTCGCCCGGGTCCTCCAGGTAGCCCAGCTCGTCCATCAGGCGCTCGGCGTACAGGGCCCAGCCCTCGCCGTGCCCGGAGACCCAGCAGAGCAGCCGTTGCCAGCGGTTGAGCAGCTCCTTGCGCACCTGCGTCTGCGCGACCTGCAGGTGGTGTCCCGGCACGCCCTCGTGGTAGACCGTCGTCACCTCGCGCCACGTGGCGAAGTCCGTGATGCCCTGCGGCACCGCCCACCACATGCGGCCGGGGCGCGTGAAGTCCTCGCTCGGGCCCGTGTAGTAGATGCCGCCGTCGCTGGTCGGCGCCAGGCAGCACTCGATGCGGCGTACCTGCTCTGGAATGTCGAAGTGGGTGCCGTGCAGGTCGGCGATGGACTTGTCCGCGAGCGCCTGCATCCAGTCCCGGAACGCGTCCTTGCCCGCGACGTTGCGGGCCGGGTCGGAGTCCAGCGCCGCGACCGCATCGTCGACGCTCGCGCCCGGTCCGGCGATCCGGGCGGCCACCGTGCGCATCTGGCCCTCGAGCCGGGCGAGCTCCTCGAAACCCCAGGCGTACGTCTCGTCCAGATCGATCTTCGCGCCGAGGAAGTACTGGGAGGCCAGGGCGTACCGGTCGCGGCCGGCGGCCTGCTTCTCCCGGCCCCGCGGCGCCAACTGCTCGCGCAGGAACTGGCCGAACGCGACGGTGGCCAGCGTCGCTGCGGCGGCGCCCCGGTCAAGCTCGGCGCGCAGGGCGCCGTCGGCGGACAACCTGCGGGCGAGCCCGTTGAAGAAGTCATCGCCGTCCGGATCGGTCCAGACGTCGCACTGCTTCGCGACCTCGATGATCTGGTGCCGCGGGCTGACGTGCCCGGCTTCGGCCGCCGTCAAGAGCGTCCCGCGGTACTGCTCGAGCGCTCGCGGGATCTGGTTGAGCCGGGTGGCGACGTCGGCGACGGCCTGCTCACCGTCGGTCGGCATGAGGTCGAAGACCTGGCGTACGCCGTGCAGGGCGCTCGCGATCACATTGAGCTCACTGGTCGTCTCGCCCGCGTCGTACCGGGCCAGCTCGAGGCCGAGCCGTTCCTGCATGGCCTCCTTGGCGACCCGTTCCGGTTCGGAGGGTACGTCGGTGCGATCGACTTCGGCGAGCGTGTTCCGTGCGAGGTCGGCCCGCGCGGCGAAGCCGGCGGGCGAGAGGTCGTCCACTTCGTCGTCGTGCCCGGCGATGCCGACATAGGTCGCGCCCGTCGGGTTCAGCGACGCCCACTCGTCCACGAAGCGGTTGGCGATGTCATCGATAGCTCCCACGGAAGCGACCCTACGGGATGCGCGCGCCACCGCGCCGGACGATCGAGCCGCGGTCGCGCGGCCGTCCCGAGGGCAGGTGTGACGCCGGACACCAGGTCCGAAAGACGCGCGACTTTGTCGTACCCCTCGGGCAGAGTGTCAGGAGTGAACGCCGAAGCTGCTCCTGACAAGACCGGCCTGGCCGCCTGGCTGCCAGGCTTTTTCGCGCTGGCCGCGATCTGGGGTTCCAGCTTCCTGTTCATCAAGGTCGGCGTCGAGGAGCTCCACCCGCTCTACCTCGCGCTCTTCCGGGTTGCCGCCGGCGCGGCGACGCTGGTCGTGGTGCTCGCCGTGAGCCGGGTGCGCCTGCCGCGACAAGCCCGATTGTGGGGCCACCTGTCCGTCATCGCCACGGTCGGCGTCGCGCTCCCGTTCGCGCTGTTCGGCTACGGCGAGCAGCGGATCCCGTCCGTCCTCGCCGGCATTTGGAACGCCACCACTCCGCTGATCGTGCTGCCGATCGCCGTGTTCGTGTTCCGCACCGAACGGATGACGGCGCGGAAGGCCATCGGCATGGCGCTCGGATTCGTGGGTGTGCTCGTCGTGCTCGGCGCGTGGCGCGGCGTGGGCGGCAGCGAGCTCACCGGTCAGCTCATGTGCTTCGCGGCGGCCGCCTGTTACGGCGTCGCGATCCCGTACGCCAAGCGGTTCGTGTCCGACACCGGGGTGTCCGGGCTGGCGCTCGCGGCCGGCCAGCTGATCGCGGCCACCGCCGTGCTCGCCGTCGTCGCGCCCATCGCGGCCGGTGCACCGCCCTCGCCGGCGGCGCTGTCCGGCGGTGCGGTGGCGAGCGTGTTGACGCTCGGTGCCCTCGGCACCGGGATCGCGTTCGTCATCCACTTCCGGAACATCCGGCTCGCGGGTGCGAGCACGGCCTCGATGGTCACGTACCTGATCCCGATCTTTGCGATCGCGATCGGAGTGGCGGCGCTGGGGGAGGGTCTCTCGTGGTTCCAGCCCGTCGGTGCTCTCGTCGTGCTCCTGGGCGTAGCGATCTCGCAGGGTCTGCTCGCATCACGATGGCTCGGGCGCCGGATGGGCCGCGCCGCTCGGGTGCCGGCACCGACCGAGGATCTGGTGGCGGCGTCGAGCCGATGATCAAGTGGTGTGCGCGGCTGCCCATTTGACGAGCCGCTCGGTCGGCCACGCGTTGATCACGCGAACCGGGTCCACGCCGCAGCGCGCGGCCCGCTCGCAGCCCAGGCGCAGCCAGTCGAGCTGACCCGGAGCGTGCGCGTCGGTGTCAATGGCGAACAGACAGCCGGCCTCCACGGCCTGGCGCAGCAGGCGCTTGGGCGGGTCGAGCCGGTCCGGCCGACAGTTGATCTCGATGGCCTTGTCGTGCGCGAGACAGGCTGCGAACACCGCCTCCGCGTCGAAGTCGCTCGGCGGGCGGGTGCGGCCCGCCCGGTGTGCCCGGTCACCCTCGGTCGCGAGGCCCACGGCGGTTGCCGACACCTTCCGGCCGGTGCAGTGGCCGAGGATGTCCAGGTGCGGGTTGCCGATTGCCGTGAGCATCCGCCTGGTCATGCGCGTCGCGGTGTCGCGGAGTCCGCTGTGGACGGAGCCGACGACGACGTCGAGCCGTGCCAGCAGGTCCTCGTCCTGGTCGAGCGAACCGTCGGCGAGGATGTCCACTTCGATGCCGGTCAGGATCCGAAACCCCTCCGGCAGCTGATCGTTCAGTGCGGCGACGTGGTCGAGTTGACGGCGCAGCCTCGCCGCCGTCAGCCCCTGGGCGACCGTCAGAGTCGGCGAATGGTCGGTCAGCACCAGGTACTCGTGGCCGAGCTCGACCCCGGCCAGCGCCATCTCCTCGATGGGCGAACCACCGTCCGACCAGTCGGAGTGCACGTGGCAGTCGCCACGCAGGGCCGCACGGAGCGCCGCAGTCGCCTCGTCCACCGGCACGCCCTCCGTCGCGTTGAGCCGCCTTAGGTAGACCGGCTCCTCGCCGCGCAGGGACTCGACCACGCAACGGGCGGTCACGTCACCCACGCCGGGCAGTTCCGTCAGCGTGCCGGCCTCCGCCCGGGCGGCGAGCTCCCCCGGTGACAGCGCCGCCAACGCGTTAGCAGCCGAGCGGAAGGCCCGTACCCGGTAGGTCGCCTCGTTGGCTCGCTCGAGATGGAAGGCGATCCGTCGCAGGTCCGCGACCGCGTCACGCGTCATGCCCCAAATCTAGGGGGTCGCCCACCCATTCGAGTCGATCTAGGTGTAGTACTAGTCGTCGGAGATCGACTAACAAGGATTTCGCCCTAGATCGGCGCAGGAATGGGGGCTAAGGGCGGAGCTGGACGGGTTGTCCGACTGTGGCCGGTGGCGATATGGTCCGGCCGCTGCCGGTTCACATGGGGAGGGGTTGAGCCGATGGTCGCCGCCGCACGTGCGGGCATCTCCGTACTCATGCTGCTGGGCTTCTACGTCGTCGCCCTGCTCCAGCTGGCCGCGGCGGCGGCGCTTACCTTCTGGCTGACCACCCTGCTCCCCGGCGCGATAGCCGGAAAGCTCACCTTTCCGCTGTTCGCCGCCACGGTCGGCGCGGTCGGCGTCGCGACGTGGCGGGCGTTTCGCGCGAAGCCCGAACCGCCGGAGGGGCTGCCGGTCGGCCCGGACCGCGCGCCCGACCTGTGGGAGACCGTGCACCGGCTGGCCGGGAAGGTGGGCACGAGGATGCCGGACGAGATCCGGCTGGTCCCGGAGCTCAACGCGGCCGTCGTCGAGCAGCCCCGGCTGCTCGGTCTCGTCCCCGGCCGCCGGACCCTCTACGTTGGACTGCCGCTGCTGCAGGTGTTCAGCGTCGACCAGCTGCACGCCGTACTGGCACACGAGCTTGGCCACTACTCGCGCCGACACACCCAGCTCGCCGCCGTGGCGTACCGCGGGCGGCTCACGATGGCGGAGACGCTCTCCCGGATCAGCGCGCGCAACGTCGCCGGCTGGGTATTCAAGGCGTACGCCCACCTGTACGTGCTCGTGGACAACGCGGTCGTACGCCGCCAGGAGTACGAGGCGGACGAGGCGTCGGTGCGGGTGGCCGGCCGGGCGGCGGCGGCGAACGCGCTGCGCGAGTTGCCCGTGCTGGAGGCGGCGTGGGCGTTCTATTTCGGCGCGTACGTCAGGCCGGGCTGGGAGGCGGGGTACGCACCGGACGACATGTTCGGCGGGTACGCCAAGCTCGTGGAGGCCCGTGCCGCCGAGCTGGACCGGCTGCGTGCCGAGGGGCCGGCGGACGACGCCTCGATTTGGGACACCCACCCGCCGATCGCGGATCGCGTCGCGGCCATCCTCGCGATGCCCGAGCCCGCGGGCTATCACGACGGCCGGCCGGCGTGGGCCCTCGTTCCGAACCTGGGCGAGCTCGGCTGGCGCCTGCAGGAGCTCACGGTCAACGTCGGCAAACGGGCGGTACTGCCGTGGCCGCAGTTCACCCATGCGTGGCTGGCGGCACAGACGCAACGCGAGGCCGATCACGCATTCCTCGCGATCGCCCGGCAGACCGGGGCGGCCGAGGTCAACCTGGGCAGCGTCTTCAACCTCATCGCCGCCGGCCGGCTCGGCGAGGTCGCGGAGCGCCTGTTCCCGGACGCCGGCCCGGGCGAGGCGTCGGTCCGCATGGCCGGCGTGCTCGATCTGCTGATGCGGCTCGCCGCGGTCCGGTCGGGGGTCGCCGGCTGGCAGCATTCGTGGTCTGGCCCGGCCCAGCTCGTGACCGTCCACGGGTACCCACTCTCGCTCGAGGAGCTGGCCAAGCTCGCCTCGTCGCCCGGCGGGCTGGACGACGCGTACCGCCGGCTGCTCGACCTCGGCGTGGACATCACGAAGGCCCGGCTGGTGGACAAGACGGCCAGCACACTCGCCCGCACCGGCAGCCTATGATCTGCACAACCCTGCCGGCGCGGCGCGCTACGGTAACGGCGTGCGCACCATCGACTGGGTCGACGGGGCCGTCGAGATCATCGACCAGAGCGCGCTGCCCGAGCGGACCATCACGCGCCGCCTCGACACGGTCGACGGGCTCGTCGCCGCGATCCAATCCATGGCCGTACGCGGCGCTCCCGCGCTCGGAGTCGCGGGAGCGCTCGGCGTTGCGCTCGCCGCTCGCCAGTACCGCGGCGACGCGCTCGCCCAAGGCGTACGCCGGCTGGAGACCGCGCGCCCCACGGCGGTGAACCTGGCCCGCGGCGCCCGCCGGGCGGCGGAGCGGCTGGCCGAAGGCCCGGACGCGGTGCTCGCGGAGGCGCTGGCGCTGCGGGACGAGGAGATCGCCGCGTCGGCGGCGATGGCCCGGCTGGGCGCGGATCTGGTGGCCGCTGAGTGTGGCGACCGGCCGCGACTACTGACCCACTGCAACACCGGCGCGCTGGCCACCGTCGTCGGCGGGACCGCTCTCGGCGTGGTAGCCGAGCTGCACCGGCGCGGCGCCCTCGGCGGCGTGTTGGCCAGCGAGACCCGCCCATTGCTGCAGGGCGCCCGGCTCACCGCGTGGGAACTGGGCCAGCTCGGCATCGAATTCCGGCTGGCGGTGGACGGTGCGGGGCCGTTCCTCATGGCCCGCGGCGCGGTCGACGGAGTGATCGTCGGCGCGGACCGCATCTGCGGCAACGCGGACGTCGTCAACAAGATCGGGACGTACGCCCACGCGCTCGGCGCCCATCGGGCCGGGCTGCCGTTTGTGGTGGTCGCACCGGAGTCCACCGTGGACACCACGACGAAGTCGGGGGCCGAGGTCGAGATTGAGGATCGCGGCGCCGCCGAGGTGCTGTCATTCGGGGGTACGCCGACCGCGCCCGACGGCGCGGGAGCGGTCAACCCGGCGTTCGACGTGACGCCGCACGATCTGGTGACGGCGATCGTTACCGACCGGCGCGTGATCCGGCTCGATCGCGGCGACCGCGTCTGACGGCCTACCCGCGTCGGGCTGGGCGGATCGCGGTCACCATGCGCCGGTCCGCTGCCACCGCGGTGACCCAGCCGCCGGCGCGGCCCAGCCGCAGCAGCACATCGGCGCTGGCGGGCAGCTCGAGGGGCGGGCCCGGCTCGGGCGGCCAGCCGGTGCGCGCGGCGTGGCCGGCGGTCAGCCAGTCGCGCAGCACGGCGATCGGCTCGCTGGCGTCCAGCGCCATGCGCGCGTGACCGAGCGCGTCGAGCACCCCGTCGAGCGCCCGCCGGGTCGCGGCCGCATTTCCGCCGCACATCGCGGCCACCAGCTCCGGTCGGGTGCCGGCGACGCGGGTGGCGTCGCGAAAGGACCCGGCGGCGAGTGTGGCCGCGATCGGATCGGTGGTCGCGGTGGCCAGCGCGGCGGCCAGCAGGTGCGGCACGTGGCTGACCGCGGCGGCCGCCCGGTCGTGTTCGTCGGCGGTGACCGGAACGACGCGCGCCCCGAGCCCGGTGACCATTGCGGCGAGCGTCAGCCAGTCGTCGACCTGGGTCTGTTGCGGCTCGAGGCAGAGCACCCAGGCGCAGGCCGTGAACAGACCGGCGTCCCCGGCGGCGAAGCCGGACGTCTCTCGCCCCGCCATCGGGTGCCCGCCGACGAACCCGGCGAGCCGGCTGTGCGGGCGGTTCAGGTGCTGCTCGACTAGGTCGCGGACCGGAGCCTTCACCGAAGTCACGTCCGTGACCAGGCCGGTGTATCCCGCATCCACCAGCTCGTCGAGGACGTCGGCGACCGCCGGCAGCGGCACGGCGAGCACGGCGAGTTCGGCGCCGGCCACGGCGTCGCGTACGTTCGAGGTGATCTGCCAGCGGGCGGTGGCCGGGGCCCGCGCCGCGGCCGTGCGCGCGGTGGCCCGGGTCGCCGGGTCCGCGTCGTAGCCGAGCACCCGATGCCCGGCGCCGGCGAGCGCGCGCAGCAGGGACCCGCCGATGAGTCCCAGCCCGATCACCCCGACATCCACGCGGGTGACTCTCGCACATCCCGGCGCGGCCGGTCAGTTGGGTGGCGCGGCCGGGCAGCCGTTGGCTCGCTGCCACGCCACCACCCGGTCCACCGGAGAGAGCGCGACGCCGGCGCGCCAGGCGTCGAGGAACGAGGCCGGCCAGATCTCGCCGCGCCGGATCCACCAGTCGCCCACGCCCCGGCACGGTGGGGAGATGCCGAAGTGCAGGTGGCAGACGGCGGTGTCGCCGGTCCGCCCGACGGTGCCGACCTCCTCGCCGGCGCGTACCCGGACCCCGCGCTCCAGCCCTGGCACGACGCCCGACAGGTGCGAGCCGTAATAACGGACGCCGTCGTCGCCGCGCAGCGAGACGAACAGCCCGCCCTTGCGCGCTCCGTTCGGGTGGTCGAAGTCGTAGCGGTCCGCCCGGCTGACCTCGAGGACCGCGCCGTCGGTGACGGCCCGAACCGGGGACCCGCAGGCGGCGAAGATGTCGGTGGCCGGGTACCCCGCGTGGGTGGCGTGGTAGGACACTCCCGCGCCGCCCACCGGGAACACGTACGGCTGTCCGGCGGTCGCGGGCGCCGGCGCCGTGGTTTTCGGCGCGGCGGGCGACGCCACTCCTCCGCCCGTCCAGCTCTCCCGCTGCACCGGGGCGGTCCCGCAACCGGTGACGATCAGGACTGCCGCGACTGCCCACAATCCACGGGTCTTCCGGGCGAATGCCACGTCGGCCATCCTTACAGACCCGGCAGAGCGTCGTCGGGCGCCGGGTGCGACTTCGGTCCGAGGCGGAGCGCGCAGCGGTACCCTGCGAAAGGGGTGTATTGATGGCGGACCGGTCTCACGCGCGGGCTACGCCGTATCCGCCCGGCGATCCGGACGTGGGCGACCGTGCCGGGCGTACGCCTTCGGGGCTGTTCCCGTCGCGGACCGCGCGGCCGACGTACCGCGAACCGCACCCGGTGCGGGGTGGCGCGTTTACGCTCGGCCTGCTCGGCGGCGCGACCTGGGTTCTGTTCTTCGGCCTGCTCGGGCGCGACCTGCGGGAGTACGCGATCTGGACGGCGTTGGCCGGGGTGGTCGCGTGGCTGGTCGCCGGCATCCTGGTGCGGTACGGCGACCGGGGCTCGGCGGCGGGCGCGGCGATCTCCACGGCGATCGGCCTCGCGGTTGCCACGGCAGCCGTCGCCACCCGATGGGCGGGCACGGGCGACTGGCCGCTGTGGTGACCTTCGGCTATCGACTGGCGGCGCCCCGTAGCGCCTTTTCTACCCTTCGTGGGCGGCCAACTGCCCTCCGCGACGAGCCTTGACGGAGCCTTCACAAGTGGGCACGCTCGGCGATATGGCCTGGACGCTGGAGCGGCTCGATCCCGATCGCCGCCGCCGGCGGCTGCAGCTGCTCGCGGAGCTCGCCGACGCGAAGTCCCTGCGGGATCGGATGCTGCCCCGGCGGTTGCAGGGAGATCGACTGCGCGAGTTGATCGTCACACGACGCCGTCTGGCGAGCTAACCGTCCCGGCCGCCACTACCGTGCCCGATTGGGGCGTTCGGGGCGTTGTGCGACCGGCCGCCCGCATCAGCGACTACCGTCACGCGTAACGACAAGCCGGCTGAAGCTTCGCGGCGCCGCTGCGGATGATTTTGGGGGGACCGTGTCGTACTTCGCTGCCGCAGTGGTGCGCGGGTCATCCGGCTGGGCCGCGTCCGAGCTCGATCTTTCCGGAGTGGCGGACGTCGAGGAGGTGGCCGATCGGCTCCGCGATGCCGATCCGGACGCCGAGCTGTCGTTGCTTTTCATCGAGTCGGACGACGCGTACCTCGTGATCATGAGGCTGGACGAGAGCGAGGACCTGCGGGTGTTCGGCTCCGACGCGGCGTTCGCCGAGGAGTCGCGGCTGGGCGCGCTGCTGCTGGGCGAGGTGGAGACGCCCGCCCTGGAGATCGATGAGGCGGTAGAGCCACTGGTCGCCGGCGCGGACGAGGAGGAGGTCGAGCAGCCGACCGCCGAGCCGGACGCGGACCCGGTCGGGGACGCCGACCTACTCGCCGATCTCGGCGTGACGGCGCATCGCCTGCTTGAGTTGTGTTCCCAGGAGGGGATGCTCCCGGCCGACGTCACCGCGGAAGTCTGTCAGGCGATCGGTTGCGGGGACGAGGTCGAGGAGCTGCGCGAGGCGTGACGGCGGCCGTCGGCGCAGGTGGATCCGGCCGGCGCGCCCGGCACGAGGCGTGGATGCGTCGCGCGTTGGAGGTGGCCGTGTCGTCGCCGTCGATGGGGGTAGCCCTGGCCACCGGCGAACGCTCGGCCGAGGACGTGCCGGTCGGCGCGGTCATCTACGGGCCGGATGGAAAGGAGCTCGCGTCGGGGCGCAACGAGCGCGAGCTGACCGGCGACCCGACGGCGCACGCCGAGATCGTGGCGCTGCGGCTGGCCTCAGCGGTGCTCGGCACGTGGCGACTCGAGGGCTGCACGCTGGTCGTCACCATCGAGCCCTGCACGATGTGCGCGGGCGCGCTCGTGCTGGCCCGGGTGTCCACTGTGGTCTTCGGCGCCTGGGAGCCGAAGACCGGGGCCGTCGGCTCACTCTGGGACGTGGTCCGCGACCGGCGCCTCAACCACCGCCCGGAGGTGTACGCCGGCGTGCTCGAGGCCGAGTGTGCGGCGCTCATGCGCTCGTTCTTCCTGCCCTGATCCAGGACCAACCGGCACCGCTTGCAAGCGCCGTCTTGCCGCCACCGTCGATCATGGACTCGTTGTCGTGCTTCCCCGATCGATTCATGACAACAGCGCCATGATCGACGCGGAACCGCATGATCGACGAGAGCCCGACCGGCCTATGCGATCACCGTCTCCAGCGCGACCTCCACCATCTGACTGAAGGTCTGCTCGCGCTCCTCGGGCGAGGTGTGCTCGCCGGTCTTGATGTGGTCGCTGACGGTGAGGATCGTCAGGGCGCGGGCTCGGAACCGGGCCGCGATCGTGTAGAGCGCCGCGGACTCCATCTCCACCGCGAGCACGCCGTAATCGGCGAGAGCGTCGTAGAGGTCCGGTCGGTCCGAGTAGAACGCGTCCGCCGCCAGGATGGGTCCGACATGCATCTCGATGCCGCGCCGGGCGGCGACGTCGACGGCCGTACGCAGGAGTCCGAAGTCCGCCACGGGGGCGTAGTCGATCAGCCCGTCGAAGCGCATCCGGTTCATGTTCGAGTCGGTCGACGATCCGATCGCTGCGACCACGTCGCGCAGCTGGAGCGACTCCGTCAGCGCGCCGCAGCTGCCGACGCGGATCAGGGTCTTGACGCCGTACTCGTTGATCAGCTCATGAG
This sequence comes from Micromonosporaceae bacterium, assembly GCA_036506495.1. Classification (GTDB taxonomy): domain Bacteria; phylum Actinomycetota; class Actinomycetes; order Mycobacteriales; family Micromonosporaceae; genus DASXRC01. The sequence continues at coordinate 2,308 of DASXRQ010000145.1, read as the reverse complement.
CATAGATCGACGCGGACGGCATGCCCATGCCCGAACCCTGCACCGAGACGTCCACGCCCTGGTACCGGCCGGTGAAGCCGAACATGTTTCGGACCGTCGAGTAGCACTTGGCGTCCTCGAGGTAGGTCTCGGCGATCCACTTGGCCCGCAGCGGGTCGCCCGGCAGGAGGACACGCTCCGCGATTTCACCCGGCTTGGCGCCGATGTGCGTACTCATGCTGGAGATCCTGCCAGCTCGGGTACCACCCAGCCGCTCACACACCCCAGGGACGCTTTATCGGCCGGTCGGGTACCCTTCTCCGCGGTGGTGTGTCCGAGTGGCCTAAGGAGCACGCCTCGAAAGCGTGTGAGGGTTCGCGCCCTCCGCGGGTTCAAATCCCGCCGCCACCGCTCGCTAGCAGCACAAATGCCCGGCTCCCACGAACGGGAGACCCGGCATTTGATCTCTAACCAGCCCGACGGTCTCAATTGTGGTCTCAGTTCACACCGGAGGTGATCCTGACGTCCCGTTTTCGTCGTCGGGCTTCGCCCAGATCAAACCGCCAATCTGCTTGGCGATGTCACGTCTGATCTCGGCTGTTAGATGCTGGTAACGAGTGGCCATGGCACTACTCGACCAGCCCATAATGCCCATCGCGGACCGTTCCGGTACGCCGAGTAGCAGGAGCACCGTCGCGGCGGTATGCCGGGCGTCGTGCAAGCGTCCATCGCGCAGGCCGGCCAGCTTGAGCACCCGCTTCCACTCGTCGTAGTCGGTTCGCGGGTTGATCGGCTCGCCGATCTGGGTGGCGAACAACCAGCCCGCCTCGCGCCACAGGTTCGCGGCCGCTGACTTTTCGGCTTCCTGCTCAGCCTTGTGGTGGCGCAGCAGAGCGATCAACTCATCTGGTAAGCCGATCCCACGCCTACTAGCACCCGACTTCGTGTCCGCCGTTGCGGAGCGTGCGGGCACGCGTTGCGGGCAATGACCACCAAACTTCCTCCCGCACGGCGGTGAGCACCCGTGGTGCCAGCGCGGCCGTTGCCGGCCACGCCGGATGATCAACGTTCCCGCGTCGAGATCGACATCCGCCCACTTGAGGCCAAGAGCCTCACCCTGCCGGAGCCCGAGCGCCAGCGCTAGCGCCCACCGGACGCCATTGCGTCGCCCGCGAACCGTCATGATCAGGCGCTGAACCTCGGCCACGGTGTACGGCTCGATCTCTTCACCCGGCAGCCGTGGCGCCCTTGCCAGCATGGCCGGGTTGCGGGCAATGTGCCCCCGGCGGACAGCCTCGTTCAGCGCGGTGCGGATCGTTCGGTGTGCCTGGTGAGCCGTGGCCGGTGCGCTGCCCCTCGCGATCATCTTCGCGTACAGCCGTTCGAGGTGTTCGGGCTGGAGCCGGTCGAGTCGATGCGCGCCGAGCCCTGGTATCAGATGAACCTTGACCGCGACCCGGTAACCGGCCAGCGTGTTGTCCCGAACTGACGGCGCGGCGATGGTCTCAACCCAGTGGGTGAGCCACTTCTCCACGGTCCAGGCCCGGCCTGGACGGGTGACACGGCCAGCGTCGCGGTCTCTCTCAAGGTCGCGGATCTTGGTGAGTACGCTGGCCTCAGTCTTCGCGCTGACATGGCGACGGTCAGGTGTGCCGTCATCACGCACGCCCATGGTGACCCGGCCGTGCCAGCGGCCGTCGGCGCCTCGATACACGCTGCCCGCGCCGTTCGGTGCGCGCGTACCCTCAGGCCGCGCCTTTCGTGGCATGGCGGCTCCCTTTAGACAGCGTCAGTGAACGGGCGGGCAGGCGGCGTCGGGTTCAGGCTCGCGGCGTACTTCGCGAGATCCCCGAGACGCACACGCCGAAGCCGCCCGACCGTGACGGAGTCGACTTTGCCGGTAGAGATCAGGTGATACATGAGTGTTCGACCGATGCGCAGCAGACGCGCAGCCTCCTCGACGGTCAGTAGGAGTGGTGCCGGGTCACTCGCGAACGCTCCGTTGGCCATTTGTGGCAAGACTTGATCGGACGCGAGTGCGAGCGGGCTGGTCATGACATTCCTTCCGGACGGCTGAGGTGTCACGCGGCGGCCGGTATTAGGTCGCCGGCGGCGGTGAGCTCGATGAGTTGCTCGCGGGCGATGCGGCATCGTTCGCGGGCTTAAGCGGTGGCGGTGTTGGCGAGCAGGGCGTCTCCGGTGGTGTGCGAGCAGAGTGCCGGTCTAGGTGAGGTGGCGATGACGAAATCTCCGGGACGTCGTCAGCTCGTCGTTCATCGGTCCTTCCTGGGTGCTTCACGCCGCCAGCAGCACCGCGCCTGGGGTCAGG
>DASXRQ010000144.1:0-1543 GCA_036506495.1 Micromonosporaceae bacterium | reverse complement strand
CCGCCGGCCGCTTCGAACGCGAAATGCACGACCTGTACGGCATCCAACCCCTCGACCACCCACTCCCGCGCCGCCTGATCCGGCACCGGCACTGGCCGTCGGGCTGGTACCCGATGCGCCACGACGCCGGCCCCCCACCGCAGTTCGGCGACACCGCCGAGCCGTTCCCGTTCCTCACCGTGGAGGGACCGGGGGTGTACGAGATCCCCGTCGGGCCGGTGCACGCCGGGCTGATCGAGCCCGGCCACTTCCGCTTCTCCGTCGTCGGCGAAACCATCCTCAAACTCAAAGCCCGGCTTTGGTATGTCCACAAGGGCATCGAGAAACTCTTCCAGGACCGCGCCGTCAGCGCTGGCCTTCCCCTGGCCGAACGCGTCTCCGGGGACACCGCGGTCGGACACGCCCTGGCCTACGCCCGCGCCGTCGAGGACGCCCTGCACCTACAGGTACCCGTCGCGGCCCACCGGATGCGCGCGATCCTGCTGGAACTGGAACGCCTCTACAACCACATCGCCGACATCGGCGCGCTGTGCAACGACGTCGGCCACGGCATCCTCAACGCCCACGCCCTGCGCATCAAGGAAACCCTGCTGCGCCTGAATAAGAACACCACCGGACATCGGCTGCTCCGCGGCGGGATCCTGCCCGGCGGCGCCGCCCTGCACCGGATCCCCGACCCCGACCAGCTCACCGCCATCGGCGCGGACATCCGCCAGATCGTCCAGCTCGCCCTGAGCAACAGCCTGGTCGCCGAGCGCTTCACCGGCACTGCCGTCCTCACCACCGGGCAGGCTCGTGATCTCGGTACCCTCGGCTACGTCGCCCGCGCCAGCGGCCTTTCCACCGACGCCCGCCGCGACCACCCCACCGGCATCCTCGAGGAGGGCGGCCAGCAACTCGGTGACCTGCTCACCGTCCCCACCCACACCGGGGGTGACGTCCTCGCCCGGTTCCAGCAACGCGCCGCCGAAGTCGACGTTTCCCTCGCCGTCCTGGACACCCTGGTCCGCACCGTCGCACCCGGCGCCATCGGCGACTGGCCCCCGGCCGACCACCGCCCGCACGGTCCGCTGGCGTCAGGGGTAGGCATCGTCGAGGGCTGGCGCGGCACCATCGTTCACCGCGTCGAAATCGGCCCGGACAGCCGCCTGGTCAGGGTCAAGGTTGTCGACCCGTCGTTTTTCAACTGGCCCGCCCTACCGGTCGCGCTCGCGGGTACGATCGTCCCGGACTTTCCGCTGGCCAACAAGAGCTTCAACCTCTCCTACGCCGGCAACGACCTGTAGCACCACGTGTGGTCCCGCGATCAGACGCGGGACCACACACCACTACCTGATGGTTGCCGGGATCAGGCCGGAGTAGGCCTCGCCGTACCTGTGCGCCCGGTGCTGGCCGGGCGGGTTGTCGGTGCCATCACCGGTCGACCGGCGATCAGCACGTCGTAGATCGCCACCGCCACGATGCCGCCCACGATGGGGCCGACCGCGTAGATCCACAGGTCGCCCCAATGTGCCGGGCCGCCCCCGAGTGCCGCGGACAGTTC
>DASXRQ010000143.1:0-2440 GCA_036506495.1 Micromonosporaceae bacterium | reverse complement strand
ACCGTGACTGACCCGATCGCCGGCGTGACCCTGGACGGGCTGGAGTTCGGCGAGGCGGCGGTCAACCTGACCGACGCCGGCGTGTTCCCGTCCGGCGTCTGCACCGCATTCGGCAGCGCCTTCCTGAAGAGCCGCTCGTCGTCGTCGTTCCCGGCGGAGGTCAAGGACTTCGTGGCCCCGCAGCCGGTGAACATCAGCAACTGCGGCCGGATCATCATCAAGAAGGTCACGATCCCGTCGCCAGACCCGACCGACACGACCTTCAACTACACGGCCGGCGGCGGGCTGAGCCCGACCAGCTTCAGCCTGAAGAACGGCGGCTCATTCACGTACCCCGACGTCTTCGCCGGCTCTGGATACAGCGTCGCCGAGACGGTGCCGGCCAACTGGGTTCTCACAAGTGCCACCTGTGACGACGGCAGCCCGGTGACGAACATCAGCGTGAGCCCGAACGAGACGGTCACCTGCACGTTCACCAACACTCTGCAGACCGGCGCGATCCAGGTCACCAAGATGCGCAAGCACGCTGCGGACGGACCCGGCGACCACCCCCACGCCGGCGTGACGTTCACGGTCAACGGCGTGTCCAAGCTGACCGACGCCAACGGCGTGGCGTGCTTCGACGGCCTGACATTCGGCACGTACACCGTGCACGAGACGGTGCCCGCCGGATACCACGTTGATGCGAACGACAAGCAGGTGACAGTCGACAACACCGCGAGCTGCTCCGACAACCCGTACGTGGGTGAGACGGTCAGCTTCCACAACACCCCGTTGACCGACATCTCCGCGTCCGTCAACTCTCAGGTCAACGGCGGCACCGCGTCGACGATCGTGTGCACGAACAGCGGCGGCGGCACTGTCGCGTCGGGCTCTACCGATGCGGACGGTGACGGCACGGCCAGCGCATCCGACCTCGAGCCCGGTACCTACACCTGCACCATCGTGATCGACCCGTAGGAACAGAGAGCCAGAAACGATCAAACCCGGGAGAGGCGGCCGGCCGCCTCTCCGCTGCCTCCGTCGGGCACGCGATCTGTTGATCAACGCCGACATCGCTACGCGCGCCGCGGTCGGGCCGCACGCACGGTGGCCTAAAAGGGCCGACTACGACTGTCGCTGATCCGGGTTCAGCCCCAGGAGAGCAGGGCGCCGCGCGCGTCAAAGGTGGCCCTCGGTCCCCAGGTGATCTCCCAGCGGTTGCCCTCCGGATCGGCGATGAACGCGGAGCGCCCGCCCCACGGTCGATCGGTGGCCTCGGCCACCGGGGTCGCGCCGGCCGCGACAGCCGCGGCGTACGTCTGGTCAACCTCGTCGCGGGTGTCGACGGTGCACGCCAGCGTGACGCCCGACCATCCGGTCGGTTCGGGGCTGCCGGGCGCGGCCTCGGCGGTCAGGTCGCCAAGCGGAAAGAGTGCCAGCAGGACGCCGCCGAGTAGGAACCCGGTCCAGGTGTCGTCGCCGCTCGGCAGCTCCGGCCAGCCCAGCCCCCGGTAGAACGAGCGGAGAGCGGCCATGTCCCGCGTGCCCAGCGTGACGATGGACAGTCGGGGGGAAATCTCGGTCATGGTTCGGATCCTGCCAGAGCCCAACGACGTACCGGCTCCGATCGCCGCCGCCGTGGATGTTCCCGGCAGCCTGGAAATGGCGATCTGGGCCCGATGGTCAGGATCTGATCCGGCGGAGGATCCGCCACAGCAGCACGAGCACGATCACAGCCGAGACGGCGGGGAGGACCCGCTTGAGTATGGGAATGCCGGCCGCCTCCACCAGGTCGATCGCCTCAGGGGTGGGGCGCGGCGCCTCGGGGCGGGCGGCGGTCGGCGTCGCCGAGGGGCCCGGGACCGCGGCCGAGACCGCAGCCGGTTCACCAGGTCCGGCAGCCGCCGAGGCAGCGACCGGTTCGCCGGGTACGGCCTCGGCGGCGCCACGAGCCGCAGCCACAGGTGCCGCCTGACCGGCGGCCAAAGTGCGCTCCAGGCAGTCGGCGAACATACCGAGCAGCTTGTTGCTCACGTCCACCATCACGCCCCGGCCGAACTGGGCGGGCCGCCCGGTGACGGCCAGCTCGGTGTCCACCGTCACCCGGGTGCGCTCGCCCTCGTCGTGCAGCACCGCTTCGATGGTCGCGGCCGCCGTCCCCGACCCGCGGGCCTCCCGGCCGTCGGCCCTGATAATGGCGCGGTGGGACTCCTCGTCGCGCTGCGCGAACGTGGCAGTCCCCTTGTACGTCACAGTGATCGGTCCAACCTTGACCTTGACCCGGCCGGCGAAGGAGTCGCCCTCGACCGACTCGACGGTCGCGCCCGGCAGGCACGGCGCGATCCGCTCGATGTCGAGCAGCACGTCCCACGCCTGCTCGACCGGCACCGGAACGACGAACTCGTGATTGAGATGCATGCTGGCCTCGACTCTGCTCGTTGGCTGCGCTTCGCTCCGC
>DASXRQ010000142.1:0-29354 GCA_036506495.1 Micromonosporaceae bacterium | reverse complement strand
AGCAGCGCACATCGACGTGGCTGCCGGTGGCGGCGATCGGCGTGTCGGTGGTGCTGTGGGCGTCGGCGTTCGTCGCGATCCGGCACGTGGGGCGGGACGTGTCGGCCGGCGGGCTCGCGCTGGGCCGGCTGCTCGTCGGCGGGATCGTGTTGGGCGTCGTCGTGCTGGTGCGGACGCGCCGGCGTACCGCCGTCGGCCATGTCTGGCCCCGGCGGGCGCTGTGGCCGCGGCTGGTGGCGTTCGGCGTGTTGTGGTTCGGCCTGTACAACGTCGCGCTGAACCAGGCAGAGCGCACCATCGACGCCGGAACGGCCGCGATGCTGGTCGGCGTCGGCCCGGTCCTGCTCGCGATCCTGGCCGGGTTGTTCCTCGGCGAGGGCTTCCCGCGACAGCTGATACTCGGCGGGCTGATCGCGTTTTCCGGCGTGGTGCTGATCGGCGCGGCGACGTCGTCCATCGCGGACGCCAGTGCGTGGGGCGTCGGGCTGAGCCTGGTCGCCGCCACGGCGTACGCCATCGGGGTGGTCGCTCAGAAGCCGCTGCTCGCCGACGTGTCCGCCCTGCGCGTCACCTGGCTGGCGTGCGCGATCGGGGCTGCGGCCTGCCTGCCGTTCGCACCGGCGCTCGTGCGCGACCTCGCCGCGGCGCCGGCGTCGAGCGTGTGGTGGCTCGTCTACCTCGGCGTGCTGCCGACCGCGCTGGCGTTCACCACCTGGGGGTACGCCCTGGCCCGCAGCACCGCCGGTCGGCTCGGCGCGGCGACCTACCTCGCGCCACCGATCGCGATCCTGCTGGGTTGGGCGCTGCTGGGTGAGACGCCCGCGACGCTCGCGTTCGTCGGCGGCGCGATCTGCCTGGCCGGCGTCTACGTCACCCGGCGGGGTGTCTGATTCGTTCAAGACGGCGGGCCGGCGGCCGGCCTAGCGTGACGGTCATGACGACACCCACCTTCTACATGATCGGTCTGGTCGTGGACGACATGGCCGCCTCGCTCGCGTTCTACCGGCGGCTGGGGCTCGACATCCCGGCCGACGCCGACAAGGAGCCGCACGTCGAGACCGTCATCCCGGGTGGCCCCCGGCTGGCCTGGGACACCGTGGAGACCGTCCGCTCGTTCGATCCGGAGTGGACGGCGCCCCAGGGCGGGCACCGGATCGCGCTCGCCTTCCAGTGCGAGAGCCCCGAGGCGGTGGACCGGCTCTTCACCGAGCTGGTCGCGGCCGGCCACCGCGAGCACAAGGCGCCGTGGGACGCATTCTGGGGCCAGCGGTACGCCATGGTCTACGACCAGGACGGCAACGGCATCGACCTGTTCGCCCCGCTGCCGGCTAGCTCGTGAGCGCACCGAGCGGCACGCCGGCCAGCGCCCGCACGTCACGCGCGAGGTGGGCCTGGTCGGCGTACCCGGCGATGGCGGCGACCGTGGCGAACGGCGTGCCGCCCCGGGCGAGCGCGACGGCACGGTTCAGCCGCAGGATGCGGGCGAGCGTCTTCGGCCCGTAGCCGAAGGCGGCCAGGCATCGGCGGTGCAGCGCCCGCTCGGTCAGCCCGACGACGGCCGCGGTGCGGGCGACGCTCGACCCGGCCCGCATCCCGCGCACGATCGCGGCGATCTTCGCGTCCGGCGGGCCGAGCTCGGCGACCCGCTCCGCCGCGACGCGCTCCAGCTCGACGACCGGGTCGGCCGCCGACGCCATCCGGGTGGTGAGGCGCCGCACGCGGCCCGCGGGCCACACGTCGGCGAGCGGGACCCGCCGGTCGCGCAATTCGTTCGCGGGCACCCCGATGATCGCCGCCCCGGCGCCGGGCGCGAACCGCACGCCAACGAAGACCGAGCCGGGGCGCCCGCCCGGAACGTACGCGGCCGTATCCGGCCCCGCGACCAGCAGGGTGTCGTCGACCCAGAGCAGGTCGAGGCAGCCGTCGGGCAGCACCCGGCCGAGCACGCCGCCGTCCGGGACCGCGTTCCGCCAGACGACCGCGCCCGGCAGCCGGGACGGCCTCTCCGCGTACACCCCGGCAGCATCGCACCGGGGTGCGACAGGTTCCTCAGACCGCGACGCCGACGGCCTGCCGGATCGTCGCCGCGTCGTCGAGCAGGGCGAGCATCGCGTGTGCCACGTCGGCGCGCCCTATCGACTTGCCGCGCGGCACGTTCCCCCCGATGACGGTCCGGTACGTGTTCGTCAGCGGCCGGTTCACGAGGTTCGGCGGCCGGATGATCGTCCAGTCGGTGTCGCTGTGCCGGATCTCGTCCTCCATCGTGGCCAGGTCCGCGTACACCTCGCGCAGCAGGCGGGTGATCGCCGGCAGCAGGATCCGCCGGTTGAACCAGCTCTCGCCCGGCGGCACCGGCCCGACCGGCACGGCGCTGACCGCTGCGAAGCGGCGCACCCCGGCCGCCTCGAGCGCGCCGAGGATTCCCCGCGTGGCGGTCGATGCCACGGCGGTGTCGCTGCGCCGACGCGGACCCACGGCGGACAGCACCGCGTCGCGACCCGCCACGGCCGGGACCAGCGGCTCGGGATCGGCGAGCCCGGCCACCCGTACCACGTCGAGGCTGGGGTGGTCGATATCCAGCCGGGACTGCTCGCGGACCACCGCCGTGATGGTATGCCCCGCCCCGAGGGCCTGCCGGACGGCCTGCTCGCCGATTCGGCCGGTCGCTCCGAAAACGGTCAGTTTCATGAGACGCTCCTCGGTATCTTGTTGATGTAAGCCGTACGATATGGAGAACATATCATATGAGTTCAGTAGCACCTGAGGAGGCGAAGGCGGCGCGGAGCCGGCGTCGGCTCACGTCGGCCGTCCGGGATTCGCTGCGCGAGTTGATCGTCCAGTTGTCCGTGCTCAACCACCACATCGGTGCCCGCCTCGACATCAGGGACATCGACCTCGACTGCCTCGACGTCCTCGCCCGGGAGGGACCGCTGAGCCCGAGCGCGCTGGCGCGCCGCGCGGGGCTCCACCCAGCGACCATGACCGGCGTCCTCGATCGGCTCGAGCGCGCCGGCTGGATCGAGCGCGCACGCCACCCGTCCGACCGCCGCGCGATCCTCGTCCGGCCGCTGGGCACCCGGAGCGCGGAGATCCTTGGCCTGTACGCGGGGATGAACCGCTCGATGGACGAGATCTGCGCGGGGTACCAGGACGACGAGCTGCAGCTGCTCGCCGACTTCCTCCGGCGCACGGCGGAGGCCGGGCGGCGGGCAGCCGACGACCTGGCGGGTGGCTGACATAGGGGTGACACATCGTGCGGCCACGCGATGCAATGAACCTGGAGGAATCATGGACCGGGCCGCGGAGCTCCATCGCGGCCGTGTCATCGTCGTGCAGCGCCCGGCACGCGAGGCCCACGCGGACGCGGGCCCGCGCCGCCTCGTACGGCGCGTCGAGATCCCGCCACAGCTCGTACGCGCGGCGCAGGGCCGGCAGGGCGGCCTCGGGTCGGCCGGCGGCGAGGTCGACGCCACCCAGGGCGTACGCGGTGCGGGCATGCAACGCCCGGGTGCCGAGGCGCTCGGCAATCGACGCCAGCTCCCGCGCGCCGTCGGAGCTCGTTCGACGTCGGGCTTGGTCAGCATGATGTCGACGTACGCCGGGAGCAGATGCGAGCGGGTCAGCTCGTCGGCGGTCTCGGCGAGTGCCCGCTGTATCGCGGCGGCCGCCACCTCCACCCGGCCCTGGGCGAGTCGCAGCAGCGACAGGCCCGGCTGCGCGTCCCAGCCGTACTCGCTCCCGCGGCGGTATGCCTCATCGGCGCCCGCGAGGTCGCCGCGGATGCGGTGGATCTCGCCGAGCCGGCAGAAGGCCTCGCCGGCCGCGAACAGGCCGACGCCCCGCGTCATCAGCTCGCAGGCGAGCTCCGCCTCGTGGGCCGCGTCCGGCCAGGCGCCGCCCAGCTGCAGGAGCTCCGACCGGTGGATGCGACAGATGCCGGAGTACGCGCCGGTGAACTGCGGCCGGTCGTCAACCCAGGCGTTCAGGGCCCGGGTCCACTCTCGGGCGCGGCGTAGCTCCTGCAACTCGTGGCAGGTGGCTATCGCGCTGCAGTACACCTTGCCCGTGATCCGGGGCGACGCCTCGCCGGCCGCGATGCCCACCATCGTCTCGTCGAGCAGGGCCAAGCCCTCGTCGGCCCGACCGCGCTTGACGAGGCTCCAGCCCTGGGCGTGCGTCGCGTAGAGGCTCACGTCGCGGTCGCCGCACAGCCGGCCGAGCTCCAGCGCCGCGCTCTCGGCCTCGTGGTCCCGCTCGAAGTGCGCCTTGTCCGCCTCCGCGAGCAGCAGGTACGCGCGTTCCGCGCAGTCGGGGTGCTGCTCGACCAGCCGGCCGAGGCGCCCCAGCCAGCCGCCGGCCTGTGCCAGCTCGTTCCGTAACGCCAACGCCTCGACCAGCCAGAACCCGCAGCGCACCGCGGCGCCGATCTCACCGGCCTCCGCGTACGCCTGGAAGGCCCGCCGGAGCACGGAGATCGCCTGGTCGGCTCGGCCGATTATCTGCGCGGCCTCGGCCAAGCGCTCAAGGTCCGCGGGGTCCAGCGGCTCGGCGGCGTCGGCGGCGTCAAAGGACTCGTACGCGTCGGCCCACGCGTACTTCTCGTGTGCCGCACGCGCGCGTTCCAGCTGGGCGCGGCCCGTGCGGTCTTCCGCGAACTAGGGGCCGCGCCGGACCTCGCCCGGCTCGACGCTCTCGCACGTCGCCGGCCGGCCGGCGGTGTCGGTGGACTGAGCCCACGCGAGGTGGAGGTCCTCCGGCTCGTCGCGGCGGGCAAGACCAACCAGGCCATCGCCGCCGCGCTGTTCCTCAGCGAGAAGACGGTCGCGCGGCACCTCAGCAACATCTTCACCAAGCTCGGCGTCGGTACGCGCACCGCGGCGGCCGCGTACGCCTACGAGCACGGCCTGACGTAGATCCTCGCCATCTGGCGCTTGCGTACACAGAATTACCCATCTCCTCCGAGCCCGCGTGGTTGCGGGTTTCTGCCGACGCGCCGGCGCTCATCGGCGCCATAGCGTCGCACCCATGCGCCAGCGACACAGCGACCCGGTCGAGTTCGCGGCGGCCGCGGCCGCCCTGGGCGAGGAGTTCCAGGCGATCGGCGAGCACGCTGCGGCCGAGGACGTCCTGCGCCGGGCAGTCGCGGTGTTCGAACGGGCGGGTGAACCGGGCGACGCCCGGCTCGCGGCGGCGCTCAGCGCGCTGGGCGCCGCGTGCGCGGCCCGCGGCCACCTCGACGAGGCCGAGCGCCTCTTCCGCCGCGCGCTGCGCATCACGGGTACGACTCAGGAGGAGAGATGAGCGCCACCACCGAGCACATCGAGACCGTCATCATCGGCGCTGGACAGGCCGGCCTGTCGGTCGGATACCACCTCGCGCGGCGCGGCCGTCGGTTCATCATTCTGGACGCGAACGAACACGTCGGCGACAACTGGCGCCGGCATTGGGATTCCCTGCGGCTCTACAGCCCCGCCCGCTATGACGGGCTGCCCGGACTGCCCTTCCCCGCGCCGGACTGGTCCTGGCCGACCAAGAACCAGGTCGCCGACTATCTCGCGGCGTACGCCCAGACGTTCGACCTCCCGGTCCGCACTAGGACCGCAGTGACCGCGCTGTCCCGACCGAACGGCCGGTACGCCGTCGCAACCGCCGACCAAGTCATCGAGGCGGACAACGTCGTCGTGGCGTCGGGCACGTTCGGCCGGCCGTACACGCCGGATTTCGCGGACGACCTCGACCCGGCCATCCGGCAGCTGCACTCCAGCGAGTACCGCAACCCGAGCCAGCTACGCGACGGGCCGGTCCTCGTGGTCGGCGCGTCACACTCGGGCGCGGACGTCGCGTACGAGGTGGCCAAGGCCGGGCACCCGACGGAGCTGTGCGGTCGGAACACCGGCCAGTTCCCGTTCCGGATCGAGAGTCCGGCCGTCCGGTTCGTCATGCCGGTGCTGTTCTTCGTCTGGCGGCACGTGCTGACGCTGCGCACGCCGATCGGCCGCAAGCTGCGCGACGGGGTCCGGGCGCACGGCGGGCCGCTGTTGCGGTACCGGTCCGGAGACCCGGCCGCGGCCGGTGTGGAGCGGGTGTTTGCCCGCGCGGTCGGCGCACGCGACGGTCGGCCGGTGCTCGACGACGGCCGGGTCCTCGACGTGGCGAACGTCGTGTGGTGCACGGGCTTCCGGCAGGACTTCGGCTGGATCGACCTACCGGTCGTGGGCGACGACGGCTGGCCGCTGGAGGAGCGCGGCGTGGTGCGTCCGCACCCGGCCTGTACTTCAGCGGGCTGGCCTTCCAGTCCGGGTTCACGTCGATGCTCGTCGGTGGCGCCGGGCGGGACGGTGAATACGTCGCGCGCCACATCGCCGCCCGGAGCACCGACCGCGCGGCCCGGACCGGCTCACCGGTCACCGCCTAGCCCGTCGAGGCGATACCCCTCGCCGCGGACCGTCAGGAGGACCCCGCGTCCGCCCTCGAACCTGGCCAGGCAACGGCGTATCCGCCGAACGTGCGTCTCGACGCGCTCGTCGCGGTCGGAGATGTTGCCGAACAGCCGCCAGGCCAGGTCCGCTTTGCTCACCACCGCGCCATTCGCTTCGACGAGCGTCGCCAGCAATCGGAGCTGCACCGGCGATATCAGGAGCCGCTGGTCCATCCAGTGCGCCTCGCGACGACGTAGGTCGATCTCGAGACCACCCTGCCGCAGGATTCCCCACCCGCGATCGCTGAGCGACTCCCGCACGCGCAGCGACAGCTCCAGGCACGAGACCGCCGCGTCCAGGACGTCCACGTCGGTGGGTAGCCAATCCGCGGCCGGCCCTACCACCGCCACCTTGTCGATCAACGCCCGCCAGACCGCCGGGTCGTCCTCCGCGTTCACGAGCATCCGGCCGTCCAGCACGAGCATGTCGAGCCGGATCGCGCGCAGGAGGCTGAGCGTATGCCGGAAGCTCAGCGCGACGAACGGCAGCACCCGTAACGCCTGCAATTGGCGGACGATCTCTCCGAGATCGGGGCGCTCGCCCAGCGCCAGCAGAACACGTGGCACCACACCGGCCGGTGCGGCGGGAAGTGCAGTGTTGCCGCCGCGATGTGTCGGATACACGTCCTCACCCCGCTACGACCGCATCCGCCCCTGGTGTGGCGATCTACGCACGCATGTGAATATGCCTATACCCCAGTGTGTTCCACCATTCACAATCCGCAGGCAACTTGCCGGTGAAATGCCGGTCATTCGTCGGGGACCCGCGGTCCGTTCCGCTGCCAGAGTCGAGAGCCACCGGAAGGTTCGACCGTTTGCGCTGTCGGAACGGCGGCGCTGCCGTGGGGAGGCGGAATGTCGTCAGGTGCGGTTATTCGTCGTTTTCTCTGTCACCTCTTCGGGCTACTGCTCGCGGTCACCGGCCTGACCGCCATCCAGATACCCGCGGCAGCCCCCGCCCTGGCCGGCACCGCCTCCACACTCCTCGCACCTACCACCATGCATGCCGACGGCGCGGAGCTGGCGTGGACGAGGTACGCGCTCGCCGCGGGCGAGACATTCAACAGCTACGAAGTTCACCGATCGGCGACCGCGGCCTTCACACCGTCGGCGTCGACGCTGCTGACCACCATCCGCGACATCGACGCGACCTCATGGCGCGACACCAGCGCCAAACCATCAACGGCGTTCTCGTACCGCGTCGTCGCCAACGGCCTGGTCTCGAACGAGCAGCGGGCGACGATGGCCGCCACCAACCACACGATCAAGATTCTCCAGCCGGACGGCGCGCGCGGCGCCTCGTCGTACCTGCTCCGCTACGCGTCGGCCACGACGTGCCTCAACGACTGGAACTACGGTTCGTCGACGATCCTGCGCATCGGGACGTCCACGGGCGGTTACACCCACCGCCCGGTCCTGCGGTTCGACCTGCGGGACATTCCGGCCGGCGCGGCCGTGAACACCGCGACGCTGACCCTGACGTACGCCGCGACCACGAACCCTGGCGCCGCGATCAACGTCCACCGGCTGCTCCAGCCGTGGGAGGAGGGCACCGGAACCGGACAGTGCAACCCCGGCGGCGTGTCCTGGAACGAGACCGAGCGCGGCGTGAGGTGGAAGACCGGGGGCGCCGCGTTCGACGCCACCGTCGAGTACCAACTGCCCGCCAAGGCGCGGACCACGGCCGGCACCGACGCGTACCCGCTCACCGGGCTCGTCAAGAAGTGGGTCGACGGCGCCCCGAACGACGGGCTCTTGCTGAAGATCGCCACCGATGTCCCACCGTCGACGACGTCGAGTCCGTGGTTCGACTACTCGAGCGACGACGCCGCCACCGCAAGCGCACGGCCGAAGCTCTCCGTGGACTACACCGACTTCAGCACCTCGACCGGCCCCCGCGCGACGGTCGTCAGCCCGACGGCGGGCAGCATCGTACGCGGCACCGTCACGATGACGGCCGCTGCCGGCGACGACCGCCGTGTCGACAAGGTCGAGTTCTTCGTCGACGGCGCCGCCACGCCGGTGGCGACCGACACGAGCGCGCCGTGGCAGGGGAGCTGGAACACGACGACCGCGACCGCCGGGGCGCACACGATCACGGCACGCGCAACGGATGACACCGGCCAGCAGAAGACGAGCGCCGGCAGGACCGTGACTGTGGACAACTCGGCCAAGCCAACCGGCGTTAGCCTCACCGCCCCGGCTGGCGGCTCGAGCCTGACGACCACCGTCACCATGACCGCCTCGGCGAGCGACGACGTGGGCGTCGCGTACGTCGACTTTTACGTCGACGACCACGTGGTGGGCTCCGACTCGACCGCGCCGTACAGCGTCGCGTGGGACACGCTGGATCCGCTGAACCCGGCCGTCGACGGCGGCCACCAGGTCAAGGCGCGCGCGTACGACGGCGGCGGGCAGTGGACCGACTCCGCCACGGTGTCGGTGACGACCACGAACACCAACGGCACGCAGTACAAGGCGAGCTTCGACCTGAACCAAATCGGGCCGAGCGACGACCCGTTCGCGATCCCGCCGTTGAACGCCGGTAACGAGAAGGCCACCCCGATCGACGCGTACTCGGGGGCCACCACGCTGCGCGACCTGTCGTCCGCGCCGGTTGACAGCGGCGCGGAGTACGGGGGGCTGGTACCCGCTCAGGGCGGCAACTTCGACGACTCGGTCGACATCCCGCCGCCGGACCGCCCGAAGTCGGTGAATGCCTTCCAGTGCGAGGTCACGGTCACCAACAACAGCACCTTCGCCTGGAAGGGCAACGACCTGCGCCTGTGGTACCGCTGGTACACCCTGGACGGGACCATCCTGTTCGAGGGGCTCGGCACCGACTACTTCCCGCAGACAGTCCAGCCCGGGCAGTCCAAGCGCATTCCCATCACGGTCGAGCCGCCGGCGCTACCGCAGGGCATCGACATGTCGCAGGTCCGCCTGCGGTTCGACATCTACGACTACGGGTCCACCGCGGTCAACAAGTGGTTCGCCGGGCGCGGCAATCCGTCCGTGGACAACCCAGTCGTCGTGGACCGGCTGCTGGACAACGCGCTCGGCCTGGAGCGGTTCTGGCAGTATGAGGCCGACGAGGCCGGCGCCGGCATGGCAGCCATGACCAACGTCGCCAACGGCAACATGCTGCTGCGGTGGTCGCCCTTCTTCGCGCCGGGCCGCGGCCTGGCCACGATGGTCGACCTGACCTACAACTCGCTCGAGGACCACTCCAAGTCGCCGGCCGGCAACAACGTCTCGCTATCCATCTCCGGGCTGACCCGGCTCGGCGAGCCATTGGACATCCACCCGAACAACGCCGACACCATCTCTGGGAAATCCAACAAGTACGTGGTGCTCACGGACGGGGACGGCACGACGCACAAGTTCACCGGCACCACCAACGCCGACGGCACGACGACCTGGACGGAGCCGGCCGGAGTCAACCTCTACCTGCGGACCACCTCCGACCCCAACCCGGCGCGCAAGTGGGCGCTGACCCGCCCGGACAACGTCACGTTCTACTTCGACGCGGACGGCTTCCCGACCGCGGTCGTGGACCGCAACGGCAACACGCTGACCTTCACCCTCGAGGACACCCCGCCGGGCGAAGACCCGGGCGGGCCGAAGCGGCGGATCACGGCCGTGACCGACGCCGCGGGGCGCACGTTCGCCATCGACTACTACAGCCGGGCCGAGGCGAAGAAGGCGCACGTCCGCGGCAAGATCCAGCGGATCACGGACCACAGCGGATCGGCGCTGGACTTCGAGTACTACGACGACGGCAACCTGCGCCGGCTGATCCAGCGCGGCGGCACCAAGGCCAACGGCGACCCCCTAGCGGACCGGGCGTTCGTGTTCACGTACACGACATCTAACGGCGCCGGCCCGGCCATCGCGGACCCCGCGCTGCGCGTCGACCCGGATCCGCACACGCCCAACCAGTCCACCCGGATCTACAGCGTGCGGGACCCGAACGGCGCGGAGACGCGGTTCGAGTACTACGGCCCGGGCTCCAGCCAGCTGCGGTGGAAGCTGAAGAGCCGGACCAACCGCAACGGCAACGTCACCAACTTCTCGTACAACATCGGGTCCCGGGTGACGACGGTGGACGCGCCCCTGTCGCGCGACACCGACTACGCCTACGACACCGCCGGCAAGGTGACCTCAATCGTGAACCCGGCCGAGCAGACCACGCAGGTGGACTGGACGGCCGACTTCAAGGTCGCAAAGGTCACCGAGCCAACCGGCAAGTTCACCGCGTACACCTACAACCACAACGGCTATCTCACGTCGGTGGCCGACCAGCTCAACAACCGGACCGACGTGACCTACCTCAACCGCCAGCTCGATGCCCGCGACGCGCTGGGACACTGGAGCCTGCTGTCGACCCTGACGACGCCGCGGGGCACCGCGACCGCCACCGCCGGGGACTTCCAGTGGCGGTTCACCTACGACCCCGCGGGAAACGTGGACCTCGTCACCGATCCGGCCGACTTCGTGTCGAACTACGACTGGAACCTGGCCGGGTCCGATCCGGGCACCATCGCCCAGGTCACCGACAACAACGGCGGCGTGACGAAGTTCGAATACGACCCGTCGGGGCAGCCAAAGAAGATTACCGATCCGCTCAACCGGGTCGTCCAGTTCGGCTACGACGTCGACGGCCAGATGATCTTTATGCAGGACCCGAACCACTCTGGCGACACAGGCTCGGACGTGCGCGCGTACCGCACGTACTTCGACTACGACACGTTCCACCGGCTCGGCCGGCAGAGCTCGCCGAAGTCGACGCAGTTCGACCGCGGCCGCGTCATCTGGAGCAGCGCCGACTACGACCCGAACGACAACCTCGTCAAGCAGATCGACCCGCACTACGGGGGTATCGCCGACGACGGCGAGGACGGTCCGGTGCGTACCGCGCGGTACGACGCCATGGACCAGTTGACCGAGCAGGCCAACCCGGACAAGACCGTCGACCCGCTCGGCGAGCGTTACCAGTACGCCTGGGACGCGGCCGGCCGCCCGGCCAAGCTCACCAAGCCGAAGGGCGTGCTGAGCGCCACCGTGGACGATTTCTCGAGCGTGTACGCCTACGACGTGCTGGACCGGATTATCCGGCAGGTCGACTACGGCACCTCCACGACCGACGCCCGCTACGTCCACATGTGCTACGACGTGGCCGGCGACCTCCGCTCGGTGACTTCCCCGCGGGCCGGGCTCACGTCGCTGACCTGCCCCGGCAACGGGCCAGCGACCGCGAGCTTCACGACGGAGTACGACTACGACGCGGCGCACAAGCCGCTGAAGCAGCGCGACCCGCTCGGCCACGAGGCCCGGTTCACCTACGACCAGAACAGCAACGTCACGTCCGTCGAGCGTGACATCGACACTGCCGCCTCCCCCGTTCGGGTCGAACGCACCCAGTTCAGCTGGGACGAGCGGGATCTGCGGGTTCGGTCGGAGGAGCTGTTCGAACAGTCGACCGGGCGGGAGCTGGTGACCCTGCTCGAGTACGACGGCAACCGCAACGTGATCCGCGAGATCAAGCCGCGGGCGTACGACGACGCGAACGGCAGCGGCACGTACACCAACTACGTCACCAAGTACGTGTACGACAAGGCGGACCAGTTGGTGCGGCGCGACCTTCCGTTCGACTCGCGTGATGGCACCGAGCGGCAGTACGAGCACCGGTCGTACGACGGCAACGGCAACCTGGCCTGGATCTCGCTGCCGGTCACGAACAGCGACCCGACGCAGGTGGCCGACACTGCCCGCACCCGGATGACGTACTTTGACCCGCGCTGGGTGCGCAGCTCCGACGACCCGGCCAACCCCAAGGTGTCGTTCGACTATGCCGCGCAGGGCTTCC
This sequence comes from Micromonosporaceae bacterium, assembly GCA_036506495.1. Lineage (GTDB taxonomy): Bacteria > Actinomycetota > Actinomycetes > Mycobacteriales > Micromonosporaceae > DASXRC01. The sequence continues at coordinate 17,007 of DASXRQ010000142.1, read as the reverse complement.
AGATCAGGCGCACGCCGGAGAAGAAGGGCCAGCCCGGAGTGCCGGACCTCGACCGCGAGATGCAGTGGTCGTTCTTCGACGACAGCATGCTCAAGGAGCGGGACGACCGCGACGGTAACCCATCGACGTACAAGTACGACGCGGACAACATGCTGGTGACCGCGTTCGACGCGTCCGGCGTCCACGGGGCCGACGACAGCCCGGTGCAGACCGAGGCGATCTACACCGGCTTCGACGAGCCCCTCAAGGTGCGGCACAAGCACCAGAAGGACACCACCTGGACGTTCACCCGCTACCGGTACGACCCGAACGGCAACGCCGACCGCCGGTTCGAGAACGGGAAGGAGACCGGCGCCGACATCAACACCGCGACCCAGACCGCCGCGCCGCGCGAACACCGGCTCAGCTACGACGAGGCCGACTGGCTGACCGAGCAGCTCGACCTCGGCACGGACTCCGCGTGCAAGGACGACTCGCGCACGGTCACCTCGTTCTGGGGCACCGGCTGGGAGCGCAAGCGGGATACCTTCCGCGGCGACGCGTCCTGCACGGCCGACCCGGCCACCTGGAAACAGCGTCAGTCCACGACGTGGGACCACTTCAACAACGGAAAGCTGAAGACCCTGACCACGACGGCGTACAAGACGGACGGCTCCTCCGAGGTAACGGAGAAGCACGACGTCGGGTACTTCGAGGGGACCCGCTACGAGAACGGCAACCGCACCACCGACTCGTTCATCCGCAAGCGCGCCGACGGCGACTCGCAGACCACCTGCGTGGGCCCGACCCCGTGCATGGCCGACTTCGACTATGACGCCCGCGAGAAGGTCATCAAGCATCAGAAGCGGGCCGGCGCGGTCGACACCTACACGCTGGACGAGCCCGGCAAGCTCGTTGGGGACACCTCGGTGCGGGCGGGCAACGTCACGACCGAGGTGGACGAGGGCACCACCGCGACCCGGCGGTACGAGGCGAACCAGGTCAAGGAGCTGTCGGTCGGTGGTGCAACCGCTTCCTATGTCTACGACAACTTCGGCAACGTCGACTGTGTCACGGCCGGTGCCGGCGGCACGTCGTGCCCGAGCGGTGGGACGACTCTGGTCGCCGACTACGCGTACGACAACCTGGACCGGCTCGTGTCGCAGAAGACCTACGCCACGCCCGGCACCGCGACCGATACCGCCGCCTATACGTACGACGCGATGGACCGGATCACCAAGGAGGCCGAGACACACAGCGGCACCACCGACAACCGGACCACCGACTTCACGTTCCAGGGGCTGTCCAACCTCGTGACCGAGGAGAAGCAGACCGGCGGTTCCAACCCGAAGACGAAGTCCTTCTCGTACGACGCGTACGGCCACCGGATCGCCATGAGCAGCAAGGACAACACGACCGGTCAGACGGACACGTTCACGTATGGGACCGACGTCCAGGGCTCGGTGAGCCAGCTGATCACCGAGGCCGGCGGGGTCAAGGCCTCCTACGGGTACAGCGCCTACGGCACCCGCGACGCCGGCCTGTCCACCGGCGACCTGAACGACAAGGCTCCGATCAACCCGTACCGGTTCATGGGCAAACGGCTGGACTCGGGGTCCGCGACCACGACCAAGCCCGCGTCCAGTGTGGATATGGGCAGCCGCCGATACGGCGTGGACACCGGCCGCTTCCTGCAGCAGGACATCTACGCCAACGCGCTCGGCAACCTGGGCCTGGCCCTCGACCCCTTGTCGCAGAACACCTACGCCCTCGCCGGCGGCAACCCGGTGTCGTTCGTCGAGGTCGACGGCCACATGGTGATCGCCGACGGCGGCGGCGGGGGCAGCACCACGCCGAACCCGACCACGACGACCACGACGTCGGGCTCGGCGGACACGACGCAGGGGACCGCCGACGGCACCCGCAGCAGCCCATCGCTCAGGCGCGTCAACCCGGAGCGGGACCCGGGTCTGTGGGGCACGGCCGCCAACGTTTCGGACTACATCATCGGACCGCTGGAGGCCGCGCCCGCCTCGGTCGGCGAGCTGGGATCGTGGGCCGGCCGGAACATGCACTCGAAGTTCGGCTGGGTCCGTTCCCTGGCCGGGCAGTACAACAGCGACCTGAGCCACTACCCGACGCTGAAAAACATCGGGCGGTTCGCCCGCGGCCCGGTCGGCGAATGGGGCGGGCGAGCGCTCGGCGCGGTCGGCGCGGGGCTCAGCTTCATGAAGCACCGCGCCGAGGGCGACAAGGTGTTCTCGGCGGCCGCGAAGACCGGCATCGAGTTCGGTGGGGCCGCGCTCGGCGCCAAGGGCGGGGCGCTCGCCGGCGCCGCGATCGGCTCCATCTTCCCCGGCCCGGGCACGGTGATCGGCGGGGCCGTCGGTGCACTGGTCGGCGGCGCGCTCGGGGCGTTCGGTGCCGGACAACTGATGGACTCGGGCGTGGGAGACATGGTCGAGAACGCCGCCGACAAGGTGCAGGACTTCGCGGGGGACGTCGCGAGCGACATCGGCGACGCGATTGGAGGACTGTTCGGCTAGCGGTGACGAGCCGACGAGTGACGGAGCCAGGACAATGACCTGTGGAGGGAACGCGAGATGAACCTCAAGCTTCTCATCCCGGCGCTGATCCTGGCTCCGTGCGCCGGCTACTGCCTCCTGATCCTGCCGAAGATCTGGACGGCGAAGTCCACCGGTCCCCGGCCGGAGGACACGCGGCGCCACTGGACGTTCCGGGACGCCCGGAGGCAGGGGTACGTCCGCGGGCTCCCCTCGGCCATCCTCGGGCTGACGGGGCTCGTCCTGTCGATGGCCGCGGTGGTGGTCCAGGAAGCCACGGCCGGAACGGTGTCCAACGTGGCCGGCACGGTGGCGCGCTGGGCGTTCGTCGCGTTCGTCGCCTTCCTGCTAATCGGCATATCCGTGACGCTGTTCAACCAACCGAAGCTGGCGGTCCCGCCGGCCACCCGGGACGAACCGGGCGCGCTCGCCCTGTGGTGGCGGGGGCGGAGGCACGCGCGACGATAAGTGACGCGCCGGACGCCGCGGCGGCGTACCGCATAGTGTGATCTGTCATGACGCGTGTCGCCGTCCTCGGCCTCGGCGCGATGGGCTCGCGGGTGGCCCGCCGGCTCCTCGATGCCGGGCACGACCTCGCTGTCTGGAATCGCACCGCCGGCAAGGCCGATGCGCTCGTCGCCACCGGAGCCCGGCGGGCGGAGAGTCCCGGCGCCGCCGCCGGCGCCGCCGAAGTCGTGATCACCATGCTCGCCGACCCGGACGCGCTGCGCGTGGTCACCGAGGGCCCGGACGGCGTCGCCGCGGGCCTCCGGCCCGGATCGACGGTCATCGAGATGTCGACGGTGGGACCGGCGGCGGTCGTCCGCCTGCGCGACGTCCTGCCGGCGGCGGCGGGCCTGCTCGACGCCCCGGTGCTGGGCAGCCTCGCGGAGGCCGAGGGCGGCACGCTCAACGTGTTCGTCGGCGGGCCCGATGACCTCGTTGAGCGCTGGAAGCCGCTGCTGTCCACAGTGGGCCGGCCGCTCTCCGTCGGGCCGCTCGGATCCGGTGCGGCGGCGAAGCTGGTGGCCAACTCGACCATGTTCGGCATCCTCGGCGTACTGGGCGAGGCGCTCGCGCTCGCGGACGGCCTCGGCCTGTCGCGCGAGGCCGCGTTCGACGTGCTCGCCGTGACACCGGTCGCCGCGCAGGCGGAGCGGCGGCGGCCGATGCTGGAGTCCGGAGAGTATCCGCCGCGGTTCGCCCTGCGTCTCGCGCGCAAGGACGCCGACCTGCTCACCGCGGCGGCCGACGAGGCCGGCGTCGACCTTCGCATCGCCGCCGCCACCCGCTCCTGGCTCGCCGATGCGGAGGCCGCGGGACTCGGCGACGCGGACTACGTGGCATTCCTGGCCCACATCCTGTCGGGCGCACGGGGCTGATGGACGAGTACGACGTCGCGGTCATCGGTGCCGGCCCGGCCGGCGCCGCCGCGGCGCTCGCCGCACGGGGGGCCGGTGCGCGGGTGCTCCTGCTCGACCGCGAGGACTTCCCGCGCGACAAGCCGTGCGGCGACGGCATCGCCCCGCACGTGCTCGACGTGCTCGCCGGGCTCGGCCTGCCCAACGCGGTGGCCGGTTACGCGCCGGTGACCGGGCTGCGGTTGATCGGGCCGGACGGCCACCAGGTGGCGCGCCGGGTGCGCCGACCGGCGTACACCGTCCCGCGCACTGTGTTCGACGCGCGGCTGGTCGCGGCCGCGGTGGCGGCCGGCGCGCGGCTGCACCGACACACCGTGCGCAGGCTGGACTCCCGCGACGGGCTGGTCGTGCTCGACCGCGAGATCGCCGCGCGGGCGGTGGTCGGTGCCGACGGAGCGAATTCGGTGGTACGCCGCGAGCTCGGCCACGGCCCGAACCCGGACGGCCACCTGGCGGTCGCGATCCGCGGGTACGCGGCGGCGCCGGCCGGCGCAGCACACGAGCAGCGCATCGTGACGTCGGCGTCGGGCTGGCCGGCGTACGCCTGGGCCTTCCCGATCGGCGACGGCACCGCGAACGTCGGGTACGGCGAGGTGTTGCGTGGCCGCCCGGTCAGCCGCGCGCACCTGCTGGATCGGCTCGGAGCGCTGCTACCGGATGTGGATCCCGCGGCGGTGACCGGGCTGCGCGCCCACCATCTGCCGCTGTCCACCCGCCGGCCGCCGCCGGGCCGGGACCGGATCGTGCTCGCCGGCGACGCGCTGTCGCTGATCAATCCCTTCACCGGCGAGGGCATCTTCTACGCGGTGCTCTCCGGCGCTCTGGCTGGCGACGCCGCGGCCCGGTCGCCGTCGTACGCGGCCACCCGCTATACCGAGGCGCTGCGCCGCCGGCTCGGCCGGCACCTGCGGCACAGCTCCGCCGCGGCCTGGCTCGCCCGACGTCCCTCCATCGTGGACGGTGCCGTCGTCGCGGCGGGGCGCGACCAGCGGGTCTTCGACACTATGGTCGAGCTCGGCCTGGGCGACGGCTTGCTCGACGCGCGCACGCTGGCGGCGATCGCCCGCGGCGCCTGGCCCCGCCGATCTTGCAGTTCTGGTGGGTGAGTCGGCCCGGTTTATACCGCTTGTGAGGCGCCACAACTGCAAGATCGCGACCGAGAGAGGCGGCGGCGCGGGCGGCGGCGGGCTTAGCCGCCCAGCAACGTGCGCACCCGGTCGGCGCCGACGGCCAGCAGCAGCGTCGGCAGCCGCGGCCCGGTGTCGCGCCCGATCAGGAGCCGGTACACCAGCGCGAAGAACTTCCGCTGCGCGGCCTTCAACTCCGGCGTGGGCCTGACCTCTGGCGGCAACCCGGCCATCTTCTTCGGCACGCCGTACACGAGCGTGGTCAGGCCATCGAGTGACCAATGCGACTCGAGCCCGTCCACCAGCAGCCGCAGCGCCTCCCGCTCGGTGTCGTTCAGCGACGCGAGCAACTCCTTGTCCGGTTCCTCGCGCACCCGGGTCCGCTGCTCGACCGGGAGCTGGGTGTCGACCCAGTGCCGGGCCTTGTCCAGGCGCGGCCGCACGCCGTCCAGCGAGGTGATCGGGTCGTCCGGGTCCAGGTCGCGCAGGATCCGCAGTGTCTGTTCGTCGTTGCCGGTCGTGACGTCGACGATCGACGCGAGCGTCCGGTACGGCACCGGGCGCGCCGTCGCCGGCAGCGGGCCGGCGGCCGTGCCGACCGCCCGGCGGTACGCGGCCGCGTCGGCGGGCGAAGCGGTCTCGTCGTGCACCTTGCGGCCCAGGGCGTCCCACTCGTCGTACAGGCGATGGATCTCCTGATCGAACGCGACCTTGAACGACTGGTTGGGCCGGCGCCGCGCATACAGCCAGCGGAGCAGCGGCGCCTCCATGATCTCCAGGGCGTCCGCCGCGGTCGGTACCCCGCCGCGCGAGCTGCTCATCTTGGCCATCCCGCTGATGCCGACGAACGCGTACATCGGGCCGATCGGCGGCTCGGCGCCGAACACCTCGCGGATGATCTTGCTGCCGACCACGAACGACGATCCCGGCGAGGTGTGATCCACTCCGGACGGCTCGAAGATGACGCCCTCGTACGCCCACCGCATCGGCCAGTCGACCTTCCACACCAGCTTGCCGCGGTTGAACTCCGACAGGAGCACGGTCTCCGAGTGCCCGCAGCCACCGCAGACGTAGGTCAACGCGGTCGTGTCGTCGTCGTACGCGGTCACGGTCGTCAGATCCCGCTCGCATGCCGAGCAGTACGGCTTGTACGGGAAGTACCCCGCCCCCGTGCCGCTGCCGTCGTCCTCGGTCGCCGCCCCGGAGCCCTCGGCGGCGACCGCGGCCGCGGCGAGGTCGTCCTCGTCCGCCCCGGCGGCGGGGCGGGCGGCCGCCGCGGCGGGTGCGGGCTTGGTTCGGTAGCGGGCCAGGATCGCGTCGATCCGCTCGCGTCCGCGCATCGCGAGCAGGATCATCTCGCGGTACGCCCCGGAGGTGTACATCTCGGTCTGGCTGATCGGCCGGTACTCGACGCCGAGCTCGGCCAAAGCCGCGATCATAGGCGCCTTGAAGTGCTCGGCCCAGTTGGCGTACGGGCTCCCGGGCGGCGCCGGCACGGAGGTCAGCGGCTTGCCGATGTGCTTGGCCCAGGACGGGTCGACCCCAACGGGCACCTTCCGGAACCGGTCGTAGTCGTCCCAGGAGAGGATGTGGACGCACGCGTGCCCGCGGCGCCGTATCTCGTCGGCGACCAGGTGCGGTGTCATCACCTCGCGCAAGTTGCCTAGGTGGATCGGGCCGGACGGGCTCAGGCCGGACGCGCAGACGATCGGCTTGCCGGGCGCGCGGCGCTCCGCCTCGGCGACGACCTCGTCGGCGAACCGGGAGACCCAGTCGGCCTCAATCCTCTGAACCACGATCGACCTTCCTTCCGTGCGGCGATCCATTCTCCCCCAGCCGCCGGAGACGGCCCGCGCCGGCGTCGCGTTATCACAGGTTTGACTTATATAAGCGATAGCCGGTAGAGTCTCCCGAGTGCACGCATTCGACGTTCTCGGCGATCCGGTCCGGCGTCGGATCCTGGAGCTGCTCGCCGACGGCGAGCAGACGTCCGGTGCGGTCACCACGACCATCCGGGCGGAGTTCGGGATCTCGCAGCCGGCGGTCTCGCAGCATCTGCGGGTGCTAAGGGAGAGCGGCTTCGCGACCGTGCGCGCGGACGGCACTCGCCGCCTGTACGCCGTCGACGCGGCGCCGCTGCAGGAGGTCGACGTGTGGCTGCAACGCTTCCGCCGGTTCTGGACGCAGCGGCTCGACGCGCTGGCCACCGAGCTGGCTCGGGGCAAACGACAGCGCCGACAACGACAAGGGAGAGGCCGATGAGCGACATCCTCAGCGAACTGACGGCCGTCCACCGCGAGGTGGGACTCCGCACGATCCCCGCGGGTAAGGGTCACACCGTCGTGCTGCGGCGCACCTACGACGCCGACATCGACGACGTTTGGGATGCCATCACGAGCGCCGAGCGCATCAACCGCTGGTTCCTGCCGATCAGCGGGGATCTCCGGCTCGGCGGAACCTATCGGCTCGAGGGCAACGCCTCGGGCGAGATCCTGGAGTGTGAACCGCCGCGCCGGCTGAAGGTGACCTGGGTCTACGGGGCCGATCCCGCCCCGGAGGACGCGGGCGAGGTCGAGGCGCGGTTGTCGCCAGCGGGCGACGGCCGGACGCTGCTCGAGCTCGAGCACGCGATGGTCAAGGATCCCGCGCGCTGGGCGGAATACGGTCCCGGCGACGTCGGCGTCGGCTGGGACCTGGCGGTGCTCGGGCTCGGCCGGCACCTCGCCGGCGGCTCAATGGCCGACGCCGACAAGGCGGCGTGGATGCGGAGCACCGAGGGGCGGGAGTTCATGTCCGGCAGCAGCGACGCGTGGGGCGAGGCGAACCGGGCCGGCGGCGCCAGCGAGACCGAGGCCGCCGCCGCGGTGGCCAACACGACGAAGGCGTACGCCGGTTGATGCGGATGATCATGACGTTTCCGTCAGGACGCGCCGGGCGTGTCCGGCGGAAACGTCATGATCGTCGGGGAGGGGCGGCGGCGGGCGACGCGCAGCGCGGCCAGGACGAGCAGGCCGGTGATCGCGAAGCCGGCCGGCTGCCCGGTGTACGCCGCGACCAGCCCGAATCCGGCGGCGCCCACGCCGTACCCGGCGTCGTAGGCGAGGTTCCAGACGGCGCTGACCGTGCCGTACCCGGATGCGGGCACGCGCTCGAGCATCACGGAGAGGGTGGCGTTCTGGGCGACGCCGAAGCCCGTGCCGAACAGGAGCATGCCGGCGATCACGGCGATCGGGCTGCCGGTGACCGCGAGCAGCAGCATGCCGGTCCCGGCGACGAGCACGGCCGGCGCGAGCAGGCCGGCCGACCCGTGCCGGTCACCGTACCGACCCGCCCACCAGCGGGTCACCGTCGCCGCCGCCGACTGGACCAGCAACGCGATCGCGACGAGCCCGCCGGACACGTGGGTCACCGCGAGCGGCAGGAACGTGACGACCACGCCGCCGGCGATCGTCGTGGCGGCGAACACGAGAGCCGGGCGCAGCAGCGCGGGCGTGGCCAGACCGGCCAGCACACCGATCGGCCGCTCGGCACCGGCACCACGGTCGGCACCGGCACCACGGTCGGCGGCGGACGCGTGCGGGTCACCGGCGCCGCCGTGGCCGCGGAGGCCGGGAACGGCGGCGAGCCCGGCCAGCGCCGCGACCGCTCCGGCCACGAACACCACCGGGTAGCCGACGCGGCCGGCGAGCCAGACACCCAGCGGCAGCGCGGCAACGGACGGCACGCCGGCGACCAGGCCGTAGAGGCCCAGGCCCTCACCGCGGCGTTCGGCCGGCAGCAGCGAGGCGATCAGGGCACCGCCGACCACCATGATGATCGCGAAGCCGAGCCCGCGCACCGCGCAGACCGCCAGGATGGCCACCAGGCTGGACGACAGCGGGAACGCCAGCGCCGGCGCCCCGAGCAGGACCAGGCCCGCCGCCAGCATCGGGCGGTACCCGAACCTGGCGATCAGCCGCGGCGAGGCGAGCTCGGCGGCGACCGTCGAGAGCATCAGCGCGCCGGTCGCGAACCCGGCGCCCGTTCCGCCGGCGCCAACCGAGGTGGCGTACAGGGGCACGACCGACAGCAGCAGGTAGAAGCTGGTCAGGGACCCGAACGAGGCGAGGAAGACGAGCGCCAGGGCGGGGCTCATGATCCGTGGCCGAGAGCCGGCGGCCACCAGCGCGGGAGTTTCGATCGGCATCGTCGTCGCGGTCATGTCCACGACGCTACGGAGACCAGTGGCCCTCGCTAAGCTCCAATTCCATGCCGATTGAGTGGTCCGGTTTGAGTCCGGAGCTGTTGTTGACCGTGGACCGCCGGCGACCCGAACCCCTGCGGGCACAGCTCGAGGGCGAGCTCCGCGACGCGATCCGGTCCGGCCGGCTCGGCGTCGGCGAGCGGCTCCCCTCGTCGCGCGAGCTCGCGAGCGCCCTCGGCGTGTCCCGCGGGCTGGTGCAGGAGTGCTACGGCCAGCTCATGGCCGAGGGGTACCTGAGCAGCCGGATCGGCTCCGCCACCAGGGTGGCCGCCGGTGCGAGCCCTCCCCCGACGCGGGCGGCCCGACCGGCCCCCGGCGCCGCGCCGCCTCGGCTTCGCGTCGACTTCCGCTACGGCGTACCCGATCTGCCGAGCTTCCCGCGCGGCGACTGGCTGTGGTCGGTGCGGGAGGCCGCGCGCGTCGCGCCCACGGCGGACCTCGACTATGGACACCCCCACGGCAGCCCGGTCCTCCGGGAAGTGCTCGCGGCGTACCTCCGTCGGGTACGCGGCGCGGCCGCGGACCCGGAGGCCATCGTCATCTGCGCCGGGTTCGCGCAGGGGCTCAATGTCACGCTGCGAGTGCTCGCCCGCGCCGGCATCGACCGGGTGGCCTTCGAGGATCCCGGGTACGACGAGACGAGCGCGTTCGCCGCCGACTTCGCGGGCGTGCGGGTGGCACGCGTCCCGGTCGACGACGCCGGCATCGACGTGAACGCCTTGGCCGCGACCGGTGCCCGCGCCGTCGTGGTCACACCCGCCCACCAATGGCCGACCGGAGTCGTCCTCGCCCCGGAGCGGCGGCACGCGCTGATCGCCTGGGCGGTCGAGCACGATGCCGTGATCGTGGAAGACGACTACGACGCCGAGTTCCGGTACGACCGGGAGCCGGTCGGGGCGGTCCAGGGCCTGGCGCCAGACCGGGTGGTCGCGCTCGGCACGGTGAGCAAGTCGCTCGCACCGGCGGTCCGGCTCGGGTGGATCGTGTGCCCGCCGGCGCTGGCCCCCGCGGTCGCCGCTGAGAAGATCCGCGGTGACCGGGGCTCGCCCGCGCTCGACCAGCTGGCCCTCGCGCACCTGATCCAGTCGGGTCGGTTCGACCGCCACCTGCGCCGGATGCGAGCGGTGTACGCCCAGCGGCGCGGGGCGCTCGTGGACGCACTCGCCCAGCACGCACCGGGCGTACGCCTGACCGGTCTCTCCGCCGGCTTCCATGCCGTGGCGCACCTGCCGGAGGGGGCCGACGAGGATGCCGTGATCGGGGCGGCGCGGGCGCGGTCGGTCGGGCTTTACGGCATGAGCGCCCAACGCTCGACGCACGCTACGACGCCGCCCAAGCTGGTGCTCGGCTTCGGCAACCTCAGCGAGCGCGCGATCCGGGACGGGATCGCCACGGTGGCCGACGTCCTCAATAGACGATCCTGACCGCTCCGGCCGCGGCCGCCTCGGCGCCGCTACCCAACCCGGCTGGCCACCAATGACTCCAGCCGGACCGCGGCCCGCTCCCCCGTGCCGTACGCCCGGAACTCGTCGGCGATGCGGCGCGCCGCCGCGCGGTACGACGGATCCGCGAGTACCCGGGCCACGGCGCCACCGATGGCCGGCGCGGTCGGGGTCCGCTCGCGGAGGTTCACCGCCGCGCCGGCCCACGCGATCCGCGCGGCGACGTCCGGCTGGTCGTTGCCCCACGGCGCGAGCACCAGCGGTACGCCGTGCGCCAACGCCGCCTTGACCCCGTTGTAGCCGGCGTTGGAGACCATCGCGTCGGTGTACGGCAGCAACAGCCCGTGCGGGATGAACGGCGCCACCCGGGCGTTGGCGGGCACCGGTCCCAGCGCGTCCGGCTCGGGCGTGGTGACGACCACGATCCCATCCAGGTCGGCCAGTGCCTCCAGCGCGGGGCGAGTCAGCGCACGCGGATCGGTGGCGTACGTCCCCTGCGTGACGTGCACGACGGTGCGCGCCACCGTGAGCTCGTCCCACCACAGTGGAGTGTCCACGGTCGACGGCGCCGCCGGCAGCAGCGGCCCCACCAGGTGCACGTTGGCGGGCCACGGCCGGCGCGGGTACTCGATCGACGGCGTGGCGGCCTGAAGGTGGAGCTCCGACGACATCATGTGGTCGAACGTGGTCACGCCGCGCGGCAGCGGAGGCAGGCCCAGCGCGGCCCGCCGCTCGCCGTACGCCGCGGTCAGCCCGCGCAGGAACAGGCCGCCGATCCCGTTGTAGAGGCGGATCCGCAGGCGCCCGAGCGGACCGCTCGGCGGCGCCCATCCGGTGCCGAACGGCGGAGTGTCCGGGCCGATCGCGGTCAGCGGGCTGATGCCCAGCGTCGCCCATGGGATGCCGGTCCGCTCGTGCAGGGCGCGCCCGCCGAGCGCACACAGGTCGACGAGGATCGCGTCCGCGGCGTACTCCTGGAGGATCTCCTCGTAGTCGGCGAGCTGGCCGGCCATGCGGTCCACCAGCAGCCTGCGCAGCGCCGACACCGCCTCGGCGGCGCCCCGGGTGCCGGGCTCGGGCTCGCCCGGCAGCTCTTCGAAGCTGGGCGTACGGCGGGCGGCGACAAACCTGGCGCCGGACTGCTCGACCGTCTCGCGGTACGCCCTGCCGGTGTGCCACGCCACGTCATGGCCGCGGGCGGTGAGCGCGGCCGCGACGGCGGCGGCCGGGTTGGCGTGCCCGGCGGCGGGCATCGTGCTGATCAGAAAGCGGCTCATCAACCTCTCCTCTTCTACACTTCTCTTGGCCACCTGCTATCTTGAGAGACAAGAAGCTTGAATGTCAAGAGGAATGAAGGATGACCTTCGGGACGCGCTGGGCGCGAGCGTGCGGGCGTTCCAGCGGGCCGTGGACGCGTTGGACGAGGCCGTCGCCGCGCACCTCGGCGTCAACCGGACCGACCTGCGCTGCCTCGACGTTCTCATCGAGGTGGAGTCGGCAACGCCCGGTCTGCTGGCCGAGCGACTCGGCCTCACCACCGGAAGCGTCACCGCGATGTTGGACCGGCTGGAGCGGCTCGGCTACCTGACCCGGTCCGCCGACCCGGCCGACCGCCGCCGCGTCATCGTGCGCCCGACGGAGTCGGTCGTCGCCGCGGCCACGGACATCTACGGACCGCTCGCCGCCGCCGGTGAGGACATGACCGCCCGGTACACCGCGGCCGATCTGCGGTTGCTCATGGACTACCTGGACCGCGGCCGCGCGCTGCAGGAGGAGCAGGTCGCGCGGATCCGGTCGCTCCCCCGCCCCAGGCGCTAGCTCGCCGGATTGGCGTTACCGTGGGCGGGATCGGCGAAGGGAGTGCCGCCATGGGTCGCTATGCCGACGCGTACCGTCGCAGCATCGAGGATCCGGAGGCTTTCTGGGGTGAGGCGGCCGCGGACATCGAGTGGGTGCGGCCCCCGACGGCCATCCGCGACGACTCGAACCCGCCGTTCTACCGCTGGTTTCCCGACGCGGAGCTGAACACCTGCTTCAACGCGGTGGACCGGCACGTCCGCGACGGGCGTGGCGACCAGCCCGCGCTGGTCTACGACAGCCCGGTGACCGGCACCGGCCGGACGCTCACGTACGCGCAACTGCGGGACGAGGTCGCGCGGTTCGCCGGCGTGCTCCGTGGGCTCGGCGTGGAGCGCGGCGACCGGGTCGTCATCTACATGCCGATGGTGCCCGGGGCGGTCGTCGCCATGCTGGCGTGCGCGCGGCTCGGCGCGGTGCACTCGGTCGTGTTCGGCGGGTTCGCCGCGCACGAGCTGGCGGTGCGCATCGACGACGCCACGCCGAAGGTCATCGTCTCCGCCTCGTGCGGCATCGAGGTCGCGCGCGTGCTCGAGTACAAGCCGATCCTCGACAAGGCGATCGACATGGCCGGTCACGCACCGCGGGCCTGTGTGATCCTGCAACGCCCGGAGGCGACGGCGTCGCTCGTGCCCGGCCGGGACGTCGACTGGACCGAGGCGATGTCCACGGCCGAGCCCACCGACTGCGTGCCCGTCGCGGCGACCGATCCGCTCTACATCCTCTACACGTCCGGCACGACCGCGCGCCCGAAGGGCGTGGTGCGCGACAACGGCGGCCACGCCGTCGCGCTGCGCTGGAGCATGGGCAACGTCTACGACACCCACCCGGGCGAGGTGTACTGGGCGGCGTCCGACATCGGCTGGGTGGTCGGGCATTCGTACATCGTGTACGCGCCGCTGATCACCGGCTGCACGACCGTACTGTACGAGGGCAAGCCGGTCGGCACGCCCGACGCGGGCGCGTTCTGGCGGGTGATCGCGGAGCACGGCGTGAAGACGCTGTTCACCGCGCCGACGGCGTTCCGGGCGATCCGCCGCGAGGACCCCGAGGGCACGCACCTCGCCCGGCACGACCTGTCCGGCTTCCGGTATCTGTTCCTGGCCGGCGAGCGGCTCGACCCCGAGACCTACCGCTGGGCGGTCGACCGGCTGGGCGTGCCGGTCGTCGACCACTGGTGGCAGACCGAGACGGGCTGGCCGGTGGCGGCGAACCTGATGGGCCTCGAGCCGATGCCGACGCACCCGGGGTCGGCGACGATGGCCGTGCCCGGGTACGACGTTCGGATCGTCGACGCGTCGGGCGAACCCGTGCCGACCGGCGAGGAGGGCGAGATCGTCGTCCGGCTGCCCCTCCCGCCGGGTACGCTGCCCACGCTGTGGGGCGACGACGAACGGTTCATCGAGTCGTACCTGTCCGCCCACCCCGGCTACTACCTCACCGGCGACGGCGGCCACCGGGACGAGGACGGCTACCTGTTCGTCATGGGACGCATCGACGACGTCATCAACGTCGCCGGGCACCGGCTGTCGACCGGCGCCATCGAGGAGGTGGTGGCCGGCCACCCGGCGGTGGCCGAGTGCGCGGTCATCGGCGTCTACGACGAGCTCAAGGGTCAGGTGCCCCGGGCCTTCGTCGTGCTCAAGGCAGGCGCGGACGCCGACGCGAACACGCTGCGGGACGAGCTCATTCGGCGGGTACGCGAACAGATCGGCGCCATCGCGGCGCTGCGGACCGTCGACGTCGTCGCCGCGCTGCCGAAGACCCGGTCCGGCAAGATCCTGCGCAAGACCATGCGCGGGCTGGCCGCCGGCCGGGACGAGCCCGTGCCGTCCACAATCGACGATCCGGCCGCGCTCGAGGCGCTGCGCCCGCTGCTACGGCCGGGCGGCTAAGCCCGCGGTGGGGCTCGCCGCCGCGGTCGGTTCGGTGTGTCCGCCCGCGGACGCCGGCGCGCGGCGCGCCGCCAGCATGAACAGGCCCCCGAGCAGCGCCGCCGCGATCATCAACGCCCACCCCTGCCGGTACGCCTCGATGGCGTGTTCGCGCACGGGCGTGCCCACGACGGCGACGAACGCGGCGACCCCGAGCGCGCCGCCGACCTGCCGGAACATCGCGGAGATGCCGATGGCCGTCGCGAACCGGGCCGGGGTCACCGCGCCGACGGCCACGGCCGTGAACGCGGGCATGGACAGCCCGACGCCGGCGCCGGTGAGAACCTGGCCCGGCAGGAACGCGCCGACATAGTCGGGGGTCAGGCCGAGTCGGCCGGCGTTGACCGCCAGGCCGGCCGCGACCAGGAGGCCGCCCACGGCTCCGATTGTCGCCATCCCCAGGCGGGGACCGATCCGGCTCGCGACGATCGCGAACGCGAGCGCCGCGAGCGGTCCGACGGACAGCTCGAGGCCGGCCCGCAGGATCGACTGGCCCCAGACCTGCGTCAGGAACAGGACGCCTGCGAGCAGCAGCGAGGCGAACGCGGCGAAGAAGGCGAACGCCGAGGCGACCGCGAGCGCGAACGCGGGCACCCGCAGAATGTTCAGCTCGAGGACGGGAGCCGGGTGCCGGGTCGAGCGCACCACCGCGACCGCCGTGGCGGCCACGGCTGTGGCGAATGCGGCGATCGGGCCGGCCGTCCCCCAGCCCCAGTCGCGGCCCTCGACGAGCGCGAGGGTCAGCGCGCCGATACCGAGCATCAACGCGGCCGTGCCGGTGAGGTCGGGCAGGCCACGGGCCGTGTTGTCGCGCGACTCGGCGAGCCGGCGGGCGGCGTACCAGATCGAGAGGACCCCCAGCGGCAGGTTGACCAGGAACACCCAGCGCCAGCTGGCTTGGACCAGCAGCCCGCCGAGCGCAGGGCCGGCCGCGGCACCGACCGCGCCGACCGCGGCCCAGGCGGCGATGACGGCCGGCCGGCTGCGCGCCGGGAACGCGGGCAGGACCACACCGAGCGAGCTTGGCGTGAGGATGGCCGCGCCGGCGCCCTGCAGCACGCGGGCCGCGATGAGCAGCTCGGCGTTCGGGGCGACGGCGCAGACGGCCGAGGCGAGGGTGAACAGCGAGAGGCCGATGAGGAAGCCGCGGCGGCGCCCGTACAGGTCGACCAGGCGGCCGGCCGGGACGAGCAGGGCGGCGAACACGACCGCGTACCCGTTGAGGACCCAGGACAGCTGGCTCAGGCTCGTGCCCGGGAAGTCCCGCTGCAGGTCCGGGAACGCGATGTTGACGATGAACAGATCGAGCACCGAGGCGAACACCCCGATGGAGATCATGGTGAACAGCCGCCACGGACGGGTCGTCGTCGTCATCGCCGCCTCCATCGCCGAGTTCGTTGCTTGACGAAACTCACGCTAGGCCAGAAAGTTGTTTCACGCAACTGGCTCGGCTACGCTGGGCTGATGCTGGGCCGTACCTACGACGATCAGGTGTGCTCGATCGCCCGCACGCTCGAGGTGCTCGGCGAGCGGTGGACGCTGCTGATCGTGCGCGACGCCCTCCTCGGGCTGCGCCGCTTCGATGACCTCCAGAAGAGTCTCGGCGTGGCTCGCAACGTGCTCACCGACCGGCTCAACCGCCTCGTCGACGCGGGCGTGCTCGAGCGCGTGCCCTACCAGGAGCGGCCACCCCGCTACGAGTACGAGCTGACCACGATGGGTCGCGAACTCGCCGTACCGCTGATCTCGTTGATGCATTGGGGCGACCGGCACCTCGCGTCCCCCGCCGGTCCGCCGCGGCTCACCCGCCACCACGGCTGCGGCGGCACGCTGCGTATCGAGCTGGTGTGCACGGTCTGCGGTGAGGCGGTCGGACCCGAGCAGGTTGACGTGCGGCCCGGCCCCGGGCTGCGGGGCTCGGCGGCCTAGCCTCTCCGCGGCCTAGCCTCTCGGCGGCCTAGCCTTCGGCGGGCGTCGCCGATACCGTAGGCGCCGTGTGGCCGGGGGACCAGGGGAGACCGGACGTCGACATCGAAGCCTATGATCAATGGCTGGCGTGGGAGCACGGGCTGAGACTGCGCCGGGGCGGCGTTGGCGGGTTGGCGGAGCCTCGTACGGGTGGCACGTCGGAGCCGGACTGGGGTGACCAGGCGACGCTCGAGGCCAGCCTTAGGGTCGTGGTCCCGATGGCGCACGAGCTGGTGGCGTTGTTCTACGAGGAGCTGTTCGCCGACAATCCACACCTGCGCGCGCTGTTTCCGGAAAACATGAACGAACAGCGCGACCGGCTGCTCGCCGCGCTCCTCGCGCTGGTCCAGGACGCGGACCGGTCCGAGCTGACGGAGCGGCTGAAGCAGCTCGGCCGCGACCACCGCAAGTACGGCACTCGCCCCGCGCACTACGCCTCGGTGGGCAGGGCGTTGATAGCCGCGCTCTCGCA
>DASXRQ010000141.1:0-5486 GCA_036506495.1 Micromonosporaceae bacterium | reverse complement strand
GAGTCCGACGGTGCGGTCCGCAAAAAGGCCTTCGACCTGTCCCTTGCCTTCCAGCTCCATGCCGAGCTCGGTGAAGAACGCGACAGCCGCGTCCAGGTCGTCGACGACGATGGCGACATTGTCCATCCGCAGAATCGTCATGTCTCCGAGCATAAAGAACGCGGCGAGCCGCCGTCCGGTGTGCCGGAACCGGCGGCTCGCCGCTGGTGGGATCGATCCGGCGGCGGTTGGACCTCTCAACGGGTCCAGGTGTCCGCGGGTTACCGCGATGCCGCAGGCCGCCACCGAAATCGTCGAGCGGAATCAGGTGGCATCTTCCGCTACGCAGCTGACGCGAGGGTTCCACATGGCAAACGTGCCGGCGGGGTTGTGCTTCCACACCCACGCGTGCAGGGAGTAGAAGGGCGGAAGACCGTACCGGTTGGGGCTCGCGGTGAAGTCGAACCGGTGACCGAACAGCGTGGGTGGGTGCCGGTAGTGGGCGTCCCACGCCTGCTGGGTCACGACGTACTCGACGGCGACGAGGTGCAGGCGGCCGGCGGCGTCCGGTTCATACACGACCGCCTCGGGAATGAGCGCATCGATCTCACCGTCCCCGACGAGCGAACCGTTGACGTAGTGGATACCCATGGCGCCCATGCCGGGCATGTCGATGCAGGCGACGCCGTGGACGTCGACGAACCGGCCGTAACCGGCCTGCTCCGCGACCGCGACGTTGTGGTACCTGGCCGTGGCGTGCCTGACCTGGCCGAGGCCGGGACGGCGGCAGGCCGCGTACGCGGGAGTCGCGATGGCGCCCACCAGCGCGGCAACGACCATCGGGATGAGGAGTCTACGTAGCATCGGGCACAACCTCTTTCTCTGGCGGGAGTACGGGTCCAGCACCCGTACCTCGGCGATGGTGGCCACCGGCAGCCCGTTGCGCTCGGCCACCTGCCGGATGGAGCTCAGTGGTAGAAGTACGGGTCCAGTACGCGGACCTCGGTGACCGAGTCGACGGGTAGGCCGTTCTTCTCGGCGGCGCGGTGGATCGCTGCGGCATCGGGGCCGTCGTACACGCAGTAGGTCTTGCTGCGGTCGGATGTCACGTAAGAGTGCACCCAGGTGACCTGCTCAGTAGCGTTGGCTTGCGCGACCGAAAGGCACGCCTCGGCGCCTTCGTGGGTGACCGGGATCTGCAGGCCGCTGGGGAATGTGCGCTCGACAAGGAACCTGGGCATGCTGCTTCGCCGTCCTCAGTTATATGGCTGGACGAGCCGGTTGGGTGCCGTGGTAGCGCCGTCGCGGCGGGTACCACAGCCCCACGTGTGTGTTGGCCTCCTCTGTGCGGATGTACTGGCCGATCCTCTGCGGCCGCCGTTGGATCGGGCGTTGGACCGTGGCGGTGTGGCGAAAGAAGCCGTTTGACGCACCGTTTGACGGATCTTGCGCAGCCTTGCCCCGACCCGGCCGACGGCGGAGTATCCGTACTCAAGGGGGCGGCATGGGACTGGAGATCAGCCTGCTGGGCAACCCGACCGTGCGGCGAGACGGCGTGCCGGTCGCGCCGCCGCGCGGCCACAAGGCGTGGGGGCTGTTGGCCTATTTGGTGCTCAGCGACCAGCCGGTCTCCCGGACCCGGGCGGCCGCGCTGCTGTTCCCCGACGCGAACGACCCGCTGGCGGCCCTGCGGTGGAATCTGCACGAGCTGCGCCGCCTCCTCGGCGCGGAGTCCGGGCTGCGCGGCGATCCGATCTCGGTGCGTCTCGCGCCGACTGACGTGCTGGACGTCGCCGTGGTGCGCTCCGGATCGTGGCGGCAAGCGGTGCTCATCGCGAATCCCGGCGCGGAGTTGTTGCAGGGGCTGAGCTTGACCGGGTGTCCGGGGTTCGAGGCGTGGCTGACCGCCGAGCGCCGTCACCTGGGCAGCGTCGTCGGAGCCGTCCTGCATGAGTCCGTGCTGGCGCGGCTGACGGCAGGGCAGACCGACCAGGCCGCCGCGACGGCGGCAAAACTCGTCGCGGCAAACCCGTACGACGAGGAACTGCAGGAGCTGTACGTGCGCTGTCTGCTGGCCGCCGGCGACCCGGCCAGTGCGCGCCGGCAGCGCCAGGCGGCGATCGACCTCGTCCGGCGCGACCTGGGCGTGGAGCCGGGCCAGGGCCTGCTGACGGTGGGCCAGAACGCCGTCGACGACGACATGGACGCCGAAGCGGCCAGCATCAAGGCGTGGTCGAACCTCGGCCTGGTCTGGCTGCACGCCGGCTCGTACGACCCGGCGCTGGCCAGCATGCGCAGGGCGATCACGGCCGCCCGCCGTCGGGGCGATCCGGCAGTGCTGCTGCGCGCTCTGCTGATCTGCGGGTACGGGCTGGGCGTCAGCAGCCTAGGCGGCGGTGCGGAATCGGCGACCATACAGCACGAAGCGATGGCGCTCGCCGCCCAACTCGGCGACGAGCGCCTGCTCGGGGTGGCCGAGTTGCAGTACGCGACGACCGAGTTGCTCCGCGGCCAGTACTCGCGGGCCCTGCATTGGACCGATGTGGCGGCGACCCGGTGCGCCGGAGACCCGGTCAAGGTTTCGCGGGTGTCCACCATTCGAGGTACCGCGATCGTCGACATCGGTCGCTACGCCGAAGGCATCGAGGAGCTCGAGAGGGCGCTAAGCAGCGCGCCGGTCGACGCGGACCCCCGAAACGCGGCGTACGCGCTGTCCATGCTGGGCAAAGCTCACCTGTTACGTGGCGACACCGCCGCCGCCATCGCTCCGCTCGATCAGGCGATCCACCTCGCCCGGGTGCACTGGATCGGGTTCCGGCCGTGGCCCGAGTCACTGCGGGCCGAGGCGGCGCTGCGCTGCGGGCAACTGGACCGGGCGGACCAGATGTTCCAGGAGGCGTACGCGCTGGCCCGAAACTTCGAGTACAGCCCGTGCTGGGAAAGCGCGGCAGCCCGCGGACTGGGCCTGGTGGCCGCCGCCGACGGCGCGGTGGACCGGGCGGTGACCTGGCTGGACGACGCCTACGGCCGGTGCGCTCGGGGCACCGCCACGTACCAATGGGTGCGCTGCAACGCGCTGGACTCCCTGTGCGAACTGGCCATCGCCAACGCCATGCCGGCAGCACCGGCCTGGTTGGCCGCGTTTGAGGAGCAGGCGGGCCGGTTTGGAATGCACGGCTTTCTCACGCGCAGCGTTGAGCACCGCGAAAATCTCGGCCGGCGCCTCGCGGGTACCGCCGCCTAGTCCTCCGGTAACCGTGTCGGCTGGCTCGTTCACGCTTGGATGACGGAAGGCCGCCTGGTCAAGCGAGCGATGTCGGGGCGGTAGGTTCCGAGTACGCCTCCGCAGGCGGCGGGGTGGCCGCCACCGCCTCGGAGGGCGTGGCTGTCTTGCAGCCCGTGCCGTCGGAGAGTGAAGCGCAGCAACGTGACTTCACGTGCGACACCCCGGGCGCTGTCGGTCAAATCGACGAGTGCGGCGGCTGCTCGGAAGTGCTCCCCTCGCGGAGCAGCCGCGCGCCGAGGGCGACACGGCATGGAAACAGTACGGCCAGGATCAGCACTCGTTGCGCCAGACCGGCCCAGGCGTGCAGTGGGGCTTCGTCGGGTACGACGAACGCCACCATCGTGACCCCGCCGGCGAGGGCGACCGCCCCGGCGGCCAGAGTGTACGTCGCGAGACTGCGCCAACGCGGGTCGCTCCGCAGCCGATGCGACAAGGCGACGAGGGCGACCGCGCTGGTGGGGAAGAACAGCATCCCGGCGACGAAATGCCCGCCGGGATCGTAGGTGGCACCGGACGCGTCCTCCGCGAGCGGGAACGCCGCGCCCAGCAACAGACCGATGCCGCTGACGAACAGCAGCGCCGGCCCGAGCCACCCCAGCCGCGTCCGCCGTACGCCGACGTGCAGGCCGACGGCGAACACGAGCGTGAGTACGCCGAACGCGACGAAGTTCAGCTGATGGAGCCACCACGTTGGCCCGGCCGCCAGCGCGCTGACCGGCTCGGTGACGGGGTCGTACCCGCCGGGCCGGACCGCGTCCTGAGCGAGGAAGACCACAGAGAACAGGACCGGGCCGAGAATGCCAGCCCAGCCGGCGACCGCCACCGGCCGCGTGTTTGCCGGGGCCAGGCTGAGGCCGCGGCGTTCCGCGGTATCGAGCGCCATGTTCCTCACCGCCTCCTTCGGATCGGTGCACCCACCGTGGGTGCCTCGCCCGTGACGCTAGGAGCGGCGGGCGGCTGGCGCGATCGGGAGTTCTCCCCACGTCGTGAGCCCGTGCTGCATGGCGAATACGGCCGCCGCCGCGCGAGTGGAGATGCCCATCTTGGCGTACGCGTTCTGCACGTGCCGGTCCGCGGTCTTAACGGAGATTCCCAGCGCGTGTGCGATCTGCTTGGTCTGCAGGCCGCGCGCCAGCATGGCGACGACCTCGACCTCGCGCTCGGTCAGGCCGGCGGGCCTGGCCAGCCGCGGCGCGGGATGTCCCGCCGCCTCGAGCACCGCGGACACGGCGTCCGGGGCGAGCCGACCGATGCGCGCCTGCTCGCTGAGCGCGTCTGCCGCCTGCCGCGACGTGAGCGCAGCGCGGTGCGGCCGCGGCTGTGTCATCGCCTGGTACGCGTCGGCGGCCGCGAGGATCCGTGCCGGCAACGGAACGGCGGCTCCGGTCAGTCCGCGGTGGTACCCACCGCCATCGAGCCGCTCGTGGTGCGAGCCCGCGATCGGCGCCAGGCTGGCCAGGAACGGGGAACGGGCCAGCACGCGCTCGGTGTAGTACGCGTGGAGACGGACCCGCTCCCACTCGTCCGGGGTCAGGGCGGCCGGCTTCTGCCAGATGTACGCGGGAATAGCCACCCGACCCACGTCGTGCACGAGCCCGGCTCGCCGGATCGCCGCCACCTCGGCGTCGCCCAGCCGGCAGCGGGCCGCCGCAGCGCCGGCGAGGTCGGCGACGGCGCCGGAGTGGCCGACGAGGGACGGGGACAGCAGGTCGGTGAACTCGCCCATGGCCGCGAGCGCGCGTTCGATGCGGTCGCCCACAAGGCACAGATGCGGGCGCGGCTCGAGGGCGAGGGCCGCGTCCCAAGCCGAGGCCTCCTCGTCGAACGCGAGAACCTCCGCGGCGTCGTCGGCCAGCAGCGTCGCGATCGTGGGGTCGAACGCGTGACCTGCCCGCTCGCGGATCACCCGAGCGGCGTGCCCGGCGCCGCCGATCAGGTGCTGGAGGGCCGCGTCGGTGGCCACGTGAACGATGCGCATGGCGAGCGGGATCTCCTCACCCCGCAGCCGCCGCGGCT
This sequence comes from Micromonosporaceae bacterium, assembly GCA_036506495.1. Classification (GTDB taxonomy): domain Bacteria; phylum Actinomycetota; class Actinomycetes; order Mycobacteriales; family Micromonosporaceae; genus DASXRC01. The sequence goes on along the minus strand of DASXRQ010000141.1, from coordinate 205 downwards.
CGCCCTTACCGTCCCAACGCTCGGTCACATGCGCGAACATGCCGCTCACCGACTCGGGCAGGCCGAGCCGGTCGGTCAGCATCTGGCCGACCTCGCAGATGGCCGCTCGGTGGCCTCGATAGTCTCGCATGGCGCCGGGCAGGCGGGCCATTCCCCGCACCGCACGCACCGGCGCCGGCCCGTGCGAGCCCGCCAGCGCGCGAAC
>DASXRQ010000140.1:0-2945 GCA_036506495.1 Micromonosporaceae bacterium | reverse complement strand
GCTGATCCCCAGCGCCGTCGCCGCCTCGCCGTAGGGCACCCCGGACCACAGGCACAACGCGACCGCCTCCCGCTCGGCGCGGGGCAGCCGGCGTACCAGGGCCAGCACGGCCCGCATGCGCCGCTCGTCGTCCAGCCGGGCGGCCACCTCGTCAGCGGGGTCGGCGCCGGCCTCGCGGTCCGGCGGCAGCCGCCGCAGGGCGGCCCGCCACCGCCGGGATGAGCGCCACTCGGTGCGGGCCGCGTTGGTGGCCACGACCAGCAGCCACGGCAGCGGCAGCCCGTCCACCAGGCGCACCTGCTCCCGGCGGCGCCAGGCGACCAGGAACGTCGCCTGGGTGACGTCCTCGGCCAGCATCCACGATCCGGTAAGCCGGAACGCGTGGTTGTACACCGCCCCGGCGTACCGGTCGAACAGCCGGCCAAAGGCGACCTCGTCGCCCGCCACGACCGCCGACCACAACTCGTGGTCGGGCGGCTGCAACTGGGTCGTCATACTCCTCTATCGCCGGCCGCGGGCCGCGTGTTGCACGCGGGCCGCCGAGGCGGACGGGGGAGGGCGGTCCGTCACGGGCCACACAGCTGGCACGCAGGCCTCGTTCCCTCGATCTCGGCCAGCACCCACCACGAGGGCAACCGGCGGTCGCTGACCAGGTGCCCGCCCGCGGCGATCGCCGCGGACTGGAGGTTCGCAGCACGTCGACCGGGCGAAGTATCCGTAGGCCGTAGTCACGGCTGGCCACGCTGCCGACGGTGCGTGCCAGCGCCTCATCACGGCTGATGAGCACGGTGACTCCGGCAGCCGCTGCTTCTGCCACGTGTCGCAGATCCGCACGGTCCTGACTATCACGGGGGTATGACGGTTCCCTCGTCCGGATCGCCGCCAATAGATCTTGCTCGACGTCGTCGGCGCGTTGCGGCTGGGCGCGCACGTCAGTCAGCTCGCCAGCCACCCGGGTGCAGCGTCGCCTCAGATCCGCCCCCACCATCGCGGCGATCTCTAGGTGCAGTCCTGGGGTGACGACCAGGTCTAACTGATCGACCAGGTAGTCCGCGCGCAGCGTAAGGGACTCACCTGAGCTTCTCCCCGTTCTCCGGACACCTGGGGTGAGGTGGGTGGCGGCTTCCAGGAAGGATGTCGTCTATGCCTGCCCCACACCCTGCTGAGTTCCGCCGGCGCGCGGTCGAGCTGGCCCGCGTCGGGGACAAACCGGTCGCGGTGCTCGCGAAGGAACTGCGGATTTCGGAGTCCTGCCTGCGTAACTGGATGGCCCAGGCCGATGCGGACGATTCCGGCGGCGCGGACCGGTTGACCACGGCGGAGAAGAAGGCAGTTCAGGTTTCAGCTGCCGGCGTCACCGCGTGTCGCTCCCCGCACACCGCCCCCAACAGGGTGTCCAGCAGCTCGCGGGTGTGCGGTTCGTCGAGCATCTCGCCGATCCACGCGGCGGAGTCGGTTCGCTGCGGGGATCGAGGGTTGGGTTTCAGCCAGTCGCTGGAGGCGACCTCCGCGATGTGCCCGAGTTGCGCGATGAGCATCGAGAAGTGTCCACGCCGATTCACCGTTGCCGGTCCACCGGCCTCCCGATAGGCGGCGGTCAGCGCGCGGGCCCGGCCGGCGTCGGCGCGGGCGAACTCGAACAGCACACATCCGAGCTCCTGACTCGGATCAGCGGGCCCGCTGTTCTCCCAGTCGATGACGCACACGCCGCCACCGGCGGTGGGCAGGACGTTGTCGGCCCACAAGTCGCGGTGGCAGGTCCGCAGGATCTCGGGTGGCTCAATCCAGGACTCCAGCGCAACGAGCTCGTCACGAAGATCGGCCAACCGGCCGGCAAACGGCGCCCCCGCCCGCCGAAGCTGCTCGACCAGCTGGTCCCAGCGATCGGCGCCGACGGGCTCGTGATACCACGGGTCCAACGGTCTGACGTCACTGACGGATACCCGGTGGATGGCGGCCACGACCGCGCCCACCAGCGCCGGGTCGAGACCGGAGTCGGGGGCACGCAGATCGACCCACTCGTACACCCGGACCTGCGTGCCGTCCACGGTGGCGAACACGCCCCCTTCCGTGGTGCGCCGCACCCGCGGCGTCGGTACGCCGGCAGCGTAGGCTGCCTCCTGGAACGCGGTGGCCACGCGCACGTCGTCCTCACCGGACTCGCGGAACGCCGCCTTCACCGCCCAGCTACCGTCCGCCGTCTCCAGCCGCCACACGACGCCCTGCTTACCCCGAGCGACCGGCCCGTCCGACAGTTTCGCGGCCTCGCCGAGAGCAAAGTGTCGGGCGAGGTCCACGGCATCCACGAGGCAACTCCAACACACATCAACGCCGTAGGGAAACGAATCGCCGCACTGGCAGCACCGCACGCGAGCGCTCAGCGATGACGCGAGGTGAGAGTGTCGAGCGGTAGGCTGACCGCTGTGGTCGTGACGCTCCGCGAGATCACCAACGGCAACCGCGAGCCGTCCTTGCACTGCGCGTGGCACCCGAGCAGGAGCGGTTCGTCGGGTCGGTGCACGGGGCACTGGATGACGCCGCCGAGTACCCGCACGCCAAGCCGTGGTACCGGGCGGTCTACGCCGACGACGACCCGGTCGGGTTCGTGATGGTGAGCTGGAACGTGCAGCCGCGGCCACCGGACATCATCGGACCGTGGTTCCTGTGGAAGATACGGTCGCCTCCGTGTGCACAGGGTCTCTCATCCTCGCCGCTGCCGGGCTGCTCGAAGGGCGCAACGCCACCACGCACTGGGCCCTCGCCGACCAACTCAACCGGCTGGGCGCCCAATAACAACGGCAGCGGTGGGTGCAAGACGGCAAGTTCCTCTGCTCGGCCGGAGTCTCCGCCGGCATCGACATGGCGCTCCACCTCGCTGCCGAGCTGACCAACGAACAACTCGCCAAGAAGGCCCAGCTGATCATCGAGTACGACCCCCAGCCCCC
>DASXRQ010000139.1:0-42351 GCA_036506495.1 Micromonosporaceae bacterium | reverse complement strand
TGGAGGTGCGGCGATGGACGAGGTACTGGCCCGCAGCGGGATCTTCCAGGGCGTCGACCCGGAGGCGGCGGACGCGCTCGCCAAGGAGATGGAGACGATCGAGATCCGCAAGGGCGAGATCGTGTTCAACGAGGGCGAGCCTGGAGACAGCCTCTACATCGTGTTGTCGGGGAAGCTCAAGGTGGGTCGGCGGGCCGCCGACGGCCGGCAGAACCTCATCGCCGTCATGGGACCGTCCGACATGGTCGGCGAGCTGTCCCTGTTCGACCCCGGGCCGCGCACCGCGACCGCCACCGCGGTCACCGACACCCGGCTGGCCAGGCTGCGCAAGCAGGCGCTGCGGCCGTGGCTGACCAACCGTCCGGAGATCGCCGAACAGCTGCTGCGGGTGCTCGCCCGCCGGCTGCGCCGCACGAACGACGCGCTGGCCGACCTCATCTTCACCGACGTGCCGGGTCGGGTCGCGAAGAACCTGCTGCAGATGGCCGGCCGGTTCGGCACGCGCGACGGCGGCGTCCTGCGGGTCACCCACGACCTGACCCAGGAGGAGCTCGCCCAGCTCGTCGGCGCCTCGCGGGAGACGGTGAACAAGGCCCTGGCCGACTTCGCCTCGCGCGGCTGGCTCCGACTGGACGGCAAGAGCGTGATCATCCTCGACCCGGAGCGGCTGGCCCGGCGCGCCCGGGTCTGAACCAAGCTCAGCGCACCCTTGCCCAGGTTGGGCGATCGACACGTCGCCAACACCCCAACCCTCGCGAGGTTGCGTGGGTCAAGGATGCCTAGCGCGGGAGGTCCCGCACCAGCGGAAGCGCGTCCTTCGGTAGCCGGGAGTGCACGATGAGATGGCCGTCCGGGCCCTCGTAGCCCAGGGCCACGTCGTCCCAGGCCAGACTGTGCGCCCCGCGGTTGAGCCGGCGCACGATGAAGCGGATCACCCAGGGGCCGATGTGCTGGTGTCGCTCGTACCCCCAGAGCCGGACGTGTTCGCGTACGCCGACGATCAGCGCCGTCAGCACCGGCGTGGCCATGGCGCCCGGGCGCGAAGCCGGACCGATGCACGTCATCCGGACGTCCACGACGACACCCAGCCGCCCGCCGTCCGGCCCGCGCACCTCGGTGCCGATGAGCTCACCGATTCGAATCATGGCCTGCCCCCGGGATGTGGTCCACGACGTGCTCACGCAACCATCGCTCGAGCGCCGGCCGGGCCGGGTGGGTCAGCAGCCGCACGGCGCTGTCGACGACCGCGACCTGGTCGAAGGAGACGCGATACGGTCCCTCCCGGCCGATGTGCCAGCGCGCATGGAACCGGAGCACGGTTCGCCCGAGCCACCCACCCAGGCGCGGCCCCAGTGCGGCGGGCCCCATGAGAATGGCCGCACAGTAGAGCCGACCCTCGGCGTCGTACGCGAGCTCGACGTCGTCGACCTTGCCGATCATGCGGCCGTCCGGGTCGATGACCTGCCGGTCCAGCAGGTTCAAGTGCGCGTCGAGGATGCGCCCGTCCATCACGCACCCGCCCCCGTCACGATCATCAACGGTATGGCGGCGACGCTCGCCACGAGCACTACCACGAGGTACGCGGTGGCGACACCGTTCACGAGCCGTCCGTTGACGTGCTCGCCCATGTAGTCCGGGTCGTTGGCCACCACCAGGATCGGCAGGTAGGTCAGCGGCAGTGCGCCGGCGGAGAGCACGATCGAGTACTCCGTGACCTTGACCGGGTCCACGGTCGTCAGAATGATCAAAAGGCCAATGATGATCGACGCGAGCACCGTGACGTGAAACCGGGACGCCTCCCGCGGCCGCACGAACTTGCCCCACTGCCAGCCGAAGTACTGCGCGGCCGAGTACCCGCAGGAGAGGCCCGTCTCGAGCGCGGCGCCGAACGTGGCCGCGAAGATCGCGATGATGGCCAGGGCGAGCCCGACCTTGCCGAGCGCCGCGGTCACCGGTGACACGAGGTCGTCGAGCTTTTCGACCCGGATCCCGCCGGGCCGCAGGTAGACCGCGGCCGCGGCCATGATGAACAGGGAGAGCAGGCCACCAAGCGGGAAGCCGAGGAGCACGTTCGCCCGCATGACCGGAAGGTCGCGGCGCGTCCAGCGCTCCTCGACACCGCCGGAGGAAAAGAAGAACACCTCGTACGGCGTCATGGCCGCGCCGAACAGGGCCACCGCGAAGAACGCGTACGTCGCCCAGCCCTCGCCGCCGGTGTGCTCCGGCGCGGCTAGCTGCGACCACAGCGCCCCGTAGTCCGGCCGGAGCCGCCAGACCGCAACACCGAACACGAGGAGCAGCAACCCGAGCAGCCCGAACGTCGTCTCCATCCGCTTGAAGCTGACCCGCCAGATCACCACCCAGACCGCGAACGCGACCAGTGGGGCCCAGAGCAGGTAGCTGACGGTGGAGGCCAGTTCAAGGGCCAGAGCCACGCCGCCGATCTCGGCGGTCAACGTCAGCGCGGTCACGAGGAACGAGGCGAACAGGTTGGCCAGGCCCCACCGAGGGCCCAGGCGCTCGCGGACGATGTCGAAGACGGGCCGGCCGGACGTGGCCGCCACTCGGCCGCACATCTCGGCGTACACGCAGATGCCACCGACGCCGACCACTACCACCCACGCCAGGTGCATCCCGAACCGGGAGCCCACGACACCGTTTGCGACGAGGTCGCCAATGTCAACGAAGCCGCCGATCGCGGTCAGAATCCCCAGAGTGATCGCGAGCAGCCGCTTCACGGCCGTAAATATCTCCCCGTCCGATCGTGCTAAAACAAGCAGTCTTGACTGTTTGTTTTGTGGCCGGCAGGCTTGGGGCCATGGGCGGCCCACCAACGGGGACCCGGTCGGCGGCGCGGGCGGCGGCACCGACCAGGACCCCGCAGCAGGAGCGCAGCCGCGCCACCCAGGCGCGCCTGCTCGAGGCGACCGTCGACTGCCTGGTCGAGCACGGCTGGTCGGGCACGACCACGACGGTCGTGGCAACGCGGGCCGGGGTCTCCCGCGGCGCCCAGCTCCACCACTACCCGACCAAGGCGGCGCTCGTCATGGCCGCCGTCGAGTACCTGGCCGAGCTGCGCGCCGCCGAGCTGCGGGCCGAGGCGGCCACGCTGCCGCCGGGCCACCGCCGGCTCGACCGGGTCATCGACCTGCTCGCGTCGGCGTTCACGGGTCCGCTCTTCGTCGCGGCCCTCGAGGTATGGGTGGCGGCGCGCACGGACCCGGACCTGCGCCGGGCCCTCATCCCGCTCGAGGCCCGGGTCGGCCGCGAGATGCACCGGCTCACCGTCGAGCTGCTCGACGTCGACGAGCGCAAGCAGGGCGTACGCGAAGCCGTGCAGGCCACCCTCGACCTGCTCCGCGGCCTCGGCGTCGCGAACCTGCTCTCCGACGACTCGGCCCGTCGGCGTGCCCTGCTGGCCGCCTGGAAGCACCAACTGTCGACGCTCCTGTAGCCCGGAGGCGCACATGGTCGATCTCGCCGAGATCCTCGGCGACCTGGCGGCGGAGTCGTCCGATCTGGACGGTCTCGTCGCGCCGCTCGCGGAGGCGGACTGGACCCGACCGACCCCATCGCCGGGCTGGACGATCGGTCACCAGATTGCTCACCTCGCCTGGACCGACGAGGTGTCACGGGAGGCGGCGGCCGATCCCGACGCGTTCAAAGTCCGGATCGTCGAGGCGGCCGAGGACCCGACGGGGTACGTCGACCGCGGCGCCGCGCGGGCCCTGGCGCCACCGACGGAGTTGCTCGCCCGCTGGCGCGCCGGGCGGGCCCGCCTGGCCGAGGCGCTCACCGCCGCACCAGCTGGCGTACGGCTGCCGTGGTTCGGCACCACGATGTCGGCGGCGTCGATGGCGACCGCGCGGGTCATGGAGACCTGGGCGCACGGCCAGGACGTCGCCGACGCGTTGGGCGTTGCCCGCACCCCGACCGCGCGGCTACGGCACGTCGCACACCTGGGCGTGCGCACCCTCGGCCATGGTTTCCTGATCCACGGCAGGCAGCCACCGGCGACGCCCGTCCGGGTCGAGCTGACCGGGCCGGCCGGCGAGCAGTGGGCGTACGGCCCGGAGGACGCCGCGGACCGGGTCGTGGGCCCGGCCCTGGATTTCTGCCTGCTCGTCACGCAGCGGCGGCACCGCGCGGACCTGGCGCTCGTCGCGTCCGGGCCGGTCGCCGACGAGTGGCTGGACGTCGCGCAGGCGTTCGCCGGGCCGCCGGGAGCCGGCCGCGAGCCCGCGGGAGCGGTGCGGTGATCCGCATCGGCAACGCGTCCGGCTTCTACGGCGACCGGTTCGACGCCTGGCGGGAGATGCTCACCGGCGGTGAGCTGGACGTGCTCACCGGCGACTACCTCGCCGAACTGACGATGCTCATCCTCGGCCGGGACCGGGCGAGGGACCCGTCCACCGGGTACGCCAAGACGTTCCTGCGCCAAATGGAGGGCTGCCTCGGACTCGCGCTCGAGCGCGGCGTGCGCATCGTGACCAACGCCGGTGGGCTCAACCCACCAGGGCTGGCCGCCGCGCTCGAGTCGCTCGCCGCCCGGCTCGGCCTCTCGGTGCGCATCGCGTACGTGGAGGGCGACGCCCGCACCCGGAAGCCGACGGCGGGATTCGGGGGCGGCGCCCCCGGAGGTGTGTACCTCGGTGGCTTCGGCATCGCCGCCGCCCTCGCCGCCGGGGCCGACGTCGTGGTCACCGGCCGGGTCACCGACGCCTCGCTCGTAGTCGGGCCCGCAATCGCGCAGTTCGGCTGGAGTCGGGACGACCTCGACGCCCTGGCCGGGGCGACGGTCGCCGGGCACATCCTCGAGTGCGGCGCCCAGGCGACCGGCGGCAATTTCTCGTTCTTCACCGAACTGCCCGACGGCGGCCGCCGACCAGGCTTCCCGATCGCAGAGATCGACGCCAACGGGACGTCCGTGATCACGAAACACCCGGGGACCGGCGGCGCGGTCACGGTCGAGACGGTCACCGCCCAGCTGCTGTACGAGATCGGGGCGCCGGCGTACCTGGGTCCCGACGTCGTGACCTGGTTCGACCGCGTACGGCTGGCCGAGGACGGCCCGGACCGGGTGCGGGTGACCGGGGCGCGGGGGACTCCGCCGCCGCCCACGCTCAAGGTGGGCGTGAACAACCTCGGCGGGTTCCGCAACTCGATGACGTTCGTGCTGTGCGGGTTGGACATCGAGGCCAAAGCGGCGCTCGTGCGCGCGCAGCTGACGGATTCCATCGGAGGGCACGGCCTGGAGTTCGTGCTGGCCCGCACCGACCATCCCGACGCGGCCGACACTGAGGCCGCGAGCGCGCTCCTGCACGTACACCTGCGGGACGCCGATCCGAAGCGGGCCGGACGGGCATTTTCGGCGGCCGCGGTGGAACTGGCGCTGGCGTCGTACCCGGGCTGCACGCTCACGACGCCACCCGGCGACGGGACGCCGTACGGCGTGTTCACGGCCGAGCACGTCCCACAGTCCGATGTGGAGCATGTCGTGGTCCTGCCCGACGGCCAGCGAGTGACCATCGCGCCGCCCGCGACCACGGAGGTCGTCGCGGCCCGCCGCGGCTCCGACGACGAGCCACCCTCCTCGTTCGGCCGCCCGCGGCCGGCTCCCCTGGGCGCCGTCGTCGGGGCCAGGTCCGGGGACAAGGGTGGCGACGCCAACCTCGGCGTCTGGGCCCGCACCGACGAGGCGTACGCCTGGCTGCACGGCTGGCTGAGCACCGCGCGGCTGCGCGACCTCCTCCCGGAGACGGCCTCGTTGGACATCGAGCGGTACGCCCTGCCGAACCTGCGGGCCGTCAACTTCGTACTGCGCGGGTTGCTCGACGAGGGCGTCGCCGCATCCACCCGGTTCGACCCGCAGGCCAAGGCGCTCGGTGAGCTGCTGCGCGCCCGAATCGTCGACATCCCCGGGGAGCTGTTGCCATGACCGACTGGGATTCCCCGGAGCGGTGGCAGCTGCGCGACTTGACCCGCCGGTTCGTCGAGAAGGAGGTACGCCCGAACCTGGCCACGTGGGAGCGGGCCGGCGAGGTGCCGCGGTCCCTGCACCGCACGGCCGGCGAGCTCGGCCTGCTCGGCGCCGGCTACCCAGAGGCGATTGGCGGCTCCGGCGGCGGCCTGCTCGACAGCGCGATCGTGACCGAGGAGCTCATCCTCGCGGGCGGCTCGTCCGGGTTGGTCGCCGCGCTGTTCACGCACGGCATCGCGCTCCCGCACATGGTCGCGGCCGGCGACCCCGCGCTCATCGAGCGGTACGTCCGGCCGACGCTCGCGGGCGAGACGATCGGAGCGCTGGCCGTCACCGAGCCGGACGGCGGCTCCGACGTCGCCGCCCTGCGCACGACCGCCCGCCGGGACGGCGACGACTTCGTGGTCAACGGCGCCAAGACGTTCATCACCAGCGGGGCCCGCGCGGACTTCATCACCACCGCGGTGCGCACCGGCGGAGCCGGCCACGCCGGCATCTCGCTGCTCGTCGTCGACGCCGGTACGCGGGGATTCACGGTCACCCGCCGGCTGGACAAGATGGGCTGGCACTGCTCGGACACCGCGGAGCTGTCGTTCGTCGACGTGCGGGTGCCGGCCGACCGCCTGGTCGGGCCGGAGAACACCGGGTTCGCCCAGATCATGCGGCATTTCGCGCGCGAGCGGATCTCGCTGGCGATCCAGGCGTACGCGACGGCGCAGCGCTGCCTGGACCTGACCATCGCCTGGTGCCGGAGCCGTCACACGTTCGGGCGGCCGCTCACCTCCCGCCAACTCGTGCGGCACCGGCTCGCCGAGATGAACACGCGCATCGACGCCGCCCGAACGTACGTGCGCCGCGTCGCCGAGCGGCTCGGTGCCGGCGAACCACTCGTCGCTGAGGTGGCGATGGCCAAGAACACCGCGGTCGCCGCGTGCGACTGGGTCGTCGACCAGGCCGTGCAGCTGCACGGCGGCTTCGGCTACCTCCGCGACGCCGAGGTCGAACGGCACTACCGGGACGCCCGCATCCTCGGCATCGGCGGCGGCACAACGGAGATCATGAACGAGATCATCGGGAAGGGCATGGGGCTGTAGATGGCCATCCTCGGCACCGCCGTCAACCCGCGCGGCCAGGCGTATCAGGAGAACCGGAGCGCGATGCTGGACCGGCTCGCGGAGCTCGACGCGGCGCTGGACGACGCGCGCGCCGGTGGCGGCGAGAAGTACGTGGCCCGGCACCACGCCCGGGGCAAGCTGCTCCCCCGCGAGCGCATCGAGCTGCTGGTCGATCGGGACACGCCGTTCCTCGAGCTGTCGCCGGTCGCCGCGTGGGGCACCGACTTCCCGGTCGGGGCGAGCGTGGTCACCGGCATCGGCGTCGTCGAGGACGTCGAGTGTGTGATCGTCGCGAACGACCCGACCGTACGCGGCGGCGCGGTCAACCCGTACACGCTGGCCAAGACCAGGCGGGCCGGTGAGATCTCGTTGGCCAACCGGCTGCCGATGATCAACTTAGTGGAGTCGGGCGGCGCCGACCTGCCGAGCCAGGCGGACATCTTCATCCCGGGCGGCCGGGTGTTCCGCGACCTGACCCGGTTGTCCGCCGCGCGGATCCCCACGGTGACCGTCGTGTTCGGCAACGCCACGGCCGGCGGCGCGTACGTGCCCGGCATGTCCGACTACACGATCATGGTCCGGGACCGCGCGAAGGTGTTTCTCGCCGGCCCGCCGCTGGTGAAGATGGCCACCGGCGAAGCAACCGACGACGAGTCGCTCGGCGGTGCCGTCATGCACGCGTCGCGTAGCGGGCTCGCCGACTATCTGGCCGAGGACGAGCGGGACGGCCTGCGGCTCGTGCGGCAGGTCGTGCGCCGACTCAACCGGCGCAAGCTCGGGCCGGCTCCGCGGGGCGGGCCGGCCGCGGCGCCCCGGCACGACGTCGGCGATCTGCTCGCGGTGCCGAGCGCCGATCTGCGGCTGCCGTACGACCCTCGGGAGGTGCTGGGCCGCGTTCTGGACGGCTCGGAGTTCGACGAGTTCAAGCCGGCGTACGGCGCGGCGCTGTGCACCGGCTGGGGCGAGCTGCACGGCTACCCGATCGGCGTGCTCGCCAACGTCCGCGGCGTGCTGTTCTCCGAGGAGGCGCAGAAGGCGGCGCAGTTCATCCAGCTGGCCAACGCCGTGGACACGCCACTGCTGTTCCTGCAGAACACGACCGGCTACATGGTGGGCACCGAGTACGAGCAGCGCGGCATCATCAAGCACGGCGCCCTGATGATCAATGCGGTAGCGAACTCGACCGTGCCGCACCTGACCGTGACCATCGGCGCGTCGTTCGGCGCGGGCAACTACGGCATGTGCGGCCGGGCGTACGAGCCGCGGTTCCTGTTCACCTGGCCGAACGCGAAGTCGGCGGTGATGGGCCCGGCCCAGCTCGCGGGCGTGCTGTCGATCGTGGCCCGGCAGGCGGCCGAGGCCAAGGGCCAGGTGTACGACGAGGACGCCGACCGGGCCATGCGCGCGATGGTCGAGCAGCAGATCGAGTCCGAGTCCGCGGCGCTGTACCTGTCCGGTCGGCTCTACGACGACGGCGTGATCGACCCACGCGACACCCGGACCGTCCTCGGCATCTGCCTGTCGGCGATCCACAGTGGACCGGTCCAGGGTGCCGACGGCTTCGGCGTCTTCCGGTTGTGAGGCGTGCCATGATTCGCAGACTGCTTGTGGCCAACCGCGGCGAGATCGCCCGACGGGTCTTAGCCACCTGCCGCCAGATGGGCATCGAGACCGTGGCCGTCTACTCCGACGCCGACGCCCGGTCCCCACACGTTGCCGACGCGGACTGCGCCGTTCACCTACCCGGCGACGCGGCGACGGCGACGTACCTGCGCGGCGATCTGCTCATCGCCGCCGCCCACCGCACCGGCGCGGACGCCATCCACCCGGGCTACGGCTTCCTGGCCGAGAACGCGGACTTCGCGAACGCCGTCGCCGACGCCGGTCTGGTCTGGGTCGGCCCACCGGCGAAGGCCATCGCCCTGATGGGCTTGAAGATCGAGGCGAAGGCGCTGCTGGCCGAGGCGGGTGTGCCGATGCTGCCGACCTTCACCGATCCGGAGCTGGTCGACGGGTTCCCGGTCCTGGTCAAGGCGTCCACCGGCGGCGGTGGCCGGGGCATGCGCGTCGCGCGCGACCGGGACGCGCTCGCCGACGCGATCGCCTCGGCCCGTCGCGAGGCGGCGTCGGCGTTCGGGGACGGAACGGTCTTCTGCGAGCGGTATGTCGAGGGTGCCCGCCACATAGAGGTGCAGGTCATAGCGGACGCGCACGGCACCATCAGGACGCTCGGCGAGCGGGAGTGTTCGATCCAGCGCCGGCACCAGAAGCTCATCGAGGAGACGCCGTCGCCGGCGGTGACGCCAGCGCTGCGCGAGGAGCTGTGTGCCGCGGCCATGACCGCCGCCCGCACCGTCGGCTACGTCGGAGCCGGGACCGTGGAGTTCCTGCTGGCGCCCTCCGGCCGGTTCTACTTCCTAGAGATGAACACCCGGCTCCAGGTCGAGCACCCGGTCACGGAGTGCGTCGCGGGTGTTGACCTGGTCCAGCTGCAACTACAGGTCGCGGACGGCGGCACGCTGCCGCCGCTCGCCGAGCCGCCGGCCCGCGGCCACGCTATCGAGGTACGGCTGTGCGCCGAGGACCCGGCGTACGCCTGGCGGCCGTCCACCGGCACGCTGCATCGCTTCCGGGTGCGCGACGTCGCGACCGAGTTCCGACCGCCGCCGCGGCCGGGCCTGCGGCTCGATTCGGGTGTCGACGACGGCTCGGAGATCGGGGTCCACTACGACTCCCTGCTGGCCAAGCTCATCGCGTGGGCGCCCACGCGGGCCGGCGCCGCCCGACTGCTCGCGTCGGCACTGGTCCGCTCGGACATCCACGGCGTGCTGACCAACCGGGACTTGTTGGTGCGCGTGCTGCGGCACGAGGCGTTCCTCGCCGGCACGATCGACACCGGCTTCCTGGACCACCACCCGGAGGTGTTCACGCCGCTGCTCTCGTCGGTCGACGGCGTACGGCTGGCCTGCCTCGCCGTGGCGCTGGCCGGCGCGGCCGAGCGGCGGGCGACGGCGTCAGTGCTGCCGGCCGCGCCGTCCGGCTGGCGCAACGTTCCGTCCGGATGGCAGACCAGCGTCTACGACGCCCCGGCCGGGCGGGTCGAGGTCGGCTACCGGTTCGACCGGGACGGCAGGCTGGCGAGCTGGTGGACCCGGGGGGTCGACGCCGAGCAGCCACAGCCGGAGGTGGCCGTCGTTCATAGCGATCCGTCCGGCGTGGTGTTCGACGTGGAGGGCATCCGGCTGGCGTTCGGCGTACACCGCGTCGGGGGTGTCTCCTTTGTGGACAGCGCCGAGGGCTCGATCGCGGTGACCGAGCTGCCGCGCTTCCCCGAGCCGACCGCGGAGCTCGCCGAGGGCTCGCTGGTCGCCCCGTTACCCGGCGCCGTCGGCCGCGTGCTCGTCAGTCCAGGTCAACACGTCGGCGCCGGCGAGCTGTTGATGACGCTCGAGGCGATGAAGCTGGAACATCCCGTCCACGCGCCGGCCGCCGGCGTCGTCGCGTCCATACCGGTCCGTGCCGGTGCACAGGTCGACACCGGCACGGTGCTCGCCGTGCTCACCCCCGAGTAGTCCGCGTCGTGGAGGCCGCCTGATGAACTTCGATCCCACCCCCGAGCAGGCTTCGCTGCGCGACGCGGTACGCACGCTGGGCCGCCGCTATGGCCACGAGTACTACGTACGCAAGGCAAAGTCCGGTGAACACACGACGGAGCTGTGGGCCGAGGCCGGCAAGCTCGGCTACCTCGGCGTCAGCGTGCCGACCGAGTACGGCGGTGGCGGCGGCGGGATCACTGAGCTCGCCATCGTCTGCGAGGAGCTCGCCGCCGCCGGCTGCCCGTTGCTGCTGCTCGTCGTGTCCCCCGCCATCGCCGGCACGATCATCGCCCGGCACGGCACCGACGACCAGCGCACGCGGTTCCTGCCCGGGCTCGCCACCGGGGAGACGAAGATCGCCTTCGCGATCACCGAGCCGGAGGCGGGCTCCAACGTCCACCGCCTCGGCACCCTCGCCCGGCGCGACGGCGACGACTGGGTCATCGGCGGACGCAAGTGCTTCATTTCGGGCGTGGACGAGGCACCCTACGTGCTGGTGGTCGCGCGTACCGCCGCCGGGGACGCGGCGGCGGGCACCGGTCGGCTGACGCCCGCGCTTTTCATCGTGCCCACCGACGCGCCCGGCCTGACCAGGTCCCAGCTCGAGATGGAGATCGTCTCGCCGGAGAACCAGTGGCTGCTCTACCTCGACGGCGTGCGGGTGCCGGCCGACGCGCTCGTCGGCGAGGACCCGGACGCGGCGCTGCCGGCGCTGTTCGCCGGGCTCAACCCGGAACGCATCACGGTGGCCGCGATGGGAGTCGGTACCGCGCGGTACGCCCTCGAGCGGGCCAGCGCGTACGCGGCGACGCGTTCGGTGTGGGGCCGCCCGATCGGCAGCCACCAGGGGGTCGCCCATCCGCTCGCCCACGCGGCGATCCAGGTCGAACTCGCCCGGCTGATGATCGCGAAAGCGGCCGCGCTCTACGACGCCGGCCGGGACGTCGAGGCGGGCGTCGCCGCGAACATGGCCAAGTACGCCTCGTCCGAGGCGGCGACGCTCGCCGTCGATACCGCGATCCAGGCGCTCGGCGGGAACGGCATGACCACGGAGTACGGCGTCGCCACTTTGCTCGGCGGCGTCCGGGCCGGCCGGATCGCGCCGGTCAGCCGGGAGATGATCCTCAACTTCGTCGCCCAACACGTGCTGGGCCAGGACAAGTCGTACTGACCTGCGGCTAGCGGCCGGTCAACCGGCGCCAGAGCCCGCGCCGCTGCGGGACGGTGGGCGCGTCGTCGGACCCCGGCCGAGGCACCGGCGGCGCGGATCCCCAGGCCGGCGCCGCGGTCACGGCCCGCGGGCGCAAGGGGGACGCCGGGTAGCTGCGAACCGGACCCACCGGGCCGACCGGCGCGAGCGTGAGTGCGGCGAGCAGGTCACGCAGCTGCTCGGCGGTGGGGCGCGCGGCCGGGTCGTTGGCCATCCCCGCGCGCAGCACATCGAGCAACGGTCGGGGTACGCCGGCGAGGTCGGGAATCGGTTGTCTGAACAGCTCCATGAGCGTGACCAGGCTCGGAGCGTCGTCGGCCCGCCAGCGAGGCGGTCGGCCACACATGATCGCGTATAGCGTGGCGCAGAGCGCGTAGACGTCAACCGCGGGCGAGGGCGCCCCGTGTCGGAACATCTCCGGCGGCGCGTACGCCGGAGTCAGCACCTCCACCGTGATCGAGGAATCGCGCATCTCGGCGAGGATCGCCAACCCGAAATCGGCGAGCGTCGGCTCCGCGAACCGGCTGTAGAGGATGTTGGCCGGCTTGACGTCGCGGTGCAGCACCCCGAGCTGGTGTGCGTCGGCCAACGCGTCGGCGATCTTTATGCCGACGTCGCGGGCCTCCTCCGCGCCCAGGGGTGAGGTCTTCATCCGGTCCGCGTACGAGCCGTCGCAGAGCTCCATGATCAGATAGGGGTGCTGGTCGGCCGTCACCCCGACGTCGAACAGGTCGACGACGTGCGGATGCGACGACATCCGGCCGGCTGCCCGGGCCTCGCGGAGGAAGCGCCGCTGGTCCCGCTCGGTGTCCAGGGTGCGGTTCTCGACCTTGACCGCGACGTCGCGACCGATCGAATCCTGGGTCGCCTGGTACACGGTGGCGTAGCCACCGCGGGCGAGCACGCACAGCCCCGACAGGCCCGGGATCACGGGCAGCGGGAGCGGCGCGGGGCTGTCTGCCACGGCTATGAAGGTACGCCAGCGGCTCGGCCGGCCTCTGCCCCGGCGGCCACGGGCGCCGCCCACCCCAGCCATAGTGAACTTCGAAAAGTCCACATCGGGCGGGACGTCTCTTACGCCTGCGCAGGCGTGGACTCCGAGCAATCACGTTGCCCCCAGCGAGCAGCGAATGCGCCCGGCGCCACGCCGGTCTACGACGCGTGCGCCGCACCGGCCAGGAGGCGCGAGCGCATCGCGTCGGCGGCGGCGCGCTCGCTCGACTGCTCCGTGGCGTACGCCAGGCGTACCGCTTCCTCGGCCACGACACGCGCCTCCGCGGCGTTGCCGGTCTCCGCGAGGCTGTCGGCCAGTACGCGGGCCGACACCACCCGGCTGCGAACGTCTTCGGCGGGCAGCTCGACCGCGCGGCGCGCCCAGCGCAGCGCCTCGTCGGCTCGGCCGTCGGCGACCAGCGCGGCGGCAAACGTCGCGACCGCCTGCCGGCGGGACAGCAGCAGCGCGGGGTCGGCGGCGGCTTCCGCGATCGGCGCGAGGAGGCGTGCCGCGACCGCTGGGTCGCCGGCGGCCAACCGCGCGGAGGCGAGCAACACGACCGGCCCGACCTGGGCCGGCTCGAGCACGTTGTGCGGCGCGACCACGGCGAGCACCGCGCGCGCGTCGGTCTCGGCGGCGGCCGTGTCGCCGCGGTCGAGCGACACGAAACCGCGCACCGTGCCCGCCAACCCGATCAGCAGTGGATGGCCGGTCCGGTCCCCATACTCGAGGCCCTCGCTGAGGAGGTCTGCCGCGTGCTCCGGCTCGCCGAGCCCGCGCGCGATGACGCCCCGGACGACCAGCGCGAAGCCGCGACCCCAATCGTCGGACGCGGCCGCGAAGTCCCGGTACGCCCGGCGGGCGTCCCGGTCGGCCTCGGCCAAGTCGCCGAGTTCGGCCGCGGCGAACGCCTCCACGGCGCGCAGCGTCCCGACGGCCCACGCCTCGCCCACCTGCTCCCCGAACGGCAGGAACGCCCGGGCCAGCCGGCGCGCCTCGGCCAGCCGACCGGCCATCAGCCGGGCGAATGCCGTCGTCCCGCGCAACCACGCCCGCCCGACCGGGTCGTGCAGCTCGGCGAAGAGCCGCGCCGCGCGACCGAGCACCGCGTCGGTGCCGGCGAAGTCACCCCGGGCGGTCGTCACCCACGCCAGGTTCTGCAGCGACCACGCCTGCCCGTGCCGGTCGCCCGCGCCGACCGCTACCTGGTAAGAGCCGGCGAAGCGACTGCTCGCCTCGGCCAACCGGCCGGCCAGGTAGTCGGCCATGCCCAGCCGGCGCATGGCCTCCGCCCGGTCGGCCGGCAGGTCCGCCTCGGTCGCCACCTGCAGGGCCTCCTGCCAGGCGGCGACGGCCCGGCCCGGCTCGCCGAGGACCCGCTGCGCCCGGCCGATGATGAGCAGAGCCCCGGTCCGGCTGGCCGTGTCGTCCGCCGCGTCGGCGCTGATCTTTTCGGCATAGGCGAGAGCCTCCTGCGGGCGGCCGTGCTGCAGCAACGCTCGGGCGTGCACGAGCCGGTCCGCGATCGGCAGAGTGTCGCCGGCGAGTCGGGCCGCGCGTTCGGCGTACTCGACGGCCACCGCCGGCTCGCCGGCGGCGGTCGCGCGGCGAGCGGCCCGGCCCAGGGCGGCAACGCCCAACGGGGCAACGTCCCGCGCGGCTGCGTCGCTGCGGAGGCCAACGGTGTCGGCGAGGGCGGCAGCCCGCTCGGCGTGCTCGGCGACGAACGCGTCCCGCACGTCGGGCGGCATCGCCACGGCAGGCCCGCTCACCCCCGGTCCGCCACCAGTCGTCGTCGGTCGGCTCGCCGGCGCGGCCCACCGGGCCAGGTAGGCGTGCCGCTCGGCCAGATCCGCCTTACCGATCCCGGCGTACGAGGCCTCCCGCATGAGTGGGGTCATGAACGCGTACCCGCCGCGGACGCGGTGCAGCATCCGGCGTTGGAGCAGCTCGTCGATCGCCCGCTCGAGCTCGACCGCGGCGACGGCGGCGGGCCGCCCGTCGCGGCCGGCCCGCCGCTCGCGGAGCCCATCCAGCGCGCCCGCCGGCACGGTGTCGCCTATGACCGCGGCGTCGCGCAGCACCGACCTGGCGTCCGCGGGCAGCGCGTCGATGCGCGCGGCCAGCACGGCGGCGAGATCGCGGGAGAGTAGCCGCGTGTTCAGCGAGCCGGGGGCGAGCCGCCACATGCCAGCGGCATTCGCGCCGACCGCCGGAGTGAGCGCACCGCGCTCGAGGAGCAACGTGACGAGCTCGGCGAGGTAGTACGGATTGCCCTGCGCGGTGGCGAGCAGCCGGTCCGAGTCGGCCGGACCCAGCCGCCCTCCGTTGAGATAGGACGTCAGCAGGCGCGCCGCGTCGGCACCCCGCAACGGCGGCAATGTCTGCACCTCGGCGTCGGCGACCCGGGTCAGCGCGCCCGCCTTGCGCACCAGTTCGGGCCGGCCGAGCAGGAGCACGAGGATGGGGCCGGTCAACCGCGAGAGCATGACGCCGAGCGCATCGATCGTGTCCGCGGTCGCGTCATGCAGATCATCGACGACCACGAGCAGCGGCGCCTCGGTGGCCAGACCGTTGAGCAGGTTCGCGACCGCGGCGGGCACAGCCTCCGCCTCGGCCCGCCCGGCCGACCCGTTCGTGGCCCAGTCACCCGCGCCGGCGGGCACGGGGTGCGCGCCGGGCAGCTCGCCGTACCCCAGCAGGGCCGCCAGCAGGTCGGTGGCGACTGCGGGCGAGTCGCCGGTGCGGGCCAACCGCTGGCCGAGCCGGCGCAGCCGCTCCTCAACGACCGGGCGGGCCACCCCGGTCGCCGCGTCCAGGGGCAGGCCGATCGCGGTACGGACGAGATCGGCCAACGGGGCGAGCCGCCGCTTCTCGCCGTACGCCGCGCAGCGCACCGATAGCACCCGGGCGCCGGTGTGTGCGGCGTACCGCCCGGGGCCCGTGTCGTAGCCGGCGGCCAAGCGCTCGACCTCGGCCGCGAAGCGCGTCTTGCCGATGCCGGCCTCGGCGGTGAACAGCAGCACGCGCGGCTCAGACCGGTCGACGACCTCGGCGAGTCGGCCGGCGATCCGACCGATCTCGACCTCCCGCCCGACGAACGGCGCCTCGTCGCCGAGCCCCGACCGGGTGCCGGGAGCGTCGTGCAGACCGAGCAACTCGTACGCCTCGACGGGCTCGCGCTTACCCTTCAGCCGCAGCGGCCGAAGCTGGCGCCAGGACGCCACGTGCCGCGTTGCCGCGGACGTGGTCGCTCCCGCGTACACCGCGCCGATGGCCGCGACATCCGCGAGCCGGGCGGCCGTGTTCACCGTGTCGCCGATGACCGTGTATTCGATCGCGGCCTGGACGCCCGCCACCACATCTCCGGTGTTGAGGCCGACCCGCAGCCCGAGGGGCGCCCCGCCGCCGCGCTCGTCGTCGAGCACGCGCCTGACCGCGCGCTGCATGGACAGGGCAGCGCGGACGGCGCGCTCGGCGTCGTCCTCGTGCGCGACCGGAGCACCGAAGACTGCCATGATCCCGTCGCCGGTGAGCTTGTCAACGTGCCCGCCAAAGGTCTTCACCGCGCCGGCCAGCGCGGCGAGCACACGATCGGTGACCGCGCCGACACGCTCCGGATCCAGATCCTCCGACCAAGACGTGAAGTCGGACAGGTCGCCGAATAGGACGGTCACCACCCGACGCTCGGTCGTGGGCAGCATGGCGGCCGCCGGCAGGGCGGCACCGCAGTTGTGGCAGAACCGAGCGCCGGGGATGGCGACGGTTCCACACACCGGGCAGGTCACGGTGAGTCCAACCCTCGGGGGCCGGGGCCGGATTCCCGCTCGAGGTAAGCCAGCTGGGCCCGCACCGACCACTCGGCGGCGGGCCACAGCGACCGGTCGACGTCGGCGTACACCCGCTCCACCACGGCGGCCGGCGTGGCCGCGCCCGCGGCGACAGCCGCCCGGACCTGCTCCAGGCGGGCGCGCCGGTGGGCGAGGTAGAAGCGGGCGGCCGCCGCGCAGTCGGCCAGCGCCGGGCCGTGGCCCGGCAGCACCGGAGTGGTGTCGTACGCGGTGAGCAGCTCGAGGCTGGTCAGGTAGTCCTCGAGGTCGCCGTCCGGCCAGGCCACCACGGTCGTGCCGCGACCGAGGATCGTGTCGCCGGTCAGGATCACGCCCTCGCCCTCCCGCTCCGCCAGGAAGCACACCGAGTCGGCGGTGTGACCGGGGGTCGCGAGCACGGTGATGTCAAACCCGCCCCAGTCCAGGACGAGGCCCGGCTCGAGCGGCCAGGGATCGGCGCCGTAGCACTTGTCGGGGTCGATGGAGTGGACGTCGGCGCCGGTCGCGTCGGCCAGCCGGGCGGCGCCGGCCCGGTGGTCCGGATGGCCGTGCGTCAACAAGATCACGCTGACCGTGCCGGCCGCGGCCACGGCGGCGATATGAGCCGGGTCGTCCGGGCCCGGGTCGACCACGGCCGCGGCGCCCTCGGGTGTGGTCAGCACCCAGGTGTTGGTGCCGTCGAGAGTCATCGGGCCCGCGTTGTTCGCGCGGACCAGCGTCACCCAGCCCGGCAGCTGGTCGGCCAGCGCCGCCGCTGGCGCGGTGACATGACCCACGGGGGGCTCCGCCCCCCGTGCATCCCCCGAGGCACCGGCCATGGCGCGATCGTACGGCGGCCCGCCGACAACCAGGTGAGCGAACGGGGTACCGCCGATCAGCCGACCTCGACGATGACCTCCACCTCGACTGGTGCGCCGAGGGGCAGCTCGGCGACGCCGACCGCGCTACGGGCGTGCCGGCCGGGCTCGCCGAACACGGCGCCGAGCAGCTCGGACGCACCGTTGATCACGCCGGGTTGACCGGTGAATCCCTCCGCGGAGGCCACGAATCCGGTCACCTTCACGACCTTGACCACGTTCTCCAGGCCGATCAGCGCGTCGATCGCGGCGAGCGCGTTCAGCGCGCACCTGCCGGCGAGCTCCTTCGCCTGCTCCGGCGAGACGCCCGCACCGACCTTTCCGGTCGCGAGCAGCTTGCCGTCGGCCATCGGCACCTGCCCGGAGACATAGACGTGGCTCCCGGACTGCACGGCCGGCACGTACGCCGCGACCGGCGGAACCACCTCGGGCAGGGTCAGGCCGAGCTCGGCCAGCCGCGCTCTCGGGTCAGCCATTGCCCACGCCACCCTTCGGACGCTTGAGGTACGCGACCAGTTGCTCCTGGTTCGGCCCTGGAATGACCGCCACCAGCTCCCAGCCGTCGTCACCCCAGTTGTCGAGGATCTGCTTGGTCGCATGGACCAGCAGCGGCACGGTGGCGTACTCCCATTTCTGCATGTCGGCACCCTAGCGCCTGGCGGGCGGGCGCGGCCGGCGGGCGCATGATGCCTGGCCCGGCAAGGTCCCTTCGTGACGATCATGGCGTTTCCGCCAAACTCGCCGAGCGTGTCGAACGGAAACGCCATGATCATCTCTCGGTGGGCCCACCGGACACCTCGCTGCGCTATTGGAGCAAGACGACCGCCTCAGGGTTCGCCACGTTGGCTGCCACGATCGACCGGGTCCCCGCGACTTCGCTCGTGTAGATGATGCAGCGGTGGTCGTCGAGTTTGTTCCATCCCCAGCGCACGCCCGATCCCGGAGGAAATGCGCGCAACATCGCGTCCAGCACACGCTTGAGATCGCCCGCCGGGAAGATGACGCCGTTTACCGGGTCCAGTCGTCGAGTCACACTTGGGCTCACCGGTACGGATACACCCTCGCGTGCAAGCCGGGCTATGACGTCTGCCTGGTCGACCCCAAATCGCTCCAACGACGACGACAGAATGCCGGAGTCGGAGTAGACCATCGCGAGTAACAGTTGCGACGCACTTGCGTCCGGCGTCCCTTGGGCAAGCGCTATTCCCCGTGCCACGCCCAGAATGCCGTACACCCCAGGAGTCACGCTCACGCCGCCCGACCGAGCGGTCCGGGTTCCGAATTCGAAGAGTTCGGCGATTCCTTCTCGGGAGAGACCGAGGTCGCCGAGGATGCGAGACGCGGCCGTCGACCTGTGGCTCAACAAAGCAACCAAGAGGTGCCCTACCCCGACGTGCGAACACCCAGCGTTGAGGGCCACGCCGAAGGCGGATTTCATGACTTCGGTTGCCAGAGGTTCGGAAGCGGCGGATGACATCAAATCCTCAACCCCCATCGAGGCACCACGATTGCGACTGAACGCGCGCGCTTGGCGGGGCGGCGCGGCCGGCGGACGCGCGCCCAGGTGGCCACCCCGCTACCCTGTCCGGCGACGAGTCGACGCCGACCTACGGCTCCGGCAGACTCCGGCACACGGGGAGATGCGATGACCCAACCGCCCAACGGCGACGCCCAGCGGCCGGAAGCGGTCGACCCGTACGCCACCGACGGACCGGCGACGGTCCCGCAGCCGATCCCGCCCGGCGCCGCATATCCGCCGCCGGCACCGGGTGCCGCGTACCCACCGCCGGGTTTTCCGGGCGTGCCCTCGGCGGACCCGGCGCCGACCAAACGGCGCGGTCTGTTGATCGCGTCGATCGTGCTGGGCTTCGCGCTGCTGCTGTGCGGCGGCGGCGGCCTGGGCGCGTGGCTATACCTGAACAACGTGGATCGCGGACACGGCGCCGCCGGTCCGACGGAGGCGGTCGACGACTTCCTCAGGGCCGTCTACACCGACCAGGACGCCGACAAGGCCGCCCGGCTTGTCTGTCGGGACGCCCGCGACAACGCCGAGATCACCAAGAAGGTCGACGAGATCAAGGCGTACGCGACCACCTACCCCAACGCCCAGTTCGACTGGGACGAGCCGAAGGTCGACGACAAGACCGCCAAGCGGGCGACGGTCACGGTCAAGGTCACCGCGACCACCGGCGACGAGCGGGAGGCCGAAGAACGGCTGGTCTTCACCGTCATCAATGACAGTGGCTGGTGGGTGTGCGACGTGAGTGGGCTCGCGTAATACCCTCACAGCTGTGCGACCGGGCGATCACGCTGTGCGCGCGAGGGCCGCGGCGAAGCGACGGGCGAACCCCGCGTGGCCGTCCCGCCTACACGTCGTGACCGGCAAGGGCGGGACCGGCAAGACCACCGTCGCGGCCGCGCTCGCGCTGGCCATGGCGGCCGGGGGTCGGCGCACCCTGCTGGTCGAGGTCGAGGGCCGGCAAGGCATCGCCCAGCTGTTCGGGACCCCGCCCCTGCCGTACGCCGAGCGGCCGATCGCGGCCGCCGCGGGCGACGGCGAGGTGTACGCGCTCGCGGTCGACGCCGAGGAGGCGCTGCTCGAGTACCTGGCGATGTTCTACCGGCTGGGTGCCGCCGGCCGGGCCCTTCGCAAGGTGGGCGCCATCGACTTCGCCACCACGATCGCTCCGGGCATGCGGGACGTGCTGGTCACCGGCAAGGTCAAGGAGGCCACCACGCGGACCGCTGACGGGCGCCGGGCATACCACGCGGTGATCCTCGACGCCCCGCCGACCGGGCGCATCGGTCGCTTCCTCAACGTCACCGCTGAGACGGCGCGGCTCGCCAAGATGGGGCCGATCAAAAGCCAGAGCGAGGGGGTGGCCGCGCTCCTGCGGTCGCCGATGACCGCCGTGCACGTTGTCACGCTGCTGGAGGAGATGCCCGTCCAGGAGACGCTCGACGCGATCGGCGACCTCACCGCGCTCGGCATCCCGATCGGCAAGATAATCATCAACGCCGCCCAGCCGCGGCTGCTGCCCTCTACCAAGATCACTCAAGCGGAGCTCCGGCGCGGGCTGACCGCGGCGGGGCTGAGCACCGATCGGGACACCGTCACGGGCCTGCTCGTCGAGGCGATGGCGCACCTGACTCGGAACGCCCTCGAAGAGTCCCTGCGAGCCGACCTGGTCGAGGTCGGCCGGCCAATGGTCGAGCTGCCGCTCCTTCCGGACGGCGTCACCCGCGCGGGCCTGGAGACTCTCGCGGCCACGCTCGGCGCTGCGAGGTGACCCGGCCTGTCGGCCGGGACCGGACAGATACGCTCGATTGCGTGACCTCGCCCGAGCCCACCCCACCGCGGCTGGACGTCGACGCGGTCCTCGGCGACCCGGGCGTGCGCATCGTGGTCTGCTGCGGCTCCGGCGGCGTGGGGAAGACGACCACCGCGGCCGCGCTGGGCCTGCGCGCGGCGGAGCGGCACGGTCGGCGGACGGTCGTGTTGACCATCGACCCGGCGCGCCGGCTGGCGCAATCGCTGGGGTTGACCGAGTTGGACAACTCACCGCGACAGGTGAAGGGCATCGAGGCCGGGGACAACGGCGGCGAGCTGCACGCCATGATGCTCGACATGAAGCGGACCTTCGACGAGGTCGTGCTCGCCCACACCGACGCCGCGCGGGCCGCCGAGATCTTCGCGAACCCGTTCTACCAGGCGATGAGCTCGACGTTCTCGGGGACGCAGGAGTACATGGCGATGGAGAAGCTGGGCCAGCTGCACGCCCGCGGCGACTGGGATCTTATCGTCGTCGATACCCCGCCGTCACGTTCGGCCCTGGACTTCCTGGATGCGCCGGCACGGCTGTCCCGGTTCCTCGACGGCAGGATGCTGCGCCTCCTCCTCGCCCCCGCGCGGGCCGGCGGGCGCAGCATGTTCAACCTCGTCACCGCGTCCTTCGGGATGTTCTCCCGCATCGTGCAGAAGATCCTGGGCGCACAGCTACTGAGTGATTTGTCCGGTTTCGTGGCCGCCCTGGACTCGATGTTCGGCGACTTCCGGCAGCGTGCCGAACAGACGTACCGCATCCTTCAGGCCCGGGAGACGGCGTTTCTCGTGGTCGCCGCGCCGGAGCCCGACGCCATCCGCGAGGCCACGTTCTTCGCCGGCCGGCTGGGCGCGGAGCGCATGCCGCTGGCGGGCCTCGTGCTGAACCGGGTGCACCGGACCGCGCTGCCCGAGCTGCCCGCCCAGCGGAGCCTGACCGCGGCGGCCCACCTCGACCAGCTCGGCGGCCACGGGACGACGGCCGGCGCCCTGCGGGTGCATGCCGCGTTGATCCAGCAGACGGTGCGCGAGCGGCGGATGGCTGCCCGGTTCACCGACGCGCTCCCGACCGTGGCGGTCGCGGAGGTCACGGCACAGCCCGCCGACGTCCACGACGTCGACGGGCTGCGGATGATCGGCGATTCGTTGTCGTCCGGCTGACGCTGCCCTGCAGGTCAGCCGGTCGTGACCAGCTCCTTCTGGCGCATCGCGGCCTCGAACATCTTCCGCCAGCTCTCAACGTGCGGGTGCCGACGCAGCAGCGCCCGGCGTTCCCGCTCCGTCATGCCACCCCACACCCCGAACTCGATGCGGTTGTCGAGCGCGTCTGCCAGGCACTCGTACCGCACTGGGCAGCTGCGGCAGATCCTCTTCGCCACGTTCTGTTCAGCGCCCTGCACGAACAACGCATCCGGGTCCCCGCTCCGGCACGCCGCCATGCTTGGCCAGTCCGTGATCATGCCCATATGTTCGCGTCCCCCCTAGCGTTTCCCCCGGCCACCGCGGGCTCCTCCCCAAGCCTCCGCGGTGACGTGCGATAGTCGCCGCACCATCATGCTCCGTAGTCAACCGATTACGCAACGTTGTCAGCTAAATCTACAAACCCGGATAGTTCGTACCCTTCGCCCCAGCCGTCGCCCAACATCACGGCGGCCGGCTCGGCGCCCCGCTCGGCCATCGATTCCGATGATTCGAACGAAACGCCTCGCCGTCCGCCGCTATGACGCAGACTCGACTTCGGAGGTGATGTAGCAACCAGCGAGCAACCGCACACCGGGTGTCGTGCGTCTAGCACAACGACGGCCGCGCCGAAAGGACTTGGGGCAAGTACGTCGCGCGCGCCATCGTGCTGGGTTCCTCTACCCTGTGGCGGTGAGCTGGATGCGCAAGCGTGACCACAACGTCGTGACCAACGCCGCGTCGTTGACGATTTGCGGACTCCTAGCCGGTGTCGTGGTCGCCGCGGCCGCCTTCCCCGCGATTGCCATGTCGGGCCTCGCCGCGAAGGCGGGTGCCGACACGTTCGACAAGCTGCCCAGCGAGCTCACCGTCACCCGGTCGCCCCAGATGAGCTACCTGTACGCGTCCGACGGCAAGACGCTGCTAGCCATGATGTACGACGAGAACCGGCGCGACATCCCGCTCGCGGACGTGCCCCAGGTGATGCGTGACGCGATCATCGCGGCCGAGGACAAGAACTTCTTCAAGCACAACGGCGTGGACATCAAGGGCGTCGTCCGCGCGTTCGTCGCCAACAAGCAGGCCGGCGAGACCCAGCAGGGCGCTTCCACGCTGACCATGCAGTATGTCCGGCTCGCCATCGAGTACTCCGCCACCCACCCGCGCGACGTCGTCGCCGCGACCGAGGACACCCCGGCGCGCAAGCTGCGCGAGATCCGGTACGCGATGGCGGTCGAGAAGAAGCTGAGCAAGGACGAGATTCTCGAGCGCTACCTGAACATCGCGTTCTTCGGCAACGGCGCGTTCGGCGTCTTCGCCGCGAGCCAGGTGTACTTCGGAAAGCAGCCCAGAGACCTCAAGCCGGAGGAGGCCGCGTTCCTCGCCGGCCTGGTGAAGTTCCCCGGTGACTACGCCAAGGACAACCCCCAGGGCATCAAGCGGGCGCTGGACCGCGGCAAGTACGTGCTCGACCAGATGGTGGTGACGAGGGCCCTCACCCGTCAGCAGGCCGACGCGGCGAAGGCGACGCCGCTCGACATCAGGGTCAAACGGGCTCCGAACGACTGCGTCGCGACCATCAAGAACTCATGGGGCTTCTTCTGCGACTTCTTCTACCGCTGGTGGCTGAGCCAGGAGACGTTCGGCGACACCGTCTACGAACGGGAACGCCGGCTCAAGAGTGGCGGCTACAACATCATCACGACGCTCGATGTCGCCACACAGGACGCTGCAAAGAAGAATGTCGAGAAGAATCTGCCCACGTACATGAAGGGCAGCAAGAAACCCGAGCCCCACGCGTTGATGGTGGCCGCGGTCGAGCCGGGCTCCGGCTACGTCCGGGCGATCGCCACAAACCGGAACTTCAAGCTCGACGACCTCGCGCACCCCGCCAACGGCCCGGCCACGAACCCGGCCAAGCGCAAGGCGGGCATCCGGGGTACCTATCCGAACACCACCAACCCGCTCATCACCGGCGGCGGCGACATCACCGGGTACCAGGCGGGCTCGACGTTCAAGGTCTTTACGCTCGTCGCCGCGCTGGAGAACGGCTATCCCCTCGCGTACACGATCAACGCGAAACCCGTCTACAAGTCGAACTATATCGTTGAGTACGACAGCGACTCGGCCTGTCCGGGCACCAACAAGTACTGCCCGGTCAACGCGAACAAGTCGATGACCGGTGTCCACAACATGTGGGGCGCGTTCGGCCGCTCGGTGAACACGTTCTTCGTCCCGCTCGAGGAACGGGTCGGCGCCGAGAAGGCCGTCGACGTCGCGAAGAGACTCGGCGTCCGGTTCCTCGCGCACGGCACCAAGGACAACCCCAACGACTACGAGCGTTCGCAGGACTCGTGGCTGGCCCACGGCTGGGGCGCGTTCACGCTCGGGGTTTCGTCGACCATTCCGTTGGACCTCGCCAACGCGTACGCGACCCTCGCCGCCGACGGTAAGTACTGCGAGCCGATCCCGGTCCAGCAGATCGTCGACCACACCGGCGCGAAGCTCGACGTCGCCAACCCCAGGTGCCACCAGGCGGTCAAGACCCAGGTCGCGCGCGCGGCCATCGACGCGGCCCGCTGCCCCGTGGGCGACCGTTCGGACACGAGCCGGTGCGAGGGTGCCACCGCGGGAGCGACCAAGGGCATCGTCAACAAGCCGGTCGCCGGCAAGTCCGGCACGACGGACGGCTCGAGGACGGCGGCTCTGGTCGCCATGACGAAGCAGATCGCCGTCGCTGGGATCATCGCAGACCCCGACTGGGCGCAGACGACGTTCAACTTCACGCATGACGAGGTGAACCCGACCGTCATGTACACCCTCCGGGATGCGATGAAGGGGAAGAAGGGCATCCAGTTCACGCCGCCGGACGACGCGAAGCTGATCAGCGGTGATCAGCGCAGCATCCCGGACGTGACCTGCAAGTCGGTCGGCGACGCTCGGTCGATCCTGGAGCGCGCCGGCTTCGTGGTCGAGGTCAACGACACCAAGATCGGCTCACCCTGTCCGGACGGCACGGTCGCCGAGACCGAGCCGAGCGGCCGCACCATCAAGGGCGGCGTCGTCATGCTCCGCCTGAGCGATGGCAAGGGCGCCTTACCACCGACGCCGCCGCCGCGCAAGGGTGGCGGCCACGGCCGACTGTGCCCGCCGATCTGCATCAACTGACCGCGGGCCGAGGGCGGCGCCTAGAGGCCGAGCTGTCGGCGTACCTCCGCTGCCACCCGGGCGCCCGCGGCGCGGCCGGCCACCGCGGCCTGAGCAGCCTTCATGGCCGGGCCCATCTGGGCCTTGGCGCTGAAGTCGCCGGCGGCGAGCGCCTGCCGGACCACGTCCGCGAGCTCCGCGTCGGTGAGCTGCTTGGGCAGGTAGCGCTCGAGGAGCTCGCCTTCCTCGTTCTCCCGAGTGGCCTGGTCGGCCCGCCCGGCATCGGTGAACGCGGCGGCCGCCTCACGGCGCTTCTTGGCTTCCTTGGTCAACACCGCGATGACCTCGTCGTCGGAGAGCTCCCGCTTGGCCGCGCCGGCGACCTCGGCATGGCCGACGGCGGCCACCGCTAGGCGGAGCGTCGAGGTGGTCAGCTCGTCGCGCGCCTTCATGGCGTGGTGCATGTCCTCGATCAGGCGGTCCTTGAGGGTGCCCATGGTGCGTGAAACTACCCTGATCCGCATGCGTAGACGCACCGTTTTCGGTCTCGGCGTCGGCGTGCTGGCGGCCGGCGGGGCCACGCTGGCGTACGCCTCGCTGGTGGAGCGCAACCTGTTCACGCTGCGCCGGCAGGACGTGCCGGTGTTGCCGGCCGACGCCGAGCCGCTGCGCGTGCTGCACGTCTCCGACCTGCACATGACGCCCCGGCAGCGGCGGAAGCAGGACTGGGTCGCCGCGCTGGCCGGCACCGACCCCGACCTCGTCGTGATGACCGGTGACAACCTGGCGCATCCGGATGCGGTGCCCGCGACCCTGCGGGCGCTCGGGCCGCTGCTGGACTTCCCGGGCGCGTTCGTGTTCGGCTCGAACGACTACCGCGGGCCGGTGTGGAGGAACCCGTTCAGCTACTTCGACCGCGACCGGGAGTACGTGCAGGGGGTCGAGCTGCCGACCGAGGACCTGCGTTCGGCGCTGACCGGGGCCGGCTGGGTCGACCTGAACAACAGGCGTACGTCCATCAAGGCGGGCGGACGCCTCGTCGAGCTCGTCGGGGTCGATGATCCGCACGTTGAGCGGGAGGCGTACGAGCGGGTGGCCGGCCCGGTGTCCCCCACGGCCGACGCGGCGCTCGGGTTGACCCACTCCCCCGAGTCGCGGGTACTGGACGCGATGGCGGCGGACGGGTTCGGCCTCCTGGTCGCCGGCCACACCCATGGCGGCCAGGTCTGCGTCCCGTTCGTCGGCGCGCTCGTGACCAACTGCGATCTCCCCCGCGAGATGGCGAGCGGCCTGCACCGCTGGCCCGGGACCGCCAGCTGGCTGCACGTTTCCGCGGGAGTCGGCACCCACCCCACCGCCCCGATCCGATTTGCCTGCCCGCCGGAGGCTTCGATACTGACGTTGATCCCGCGATGAACCTGGCCTACGGCCCGGCAGATACCGAATTTGCCCGCCGAATACGGTGGGCTACTATTGCTCGGCACGCGACGGGGTGTGGCGCAGCTTGGTAGCGCGCTTCGTTCGGGACGAAGAGGCCGTCGGTTCAAATCCGGCCACCCCGACCAAAGAATGTCGAGGCCAACGGCCCGATCGCTGGGTGACGGCGAGCGGGCCGTTGATCGTTTGTAAGCAGGTCGTGGGCAGGATTTGCCGGTAACAACCGACGAAAGTTGGCACACGGGACCGACTGGCCCCCCGCTTCCCGCCCCGCGACCCCGCCTGACGCGACGTTACCGTCTACGTCATCCGCATCGTCGGATCGACGACCTGGCGGCACCGCGCCTCGGTCCGCCTGCCACGCGCCCACCGATGTCGTGGCAGCGAAACTGCCGTTCACGCTCGGACCGGTGCAAGTCCCCGACGCCGTGCAGTCCAATGTCGTGCACGAAGCCCGCCCGACGGGTCGCGGCGACGTCGGCAGGGGGCTGGACGCGTCTATGCGGATGGAAGTCGGTCGCGCATCAGGCGGGTGGATCGGATTGCTGTGCTGGCCGCGGCGACGCGCAGGATGCTCGCGGTTACGGCAGCTGCCATGAGCGGGATGGGCCGCTGCCAGCCGGTGGCCAGGTGCGCGGCAAGCAGGCCGAGGACGGTGAGGTCTGCGGCGAGGCAGAGTGCAGCGATGGTGGTGGCGGCGGTGAGTGCGCGGGTGCCGGTGGTTTCGGGTAGCCAGCGCATCAAGCGGCCGGTGGTGGCGAACGTTCCGGCGGCGGTGGCGATGGCTAGTGCGGCCAGCGGCAGGGCGGGGATGGCGATCAGCGTGGCGAGGATCCCGGTACGCCATGGTGCCGGATGGAGCAGCAGCAGCCACCATATGCCCACTAGGGGTCCGGTGAGGATGAAGATGGCGATGGTGCGCCGGGCGGATGCGGTGGCCAGTTCCTCGGCGAAGGAGTGGGCGATGGTTGCCGGGTCGCCGAACTCGGCGATCGCCGTGGTGGCGGCGGCGTCCGGTGGCATGCCGTCGGCGAGGTGGGCGTCGATCGTCTCGGTGAGCCCGTCGCGGATTTCGGCTAGCACGCGGGCGCGGGCGGCGCGTGGCCCGCGCAGCCGGGCGGCGAGTTCGGCGAGGTAGCGTCCGAGTGCCGAGGTCGAGCCGGTGTGTCCGGCGGTCAGGTGGTGGCCGGCCATGGGCGCCTCGTTAGTAGCGCGGTGACGGCGGTGGAGAACTGTTCCCATACTGCCCGCTGGTCCGATAGTGCTTGTCGGCCGGAGGCGGTCAGCTGGTAGGTGCGGCGTCGGCGGCCGGACACGGTTTCCCAGTCGCTGCGGATCAAACCGGCCCGCTCCAGGCGATGCAGCGCGGGATACACGGTGCCGGTGGGCAGGTCAAGCGCGCCCGCGCTGCCGTCGCGTAGCGCTTCGATGACCGCGTACCCGTGCCGGGCTCCGTCTTCCAGGACAGCCAGCAGCAGCGCGTCGAGGTGCCCTTTAAGCAGTTCCGGTCGCATCGGCAGCACGTGCCCTCCTTCGGAAATTCAGGGTTGCCTAGCGAGCGCTTTCAGTGTAGCAGTGCTATATTTTGCGATGCTACATATACGGGAAGGCGGGGCATGTTGATGCAGCTGATCGGCCTGGCCGACGCAGGACACGTCCGCGAGCAGGTGGGCGGCAAGGCAGCCGTGCTGGGTGAGCTGGCCGCAAGCGGTTGGCCCGTACCGCCGGGGTTCGTAGTTACCGCCAACGCCCTTTCCGACCCGGATCTGGCTCGGGTCTTGGCCGCGGCCGCCGGGCGTTGTGGGGGCGGTCCGTTTGCGGTGCGCTCGTCGGGTGTGGCGGAGGATCTTCCGGACGCGTCCTACGCCGGGTTGTACGAGACCTTCCTTGATGTGGGTGTCGGCGGCCTGGCCGATGCGGTCCGCCGCTGCTTCGCCGCTGCGCAGGCCGACCGGGTCCGTTCCTACCATGTCCGGCGCTCGGCTGCGGCCGGACCGTCGGGGATGGCGGTGCTGGTGCAGGTGATGGTCGATGCCCGCGCGGCCGGGGTGGCGTTCACCGCGCACCCGGTGACCGGCGTTCGTGACCAGGTCGTGGTGACGGCGGTGGCCGGCGTCGGCGAGTCGTTGGTGTCCGGTGAGCAGACCGGCGAAGAGTGGACGATCACCGGCCAAGATCGGCCGCGGCGCACGCGGGTTTCCGGCGGTGCCGAGGTGCTCGACAGCGCGCAGGCCGGGCAGATCGCCGCGATGGCCGCCCGGGTCGCGGCCCACTACGGCCGGCCGCAAGACATCGAGTGGGCCATCGACACCAGCGGCAGGCTATGGCTTCTGCAGGCGCGGCCGATGACCGCCCTGCCCGAACCGGTCGCGTTCACCCCGCCGGGGCCGGGGTTGTGGATGCGCAACTTCCGGCTCGGCGAGTGGCTACCCGAGGCGGTCACCCCACTGTTCGGCAGCTGGCTGCTGCCCGATCTGGAGGCCGGATATCTGGACGGGATGCAATCGTGCATCGGAGTTCGGGTGCCGTTTCGGTGGGCGCTGGTCCACGACTGGTACTACACCGCCACCCCCATCCCGTCGCCGCGCCTGCTCGCCCGTGTGATCGCCCGAGGACGAGGGCGGGCGGTCAAGACACTGTTCTACGCCCTGATCCGCGTCGGCCGTGACCCGGTTGCGGCCGACCGTGCCGTCCTGGCGGATCTGTACCAGCGATGGCGCGACGAACAACTACCCCGCTACCGCCACCTGGTCGACCAGGCGGCGGGTGAAATTCCCACCGCGGCCCCGGCCCGGGTCGTGCAGCTGGCCACACAGATCGCCCGCGAAGCCGGGCAGTACATGTGGTTTCTGGCCATCGTCGGCGGCTCCGCCTGGAAGATCGAGGCCAGCCTCGCCCGGTTCTGCCGCACGCACCTGGCCGACACGATCGACCGCGCGGGCGGGGTGCAGGTGCTGCTGCGCGGCCTGCCCACCACCCAACCCGCCCCAGCCGCGCCGCACGCGGTGCAGAGCCTGGACTGGTACCACCCGGTCGCCGCCGAGCTGCCCATCATCGCGATGGACTCCACAACCGTCACCGTCCGGCACCGTCAGCTCGCCGCCGACCGGCAGGCTGCGCAGGCGGCCTGCCGCGCGGCCCTCGCCCCGGGCCGGCGGGCCGAGTTCGACGCGCTCCTCGAGGTCGCGCAACGGTATGCCGCCATCCGGGAAGAGCAGTCCCGCGACCTCACCCTGGGCTGGCCGGTGCTACGCGCCTGCGCCGCCCGCCTCGGCCAGCACCTGACGCAGCAACGCGTCCTCGCCACACCCGACGATGTGCACTTCTGTACCCGAGGCGACCTCGACGCCGCCGCGGCCGGTGACGCGAGACCACTGAACGGCACAACCGCCGATCGGCGCGAGAGGTGGGAGAAGCACCGGCGGCTGCTGGCACCAGTCACGATCGGCCGCCCACCACGCCTGGTCGGTGACCTGATCGACAAAGCGGTACGGGAGGCACGCACCGCGCACCCGGTTAAGGGCGCGATCATCGGCCATCCCGCCTCGGCCGGACGCGCCACCGGCCCGGTGCGGCTCGTCCACGGCCCGCACGATTTCGCCACCTTCACCGACGGCGACGTGCTCGTCGCCAAGGCCGCCTCCCCGGCCTGGACACCGCTGTTCGCCCGCGCCGCCGCCGTGATCACCGACGGCGGCACCCTCGCCGCGCACGCCTCCCTCGTGGCCCGCGAGTACGGCATCCCGGCCGTCGTCGGCACCAGCGATGCCACCAGCCACCTACACAATGGGCAGATCGTCACTGTCGACGGCAACGCAGGCACCGTCACCCTCGTGGCGGCCGTGGAGAGCCCCAGTGCTCGGCCGTGACATCCTCGGCCTACCGATCCCCGACGCGGGACCAGTCTTCGCCATCGCACTCGTCGTGCACATCGCCGCCGGGATCACCGCCGTGACCGCCGGAGCACTCGCCGCCACCGCCCAAAAGCGCCCCGGCCGGCACCCAATCGCCGGGAGGGTCTACCTCGCCGCCCTGACCACCATCGCCGCCACCGCCACGATCATGGCCATCATCCGCTGGCACGAAGACGCCCACCTCTTCGCCATCGCCTGCATCGCGTTCACGCTCGGCGTCTTCGGATGGAGGGCCCGACGGCGCCAGCGCCCCGGCTGGCCCACCCGGCACGCCATCGGCATTGGCGGCTCATACATCGCCCTGCTCACCGGCTTCTACGTCGACAACGGACCCTTCCTGCCCATCTGGGACCGCCTGCCACACATCACCTACTGGCTGCTGCCGGCAGCAGTCGGCATACCGCTGATCTGGCTGGCACTGCACCGCTTTCGGGCAAGATTGTCCACAAGCCGTGGGCGAGGAGACGTTGCTTCGGCAGTACACCGGCGCAAGGCCCGTGCGTCCTCGGCATGAGCGCGATCGCGATTAGCGCGCTGGCCAATCGCGGTCGGTCCGTCGTTGGCGAACTACGTCTTTACCGGGCAGGAGCCCTCGACCGCCTTGACCGCCAGCTCTCTCTCGTCGCCCTCGTGTGGGGAGCGGGTCGCTCCGAGCGTCGTGGAAAGGCAATCGGACCGATGTTCAGTTCCCGACACCTGCTGTGCTGTACAACCTTTATCGAACCCACGGTCTTGAAAACCGCTCGGGCGGTATCCCCGTTCTCGTGGGTTCGAAATCCCACACCCTCCGCTTGACCGGTGCCGACCCGCTTGACCTGTGGGAACGCGGCACTGGGCGTGAGGGTCTCGTCCGGCTGTGTCCAAGGACGCCCCGGCATCGCTAAGCGTCTGGGGCGTATCAGGGGGGAAGGCTGCAGCGGCGCGTAGCCGCGAGGCGCAGGGCACTCGGCGTCGTCGGCGAACTCGTTAGGCGTCTGATTCTGGCGAGTTTGGTAGCGGTACGCCGGCTGGTCCGGATGTCGTTGGCCCGCACATGGATGTATCTAGTGTTCGGTGCTGGCTCGTCTCTGGCACCAATGTAGGCGCCGGTCGGGATCGGTGTGACGATGTCGGGAAGCGAGCCATCGTGCTGGGTCTCGACCACCATGACCTTTCCGTCGGCTGGGCCCTTCTCGAACCAGACTCCACCGCGGGCATGACGCCATCGTGGTGGCTCCTGTCGGACAGCTCAAGCTCGACGATGCGGAGTGCCTGCGCCCAAACAGGTGGCCTCGCGTCGGTGCGCTGTGCTCTCGCAGTCGGTGCCGGCGGAGCAGCCCGACCCTGTTGACACGTCCGCGTCAACGGCGCTGGCCTCTTCGTCTCGAACAGCTGGCAGCGCCGTTGCTCTTGGTCTTTCGAGAGGTCGAACGGCCGGTGGGCATCGCGCTCGGTCGCGTACAGCTGACCGGGCCGCTGTCCGTTGCCGCTGTGCGTGGGCCGGCTTCATCATCCGAGTCGGGTCCTGCGAGAGCCCCGCCGAGCCCAGGCTGACCCTGACCGCCCCGCAGGGCCGTGGGGCTGTGGGGCGATGATTTTGCGGGCATCGTGGGGTGGCTCATCGCGTGTATCTCGTTGGCGGCCCGGCCCGGGTGGGCAAGTCCGCGTTGGCGCAGCGGCTGTTGCTCAGCGACGGGATCCCGTGGTTGCCCACCGGGCCGCCGTCCAGCTGCGCAACCCCACCGAGGGACGCGCCTACTTCGACCGGAAGAACGCGTCCGGCAAAACGTCGATGGAAGCGATGCGATCTCTGAAACGACGCCTGTCCGACATCGTCTACCGGCAGATGGTCGACGACGCCATCGCCGCCGCGGCGACGGGCCCGGGAGGACACCGGGGAACGTCAACTGACTCCAGCGTGACCGGCTCGCATCCCCACGCCGGCTCTTCGGACAAGTCACTTCCCGGACCCGCCGACACCCAGCCTAGAACCCCGCACCCGATGGCGCCTTGACACAGAGGGGAGCCAGATGCGGGCGTTGCGAGGCTCAGCCGATGCGCTCGGCCAGCGAGACGATGATCCCTTCCGGCCCCCGGACGTAGGCCATCCGCCAAACGCCTTCGTACTCGCCGATGCCACCGACCAGTCCGTAGCCCTCGGTAGCTGCCCAATCGACAGCCGCCTGCAGGTCGTTGACCTCGAAGGCCACGTTGCGCAATCCCAGCTCGTTGGCCATGGTGGCCGGTGAGCCCGGCACGGAGTCGGGTCGCACGAAGCTCGAGAGCTCCAGGCGGGTGTCCGCGTGTGCCTGAGCTAATGGGTCGGCGGCTTCATGGTTGAAAGAAAACGGGCCGCCTCGTCTGGCCGCCGCGGGCGCTGTTGCAGCACAGACAGGCAGCGACGAGGTTGGCGGTATCGAGCCGAGCTCCACCTTGCGCCAACGGCACGAGGTGATCCACGGTCTTCGCCGGCTGGCCACACCAGCGGCAGGTCCATCCGTCCCGCTCGAGGACCTCAGCGCGGACCTTCCGCCAGTCATGGCCGTAGCCGCGTTCCGCTGGGCTCGGCCGCTGTGCGTCCTTGCGCCGGTTGACGGCGCGGTTGTACGCGGTGGCGCATTCGGGGCAGCGGGTGGCGCTGCAGAGGCGCCCGCACGTGAGACACGGCCTAACTGGCATACCGAGATTGTCCCTTCGAACGGACGCCAAACGAAAGCAAACACAAGCAAACGTCGGTGGTAACCACGGCGCCAAGGTCTCGACTGATCTGGCGGCGGGTGCCTCATCGCTTGGCCGGTCCGAAACGTCGTCGCGCCCGTGGCTCTCCAGTTTGTCTGCCAAGTGGAGCTGAGGTCGATCGCGGGCAAGTCTGGCGCCATGGCAATAACCAGGGTCTTCAGGTGTGACCTGTCGCCGCGTACCCGGCCGCGCGCCCGCCGCCGCACCAGCCACCCACAAGGGGCGAGCCGGCGACACGAGGAGTCGCAAAAGCGCTCCGACACCAGCCCGCCGCCACACCACGCACGCTACGACGATCAGCCGAAACGCTTGACACCGCTTATGAACTCAACGGCAAGGTCTTCACGGCCCGCTTCGGGCTCGGCCCAGGACCAGTGATGTTCGACCAGATGTGCAACGACAACGGGATCAAGCACCTGCTGACCGCGCCGTACTCACCAGCGAGGACCGGGAAGATCGAGCGACTGCACAAGACAATCCGCCCCGAGTTCCTCACCGAGCCCGACCGTAGGCACGCAACCATCGAGGAAGCGCAGGCGGGGATGGATACGTGGCTGGTCGAATACAACACCGGGCGGCCGCACCAGTCCTGCGGCGGCCGGCCGCCGGTGGAGCGGTTCGCGCTTGCTGAGCGCGGCCTGGTCGTCGTCGACGATCTGGTGACCGTGCCGCGGCGGTCGAGGAACGTCGGGCGGTGTACGAGGACATCCGCCGGTTCGCCGGGTACCACTCGCGGTACTACTTCTTCGGTCAGTGGGTATGGCTCCCTGTTAGTCAACAAGGGGGGCTGCTTCTGGATGGACCAGGAGGCGGCCAGATGACCGAAGAGCGGCTTTGGACACCGCACAGCAGGCGCTATTTCATCCGGACTATGGGACTGGCCGCTCTCGGCGTCTCCGCCGTTGCGGCCTGCTCCAGTGAAGAAGAGTCCGGTACCAAGGCCCCGAAGGGTACGGGGCCGTCGGAGGTCTTCAGCGAACCGGCGAGCAAGCTCTCGGGGAACCTCAAGATCCTTATGTGGAGCCACTTCGTTCCGTCCGCGGACAAGTGGTTCGATCCGTTCGCCAAGAACTGGGGTCAGAAGACCGGGGTCAACGTCACGGTCGATCACATCAACAATACGGAGATCCCGGCTCGCATAGCTGCCGAGATCCAGGCCGGTCAGGGACACGACCTGATCCAGTACATCGCGACGCTCTCCCAGTTCGAGCCGAGCGTCCTTCCTCTCAACGACGTGACGGAGGAGGCCACCAAACGCTGGGGCGACCAGCTCGAGCTGTGCCGCAAGTCGAGCTTCAACCCAACGACCGGCAAGTTCTACGCCTACGCGCCGGGCTGGGTGCCCGATCCTGGCGACTACCGTCGCTCGCTCTGGCAGACCGTCGGCATGCAGGACGGGCCGAAGAGCTGGGATGACCTCGTCAAGGGCGGCGCCGAGATCAAGAAGAGCAAGGGCATCCAGATGGGCATCGGCCTGTCCCAGGAGATCGACTCCAACATGGCCGGCAGCGCCCTCATGTGGTCGTTTGGGGCCTCGGTCCAGGACGAGAACGAGCAAGTGACCATCAACTCGCCGGAGACCATCGCTGCAGTCGAGCTGATGACCAGCCTTTACAAGCAGGCGATGACCGACGAGGTCTTCTCGTGGAACCCGGCGTCCAACAACCAGGGACTGATCGCCGGCAAGCTCTCGTACATCCTCAACTCGATCTCGGCCTGGCGAACGGCCCAAGACCAGAACCCCGATGTCGCCGACGACATCTACTTCGTGCCCGCATTGCAAGGTCACAAGACGGCCATGGCAGCCCAGCACGTTATGTACAACTGGATCGCCCCGAAGTACGCGGCGAACCCGGACGCTGCCAAGGAGTTTCTGCTCCACTACACCGCGAACCATGCAGCCGTGACGTACAACTCGAAGCTGTACGACTTCCCCGCCTGGAGCAAGCTCGTTCCGCAGCTCGACGGCTGGCTCAAGAACGATCCCTTCGGGGCGAAGCCGGCGGACAAGCTCGCCTTCCTCTCCGGTGCGACCGACTGGAGCACGAACATCGGTCATCCGGGGCCGGCGAACACCGCGGCCGGGGAGATCTTCAACACGTTCGTGATCTCCAACATGTTCGCCCGGGCGGCCCGTGGCAAGGAGACGCCCGACCAGGCGGTCGCTACCGCCGAGCGCGAGTGCAATGCGATCTTCAAGAAGTGGCGGGCCCGCGGGCTCGTGGGTGGCGGCTGAGCGGCGTTGGAGTTCCGCGGCATCCGATCTGCGCCCGGGGCAGCGGCCGGTGACTGCAGGAGGAAACGGGAGCAGGTGAGAGCGTGATGGCGCACGCCGTCGAGGTGAAGGGCCTCGTCAAGGAGTTCGACGGCGGGCGGGTACGGGCGATCGACGACGTGGATCTCGCCACCGGGGAGGGCGAGTACCTCGTCCTGCTCGGTCCATCAGGCTGCGGCAAGACGACCCTGCTGCGGACAATCGCCGGGCTCGAGGATCCCACTGAAGGGGACGTCCTCATCGGCGGGCACGTGGTGACTGGCCTACCCCCGCGAGCGCGGAAGATCGCCATGGTGTTCCAGAGCTACGCGCTCTACCCCCACAAGACAGTGCTGTCGAACATCATGTTCCCGCTGCGGGCGGAGCGGATGGCGAAGCCGGAGCGGGAACACAAAGCGCAGTGGGCGGCCGAACTCCTCGGCATCCAACACCTGCTCAAGCGCAAGCCGCGCCAACTCTCCGGTGGCGAGCGCCAGCGGGTGGCGCTCGCCCGCGCTCTCGTCCGCGAGCCGCAGGTCTTCCTCCTCGACGAGCCGCTGTCGAACCTCGACGCCAAGCTGCGCGCCTCTGCGCGCGACGAGCTCAAGCGCTTCCAGCAGCGCGTCGGGACCACGACTGTCTACGTCACCCATGACCAGGCGGAGGCGATGGGGCTAGGCGACCGGATCGCAGTCCTGGACTCCGGGCGGATACGCCAGGTCGGGCCGCCGGAAGAGGTGTACGACGACCCGGCGGACACCTTCGTCGCGACCTTCATCGGATCGCCGCCGATGAATCTGGTCACCCGGGGCAGCAGGCTGGTCGGTTTCCGTCCGGAGCATCTTCTACCTGTTGAGGCGGTTACCCGCCGGGGAGACCACGCTGACCGCACCGGCGGGACCGGTCGCCGGCGCGGTATGGACGGCCGACCCGTGGACGAGCCCGTGACAATGCCGCTCAAGGTGGACCGGGTGGAATATCTCTCCGGCGACCGGCACGTCTACGGGATGGTCAGCGGGCTCGGGGCGGAGACCCGCGTCATTGCGCGGCTGCCTTCCACGGTCTCAACGCCGATCTCGGGCGGAGAGACGCACGAGTTCGCCGTCCCCTCCGACCGGCTGCGGTTCTTCGACGCGGATACCGGCCTACGCACCGACCCTGTTCCCCTAGCCGGCTCGGACGGTTCGGGAGGCCCATGATGGCGGTCGACGCGAGTACGACGCGCCTCGCCGCATCCGGTCGCACGGCCCGGCGGCGGCTGTCCGACCGTGACGGAGTGCTGGCCTGGCTCTTCCTGCTGCCTTCTGTCGTCTACATCGTGGCGCTGGTGGCGGTCCCGTTCTTCCTCGCCATCGGGTTCGCGTTCTCGGACGTAACGGCCGGGGACCCGTCCTACGACTGGGTGGGGTTCCGTAACTTCCGCAGTGCGTTTGATGACCCGGTCTTCTGGACATCGCTGCGTAACACCTTCGTCTTCACCGTCATCTCGATGCTGCTCATCGTCGTCCTCGGCAAGATCCTCGCAAACATCCTGGTCGCGGACATAAGAGGGAAGTGGATCGTGCGCTTCCTCGTCCTGCTGCCATGGACGACGCCCGTCGCGCTCTCGGCCATCGCCTGGCTGTGGATGCTGGACTCCATCTACTCGCCGATCGACTGGGTGCTCCGCTCCCTCGGCCTGCTCCACGGCAATGTCTACTGGTTGGGCCGGCCGCACCTCGCCATGGCCTCTGTGATCGCCGTCCACGTGTGGAGGCTGACCCCACTCGCAGCCGTCATTGTCATGGCCGGTCTGGTCGCGATCCCACGAGACATCGAGGAAGCCGCGCGGGTGGACGGCGCAGGTTTTTGGCGTCGGATGTTCGAGGTGACGATCCCGCTGACAATGCCGATCATCGCGGTGGCGGCGCTCTTCGGGGCCATCCTGACTTTCACCGACATGACGGTCGTGTACGTCCTCACTCGCGGTGGTCCAACGAACGCGACACAGGTCTTGACGAGCTGGGCGTTCATCCGCGGCATCGACGGCGGTGACGTCGGTCAGGGGGCCGCGATGGCCCTGTTCCTCTTCCCGCTGCTGCTCGCCGCCGCTATCGCGATACTGCGGGCAGTGCGCAGGATGGAGATGCAATGACGGCGATCACCGAGCCTGCAGTACGCACCGACGCCGAAGCGGCGCGGTTGCGCGCCCGTTATACGCGCCGTCACGTGCTGGCGCGGCTCGGGGTCTACGCCGGCGCGATCTTCGCCGCATTCTTGTGTGCTGCGCCGTTCCTGTGGAGCCTGATCACGGCGTTCAAACAGAACCGCGACCTCTATAACCCCGAGAACAACCCGTTTATCTTCAACCGTCCCGCGGTCTCCGACCACGTGCTCTTCCTGCTGCGAGACACGCCGTTCCTCACCTTCGTCTGGAACACGCTGTGGGTTGGGCTGTTCGTCGTTGCCATCACGCTTCTGCTCGGCTTGCCCGCCGCGTACTCGCTCGCCCGCCTCAACCGGCCGTGGTCGACACCGATGGCGATCGCGATCTTCATGGTCTACCTAGTGCCGCCAACGCTGCTCTTCCTCTCGCTGTCGCGGATCGTCGTCGCGCTCGGGCTGCAGGACAAGACATGGTCGCTGATACTTGTGTATCCGACCATCACCATCCCGGTGTCGGTCTGGCTACTCGTCGGCTTCCTCAAAGGAATCCCGAAGGACATCGAGGAGCAGGCCATGGTCGACGGCTACAGCCGGCTCGGCGCCTTCGTCCGGACCGTGGTACCGCTGGCGTTCCCTGGCATAATCGCCGTGGTTGTCTTCGCCTTCACCCTGACCGCCAGCGAGTTCATTTATGCTCTCGCGTTCATCTCGCCGAGTTCGGAAAAGGTCGTGAGTACGGGCGTCCCGACCGAGCTAGTACGCGGCGACGTGTTCTTCTGGCAGTCGTTGCAGGCTGCGACCGTCCTTGTCGCTGCGCCGGTCGCCCTCGTTTTCACGCTCTTCCTCGACCGGTTCGTTTCCGGCTTCACGATGGGAGCCGTCAAGGGGTAAGCATCCCCTCACGGAAGTCACCTTGCGCCGGCCCTGATCAGCGCAGCCCGCATCTGGCTCTCAGCGGGACTTCGTTGCGCTGACGCTCAATCTGAGTGAGAGCCGATGTGCTTCTGCGGACGGCGGATTGCGCCCACGTCGAGATTCGGTCGCTGGAAGGTCGAGGCATCGCCGCTTGTCGCTGCAGCGCGTCAGGATTGACGACATGCTGATGCCGCCGAAGCTCACTATCTCCCGGCTGCCGGACGAGCTAGTGGTCTGCCGGCTGCCCGCTGACGCAACGCCGCCGGCGGTGGTGACCGGGCCACCGCCGGGCATACAGGGTGAGCCCCCCAGTAGATGGGTGGGCTCCCCGATGGCCCCGGGCTGCGCCGGCCGCACGATGGTCGCGATACTGCACGTCACGCGGACCTCGCTTAGGCGAGCCCTGGGGAAGCCTCCCCGCGGCAGTGGCCTCGCCGGACGATGCGGAGGAGGCGGATGGTATGCCGACCGTCGCCATCAACCGTCTGGGCAGAATCGCCGTCGCGCACGGCACCTTCCTCGACGAGCTCGCCGCCGGACGACTG
Source organism: Micromonosporaceae bacterium (assembly GCA_036506495.1). Taxonomy (GTDB): domain Bacteria; phylum Actinomycetota; class Actinomycetes; order Mycobacteriales; family Micromonosporaceae; genus DASXRC01. The sequence continues at coordinate 3,193 of DASXRQ010000139.1, read as the reverse complement.
CGCCACGCCGGGCAGCCCGAGTTAGATGCGGCCGTCCGGCATGGCGCGCAGCGCCCCCTCGGTGGTGCGACGGCCTGGCAGCGGCGCGGGATGCCGGTGGACGTGTCGCCGCTCGTTGCGGCCACCTTGGCGGTCTGGGCACTGCTCTACGGTGCTCAGGAGTACGACCTGCTCGAAAGTGTGTGGTGAACCGTTCGAGCGACGTTGGTGCGGCCCGTACGTCACGTCTGCGTACAGGGCTTCGATTCGCTCACTTCGACTTGCTCGGTAAGAACCATCTCCCGAGTTGCTTCTCTTGCGCGGCGACATCCGCTTCTGCCACTGATCGTCGTGATGACGGGCGGCGCCGGGATCCCGCCGAGGCAAGCCAGCATCACATTTGCCGCGCGGGATCGTTCCGGTGGGCGCCGGTTCGCCGTAGCAAGCCTCTGCGCGCCGAGTTCACTCTGCTCGGCGCGCCAGGCGCACGGCTGGCACCCGATGGTCGCCACCTAGCTGTCACTAATTCAGCCAGCGAGCGCCTGTGGCACGAGCGCCGGGTCGTTCGCTATTTCGCATTTCGGGCTTGATGCTCGTCCTTCGTATGCCAGCATTCGAGTCGCTGGGTCTTCCCGAATCGAGGTACTTCGCATGCCTGCCTCGGAGCATGCTCAAATCTGGGCATCCTTCTCTGTCTTCGACCACCTGAAGCCTGGTGCGTTCCTGCCCGAGGTTGTGATGTACGACCGGCTGATCGTGCCCGTGCCACCCCAAGGTGATCGGACCGAGTGGGATCGTTGGGAGGCTGAGGGCTGGGATCCAACGCGGCAGCGAGAGTTGCTGTCGGTACTTGCGCCGGTCGCCGAACAGGTGGAGTGGACCCAGCTGCGTCGGGATGTGTGGAAGTACAACTATCAGCAGGCTCGATCGTCGGCGGGGCAGTATTTGCGACAATCGCTGGCTGGGGCGATGACGGCCGCGGGCCTGTTCGACGTGGTACCGGCCATGGCCCTGCCGGTGGTCGCCACGTCTCCGTATACATCGCTGCAGGAGCTGACTCGCGACCTGGGCATCCGGCGCGAGGCGATGCCGGTGCCGCTACCCGCGTCCACTGTGTCCGCCGTGGTTGGGCGGGAGCTTCTGCTGCCTGACGACGACTCGCGCTCCGAGCTGGACCTACTTCGTGAGGCCGTCCACGTTGTGACGGGGGAAGCGGACTACCGGAACGCGCGGGTGGCACTGCACGACCGGCTGCGAAGGTTCACCCGTGATGGGGTGACAGATGTGGAGTCGCTGAAGACCGCGGTCCGGGAGTTGAAGCATGCCTCGGACGAGGTGGAACGAGCAGTGCACAAGCGCCGGATCTGGGTCAATGCGCGGCGGCTCTTCTCGTTCTCCCAGATCGTCCTCGGCGCGGTCCTGACCCCGCTGTCGCCCGTGGCGGTCGGGTTAGTGGTCGCCGGCATCGGGCAGTTCACGGCCAGCGAGATGCTGGCGGATCCGCAGCGGCCGGAGCGTCTGGTTCCGGATGTCGCAATGCTGCTCGACGTTCGGCACGAGCTCAGCTTGGACGCGTGAAGTGCCCAGGCGACACATCAGTGCGGACGCGGGTCGGACTGTTGACGCCATGCAGGCGACCTGCTGCCCCGTGCGTGCGCAGGGCATAAGGCACCACTGCCATGCTGGCGTCGGTCCCGATCTTGCAGATCGCCATGCTGAATGGTCTATTTGGATCAAGTTGCGCTAAGCCAATATAGGATCATGGACACTGGGGCGGGCAGTGATTGCGCTCGCGTCCGCGTGCATCGCAGTGGCAGGTGCGGTGCTCACGGCGCTACTGAGCGCGCGTCAGGCCAAGAGGCATGCGGAGTTGACGGACTCATTGGCTCCACTGACGCCCAAATCGGCACGCCCACCTAACAGGTAATATTTAGCTATGCTAGTCGACATTCTCATTGCCCTCATTGGTGTCCTATCGCTATCGTTCTAGGAATAGCATTGATAGTGGGAAGAAGGAGCTTCAGTAAAGCTATCTATGATTTCCAGAATAAGAATTTTCGATATCACTTTGGCAAAAGAGATGTAGAAGGCGGCGAGTTCATGGAGCTGCTTTTAGGGATAATCTTAATTGGCATTGCGATATTTAGATTTTTGAACGGAACAACCTAAAATTGCTCTTGCACCGACAACCCCATGGGCTGGCCGGCGACTCCGATCTGGTCTAGCGCAGTGTCCGGAACGCCGCGCGGACTTCTTCTGAAAAGAGTTGCGGTTCTTCCCAGGCGGCGAAGTGGCCGCCCCTGTCGACCTTGTTGAAGTAGGTGAGGCTGGGTTAGGACTGCTCGACCCAGCTGCGTGGGGCAGCCCAGACCTCGCCGGGGAACGTCGTGAAGCCGACCGGAACCGAGACCTCCGGAGGAGCCTGGCCAGACGCAGCGGCAGCAGCTAGGCCCTGTCCGTTCAGGTTCGGAGCCTGGGGCGAGTAGTCTTCCCAGTACGATCGCGCCGCCGAGACGCCGGTGCCGGTCAACCAATACAGCGTGACATTGTCGAGGATGTTGTCCCGAGTGCGATTGCCCGTGGGCTTCCCGTCGAGGAGAGCGCCGGCGATCTTGTAGTAGCCGTCTGTGTCGTGGTCGAGCATCCACGCCGCCAGGGCCACGGGTGAATCCAGCAGGGCGTACCCAATCGTCTGCGGCCGCGTGGCCATCTCCAGGAAGTAGCCGGCGCCGCTCGCGTTGAACGTGTCGAGCTGCGCCTGCGCGGCGCGTTCCTCGTCGGACTCCGTCCGCAGGGGCACGCCGAGCACCCTCACGAGCACGTTCAGGTGGATGCCGAGGAGTCCCTCGGGCGCCTGGCGGCCCATAACGTCGGTGACCGCGGCGCCCACGTCGCCGCCCCTGGGCGACGTAGCGGATAGCCGAGTCGGCGCATCAGCTCCGCCCACGCCTGCGCGACGCGGCCGACGTTCCAGCCGAGATCGGTCGGCTCGTTGGAGAAGCCGTAGCCGGGCATGGACGGCACGACGACGTGAAATGCGTCCTCGGCCTCTCCGCCGTGAGCGGTCGGGTCGGTCAGCGGGCCGATGGTCTCGAGCAGCTCGATGACCGAGCCGGGCCAGCCGTGCGTCATGATCAGCGGCATGGCGTCTTCGTGCGGGGAGCGGACGTGGATGAAGTGGATCTCGACGCCGTCGATCTCGGTCGTGAACTGC
>DASXRQ010000138.1:0-4377 GCA_036506495.1 Micromonosporaceae bacterium | reverse complement strand
GTTGCGGCAGGCGCGGCTCGCCTACGCGTCGGCCACCCCCGGCAGCCGTGAGCTCGTCCGGTACGAGCAGGTGCCGATCGCCATCCTGCTGGCCAGCGCACCAGACGCCGCCATCATGGTCGCCACCTCGATCCTCGGACCCGTCCTCGCGCTTCCGGCCGCCGAATGCGACATCTTGCTGAGCACGCTGCGGATGTGGTTCGACGAGCAGGGCGCCACCTCGGTTGCGGCCGAGAAGCTCCACATCCACCGCAACACGGTCCGCTACCGGCTGCGCCGTCTGGAGGACCTCACCGGCCGCAGCCTGTCCCAGCCGGCCGGTGTCGCCGAGCTGCACCTGGCGCTGGAAGCCGCCCGGATCCACCATCTTCGAGGCGCTGAAGCGACGGCTCGATGACGGCTCTGTTTCTCTGTGTCCACGTTTCACGGTGGCGAACGTGCGATGTGGACCCGAGGCGTCTCCGAACCCGACAGTCAACCCGTCCGTACCGGCGACATCGGCCGACGACCGGGTGCGGCGCGTGCCCAGCCACGCCCGCCCGTCCGCGCTCACAGCGCGATGCCGCGGACCCTTGCGCCGAGCGTGGTCCGGCTGCCGGCGCGTTGCTCAGGGCTCGCGGGCGCGGATCGGGCCGCCCAGGGTCGAGGCGATGAACTCCTGCTTGCTGCGAGCGCCGACCTTGCCCAGGATCGCTTTCACGTGATCCCCGACGGTGTAACGCGACAGGAACAGCCGCTGCACGATCTTGTCGTTGGACAGGCCGTGCAGCACGAGGCCAGCGAGCTGGCGTTCGCGTCGGGTCAGGCCGTGCGCCTCGAGCACCAGGTCGGTGACCTCCGGGCCGGAACGCTGCAGGGTGACCGCGGTGTGCCCGACCAGGTTGGGTGCGGTGAGGCGGGAGGCCGAGATCGTCACCCATCGTCCGACCCTGGTCAGCGCGCGGACGCGGGACGACGTCGCCGTGCCCGCGGTCCCGTACCTGCTGTGATGTACGGCGGCCGCGGCGGCGAGGATCGGGGCGGGCGGGATGCTGCCGTCGCCGGGGCGGCGTCGGCCAGTTCTGTCATCCACTGCTCGGCGTCCGCGGTGATCGCCGCGACGGAGAGTGAGGCGTTGAGGACCAGCACGCCTGGCCGGGGATCCGGCCCGCTGACGCCCGTACCGGCGGCCGACCAACTGCGCGCCTGCGCGTCGCGCAGCAGCGTAGCCACCCGAGGTGCGAGACGAAGGGCGAAGTCGGCCTCCTCGTCGGAGAAGAACCGGCCACGCCGCTCGCGCACGACCTCGAGCGTTCCCCAGCAGCGCCCGTCGGCGGCCAGCTCCACGCGCAACTCGTCGCCGATCCCGCCAGGCTGGTAGATCTCCCGCCACCGGGCGCTGCGGTGCAGGTCGCCGCCGGTGGACCGGCTGAGCACGCCGACCCGGGCGCCGCGCCGCATCAGGTCGCGGTGCAGGTTCACGTCGTCGCTGGCGTACTCGAGCTCCATGAGCCGGACCACGTCGCCCATCCCCGGGTTGTCGGCCACGACAGATGAGACCAGCAGCGCGTCCGGGTCGACCGTGGTCATGCACCAACCCTCGAAGGGCACCGCCGGCCGAATCGCCCGGGCGATCTCGTGCCGCAGTTGGTCCGGGTCCAGTCGGGCACCGGGCAGCGACTCCACAGCGTCGCGTGCTCGGGCGAACGCCCAAGGCGACCGCGCAGAGCACCGCTGGTGCGCTCGGCGTGGTTGAATGGCGCGCCGCGCCTGGCTTTTCCCCGCCGCTGCACGTCCACCACCTCGAGGACGAGGCGTTCTGGCTGCTCGAGGGTGCGCTGACCCTCCGCTGCGACGGCCAGATGTTCGAGGCGAGCACGGGGTCGTTCATCTGGTTGCCCCGCGGCCGGCCGCACACGTTCCGCGTCGACGGTGACACGCCCGTCCGCGGGCTGATGCTGTCCACTCCAGCGGAACACGTCGGGTTCTATGCCGAGGGCGGCCACCCGGCCCTGGACGATTCGATCCCGGAGTTTGACCCACGGGACCTTGAGCGACTTCACGGCCTGTACCCGATGTACCAGCTGGAGGAGGTCGGCCCGCCGCTGGCGCCGATGGACCACGCATGACGAGAGAGGCAGGGTAGTGGAGCCTCATGGCTCTGGATTCGGACTCGGCACCGGTCCGTCGGGGGTTGGGGTACCTTGCGCGGTAAGTAACTGCCAGTGGCCGCCGTCGTTGACATAGGTGTGGACGTAGCGGCTATGCACGGTGGCTGTCGTGCCCTGAAAGCGCATCGTCATCCGGGTGTGGCCGACGGCCACGGCGACCGCCGGGCGGCTGCGCAGCAACACGTCGCCGCGATTCCAGACGATCTCCAGGAACTCCAGGCCTCGTGAGCCGACCAGGTCCAGCAGCACGGCACGGGGGACGATCTGGCCGTCCGCTACGCCGACCAGAAGGAAGCGTGCGCCAGTACCCTGTCGAGGGCGGCCCGGTCGGCGTCGAGCAGCGCCGTGAAGAAGTCCGCGTCGGCATTGCGCACGGCGGTGTCGGTCATTTCTGTTCTCCCTCGTTTAGGGTGAGTCTTGGTGCAGCGGATGCTCACGGACGCGCGTACCTGATACGCGGCGCGCAGACCAGGCTCAGGGCTGCTTGACCAGAACGGCGCGGGTGTAGAGCAGGTCGAAGCCTTGGCGCTGCACGTTCTGTTGAGACCTGGACCCGGGTTGCGTGGTGACGACGGCGATGTCGCAGCCGGCGGCCGCGGCGTCGGCGAGCCGGGTCGACAGCAGCGCGGTCTGCACCCCCCGGCGGCGGTGCGCGGGCGCGGTCGCCGCTCCGGTCAGCTGCGCGACGCCGCCGGCCACGCGCATGCTGGCGCCGCCGGCGATCACCCCGTCGCGCAGCGCGAGGTAACACATGACGCCGGCCGCCGCGACGAGATCACGTTCGGCCCGCTCGATCGCCTCGCGTGGAAACTCCTCATGCGAGGGCATCCCCTGCGTGTCGGGGTGGATGAAGGCGTCCACCACGACATCGAGCCAGGCGTCGAACTCGTCGTCGCCGATGCGCCGGACCTCGACCCCGGGCGGCCTCACCGGCTCGGGCTCGCCGGTGAGGGACCTGCCGAGCACATTCTCGAACGAGACGAGCCGATAACCCCGTTCGGTCAGCAGGACACCGAACGCCGGGTCGACCAGGTGGGCCAGCTCGACCTGCACCGGGGCGCCGCGGGCCGCGAACGCCCGCTCGATCTCGTCCAGGGCGGCCGCATCCGGCACGCCGCCGAAGCCGAGCCCGGCGACCTTGTTGAACGGCGAGTCCTCCTCGGCGAAACTCGCCACCCCACCAGCGACAGTGATCACGAAGCCCGCCGCGTCGGCCCCTCGGCCGCGGGCGGCCTCGCTTGCCCTGGCGACCAGCTGCGCCTCGGCCCGCTCGATGCGCTCGGCCAGGGCGGCGTCGCAGAACAGCGGCGACCGGCCGGCGTTCATGCGTCCGGTCCCGGTGATCCGTCCAGTTGATAATCCAGCCAGACCCGGTCGCGCAGACCGATGCCGTCGATCACGAGTCCCGGCGGGTAGCCGGTCGCCGGGGTGAATGCATCCCGCTCGATCGAACGCATCCGAAAGCCCTGCCGCTGATAGAAGCGGAGATTGCCCACGTCGGCGCTGGCGGTGGCGACCAGCAGGATCGAGCCAGCCTGGGCAGTCACCAGATCGATGGCCGCCCGCACCAGCCGGGCGCCGACACCGCGACCTTGCCAGCTTTCCCGTACCGCCATGTTCTTGATCTCAACCACGCCGTGGCGGTCGCCCTCGACCAGCTGGAGATGACCGATCACCTCGTCATCCGACAGCGCCACCAAGACCCGTCCGGCGCTGAGGTAGGAGTCAAGCTGCGCCGGCGAGTCCTCGGCCAGCTCGAACAGCGGCCGCATGTCCGCACGGGAACCGGCATACAGCTCGACCCGCATACTGCTGGTGAACGCCTCAGCCGCCGGACCGGCCAGGTCTGGAGCGACGCTGTCCATGCCCGAACCGTACGCACCGCGTCTGGCCACGCCAACGGCCAGGCACAGACGTACGAGGTCGGTAAGGACTGCGAAAGACCCGACCCGTCGGGTAAGAACCGGGTCGTGGCGTGCAGCAAAGCAATTGGCCGACACTCCTCGTCCCAAGGAAGCTGCTATGTGAGCCAGTTCTCGCCAGGGCGGGTCAGCCGTCCTCTCGCTGCGCTGTTCGATCCTGGGGCTGTGGGGTGGGCGCGCCGCCACGCTGCAAGGGCCGCGCCGGATGATGCTCGCCTCCGATCTGGTCCGGGCGATCCTGGTGGGGCTGATCCCGATCCTCTACTGGGCCGGCACGCTGTCCTTCCCGGTGTTGCTCGTGCTCG
>DASXRQ010000137.1:0-22852 GCA_036506495.1 Micromonosporaceae bacterium | reverse complement strand
CCCTGCTGGACCACGAGCCGGCCGGTGTCTCCGGTCGCCCCGAGCACGAGGATCGTCATCCCCACCACCACCTTGTTCCTGTCCAGCCTGGCCCGCGATCACGCTGGGGGCAACGGTGCCGGCGGGACGAGCGCGTGCACGCCGCTGGAGACGGACGACCGGTCAGGTGGTGAGGCGCTTCTCGAACCAGTGGTGGGCGTACGTCTCGTCGTTGAAGCGCGGCACCTCCACATAGCCGCTCGACCGGTAGAGCCGGATCGCCTCCTCGAGGGCGGCGTTCGTCTCCAGCCGCACCGCAGGATTCGACGTGATCGCCTGCTGCTCCAGCGCCGCGTGGAGCCGACGCCCGAGGCCTATTCCTCGGGCCGCCGGCGCTACCCACATGCGCCTGAGCTCGCTCGGTCCGTCGACGTGGAACTTGACCGCCCCGCAGCCGACCGGCTGCTCGTCGAGGGTCGCCACGAGCATGACCCCGGCCGGCGGCCGCAGCTCGTGTGCGGACGCCGAGATGCTGCGACCGGGATCGAATCCGTCCGGGAACCGCTGGTCGAGCTCCGCGACGTACGCCTGCAGGCACCACTGGGCGCGGGGGTCGTCGGGGTCCACCGCGCAGGTCCGAATCCCCGCACCGCGGCTCTCCAAGGCCACCGAGGGCTCCGCGCCGCGTAACGAATCCCCAGGTCACGCCAGAGACGCGGGGCAGAAGCGCAGGTCTCGATCCAGGGAGCGGGCCATGGGAGTTGGTCGACTGGGGTCGGTCCGGGCCCAACTACATGATCACGCTCAACGCACTGCGCGTGCTGCGCGCCGCGGGCCGTACCTAGCCACGCCGTAGCGGGTGGTGGATGCCACGCGCGTGGTCGGCGACCGCGGCACTCGTCAGCGTGGCCGCGATCGGCAGCACGTCGAGGCACAGCCGGAGCGCGTCGGTCATGAGCCGCAGCGGTACGCGCATCGACAGCGTGCAGTGCGGCACCCAGGCGCCGGGCCGATAGAGGTCGGACACCTCGACGCCGCCGGCCGCGAGCCGGTCGCAGACCGCGGCGTGGTGCGCGAGCAGCTCCGCGGTCGGTGCCGGGCCGAGCCAGAGCACTCGCCCCACGAAGGTGCCGACGTACTGCAGCTCGATGGTGAGCGGCGGCGCTACCGTCATCCCGTCGAGCGCCTCGGCGACGGCACGCGGGTCGAGCGAGTCGGCCACGGCGAGCGAGACGTGTGGCCGGTGCCGCCGGTCGGACAGCTGGCGCAGGCTCGGCACGCCGGCCTCCTCCAGTGCATCCCACACCGCCCGGATCCGCCGGGTGGCGGTCACGTCGAGATAGCACTCCAGCGCGGCGACCACAGCGCCGAGCGTAGGCGCCGCGCGTGGTTTCCTGTGCGCATGCGGGTGCTGGGGATCGACGCGTGCCGGAACGGCTGGGTGGCAGTGGAGCTGGCCGACGGCGCGTACGCCGGCGCCGGATTCGCCGCGACGCTCGCCGAGCTGACCGGCGGTGGGCACGCGGTGATCGGCGTGGACATGCCGCTCGGGCTGCTGGCCGCGAAATGGCGGGACGCCGACCGGCTGGCCGCTGTGCACGTCGGCCCGCGGCGGAGCAGCGTCTTCCGGGTGCCGCCGCGCCCGGTCTGGGACATCGAGGGGTACGCCGAGGCGAATGCGCTCTGCCGGTCGCTCACCGGCGCCGGTCTGAGCCGGCAGGCGTTCGGGCTGCGCAGCAAGCTGCGCGAGGCCAACGTGCTGTGGGAGGCCGACGACCGGCTGTACGAGGTGCACCCCGAGGTGTCGTTCCGGGAGATGGCCGGCGCGCCCATGGCGTACCCGAAGACGACCTGGAACGGCGTGGCGGTCCGGCGGACGCTGCTGGCCCGCGGCGGCGTGGGCCTGCCGGACGACCTCGCAGCGGCCGGTCGGGGGGCGCCCGACGACGTGCTCGACGCCGCCGCGGCCGCGTGGAGCGCGCACCGCATCGCGACCGGCGTCGCGCGGAGCTTGCCCGATCCGCCGCAGCGCGACGACGAGGGCCGCGCGGTCGCGATCTGGCGCTGATCGCCGCTCAGATCCGGCGGCGGCCGGGAAACCCGCACTCCGCGCGGTGGTACCACGCGATGTCGGCATCGCCCTCCAACCAGCACCAGAGGACCGGCCGCCCGTCGCGCTCGCCGGGGAAGTCCAGCAGCACGGGTGCGAAGCCCTTGACCTGGATGTCCTGCGCGGAAATGCGCTCCAGGATCGCGAAGACCCTTGCCTCCAGCGCCTTCGCCTCGGGCAACCCTCCGAGCGGGCTGCTCTCCCCCGCCTCCAGATCGGCCCGCAGCTCTGCGAGGTCGGCGCGCAGGGCGATGAGTTCGTCGATGTCCGGCATCACCGTGCCGAGCAGCCGCCCCGCCTCGTCCAGTGTGAACACGACCGCCAGTATGCCGCCGCGGCCAGCTCGGCGGGCCGCCGCCGGCCGCATACGCGGCCGACAGCGGGTCCTCGCCCGGAGGCCCGATGTCCTCCCCCGGCGCTGGTGGATGCCTTAACGGTACGGCGTCCCGACGGTCCCCGCGCCGCCGATGCGCCATTCACGTTTGTCGCGACGTCACCCGGTCACTCGTTCTGGGCGGCCAGTTCGCGCGCCCGGTCTCGGGCCGCCTCGAGCGCGGCGAGCAACGCGGCGCGTACGCCGTGGTTCTCCAGCTCGCGGATCGCGGAGATGGTCGTGCCGGCCGGCGACGTGACCGCCTCCCGCAGCTTCACGGGGTGCTCGCCGGAGTCGCGCAGCATGATGGCCGAGCCGATCGCGGTCTGCACGATCAGGTCGTGCGCGACCTGACGAGGCAGCCCCAGCAGGATGCCGGCGTCGGTCATCGCCTCCACGAGCAGGTAGAAGTACGCCGGTCCCGACCCGGACAGCGCCGTCACCGCGTCCTGCTGGGACTCGGGCACCCGGATGGTGCGCCCCAGCGGCTCGAACATCTCCTCGGCGAGGGCGAGGTGCTCGGCGGTGGCGTGCGGGCCGGCGGAGATCGCCGTCATGGCCTCGTCGACCAGCGCCGGCGTGTTCGTCATGACCCGCACGATCGGGGTTCCGTCCGGGAGCCGCCGGGTGAAAAACGAGGTGGGCAGGCCGGCGCAGAGCGTGATGACCAGCTTCCCGGGCGGCACTTTCGGGCCGATGTCGTCGAGCAGACCGGCCGCGTCCTGGGGCTTGACCGCGATCGCGAGCACGTCGGCCTCGGCCACCGCGGTGAGGTTGTCGACCACCCGGATCCCGTACCGGAGCCGTAGCTCCTCGGCCCGCTCCGCGCGGCGGGCGGTGGCGAGCAGCCGCGACAGCGGCCAGCCGGCGCGCAGCAGCCCGGACAGCATCAGCTCGCCGATCTTGCCGGCGCCGACCACGGCGACCGTGTGCGCTCCGGGAGCCATCACATCCTCCGTCCCGTCGCTCTGTCTCCCGCCGACCATGGGGATACGCGCCACCGTTGTGCCCGAATTGTCGCGCGTATCTCCGTGATCAACGCAAACGGGGGTCAGCTGCCGAAGAACACCTCGGCCTCGGTGTACCGCGCCAGCGGCACGGTCTTCAGCTCGCGGAGCGCGTCCGCCAGTGGCACGCGCGTGATATCGGTCCCGCGCAGCGCGACCATGACGCCGAAATCGCCGTCGTGCACCGCGTCGATGGCGTGCAGGCCGAACCGGGTGGCGAGCACCCGGTCGAACGCGGTCGGCGTACCGCCCCGCTGGATGTGGCCGAGCACGACGGTCCTGGCCTCCTTGCCGGTCCGGGCCTCCAGCTCGCCGGCCAGCCACTGCCCGATCCCGCCGAGCTGGACGTGGCCGAACGCGTCGACCTCCCCGCTCTGCAGTACCATCTGCCCGGCCAGCGGCGTGGCCCCCTCGGCCACCACCACGATCGGGGAGTACTGCGTCTGGAACCGCTTCTCGACGTACGCCGCGACCTGCTCGATGTCGAAGTTCCGCTCGGGCAGCAGGATCACGTTGGCGCCGCCGGCGATGCCGGCGTGCAGCGCGATCCAGCCGGCGTGCCGTCCCATCACCTCGACCACGAGCGTGCGGTGATGGCTCTCGGCGGTGGTGTGCAGCCGGTCGATGGCCTCCATCGCGATGTTCACGGCGGTGTCGAACCCGAACGTGTAGTCGGTCGCGCCCAGGTCGTTGTCGATCGTCTTCGGCACGCCGACGACGTTCACACCGAGTTCGTTCAGCCTCGACGCGACGCCGAGGGTGTCCTCGCCGCCGATGGCCACCAGCGCGTCGATGCCGAGGCTGGACAGGTTCGCCTGGATCTTCTCGAGGCCGCCGTCGATCTTGATCGGGTTCGTCCGGGAGGTGCCGAGGATGGTCCCGCCGCGGGGCAGGATGCCGCGGACCTCGGCGATGCCGAGCAGGCGGCTCTGGCCCTCGAGGGGGCCACGCCAGCCGTCGCGGAAGCCGATGAACTCGCAACCGTACGTGGTGATGCCCTTGCGCACCACCGCGCGGATCACCGCGTTCAGGCCCGGGCAGTCACCGCCGCCGGTCAGCACGCCGATACGCATGATTCCTCGTCCTCCATCTCGATGTGGCTCGCGGTTGGAGCGCCCGGGGGCGGGGTCGAGGCGACCGTCGGCGTCGTTGCCCGGCCGGGACTGGGCCGCAAATGCGCACTGTAGTCCCCCAGCCTGAACGCCGACCATCGCGACCCGGCGTCGCCACCATGAATGCCGTCACGGGGCGGTCATCGCCCGCCAGCGGGCCAGATTGTGCCGGGCATCGATCAGCGCGTCGTGCCGGTCCGCCTCGGACCCCGGCAGGGGCGGGCGCCCCCGGTCGTCCCACAGCTGGCGCAGATCCTTCGTGAACCGCGGTAAGTCTCTGGGCAGCGCCGGCATCGCCCCCCACAGCTGCGCGAGAGCGACGTGGTCGTACGCGGCGTACCAAGCCCACAGCTCGATCTGTTCGCCTGGCCGCTCCCGCACCGGCTCGACGAGGAACGCGTACAGGTCGTCCCGGATGCGCGTCCGCGAGCGCCACGCCACGTCACCCGGCGACGGCAGCCTGTCCAGCACGTTGCGGCGCACCCACGGCACCGCGCGCGAGTCGTCGAATTCCGTGGAGACCGCGTAGAACTCGCGGCCGTGCTCGTCAACCACGCCGATGGAGACCAGGTCGACGACGCGCCCGTCCTCGATGAACTCGCAGTCGTAGAAGTATCGGTAGACCATCACCCCCATCATTGCCTACGGTGCCCGCATGACGTTCTCGATCGTGGCCCGTTCGGCCGACGGCACGGCGCACGGAGTGGCGGTGGCGAGCAAGTTCCTGGCCGTCGGGGCGGCGGTGCCCGCCGCCGAGGCCACGATCGGCGCGCTGGCCACCCAGTCGTACGCAAACCTCGCGTACCGGCCGCAGGGGCTGGCACTGCTGCGTACGGGCGTCTCGGCGGCCGACACCGTCGCGGGCCTGGTGGCCGCGGACTCGGGCCGGGCCCAGCGGCAGCTCGGGGTCGTTGGGCCGAGCGACGACGGCGCGACCTATACCGGCGAGGCCTGCCACAACTGGGCCGGCGGGACGGCCGGCGACGGGTACGCGATCCAGGGCAACATCCTCGCCGGCCCCGAGGTGGTCGACGCGATGCGGGCGGCGTGGCTGGGCTCCGACACCGGCGCCCCGCTCGCGCGCCGCCTGCTGGTCGCCCTGCGGGCCGGCGACGAGGCCGGCGGCGACCGGCGCGGCCGGCAGAGCGCGGCGCTGCTGGTGGTCGCGCGGGGGCAGGGGTACGGCGGAACCAGCGACGTCGTCGTCGACCTGCGCGTCGATGATCATCCGAGTCCCGTCGCGGAACTGGCCCGGCTACTGGACACCCACACGCTTCTGTTCGGCAAGCCCGACCCGGACACCCTGCTCGACCTGGTCGGTCCGCTCGCCGACGAGGTGCGGGACCGCCTGGCGGCGGCCGGGCACCGCTCGGAGGGCACCGACGGCGCCGCTCTCGACGAGGCCCTGGCCGCCTGGGCCGGCGTGGAGAACCTCGAGGAGCGGGTGGTCGCGGGCCGGATCGACCCGCTGGTTCTCGCGCACCTGCGCGGGCAGGCGGTGATCGGGACGAGCTGACCCGGCCGTCGCAGCGCGGCAGAGCCGGCCGCTGCCCGCCCGGTGGCGGGCGGCGGCCGGCTCCGGCATCCCCGTGACGATCCCACTCCGCCCCCTCGGCCAAGGGATCTGCCCGCAAGACTGCCCGACCGCAGATGACCGCACTGTCACCGAACCGATTCGGGGGGTGTACAGCAGGCGACAGGCGCGACATGATCTGCGGTGGACAGCGCTGGCACCTGCCGCTCCTGGCGAGATCGGGCGGTACGTGCTACAGATGTTCGGTTCATAGTGGTCCCGACCGGGGAGGGTTGGACCGTGGAGGTTCGCCTGCCGGATCCCAATGACGCGCTGACCGGGGTCGAGATGTTCGCGGGTCTCGAACCCGAGGTGCGGCAACGGGTGATCGCCGCGGCGATGCCGCGCACCTACCGCAAAGGCCAGCTGTTGTTCGTCGAGAACGACCCTGGCGAGTCGCTGATCGTGCTGCGCCGCGGCGCGGTGGCGGTGTTCCGCACCGCGCCGACCGGGGAGCGCGCGGTGTTGGCCGTGCTCCGCCCACCCGACGTATTCGGTGAGGTGTCGCTGCTGGACGGCTCGGCGCGCTCGTTATCGGCGGAAGCGATCGAGGACACCACTGCGCTGGCGCTGTCGCGCGCCGCGTTCATCGACCTCGTCCACTCCAATCAGCGCATCCTGGACGCCGTGATGCGCTCGCTCGGTGCCCTCGTCCGCCGGCTCACCGAGCAGAATGCCGACCACGTCTTCCTCGACCTGCCGGGTCGGGTGGCCAAGACGCTGGTGCGGTTGGCCGGCGACAGCCAGGCTCCTATGATCACGATCGAGCTCAACCAGAGCCAGCTCGCCGAGATGGCCGGCGGCTCGCGACAGAGCGTCAACCAGGCGATCGGGTCGTTCGCCAGCCGCGGCTGGCTACGCACCGAGGGTCGACGCATCGTGGTCACCGACATCGCGGCGCTTCGCCGCCGCGCCGGCATGGTCGAACGCTGACCGGGCAGTCATCCCGCCCTCGGGCGCGACGGGCGGAGGTCGCCCACCCGCCGCGCGCCCGCGGTGTGCTCAGGTGGGGTCGGCGCCGCCAGGTCCGGGGCCGATGTCGGGGCTCGCGTCCGGGTCCGGCGACGGGTCTGGGGCACCGGGGCCGGGACCGATGTCGGGGCTCGCGTCCGGATCCGCCGTGGGATCCGGGGCGCCCGGACCGGGACCGATCTGCGTGGGCTCCTCACCCTCCAGGTCTTTCACCACTCCCTGCTCCTCGAGCTCGGCGAGGGTGACCGCATCGATGTCGACGACGTCGCCGGCCTCGTGCACCAACCCGAACGGGTCGGTCCACGCGACCGTCAGCCGTACGTCCACCGTGCCTCCCCCGCAGTGGCAATGATCTACGTCTGCCCACTCTAGCGAGGTCCGCCCCGCGCGGTAGGTCCGTGTCGAGTTGGCTACAGGTCCGATACCGGCCAGGGAAGGGTCGGGCGATACTGGATCCACCTTGGGGATCTGGAGCGAGGCCATCACCACGACGTGCCCAAACTGCGCGCGCACCGCGGGCCCGGACGACAGGTTCTGCGGCGCTTGCGGCACCAGCCTCAGCCCGACCTGTGTCTACTGTGGACGAGTCAATGCCGTGGGTGCCGCGTTCTGCACGGGCTGCGGGGCGCCCCTGGACGAGGCCGGGGCGATCGGGAGCGAGGACCGGAGGCAGATCAGCGTCCTCTTCGTCGACATGGTGAACTTCACCGCGTACGGCGAGAGCACGGACCCGGAGCGGATCCGCTTGGTCCAGCACGACTACTTCGGCACGTCCCGTCGGGTGATCCGGCAGTTCGGCGGCGTCGTCGAGAAGTACATCGGTGACGCCGTGATGGCCCTGTTCGGTGCGCCGGTCGCCACCGAGAACGACCCCCTGCGGTGCGTACGCGCGGGGCTGGAACTGCAGCGGGTGCTGACCGGCGACAGCCACGGCCTGGAGTTCCGGGTCGGCATCGCCACCGGGGAGGCGCTGGTCGACGTCGCCGCGGCCCGCGACGGCGGCCAGGCGATCGTCGCCGGCGACGTGGTCAACACCGCCGCCCGCATCCAGGCCCTGGCGCCGCCCGGCGGCGTGCTGGTCTGCGAGGCCACGCAGGCCGCGACGCGGGACGACGTGGAGTACGCCGAGCAGCCGTCGATCACCCTGCGCGGCCGGTCCAGCCCCAGCCAGGTGTGGTTGGCCATCGCGGCTCGCCGGCACGGCCCCGTCGGCGAGACCGACCCCACGCCGATGGTCGATCGTGACCACGAGCAGGCCCTGCTCGTCAACGCGCTGCACCGCACGATCCGCGACCGGGTCCCCCAACTCGTCACCGTGTTCGGTGCGGCCGGGATCGGCAAGAGCCGGCTGCTGCGAGAGCTGGCAAGGCACACCGCCCTGCTCGACGACGTGTCCGTGAGCTGGCGTGTCGGGCACTGCCCACCGTTCGGGGAGAACGTCACGTACGGCGCGCTCGCCGAGATCGTGAAGGCCGAGGCGGGCATCCTGGACTCCGACGACGACGCGACCGCCGCCAGCCGTCTCGACGAGGCGGTACGCCGGATGGCCGGCCCGGAGGACGCGGCCCGCCTCGGCGATGCGCTCGGGCCGCTCGTCGGCTTGCCCGGACCGCGGCTGAGTCCGGCCGACACCGAGTCGGCGTGGCGCCGGTTCGTGCTCGCGATGGCTGCCCGCCGGCCCACCGTCGTGGTGTTCGAGGACATGCACTGGGCCGACGAGACGATGCTGCGCTTCGTGGAGCTGGTCGGCGGCACGACCAAACGGGTGCCGCTGCTCGTCGTCGCGACCGCCCGACCCGACCTGCGCGAACGCCGCCCCGACTGGACCAGCGCGGTCACCGGCGCGACATCCATCCACCTGGCGCCCATGCGGGAGGCGGACATCTCCGCGCTGTGCGCCCAGATGCTCGGCACCGCGGTCTTCGCCACGCCCACACTGTCTCCGCTGGTAGACCTGGCCGGCGGCAACCCGCTTTACGCGCAGGAGTACGTCCGGATGCTCGTCGAGGGCGGGAACCTCCGGCGGACAGGTCCATCGTGGACGCTCGAGGCGTCGGATGTGCCACCGATGCCGCAGACCGTTCAGGCCGTCATCGCGAACCGGCTCGACCTGCTGGACGCCGCGGACCGGGCGGTGTTGCAGAGCGCGGCCGTGGTCGGCACGCAGTTCTGGCCGGGGGCGGTCGCCGCGGCCGGCGCCGTCCCGGTCTCGCTCGTTGAGCGAGCCCTACGCCGGCTGGAGCAGCGCGACCTGGTCCAGGAGCAGCCGACCTCGGCAATGGCCGACCAGCCGGAGTACCGCTTCCGGCACGCGCTGGTGCGCGACGTCTGTTACCAGCGGCTGCCGCGGGCCGAGCGGGTCGCCCGGCACCACCGGACCGCGGACTGGCTCGAGGGCGTGGTCGCCGAGGGCCGGCAGGCCGACCTCGTCGAGGTGCTGGCCAACCACCGCTGGGCGGCCCACGAGGTCGCCCGGACCGTCGGTCTGGATCCGCGCCCGTACGCCCCGGCGGCCCGCGACGCCCTGTGCCGCGCCGCTCGCCGGGCGTACGCCCTGCATGCCCTGGACGCCGCGGCCACGCTGCTGAGCCGCGCCCTGTCGCTCCGGCTCGAGTCCGACGCCGGCCTGGAGCTGTTCGCGGCGGAGCTCGCGCTCTACCGGGACAGCGACGCGTTCCTCGCCGAGGGCGGCCCGAGCCGACTGGTCGACCTGGCGAGCTCACTCGACCGCGACGGGGACCGGGCGGGCGCGGCCAGGGCATGGACGCTCTTGGCGACCGCGGCCTGGAGTCGGGCCGACCGGTCGGAGACGCTGCGCTGCCTCGACCGCGCGGTGGCGCTCTACGAGCACCTGCCCGACAGCGAAGAGAAGGGCGTGGCCCTGCTGGAGCTGGCCCGGGTACGCATGATCAACGCGGAAACTGGACCGGCCGTCGACGCTGCACAGGCCGCGGCGGTACTGGCCGACCGCCTCGGGCTCATCGAGGTGGGTGCCAGCGCCTGGATCACGTTGGCCACCGCTCGCTACCAGGCCGGCGCGCCGGACGGTCTCGCCGATCTGATCGCGGCCACCGAGCACTGCCGCGGCCAGCGGCTGACCAGCCGCCGGCGCGCCGTGCAGAACCTGGCCTGGGCGCTGCAGGAGGAGGGCGACATCGCCGGGTCCGCCAGGCTCATCGACGAACAGCGGTCGTTCGACCGGGCCGGGGGCCATAGCCTGGCGACGAGCTTCGACGACCAGTTCGCGCGAGCCTACTACGCCGGCGACTGGGACACCGCGCTCGCCGCGGGCGCCGCGACCCTCCGGCTGCCCACCGCGGAGTGGGACCTGCACCTGGTCGCCGTGTCCGGCTGGCTGCGGGTGTTGCGCTGCGAGCCGCCCGCCAGCTCGGCCGAGAGCGGCACGCGCGGCGCAGACGCCGTGGCGCAGGCGATCGGCGCGGCCCGGCGCAGCGGCTTCCACCGGGTACTGTTCTCGACCCTGGCGCACGCCGCCCTGTGCCGCGCGTTGCAGGGCCGGCCGAGCGAGGCCGCCGAGCTGCTCACCGAGCTCGACGAGGACTGGTCGGGCACGACAATGCTCGCGTTCGGCGAATGGGCGGCCGGTGCGGCACACGCCGGTGCCTTGATCGGACCGGTCGGGCGCGAGCGGGTCCGCACGATGCTCGAGCGCTCGCCCCGGCGTACGCCATGGGTGGACGCGGGCCTCGCGACGGTGGCCGGCGGCGCGGACGGACATCTGACCGCGGCCCGGATCTTCCGGGAGATCGGCGCGGAGACCGACCGGGCGCTGGCGCTCGCCGCGGCGGCGGCCACGTTGCGTGGGTCCCGCGACCGGCGGCTGGCCGAGATCGAGCCGGAGCTCGTGGAGTTTGCCAAGCGAACCGCCAGCGAGCGGTTGCTGGCCTGGTGAGCCTCGGAGCGGCCGGCGCGGTCAAGCCGCGATCGCCGGCGCCTTCTCCTCCGCCTGGGCGGCCGGCCGGGCCTTGTCCAGCTGCGCCTTCACCTTCTGGGCGTACACGTCGACGTACTCGCGGCCGGACAGCTCCATCAGCTCGTACATGATCTCGTCGGTGACCGCGCGCTCGACGAACCGGTCGCCGGCCATGCCCGCGTAGCGGGAGAAATCCAGCGGCGCCCCGAACCGGATCTTGACTCGCCTGATCCGCGGGAGCAGCTTGCCCGGCGGCTGGATTTCGTCGGCGTTGAGCATGACGACCGGGACGACCGGAGCGCCGCTCACGAGCGCGAGCCGCGCGACGCCGGTCTTGCCCCGGTACAGCCGCCCGTCCGGTGAACGGGTGCCCTCGGGGTAGATCCCCGCCAGGCCTCCCTCGCGCAGCACCCGCAGCTGGGTCTCGAGCGCCGCCTGGGCGGCGCGTCCGCCGGACCGGTCGACGGGGATCGTCCCGGTGCCGACGAAGAACATCTTGATCAGCCAGCCCTTGAGGCCGCGGCCGGTGAAGTACTCCGCCTTCGCGACGAAGGTCACCTTCCGCTTAACCATCAGCGGCATGAAGATCGAGTCGGAAAACGACAGGTGGTTGCTGGCGATGATGGCTGGACCCTCGTCGGGCACGTTGTCCCTGCCCTCCACGTGCGGCCGGAAGAGCAGTTTCAGCCACGGGCCGAGGACGATGTACTTGAGCAGCCAGTACAGCAACGGCGTCCTTCCCCGATCCCCGCAGTCTCATGAGCCCGCGAGTGGTGCTGGCATGAGCGTATCCGAGGTCCGGAGGCCGCGCGGCCAGCCCGCGGGCGCCAGACTTCGGCGGGTCCGGCACTGCGTGCCACGACGCACTCCCCGAAGCCGTGCCGGCCGTGTCACGATTCAGGCTATGCCCGGAGCGGTACGCGGGCGAGGGAGGTTGACGGTGTCAGCGGGTGGTGCCCGTCGCGGACGACGCGACAACGGGCTCGACGCGGCGGAGTACGTGGCCGCGGGGGATGTCGATCCGCGGGTCGGCGAACACCTGCTCGACGTGCTCGCTGCCGGCGGCATCGCGGCGTACCTGCAGCCCGCCGCCGACCTCAACCCGGTCACTCGGACCACGACCATGCCGCCCCGCCCAACCGACCGGCTGTACGTGGACCGGACCCATCTGAGCACGGCGCGCGACTACCTGGCCAGGCTCGCGGCCGACGACGACACGGCGGACGAACCGGCCCCGCCGCGCGAGTCCCGGCCCGATGCTCCCCGGTGGCCGGACATCGAGGCCGAGTGGGCCCGCATCGTGGCCTCGTTCAACTCCCAGGTCGACCCGACCAGCCACCCGTGGCCGCCCGCCGAGCACATCGACGCGCTCGACATTCGTTCGGGCGATCCGACGAACGCGCCCGCCGACGTGAGCCCGCCCGGCGCGCCGGTTTCGCCCGCCGGCCCCGCGAACAACTCCGGTCAACTCCTCGATGGCCGGGGCGTCGCGGAGCCGTCCCTGTTGGACGGCCTGGACACGTTCGGCGCCGACCTGCCCGAGGCGGACGACGAGGAGGGGTACACCCCGCCACCGCCACCGCCGCTGCCCCGGATCTCCAAGTACGCCGCGCTCGGCGTGCTCGGCGTCGTGGGCGGTTTCGTGCTGTTCCTGTTCCCCGAGCTGCTGCCGATCGACTCGACCGCGTCAATGCTGCTCGGCTTCACCGCCATCCTCGCCGGCTTCGTCACGCTCATTTGGCGGCTGCGGCCCGGCGGTGACGAGGACGATTACGACCCCGACGACGGCGCCCGGGTGTGATCGACGTCGAACCAGTCGCGGAGCCCCGCGTGGCCGCGCTCGGTCACCCGTAGCCCGCGCTCGCCGGGCGCGCGCCGGACGAGCCAGCCGAGGTCGAGCAGCCGGGCGCAGAGCGCGCCACCGAGGGCGCCGGCCAGGTGCGGGCGACGCTCGGTGAGGTCCAGGCAGGGGCGGGCGAACGCACGCCGGCTCGCTCGCGCGGCGCCCACCGGCACGCCGAGCTCGCCGAGTAGCCGGTCGCCGGAGTCGGTGAGCAGATACCCGTCGCCGCCGGCGACGAGCGCCGTCCGGGATACCAGCGTGTCGTGCACCGAGACGCCGACCCGCCCGGCCAGGTGGTCGTAGCAGGTCCGGGCGGTCGCCAGCGCCGCGACCGCGCGCGACTGCCGCAGCGACCGGACGGCGACCGGCCGGCCCACGAGCGCGAGCGACTCCAGCGCGTGTGCGACGTCCGGCGAGGCCAGCCGGTAGTAGCGGTGCCGGCCGGCCGCGACCACCTCGACAAGGCCGCCGGCGTTCAGCCGGGCCAGATGCTCGCTTCCGGTCGCCGCGGACACACCCGCGAGCCGGCTCAGCTCGCCGGCCGCGAGAGCCTCGCCGGCCATCAGCGCCTGCAGCATCGCCGCGCGCGCCGGCTCCCCGATCAGCCGGGCGACCGACGCCAGGTCCACGTCTTGGTCCACGCATCGAGGCTAGCCGCGGATTGCTTCGGCCCGGACCGAAGCACCGTGCTGACTACCGCTCGGAGCCCTTATCGAGCCAGTCGAGGATCGCGTCGATCGGCTCGCGCCAGCGCGCGTCGAGCATGAGGTCGTGACCCATGCCGGGGAACAGCAGCGGTGCACCGCCGTACCGTCGGGCGGCCTTGGCCAGCGCCGCGGCCGACACGATCCGGTCGTCCGGGCTGCCGACCACGAGTACCGGCGGATCGCCGACCGGAGGCTCGGGCGCCCGGTGCGCGATCAGCTGCCACTGGGCCCGCGGGGCCGCCGCGCCGAGCCGGGACAGGTACTTCCGGGCTAGCGCGTCGGGCAGCTCGCGGCTGAACAGCTGCCCGCGGCGGAGCCGCAGCCGGCCGCCGAGCAGCGCCGGCGCGGTGCCGACCGGGTTGCGCCGCAACGCTCCGCCGAGGGTGCCCCAGCCGCCGAGCACCGGCGCGACCAGCACACCGGCGCGAGCCGGATATCGGGCCAGGGCGTTCGCGACCACGAGACCGCTGGCCCCGTGCCCCACCAGCACCGCGCGCCGCGGTAGCCCCGTGGCCACCTGGACGACGTCGTGGGCGTACGCCCGGAGCGTCGGCCGCGGCGCCGACGTGCTGGCGCCGTGCCCGCGCAAGCTCATGGCGTACGCCGGGAACCCGCGCGACGCGGTGTGCTCCAGCCAGTTCTCGGCGAACGCCCAGGCGCCATGACCGAAACCCGGAACGAACAGCACCGGCGGCCTTCCCTCGTCGAGCTCGGGCGTGGCGGCGAGGACCTCTCGGCGCACCGGCGGCACCGGGCGCGTCCAGTCCCGCTCGCGCATGACCCGGATCCGGCTCATCGGGCGGGCTCCAGCTCGTCGAGCGCGTCCCGCAAGGCCCGCAGGTACATGGTGTGGCTGATCTCGAACCAGTGCCGGCTCGAGTCCTTCACCTTCGCCTTGGTCCATCGCCGATCGGCCTCGGCCGAAACGCGCGACCAGAACGCAGCCGCCCGGTCCGGCGCGGTCTCCCGCAGGCGCAGCCACCGCGCAATCGCGACGGTCTGCCAGTGCACCAGCGTGAACATGCCCGAGTCGGGCTGCAGCAGACCTGCGACCGCGAGGGTGGGGTGCCGGCGCGGGAACAGGTGCAGGTACAGCCGGGGGCGCCCGTCGGCGCCGGCGTCGAGCACCTCGGGCGCCAGGAACTCGAACCGCGGCAGGTAACCGGTGGCGAGCACCACCAGGTCCGGCTCGATGGTCTGACCGTCGGTGAGCTCGACCGAGTGGCGGTGGAACCGAGCGACGTCCGGCGCCGGGGTTATCTCGCCGTGCCCGACGTAGTAGACGAGCTGGCTGTTGACGATCGCGTGCGTCTCGTACACCTTGTGGTCCGGCTTCGGAAGCCCGAACCGGGTCAGGTCGCCGACGGTCATCTTCAGCGTCCGGTGGAACAGCCACTGCCGCATCCGCAGCGGTACGCGAAGCGCCAGCACGCCGTCGTTGACCTGGTCGGCCGGGCGCCCGAACACGTACTTCGGCGCGTACCAGTAGCCGCGCCGGATGGACAGCCAGCAGCGCGCCGCCTGCTGGGCCGCCTCCACGGCGATGTCGCAGCCGGTGTTGCCCGCCCCCACGATGAGCACCCGCTTGCCGCGGATCTGGGACGCGTCCTTGTACGCCGACGCGTGGATGACGGTGCCGGCGAACTCGTCCATCCCCTCGTACGCGGGGATCTTCGGCGACCAGTTGTGGCCATTGGCGACGACGACCGCGGCGTACCGCTGGGTGCGTTCGCCGCCGTATCCGCCCGTGCTGCGTGTGGTCACGTCCCAGCGGTCGGCGTCGGCCGGCTCGACCTTGATCACCTCGGTGCCGAACCAGACGTACTGTCGGAGGTCGAAGTGGTCGGCGTACCGCTCCAGGTAACTCTGCAACTGGGCGTGGTGCGGGTAGTCCGGCCACGAGTCCGGCATCGGAAAGTCGGGGTACTGAGTGAACGGCTTCGACGAGATGAGGTGGGTGCTGGCGTACACCGGGCTGCGATCGTGCCGCCAGTTCCACATGCCACCGACGCTGGTCTCGCGTTCGTAGCAGTCGACCCCGAAGCCGTACTCCCTGAGATTCTTGATCGCCGCCAGCCCGCTGGCGCCGGCGCCGATCACGCACACCGTCTCGCCCCGGTCATAGACCGGGCGGCCGTCCCGCCAGAGGGTCGCACCTGGGGCATGGGGGTCGAACTCGCTGGGCACCGGCGGAGCTCCTCGTGACGGCGTGGCTGCCGAATCCTCGCGGCTCTCGGTGGGTTTTGTCCAGTCCGTCGGTGTGCCAGCCCCGGCTACTTCTTCTTGCTCTTCTGCTTCTTCGCCTGAGCGTTGGAAATCTTCGCCGCACGCTCCTTGGACATGCCCTTGTCCCTGAGCGCCTCATACGTGTCCGGGTTCTTCACGGACGGACCGGGTGACTTTCCCTTGGGCATGACAGCCTCCTCACAACCCCCTCGCCTGCTGATACCCGGTGATCTACCCGGCTGGCACCCCGGGAAAACGCGTGACATGCGCCCGTCGGACATCGACTTGTGTCGGTTTCCCGAATGATCCGACTGCGGCGTGAGTTCCGACTCTTACGCTCGGTGAGGATGTTCCGGGAGGTGAGCCACGTGGCAGCCGATGGACCTGTGACCGCCGCCTCGATGCTCCGGCTCGACAGCGCGGACGCTGCGCAAGCGCCGCATCTCAGCTACAACGTGCCGGATCCGACGAGCTATCCGGGCCGGACCTACACGGTGCTGACGTTCGACCCCGAGCGAGATCCATTCGGAACGCCACTGGTCGTCAACCTTTCCGGCGAGGTCCACGCCGTCGGCGTGGTGCACGGCTGGCACCGGTTCGGCGGCGTCGCGATCGCGGTCGAGGACGGCGTGCCGATGCTGGTCGAGGCGGAGGAGGCAGGCACGTCGGCGGAGGCGGCCGGTGTCACCCGGTACCTCCCGGCGACCGATCGATCCATCGGCGTGGTCCGGGCGGCAATGGAGTCGGCGATCCCGGAGACGTCGGAGGCCGGTCCCGTCGACACCGAACAGGACAAGCCGACCGCGACGGTCGTCATCCTCACACCGGCCCAGTCCAGCCAGCTGACCGCCACCACGCAGGGCACCGCGTGCACGGTGACCGTCCGTGTCCGGTACACGAACGTCGACGACTGGCCGGATTCGCTCGCGCTGCGGGCCGGCACCGCGACCGGGACGGCGACCCACACCGGCATCACGAGCACGGGGTCACACCTCTATTCGGGGCAGATCACGCTCAAGCCGGGGCCGGTGACACTGTTCGCCACCGTCAAGCTCGGCACGGCGACGTTCACCGACCGCGTTGCCCTGACGATCAACGCGGCGGCGGGCCAGCCGACCGACCCTGGATATCCGCCGCCTCAGGTCGTCATCAACAAGCCTCAGGCCGGACGCGATATCTACCTCGCCGCCGACGGGCAGGTGGAGGTCGAGGCGTCCGGTGTGATCGTCGACGGCGGCACGGCCGTCACCGTGGCGATCACGGTGGACGGCGGGTCGGCGACCGCGCTCACGCCGGACGCCCAGCGCGGCTGGTCGCACCGGGCGCAGCTCGGCACGGGCAGCCACACCTTCGCTGTGACGGCCACCGATGCCGCAGGACGTAAGGCGACAGCCACGCGGGAGTTCACCATCCGGCTCACCGCGGTGCCTCGGCGACGCCTGATGCTCGTCGACTGCCTTCGACTGTCGAACTTCCTCGGCCGGTACGGCGCCGGGCGGGTGGTCCAGACGATGAGCCTGCTGCCCGGCGAACAGACGACGATCTCGATGCGGACCTTCCGCAGCATGCAGGTGGACGAGTCCCGGACGGAGTCGATCCTGGAGTCCTCGGGTGAGAAGGCAACCGAGAGCTTCGAGGACGCGGTCACGGCCGAGAGCAGTACGAACAGCAAGGAGCAGGAAGCCTTCGCCGCCAAGGTGACGGCGTCGGGCAGCGGCAGCTGGGGCGTGGCGTCGGCGTCGGTCTCCGCCGAGGCGGCGTACAACTCGGCGTCCGCGCGCGAGGACGCGGCCAAGCGAGTCAGCAATGCGGTGCGCCGCAACGCGGCGGAGAAGTCAAGCGAACGCAAGGTCAGCGTCGAGGGAAAGACCAGCACGAGCACTGCGGTGCAGGAGGAACAGACCATCACCCGTACGCTCGCCAACACCAACCTGTCGCGGACACTGAACTTCGTGTTCCGCCAGATGACCCAGGAGTTCGTGTCACTGCTGCACCTGGTCGATGTCCGGGTGGGCATGTTCACGGAGTGGTTCGAGGACGCGCAGATGACAAGGCCGGCGCGGGATGCGGAGGACCTGCCCCGAGCGGACTACGAGGAGGCGACGCTGCCGGAGCTGCGGGGGTGGCTGCGCCGCATCCTCGGCCCGGGCGCGATCGGTGACCACGACGCGAATGTCGCCAACGTGTACCGCACAATCCTCACGCAGCTGGACGGGGTGTTCGACTACACCGGCGCGCAGGTCCCGATCGTCGAGGAGGTGACCCGGCTCTTCCCCGTGCGTGGCGCCGACGGCCGGCTCATGGTCGAGGACGACCCGGACAGCCCCGGCACGCCCCGCCCGGTCACCCGGTCGGAGCGCTGGGCCCGGTTCGACCCGAATCTCAAGCAAACCTGGAAGCCGGCGGACCAGGCGAACACCGCCGGTGACGCGAGCGGCATCATGCTGCCCTTCACCGTGCCCGGCGTCATCCTGTCCGCGAACGTGGTCACCCTGCGCACCGACGGCATCGTCTGCGACGCATTCCTGGGCGGTGGGCCCGCCCTCGACGCGTACTCCGCCGACCTGCAGCGCACCGCGATCTCGATCCGCGAGGCGGAGGCGGCCCGCGCGCAGGCCCAGGCGGCGCAGGCCAAGCTCGGCGTCGACATCGTCACGGCCGGGGAGGAGGCCAAGGCCGACATCTACGCGAAGGTGTTCCCGCCGCCGGCCGAGCCGCACCCGGACGGCGGGCTCACGCCCGCACCGAGCTGAGCGGCGATGCTGCCGGACGCCGCGGCGGCGCTCGCCGCGACCGGGACCGTCCTGGCGACCGGCGCCCTCGACGCTGGCCGTGTCCTCGACCCCGGGGCGTTGGGTCGCACCGAGGCGGTGCGGGGCGCCGTGGACGCGGGCGTCGTCGCGCCGACCCTGCGCGACCCGCTCAGCGACAAGGAGCGGGAGTACGTCGAGGGCCAGCTGGCCCGAGAGCGGGACCCCACCGCCCGTGCCGCCAGCTTGATCGGCGAGGTGGCCGCGATGCGCGGCGTACCGCTGGGTCGCCTGCACGCCCTCGACGGTGAGGACGTGCTCACCAGCCCCGACCTGGACGCGGCGCTCGCCGAGCGCGACGACCGCGGCGAGGTGACCGACGCCGACCGGGCCGCCGTCGCCATCGCGAGAGAGATCGGCGGCGCGGTACGCGAGCTGCTGAAACGCATCCAGACCGAGTGGGCAGGCTACGACCCGCACGTGCGCCAGGTCTTCGAGCAGCTCGCGAAAACCAACAAGATGGACGGCCTGGACTACTACCGGCTGATCCGGTCGCTGATGGTCAAGGCCGGCTGGTGCGATCCGGCGAGCATCTGGCGCGAAATCACGGCACCGCAGGACGCCACCCTGCTCGGGATGCATATCGACCACGGCGCGCACCGGGTGGTCCTCGAGCTGCTCAAGGCCGGGAAGGAAGACCTGACGGCGGCGCGCGCCGACGCGACGAAGAGTCCGATCAGGACGGTCAACGGCTTCCAGCCGCGTGTGGTCGAGGGCACCGACAAGCTGAGCAACCACGCCTGGGGCCTCGCGCTCGACGTCGACGCGACGTGGAATCCGTACATCACCGACAAGGACGTGATTGAGGTCCTGCGCCGGCACAGCAGCGAGCACCTCGACATCGCCAAGGACGTCATCGACCGGTCGGTCTCGGACCCGGACAAGCTGGCCAAGCGCTACGAGAAGCTCAGCCGGCTCTCCAAGGACATCGAGGAATGGCTCACCACCGCGGTCCCCATCGAGCACAAGCTCAGCGACGCGGTCGAGAAGGCCGAGGAAGACCGGCGGCTGGCAGCCAAGAGCCACGACCGCGAGGCCATCCAGAAGGCGGAGGACGCCGTCAGCGAGGCCCGGCGGAAGCTCGCGGACAGCCAGGACGCGCAGGACGTTCGGATCCTCGCCCGCCGGCAGCAACGCGACAAGGACGTGCTGGAGACCTGGCGCAGCTCCGGCGTCCTCACCCTCCCGCTGGAGCTCATTGAGAAACTGCGGGCGCACGGCTTCGGATGGGGCGGCGAGTACGAGAACAAGAAGGACTTCATGCACTTCGAACTCAACCCGGACGGGCGGCTCAGCAAGGAATGCCCCGACGCCGAGGATTAAGGCCGGCGGGCACCAGCAGGTCGGCCACGATCGGGAAGTGGTCGCTGGCGCGCCGGGCGTCCGCCGTCTCGACCACGTCGTACCCCCGGATCTCGATCCGCGGGTCGACGAAGAGCGTGTCGATGCGCTCCTGCGGGTGCCCGCAGGAGAAGGTGAACCGGTCGTGGCAACCGGCCGCCACGGCGACGTCGACCAGGCCGTCGGCGAGCGTTCGCCAGGCCGCGCCGCCCGAGCCCTCGTTCAGGTCGCCGCCGAGGATCACGGGTGACTCGATGCGGTTGACGGCCTCCTTGAGCAGCGCGGCCTGTGCCGGGCGCTCCGCCGGGTCCGTGGCGAGGTGCGAGCCGACGACCGCGAACGGCGTACGCCCGATGGTGCAGCTCGCGAACGCCGCGCCGCGCATGTGCCGGCCCGCCGTGAGGGGGTAGCGCAGGCACCAGGTGTCACGAACGCGTACCCGCATGTTGGTCAGCACGAGGTTGCCGAGCGCGGGTAGCCCGCCCACGCCGACCACGAGTCCGAGGGAGTGGGCCAGCCGGGCACACTTGGCGCGCCAGCGGAACCGACGCGGCGCCTCCTGCACGATCAGGACGTCGGGGTCGAGGCCGCGCACCACCGCGGCCAGGGCCGACAGGTCGTCGCGCAGCCTGTGGACGTTGTACGACACCACCCGCACCGCGACGGGTTCGTCCTGCGCCGCCACGCTCACCTCCGGATATCCGCGCCGCCCCGCGGCCGAGCCGACGCACGCTAGCGCCGGCGTGCCAGGTCGGCGGCGCCCACCATGCCGGCGTCGTTGCCCAGCTCCGCCGGCCGGATCTCGGCGACCGGGAATCGTCCGCGCCGGGCCAGCTCCGCCACGTACATCGCCCGGGCCGGCCCGAGCAGCAGGTCCCCGGCCTCGATCACGCCACCGCCCACGACCAACACCTGCGGGTCGAGGATCTGCGCGAGGTCGGCCAGCCCGCGCCCGAGCCAGCCGCCGATGTCGACGAACGCCTCCCGAGCGACCGGGTCGCCGGCCGCGGCCGCCGCGGTGACCATGACGCCGGTGATCGCATCGGGATCACTGCCCGCGGAGTTGAGGAGGGCCGACACCTTCGACGGCTCCCGACGCGCGAGCCCCTGCGCGTACCGGGCGAGCGCCTGCCCGCTCGCGTACTGCTCGAGACAGCCATGTCGGCCGCACCCGCACGGCCGGCCATCCGGCACGACCTGCACGTGGCCGAGCTCGCCCGCGATGCCGTGGGCGCCGCGGACGAGGTCTCCGCCGAACACGATGCCTCCGCCGATGCCCGTGCCGACCGTGAACATGACCATGGAGTCATCCGCGTCCCGGGCCGCGCCGTGCCGGAACTCGGCCCAGGCCGCGGCGTTGGCGTCGTTCTCCACCACGACCGGGAGGTCGACGGCGGCCGCGACGTATTCGCGCAGCGGCTCGTCCCGCCAGGCCAGGTTCGGGGCGAACAGGACGGTCGCACGGGCCGCGTCGATCCAGGCCGCGGCGCCGATGCCGACCGCCTCCACCGTGTGCTGCCGGGCGAGTTCGGCCACCACCTCGACGATCAGGTCCCGGATCTTAGGGGGATCGTTGGCGGGCGTTTCGCGGCGCGTACGGGCGACCACCTCGCCATCGGGGTCGACGACGCCGCCCGCCACCTTGGTGCCCCCGACGTCCACTCCGATGGTCAACGTCACCGGCCGGTCCCCTGCTCCTCGGCCACGTCCGGCTCGTCGCCCGCGGCGTCGGTCGCCGTGGCTGACGCCCAGGGGTCCGCCTCGGTCGGCGCTGATCGACCCGGCTCGGTCCCGGCCCGGGTGGCCAGCCGCCACGTGGTGTCGTCCGAGCCGGCCGGCGCTCGGCCGTCATTTCCCTTGGCCGGCGGTGGTCGGCCGTCATCCCGGCCCGCCGGCGTTCGGCCGCCGGCCGGGCCGCGCGGCCTCGTCGCCGCGGCGGCGGCGCTCAGCGCGCGCAACAGGCTCGCGACCCCCGTCGCGAAGTCCCCCGCGCCGGTCGAGAGGCGCTCGGGGAAATCGGCGGACGGGTCGCGCAGGGCCGCGATGACCCGGCAGATCGGGCAGACGCAGCACTCCGGGCTCCCGGTCGCCCACGGGCCGCGCACCGCCGAGCCGACCTGGCCGGCCGCCGAAAAGACCGCTTCACCCAGGGAGCCCAGCGAGCCGAGTGACCCCAGCGGACCGGAGCCCGATCCCTGGCGGGAAGCCGCCGACGCCGCGGCGATCACCGCGGCAACCAGGCGCTCCGCCTCCTCGCGGGCCGAGCCCTGATCGGACCCAGGCATCATCAGCTCCTCACTGAGCCGCGCCGAGGCTCTCAACCCGGCGTTTGAGCTCCTTCAGCGCGGTGTCCATGATCATTTTCTCGGCCTTGCGCTTGAACATGCCGAGCATCCCGATCGCCAGCTCGACCTCCAACGTGTACGTCACCGTCGACGTTTCGTCGCCGTTGTCGACGATGTCGTACGACCCGGTCTGCGCCTTCTGCATCTTCGACGGTGCCACGAGGTGCCACTCGATCCGCGAGATGTCCTCGGCGTACTCGTACGCCAGGGTGTACTCGTCGGTCAGCACCCCGGCGTCGAGCTTGAAGCGCACCTGACTGGCGTACCCGTCCTCATACTCCTCGGTCACCTCGGCCCGCTTGATCGCGCCGGCCCACTCGGGGTAGCGCTCGAAGTCGCAGATCACCTCGGCGACGCGGTCCGGCAACGCGTCGACGACGATCGACTGGGTGGACGTGTCCGCCATGCTCGGCAGGCTAGCAACCATTCCATGATCGACGAGAGCGGGTAGGTTGCGGATAGCCGGCGGAACGCGCCGCCCACGTCGAGGAGTGCCACCGTGCGCGAGTTCTCCGTACCC
>DASXRQ010000136.1:0-69788 GCA_036506495.1 Micromonosporaceae bacterium | reverse complement strand
CCTGTCGTGCTGGCACCACATTGCCGCCGACGGCGGGTACCCATGGCCGGTACGCGGTGGCGCCGCACCAACTGTGGTGACCGCAGCCTGCCGCCGCGCCCCACCGATACCGGACCGTATCGGTGGGTCGCACAGGGCGGCCCCGCCATCAAGGGAAGTGAGTAATGAACCGGATCATCAAACGGATGACCCTGGCGCTGCTGGGACCCGCGCTGCTCGTCGTCGGGCTGGCCAGCCCGGCCGCAGCCTCCGGCACGCTGACCTCGAACGCGGCCCGCAGCGTCGTGGTCACCATGAAGAACGACACCCCGTGTCTGATGGAGCTCTACAACTTCGCCTCTCCGCACGGCGAGTTCATCCCGGGCGGCGAGATGCCGCGCAGCGTCATGCCCGGCGCGACCGTCCA
Source organism: Micromonosporaceae bacterium (assembly GCA_036506495.1). Taxonomy (GTDB): domain Bacteria; phylum Actinomycetota; class Actinomycetes; order Mycobacteriales; family Micromonosporaceae; genus DASXRC01. The sequence goes on along the minus strand of DASXRQ010000136.1, from coordinate 69,382 downwards.
GTGGGGCACCGAGTCCAACGGCTTCATGACCGGCACGGAAGCCTGGGGCGAGTTCACGATGTGGTACTGCGGACTCAACTACGCCCTCGTGCACTTCCACTGGAACAACCCATACGTCGGCAGCAACTCCTACGACACGAACGGCACCGACTACAGGATCGGAACACCCCGCAGCGGCGGCTCGGGCAACAACGCTCAGGTCTTCTGGCGCGTATGCCTGAAGAACATCACCTGCTGATCCGCACCGGAGTGCGAGCAGGCCGATGAGTTTCGTGGTCTCGGTCCGTCAGCAGTACGAGCCTTCGAGAGCACCCGGAAGGGGTACCCATGATCGAGCCCATGACCCACACCTTGGCCGTACCGGGGGCCGTGCTGTCCTACGACGTGCGGAGCAATGAGTCCAGTACCGAGCCGGTGCTGTTGCTGATCGGATCACCGATGGGCGCCACCGGTTTCGGTACGCTCGCAGGACACTTCGCCGATCGCACGGTGGTGACCTACGACCCGCGCGGTGCGGACCGCAGCCTGCGTACCGACGGCGCCACCCAGTCCACACCCGACGAGCACGCGGACGACCTGCACCGGCTGATCTCCGCGCTGGACGGCGGGCCGGTGGACGTGTTCGCCAGCAGCGGTGGAGCCGTCAACGCGTTGGCGCTGGTGGCCCGGCACCCGGAGCAGGTTCGGACCCTCGTCGCGCACGAGCCGCCAGCCGCTCAGGAGCTGCCCGACCGCGAGGTGGCGCTCGCCGCGTGCGTGGACATCCGCCAGACCTACCAGCGCGCCGGCGTCGGCCCGGCGATGGCGAAATTCATCGCGCTCGTCAGCTACGACGGCCCGCTCCCGGCCGACTATGTTGACCGGCCGGCACCGAATCCCGCCGATTTCGGGTTGCCGACCAACGACGACGGCTCCAGGAACGACCCGCTGGTCGGGCAGAACATTATCTCGTGCACCCACCACCGGCACGACTTCGACGTCCTCCGCGCGGCGCCCACCCGCATTGTCATCGCCGTCGGAGCCGACTCCGGCCGGCAGCTTGCTGGGCGCGCCGCGGTGGGCGTGGCCGAACGGTTGGGCACGGCACCCGTCGTGTTCCCCGGCGGCCACGACGGATTTCTCGGCGGCGAATACGCGACGACCGGCCACCCGGACGCGTTCGCCACGACCCTCCGCAAGATCCTCACGCGACCGTTGGCGTTCAGCCGACCCGCTTGACGTAGCGACGCACCGGCACCGTGATCGGCCCATCCTCCGTACGGGCCGCGTAGTCGAGCGGGCCGTCGTCGGCCCAGCCCCGCCGCTGGTAGAACCGGCGAGCGCGTCCGTTTCCCGCGACCACGGCCAGCCAGGCACGTGAGTGGCCGCCCACGGCGACCAGGCGCTCCGCCTCGGCCAGCAGCCGCCCGGCCACACCAGAGCCGCGGTGCTCCGCCGACACGTACACCTGCTCCACCTCGTCGCCCACCACCATCACGAAGCCGGCCACCGCCCCGTCCACGAGCGCGACCGCGGTGTCGCCGACCCGGTCGGCAGCCCGAGCCTGGAACGACTCCCTTGTGCGCACCGCGACCAGCTGGTCGGGCACGTGCCCGAGGTGCCCATCGCGCCAGCCGTCGTACCAGATCCGGGCGATCGCTCCGGCGTCCGCGGCCGTCGCCGGCCGGATGGTCACCGCCGATGCGTCGATCTCCGGCATACGGCCAGTCTAGGCGGCCGGCCTACCGCGGCCGGCGCAGCGATCGACCCGGCGAGCGCGCCGGCCGCCGACGCGATGCGCCGGCCGGCGCGCCACCGACCACTGTGGATGGAGCGCCTACTTGTGGGCGCCCATACCGTCCTCCACGCCGGTCACCTTGAAGTCCTTGTCGAACTTAACGGTGACCTTCGTACCGTCGGACTTTGTCATGTGGGCCTCGTACACCGCGCCGTCCGCGTCGGTCTCCACCCGGTCGACGGTGGCGCCGGGCACCGCGGCCAGCGCGGCCGTCCTCGCCTTCTCCGCGTCCGCGCCGGTGAGTAGCGTCTCGTCGCTGCGCTGGCCGCCGCGACCCGCGCGATCCGCCGACGATGGATTGGACGCGGAGGAGGACGGGCTGGCCGACGGGTCGGCCGACGCCGGCACGGTGGCCATGATCAGCCCTCCCGCCAGGGCTCCCGCCGCTACCAGCCCGACCGCCCAGCCGACCCGCCTCCGCCGCGTACCCTCGTCGCGCGTTTGCTCGGTCATGTTGTTCCTCCGTCGTGTGATCATCGCCCCATGATGGGCCGTCAGTCGTCACCCTGACGGGGCCCGCTGTCCGGACCTTCTCCGCAGACTGTGGCCGGGCTGGCAATCGTGAGGCGCCGCCGCAGCCGGCTTCGGGTCCGGTCAGTGGGACTGCTCGGTTCCCCGGGTCCCGCCGCGCAGCCGCACCCAGCTGCGGGCCGACGGTCCCGAACTTGGGCTGCGCCGCATGTAGCGGCATGTGCGCTATATACGGCACTCTCGGCGGCGGCGACAAAGGAAGGAGATCGCTGTGGCACGGAGCACGTCATTTCGCATCAGCGACAGCGCCAAGGCCCGCCTGAGGCGATTCGACCGTGGCAAACTGATTGAGCGGGAGACTATCGACAGCGCCGGCAAGACGGCCTGAGACGCGGCAAGCGACCACGGAAGGCGTCTGGTGCAGCGAATGATCGCGCGGACATGGCGAGGATGGGCCTCGGCAGCAACGGCCGACGAATACCAGCACCACTACGCAACCGACGTAGCCCAGCACCTCCAGCAAGTCCCCGGCTTCTGCGGTGCCCGCCTGCTGCGCCGCCACGACGGCGACGAGGTTATGTTCACATCCATCACGTTCTTCACCAGCATGGACGACGTGCGCGCGTTCGCCGGCGCCGACCCCGAGCAACCCGTGCTCGAGGAGACAGCCCGCCGCGCTCTGACCCGGTGGGACGAACGCGTCTCCCACCACGAGGTCACCGTCGACCTCGGGCGATGACCCCCTGATTCGATCCACAGGTCTTGACACTCCGCGACCTCGCGTCGTACGCGGCCATCCGGTTCATCGTGGACACCACGTCGTGGGGGCTCAGGACAGGGCTGTGGTCCCACCTTTGAGTGGAGGGTTACCGCGTGATGTGCTGTCGGGCGGTGCGGGCGGTTCGGTCCCGAGCACCGCAACGAGGCCGTCCGCGAAGGTCCGCCGCCAGCCGACGTAGTCGTGCGCCCCGGCGTACTCGACGTAGGTCACCTCGTAACCGCGCTCGAGCAGGACGTCGCGGAAGCGGCGGTTGACGGTCACCTGGTCGAGGCCGTCGCCGCGTGGGCTGCTGGTTTCCCGGTCGCCGACGTCCAGGTAGAACCGCACCGGCCGCCCTGGCCGCTCGGCGTACGCCCGGATCAGCCACTGCGGCTCCGCGTGCGGCGACGCCGGCCACCAGAAGCTGCCGGACTGAGCGATGACGCCGCCGAAGACCTCGGGGGCGACCAGCCCGAGGTACGCGGCGGTGAGGCCGCCGAGCGACGATCCGGCGGCAACGGTCCGTCGAGGATCGGCGCTGAGAGGCCAGCGGCGGTACGCCCAGGGCAGCAGCTCTCGCGTCACGAAGCGCCGGATCGCGTTGCCCGGCCGCAGCTCGCGGAGCCGGCGTCCACCGCTAGGGGCGTGGACGAACAGCGCCATAGTGGGCGGGATCCGTCCGGCGGCGATCAGATTGTCCAATGTGGTCGGGATCCGCAGCACGGTCCGTGAGAGGTAGCCGTCGAAGACGACCAGTAGCCCCAGGCCCTTGGCGGCGCCGGCGGGGCGGTAGACGCCGATTCGGCGCCGTCCCCGGAGCGCCGCCGTTCGCAGGTTGGCCGTCAGGACCGTGCCGCGGGGAACGCCGGGCCGTGGGCTGCTCCACGGGTCGCCGGGAGCGGACGGCAGCTCCAGCAACGACGCCCAGTACGCCCGGTCGTTCGGATCGCCGCGGTCGGCGGGGAACCGGAACGGCCGGCGGTTGAGCGCGTCCACATGAGTCGCGCCCACGCCACGTGGCGAGGTCGGGATGCCGTCGTCGCGGTGGCGGAGGTAGTAGAGGGTCCGCAGATCCGTGGGCAGTCGCCGCGAGCCGTGCCACAGGTCGGTGCCGGCAATGCGCTGGAGGTCGACCTCGACCCCCCAGCCGGTCGCGGTGTGCGCGGCCCGGCCCCGCCACACGAAGGTGACCAGTGCGGACCCGTCACGAACCGCCTCCACCAACGGCGTTCCCACAGCCGTGACCTCCCGCCAGAACTCGTCAACCACCTCCGCCCCGCGACCAGACAGGTCGCGGAGCAAACGCGTGATGCGAGGGCTGACTTCCGTCATGTGTCGCTTCCCGGCGCGACGAGCCCACTTTCGTACGCATAGATGACGGCCTGGACGCGGTCGCGGAGACCGAGCTTCTGCAGGATCCGTGCCACGTGGGTCTTCGTCGTGGCCTCGCCGATGACCAGCCGCTGGCATATCTCCGGGTTGGACAGCCCGCGCGCGAGGAGCGCGAGCACCTCGCGCTCACGGCTGGTGAGCTCGGCGAGGGCCGGCGGTGGGCCGGGTGCCGGTCGGTGGCGGGCGAACTCCTCGATCACGCTGCGGGTCACCGCCGGCGCCAGCAGCGCCTCGCCGGTGGCGATGATGCGCACGGCGGCGGCGATCTCCTCCGGTAACGCGTCCTTCAGCATGAAGCCGCTGGCGCCGGCGCGGAGCGCGTCGAACACGTAGCTGTCGAGCCCAAAGGTCGTGAGAATGAGTACGCGGGATGCCGGCTGGTCGCGCACAATCCGGCGGGTTGCTTCGATCCCGTCCAGCACCGGCATGCGGATATCCATGAGCGTCACGTCGGGCCGAAGCCGCCGTGCCAACCGGACCGCGTCCGCTCCGTCGGAGGCCTCACCGACCACTGTGGTCCCCGGCTCCAGCTCGAGGATCTTACGGAGCCCGACGCGTACGAGCGCCTGGTCATCAACGATCAGAACGCCGGTCATCGGATCGGCAGCAGGACACGGACGGTGAACCCGCCCTCGGGACGCCGGCCCGCCGTGAAGCGGCCGCCGTACAGTGCCGCCCGTTCCCGGATCCCAAGCAGGCCATGCCCGCCGCCCGACTCAAGACCGTCCGGGGCGTCACCGTCGTCGCTAATCTCGAGTTCCAGTACGTCATCGGCATAGCGGACGCGTACCGTCGCATGCGCGTCATTGGCGTGTGTGAGCGCGTTCGTCAGGGCTTCCTGGACGATACGGTACGCGGACAGATCGATCCCGACGGGGATGCTGCGCCGGTCGCCATCAACGCGCAGCTCGACCGGAAGGCCCGCCGCCTGCACCTGGGCCACGAGGCGTGGAAGGTCGTCGAGGCTGGGCTGCGGAGCCAGCGCATCGGTCGTGTCAGTGCGCAGCATCCCGACCAGACGACGCATCTCGACCAGGGCACCGCGGCCGGTGCGCTCGATCCCTTCGAGCACGTCTCGGGTGGACCCGCCCGTGCCATCGAGCGATCGCCGCTCGGCACCGGCCTGCACCACCATCATCGACACGTTATGCGCGATCACATCGTGGAGCTCACGCGCGATCCGCGACCGCTCCGCCAGCACTGCCTCGCGCGCGGCGACGTCGCGCTCCCGCTCGGCCAATTCGGCCCGGCGCTCGCGGTCACCGACGATGCGGCGGACCAGCAGCATCACGGCGGTCGTCACGACGACCCAGGGGACCGTGTCGGGGAGACTTCCGTTGGTCAAGGCGCTCGCCCCGAATGCGGCCAGGGCCAACAGCGCCGCTCCGGCGATGAATGGGCGCCACGGAGTCCAGACCGCGAGCGCATACAACGCAAGGAATGTAGCGATCGGATACCCAACGGACTGAGCGTCCCAGAGGGCGTGGTCGATGATGCCGAGCAACGGCACCCCGATGCCGACCAGCGTCGGGTACCTGCGCCGGACCGCGATCGGTGCGGTAATCCCCACGGCGATGACAGACCCCGCGACTCGATTCGCGGCCGCGTCGTCGCCAAGCCAGATCGCAACCTGCGTGAACAGCGTGGCCACCACCGCGAGGATCCGGTCGACCGTCATCGGGTCGAACCGCGACCGCCACCAGCGCACGATCCACGCCGCCACGATCTGACTGTAGGCCGCGGGCGCCGACCCTGGCGTCACGCCGCCGGCTGATGCCTTCGCGGCAAACGTCCGTCGCCCGGCTGATCGAAAGATCATGCGCGGCGTGGACGACGCCGATCGCCTACAGCCCTAGCGTGAACAGCCATCCATACCAACACATCCGCAACACATGAGGGGGCCATCATGGTCAACCAAGCTGCGCGTCGTCGACCCGAGGTGACAGCCCAGCCCCACAACGAGCGCGCGACCTCGTGGCTCGACCGCATCGCGCCACTCTCCGGAGTCGTATTCGCCGTGTTGGCGATGGCCGGCTATCTCGTGATCGACGAGTTTCCCGACAGCGACACCCCGGTATCGACGCTCACCGGCTACTACGCCGCACACCACGCACAGGTGGCGAGGGGAGGAATGCTGCTCGCGTACTCGGTGATCTTCTTTGCGTTCTTCGGCGCCGCGGTCTACGTTCGCATGCGTCGCAGCGGCGCGCCCCCGGTGCTCGCCGCCACGGTGCTCATCGCCACAGCGGTCGGCGCGGCCGAGGGCCTCAACAGCGCCGGCACGTACGCCTTGCTCGGCGACATCGGGGGCAAACCCGCCACCACGCCGGGCGCGTTGCAGGCCTGGCACATCCTCGGGGCGACCGGCCACCCGAGTGTCGACGTCCTGGCCCTGCTCCTCGCCGTGGCGGCCGCCGGCCTGGTGGCCCGCGCGTTCCCGCGCTGGCTCGCCTGGTCGGCGCTGGTCCTCGTCGCACTCCACTTCACGCCGCTCAGCTTCGTCGGCTTGCTGCTCTTCCACCTCTGGGTGCTCCTCGCCGGCATTGCCATGGCCGTGCGCCCCGGCGTACCCACCGCCGCCCGGACTCGGCCCGAACCGTCCGGCGCGCTCAACCCCGCGTAGGACATCCTGGCGCGATCATCGGCTGCGCCTTCGTGCCGGAGGTGCAGCCGGCGCCGTCGGCCGAGGTGCGCGAGCGTTCATCGGGCGAGGGAGTCAAGCAGTCGCAGCAAGGCGATCCCGTACGCCTCCTCGGCTTCCGGCGCGGAGAACTCGGTGTCTCGGTCCTCGAGTCGCGCCACCAGCCGGAAGCCGTCAGGTGTGTGTTCCAGCCGGCGGAACGCCGGGCCGAGAAGCTCACGCAGCTGGTCCTCGCGGGGAAGCCAGATCGCCTCGTCCTTGTCCACGTCGTCCAGCGCCCATTCGGTCGTCCCGTTGAAACCGATAACTGCGGCGTCCGGTAGGTCGTGCACCTGGATGACCATGTTGGATAGCACAAACACCTCGTCGTCGAGGTCCCGGTCGGGTATGGCGAACCGGTCACCGGCTGCAGGCTGCCAGACAAGACCGGCGTCGCGCAGCCGGATCGCCAGATCGAGGGGGATCACGATGCCCATCCTGCCCGCCCTAGGTGGTGATGTGCCAGGTTGAGCCGATGCGGTCGGTTGTTGCCTTCGAGGCGACGTGTCGATTGCCCGGGCGCCCATTCGTCGTACCCATGGGGAAGACTCGGGTACGCCCGATGAGTTTCGGCGCGACGGACGGTCTTAACCCCTGGCGTACCGTCGAAGACGATCGGAAGGATGGGGGCATGAGCGACGTACGGGTATTGGTAGGCACGCGTAAGGGCGCGTTCACGTTGACCTCGGACGGTGGACGCGGCGACTGGACGGTCGACGGGCCGTTCTTCGGCGGCTGGGAGATCTACCACGTCACCGGGTCGCCGGCGGACCCGAACCGGCTCTACGCGTCGCAGTCCGGCGGCTGGTTCGGCCAGGTGATTCAGCGCTCCGATGACGGCGGCAAGACGTGGAGCACGGTCGGCAACGACTTCGCCTACGAGGGCGACGTCGGCGAGCACCTGTGGTACGACGGGACCCCGCGCCCGTGGGAATTCAAGCGCATCTGGCACCTCGAGCCGTCGCGCGACAACCCCGACATCGTGTACGCGGGTGCGGAGGACGCCGCCCTCTACCTGTCCACCGACGGCGGTCACAAATGGAACGAGCTGACCGCCCTGCGTACCCACCGGACGGGCCCGACCTGGCAGCCGGGCGCCGGCGGCCTGTGCCTGCACACGATCATCCTGGACCCGATCAACAAGGACCGGATCTACGTCGCCATCTCGGCGGCGGGGGCGTTCCGCAGCGACGACGCCGGGGCCAGCTGGCTGCCGATCAACAAGGGCCTGCGCTCGGGCGAGATCCCCGACCAGGACTCCGAGGTCGGCCACTGCGTGCACCGCATCACCCAACACCCGGCTCGGCCGGACACCCTGTTCATGCAGAAGCACTGGGACGTCCTGCGCACTGACGACGCGGGTGCGAGCTGGCGCGAGGTCAGCGGCGACCTGCCGTCGGACTTCGGGTTCCCCATCGCGGTGCACGCACACGAGCCGGAGACGATCTACGTAGTGCCGATCAAGAGCGACTCCGAACACTTCCCGCCGGAGGGCAAGCTGCGCGTCTACCGCAGCCGCACCGGAGGCAATGAATGGGAGCCGCTGACCAAGGGGCTGCCGCAGTCCGACTGCTACGTCAACGTCTACCGCGACGCGATGGCGGTCGACACCCTCGACCCGTGCGGCATCTACTTCGGAACCACCGGTGGCCAGGTCTACCAGTCGTCCGACGCGGGCGACAGCTGGGAGCCGATCGTGCGGGACCTGCCGGCCGTACTCTCCGTGGAAGTCCAGGTGCTGCCGTGATCCGGGTTGTCCTGCCCGCGCACCTGAAGAACCTTGCTCACGTCAGCGGGGAGGTCCGGCTCGAGGTGGTCGGTCCGGCCGATGGTGCCGGGCCGGTCACCCAGCGCCTGGTCCTGGACACGCTCGAGGCGCGATACCCGATGCTGCTCGGCACGATCCGCGACCGCCACAACGGCAGGCGCCGGGCCTTCGTGCGCTTCTACGCATGCGAGGAGGATCTGTCCAACCAATCGCCCGATACACCCCTGCCCGAGCGGGTCGTCGCCGGCGACGAGCCGTTCATCATCCTCGGGGCAATGGCCGGCGGATAGTCAGGACGGGCCTGTGGATAACTCGGGCAACCGCGAGTCAAAGATGTCTCGCAGCGTCCTACGAGACCTGAGTCAGAAATGGATCGGCCACCTCCGCTAGCGCCCCGCCGATCCATATTCGGGTCAAGTCTCGTAGGACGATGAAAGCATCCATCCCGCGGAGGTTCAGCCCGTGCGGAGCGGGCAGCCGGCGTCCCCGGAAATCATCACCGGGCGGCCACCACAATGCGCGACACGACCTCGGGTCCCCGCGCGCCGGTCGGGTCGAGCTCCCAGAACAGGCCGTTGTTGCCGGTGGGTGCATCCGCCGGTATCCGGATGTGCATCTCGAACCGGAGCGAGCCGCCGGCCGGAAGCTGCGCAGCGGCCCGACAGTTGAGTTGGTACGCCTCCGGCCGGCCGGCCGGGGCGAGCATCTCGACCAGGAGTGGGCAGCGCTCGAACGGGATCGGAGTGGCCGACGGGTTGTGCACCTGGACGACGAAGCGCACCGTTTCACCGCGCTTGCCGGTCAGTTGCCCCTTGCCGCCGGACAACGGCTGGATCGTCGCCCGCACGACGCTCGACGTCCACGGCGGCGTGGCCGGCAGCGGCGCCGGCTGGAACGGGCGCACGCCGACCGTTGTGGCGGCCGACGGCGCCTCGCAGGGCGGTACGGCGTTGTAGCCCACATCAACGCTGCCGGCGCCACCGGGCAAGGTGAGCCGAATCGCGTGCGGCGGCACGGGCGTCTTGGACGATCGGGGTACGCACCAATTGCGCCAATCAACGTCCAGCGTCGCCGCGGCGCCGGGCAGCATGGCGAGCAGCGTGCTGTCGGGTGGCACGACCGTGGGGAACGCGGGCGGCTGCGCCGGCAACGGCGTCTGCTCTTGCCGCGGTGCCGGGATCCCGCCGATGATCCGCACGTCCGGCCGCCCGGTCAGCCGGCAGGCAGCCGGGCCGGCGTTGCGCAGGGTCACGGTGCCGGTGCCGCCGGAGATGGCGGGGGTGAACTGGAATCCGCTGCCGACGACCTTCAGCCGAGACGCTTGGCACGGCGGTGCCGGCGCGTCCGTCGCCGGACGGAGTTGTGCCGGCACGGTGCCGTCCCACGGAATGAGCCGTACGCCGCCGGTGGAGTCGTGGTGCGGGGACGAGCAGCCCACCAGTACGAGAACCAGCGACGCGACGAGGACGCCGGTCTTCATCGGCACCGATCCTCGATCGTCTTAGACGCGTCGACGATGCGGCGCACGGCCGCCTCATCGGTCATCGCGTCGGTCGCGGCGCGAAGGTCGCCGCGGGCGGCTGCATCGCTTGCCCGGGAGTCGTCGGTCAATGTCCGTAGCCCGGAAACCAGATCACGGTCGGCGGTGGCGAGGGGCGCCGGCACCGGCCCCTGCGCCATCAGGTCGGCGGCCAGCCGCAACTGCGCAGCTTGGCCAGCGAGCCGCAGGCTGAGCTGTTGTTGGTTCAGCGAGTTGGTGATCAGCTCCGAGCTGGCGTTGAGGGTCTGCGTCACCTGCTCGAGACGGCCGAGCAGCAGAGTGCACGCGGCTCGATCGGCCGCGGCGACCGAGACCGTGCGGGCCGGGGTCGACGGAGCCGGGGTCGGTGATCTGGCCTGCTGACCACAGCCGGTCGCGAGCAGCGCGGCGGCGAGGACGCTCAGCAAGCGCATCGGTGGTGCGCCCGGGCCGGTCGGCCCGGGCGCACCAACATCATTCCGCACCGGCGGATCTCCTCAGGGCTTCGTGCCAACCACGACTGTCGTCGAATCGTCGAGCCGGTTCATCAGCCCCTGTGCCTGCTGAATGATCGAAGACTGCTCCGCGACGCTGAGCGTGCCACACGAATCGGTCGCCGGTGGGACCGGTTCGTTGGCGAGCGGGGCATCCGGGAAGTGTGCCGGCACGAAACGTACCGCCAGCGCCTGCCGGTAGAAGTCCCAATCCGTGCCGGACCTCACGGCCAGCTTCACGTCATACCACTTCGGCGTTGACGAGAACTCGTGCGTGACCGTGGGGTTTGTCGTGGCCACGGTCGTACCATCGCCGAAGTCCCAGTAGTACGTGAGTCCGTGCGTCTGTCCGCCGCCGTTACGGGAGAACGACGCGTCGAACGTGACATTCGAGGTCAGGAACGGCTTGGCCGGAACGGTCTCGAAGTAGGCGACCGGGTTGCTGCTCTTAGTCTCCGAGCCGCCGTACGCGTCCCCGGCGATCACATAGGACGTCCACGTTGCCGGCAACTCCAGCGCCCGCTTGAGCCCCTCGGACGGTAACGACGGGCCGCCCGGTCCGTGTGTCGTGCCCGAGGCGTAGTAGTTCAGATGCTCGGGGGTGTCGTCGTTCGTGTCGTAGAGCGCGTACTGACCGAGGGTCGGCTTGCTCGCGTACGACGCTGGATACGGGTTCTCGTTGCCACCGACCTGCGGGTTGGTGCTCGTGTCGTACGCGCCGATGATGCCGTACCCGGGGATGCCCCAGTCCCGGATGAACGACACCTGGTCGGTACGGCCGGTGTTGTCGTCGACGACCGGCGAGAACCTCGGGATGTCGCTCGGCAAGTACGCCGGCACCGACTGTGGACTCGGGTCGACCGGCGTCGAGCCGACCTGGTCGAGCCGGAGCGGGTTCTCCAGCGGGAGGCTGAAGTTGTATTTCTGCCCGAGCACCTGGAACGCGTCGCTGACGGCACTGGCGGTCGCGTCGCGGAACGCCTGCGCCGCCGCCAGGTTGTGCTGGATGCGTTGGATCGCGGTCGCGTCGTACAGGTTGTTCGGCGTCGTGTACAGCGGGATGGCGTTGATGTTCGTGTACCACGGCCCGACCCCACCGCCGACGATGTTGTTCAGGTAGTGCTCGGTGCCGAAGTGGCGAGCCGGGTACTCGATGCCGTTCTGGTCCATGTTCGCGACCATCACGTACTGCCCTTGCGGGCCGTCCGGAATGAGCCCACCGACGTTGGCGACGCCGGCTGACAGCGGGGCCCCGATGACGTGGTCGGACGTCAGCGCGGGCGTGAACGTGACGCCGGTGCCGGTGGCTCCGGCCGTGCCGACAGCAGTGATCGTGACCGTCTCGGGGCTACCGAACGGGTCGATCAGCATTGTCTCGCCCACGGCGAACCCGACTCCGGTGCGACTGACGATCTTGACGTTGGTGCTGCCTGCCGTCGCGGGCGTCGCCAAGGTCGAAACGTTCGTCTGCGAATAGAACCCGGAGCCGACGAGGCCGCCCTCCTCGTTGTCGAACAGGCCGATCTTGATGGTTCGCTTGGGGTAGGTGCCGTTCGCCTGGTACCAGCGGAGCAGCGCCTGGAACTCGGCCATGCCCATCGCCTCGCCCGAGCCGGCGTCGTAGATGGAGCCGTTGCCCCAGTTGCCGCCGCGCATCGCCGTCATCGGCGTCGGGCTGCCATTGGCCGACCCGTTGGCGACACCGGTCGAGGTGGGCGTGCTGTCGTTGTGGCCGGCGATGAGTGCGACCTGACCGGCACAGGACTGGCCGGGAATCGTCACGCTCAGGTCGTTGAGCTGCCAGGTCCGCGTCGGGTACACGTGGTCTTTCGCGGTCATGTACCGGCCCATCGGCCCCATGTGCGCGTTGTCGGAGTTCGTCATCTCCGCGGCGAACCACTTGTAGAACTCCTGGGCGCCGTTGTAGTTGGCCGGCAGGTTGTTCGGATCGTTCGGATCGGACAGCGGGCCGTCCGAGCCGGCGACTCGGAAGATGAAGTTGGTACCCAAGAAGTAGAGCTCGTTGTAGAGGAACGTCGTGTCGACGACCGGACGGGCCTGGCCGGCCGGTGCCGTGCCGTAGGCGCCCGGCCCGGCCGCGCCGGCACCGGCGAGCACGGCGAGCGTAATGACGGTCGCGCCGGCGAGCCACCGCCGCGTACTTTTCGCCCTTCTTGTCTGGGCAGTCATGGCTAGTCCGTACCCTTCCTCGCGTCGGAGATCAGGCGTGCCGACTCGTCCGGCGAGAACGTGCCGCAGGCGTTGGTCGATGGTGGACCGCCCGCCGGGCTGCCAACGGCAACCGCCTGCCGGTACAGGCCCCAAACGTCGTCCTTGCCCACGGCCAGCTTGACGTCGGCGTACACGGCTCCGCTGTAGGTGTGGGTTACGCGCTTACCGACGGCGTGCGTCCCGTCGCCAAAGTCCCAGTAGTACTTCAGGCCGCTCGTGCTTCCCCGGTCGTCCCGGGAGAACCCGGCGTCGAACGTCACCGTCAGCGTCGACTCCGGCCTGGCCGGGGTCGTCTCGAAGTACGCGATGGGTCGGCTCGGGCGGGCGGACGTGCCCAGGTAGTTGTCGCCGGCGAGGAGCAGGCTCGTCCACTGTGCGGGCAGTTCCAGCGCCCGCCTCAGCTCCTCGGTCGGCTGCTGCGGCTGCAGCCCGTGCGGTGCACCGCCGGCGAAGTAGTTCAGGTGCTCGATGGAGTCGGACAGGAAGCCGACGGGTTGGTTCTCGTTCACGTTGAACGGGACGCCGGTCGGGTGCGCGCGCGCCAGCGGTGCCACCAGTGTGACGCCGGTGCCGTCGGCCCCGGCCGTACCGACCAATTGGATCTGCCCGTACTCGATGTCGGCACCGGTTCCGATGAATATCGGCTGACCCGCGGTGAGGTTCGTGACCGCGGCGACCTTCACGTTGGTGTCGCCCGCTGCCACCGGGGCCGCCGTGGTCGTCATTCCGGGCTGTGGCGTGTTGTTGCCCAACTGGAATGTCGTCTGGTTGCCCGCGTACCCGATCACCGGCGTCGCCTTGGTGGTGTCGCTGACCGAGGCACCATAAGGGTTCTCGTCAACACTCGAGTTCTTCACCCCGGACACCGTGAATCCGGGAATTCCCCTGTCGAAGAAGGCCTGCTCGTCCTCCAGGGCGTCCGTGTCCTCGCGTACCGGGGAGAATCGCGGCTGATCGCTGGCCAGGTACGCCGGCTTCGTCGGCACGACGCCGCTGTACGGATTTGGTGCCTGACCGGGCTGGTTGTAGCGCAACGGGTTCTCCAGCGGCACGGAGAAGTTGTATTTCGCGCCCTGCTGGCTGAAGCCAGCCAGCACCGCACCCTGCAGATCCGCCTGCAGCTGGCCGATCGCCTCCGAGTTGGCCGCGATGTTCGCGCCCGGCGATCCCGCACCCATGTTGGGATACGCCGAGTTGGGCGCGGTCGGTGTGGCCCTGATGAAGGTAAACCACGGACCGACGCCGCCGCCGGTGACGTTGTTCCAGAAGAACTCGGTGCCCAGGTGATAGGCCGGGTAGTTCATGCCGAGCGAGTCCATGTTGGCGAACAGGACGTACTGGCCCTGCGGCCCCGACGGAATCAGGTTGTTCGCGTAGTAGGCCGAGCCCTCCCGGCCGAACAGGCCGTCGCCGGTCTTGCCGCGCGACGCGTCGAGGAGCGTGACCTTCAGCGTGCGCTTCGGGTAGGTGCCGTTGGCGTTGTACCAGGTTAGTAGCGCGTTGTACTCGGCCATCGTCAGTGCCACGCCGGACAGACCGTCGTACGCTCCCTCGTTGCCCAGGTTGCTGTCCGTGATGTGCCGCCGGGCCGCGCCGAAGCCGGTGGTTCCGCTGGTGGTGCCGGAGTCGATCAGCCCGACGATGTCCGTCGGCACCGGGGTCTCATCCGGATGCGCCGCCAACAACACTCGCTGGCCCGCGCATGACGCGCCGGGGATCGTCACTTCGGCGTCGTCCGAGTCGAAGCGGTAGCCGCCCGTTCTGCGGAAATAATGGTCCGTCACGGTCGCGAAGCTCGCGAGCTGCGTGTTAATGCCTCGGTTAGTCAGATTGGACTTCCAGTACGCCAGAAGCTCCTGCCAGCCGTTGACGGTCGGCGGCAGGTTGAACGCGTCCGCGGCGTTTCTCGGGTCGCCGTCCGCCCCCGAGATGCGATAGCTGAAGCCCTTCGACATCGTGTAGAGCTGGCCGTACAGATAGTCCGGGTTGATGGTCGGCGTGGCCGGTAGCGCCGCCGAGCTGCCGGCCGACGCGGCTCCGCTCACGGTCAGGCACATCGGCAAGGCGATGGCAACACAGCCGACTGTCACCAGCCACTTCCATCGCCGGGATCTACGATCTGACTTCGGGGGGTTCACGGGGGGCGAAGCCCCCTGTGGGTGCGGCTTTGGGGGGTTCACGGGGGGCGAAGCCCCCTGTGGGTGCGGCTTCATTGTGATGAGGCCTCCTTCAGGAGCGGTTTGCCGCAGGCAGCATTGGCCGCCGGCCCTTGAACGTCGCGCAGTTCACCATCGTGAAGCTCCTGGAGGAACGTTCCGGATGTGGCGGTGGCTGCTAGAACAAGGTGGTCGACGGTCTTCGTGCGCGCTTCCGACTCGTCGGGCGCTGACACCGCCCTCGGTCGTCTGGCGGCGTCGATCGACGCGGCAGCTCGGTGGCATCCTGCATCCGCCCGGCAGCCCGTCTCAAAGGGTCGCCCGCTGCTGCGCCGTCAGTTGTAGGTTGACTTGCGTCAAACGTTTGTGAGCCTACCTCAGGCCGGGACGGGCAGATAGTAGTCACTCAATACCGGCGAACCGGGCGTCAGCACACTCCGTACGCCCGGATGATGAACTACCACTGATCGTCCACTGTGGCCAGATGCCCGGCGACTACATCGCCGCTGCAGCTCGGTTGGCACGCGGCCCCGGCTGGCTGGGCCTGAACCGGCCGATCAGGTCTTTACGAGAAAGGTCGTCGCATGAATGACAAGGGCAGAAGGGCGTGGGCCAACCGCGGCACGGGCGGGGGAAACGCCGTCTACGGTCTGGGCCTGATTGGCGCGCTGGTGTACTACATCCAGCACGCGGACGGGTTCTGGTCCGTCATCGTGGGAATTCTCAAGGCCATCGTGTGGCCGGCGTTTCTCATATATGAGTTGTTGAAGTTCTTGGCCGCGGGCTGACCCCGAACGCGCGGCTCGACGCGGCGCGCAGCGCCTCAATGTCGGGCCGATAGCGCGTGGTCGGGCGGATCATGTGGGCGAGGAACACCTCGGTGGCGGCGCGCATCCGGGCGACCTGCTCCGGAGGGGGTTCCCAGCGCGGTGCGTCAGGGTCCCCGCCCGGTTGGCCGAAGCCGGCGTGCGTCATGAACTTCTGCATCGCCGCCTCGGCTCCCTCGGTACGATTCGTGTCATATTTGTCCTGAATCTGGGCGCGTAGCTCCACGCTGTCCGGCAGCAACTCGACCACCGGAGGTTCGTGGGCCACCAGCGTTCGAAGCCGGTCGGGGTGGGCCGTGTTCGGAGTCGGCCATGCTCGTCGTCCTCTCTACGTCAGCCCGCGGGCACCGTCGGCCCGTACCGCTCGGCCGCACGCGCCTTGGCCTTCGCGGCCACGACCTCGCGGTCGCGCGGCGGTGCCTTCGTGACGAGGCTGTCGAGCAAGGTCCGGGTGGCCGCGGTGACGGCGCGGACGGCCTCGCCGAATGCCTCCTCGTTGGCCGCCGACGGGCGCGTGGTGCCGCTGACCTTGCGGACGTACTGGACGGCCGCCGCCTCGATCTCGCTCTCGGTCGCGGGTGGATCAAAATTATGGAGTACGCGAATGTTCCGGCACATGCCTCTACCATGCCAGACCGGAACCAAACCGGCCCATTGACCTGACGCGGCAGCGGACAGCGGGTAAGGCTGGACGTAGCAGACAGGAGGGGACACACCATGAAACTCGACGAGGTGCTGGGCACCGCCCGCGACGCCATCACCGTCAAACGCGTGTACGCCGAGCCGTACGAGAAGGATGGGGTGACGGTCATACCGGCCGCCATGGTCGCCGGTGGTGGCGGCGGCGGAGGTGGCCACGACCAACAAGGTCAGGAGGGTGAGGGCGGCGGCTTCGGCATGGGCGCCCGTCCCGCCGGCGCGTACGTCATCAAGGATGGCACGGTGCGGTGGCGCCCGGCCGTCAACGTAAATCAGCTCGCCCTCGTGGCCGGTGCGGTCGCGGTGGTCTACCTGCTGACCCGGGCCCGGATCGCGAGGTTGCGCGCCACGACATAGCCGCCCCCAGGTCGACCACCCGCCACTTGACCAGGTGGGCCGCCAGCCGGCACGGGCTCGGCCGGCCAGCGGCCCGCGGCCGTGACTACTCGGAGCCGCCCACCGGCGTGCCGGCGGAGGTCCGCGTGCCCAGGAAGTAGGTCACGCCGACGCCGACGATCGCCAGCACGATCTGCAGCGCGATCTCCTTGGGGCCGTAGTCGCGCTGATCGCCGAAGATGGCGGCGAGTACGGCGGCGACCAGCGCCCCGCCGGTCGCCAGCACCGGCGCCAGCCAGATCGCGTTGGGCTGCCGGCCGCGGAGGACGAAACCGCCGATCAGGCCGATGACCACGCCGATGACGACCGCGAAGAGGAAGTTCATCTCGGGTGCTGCCTCGCTTTCTCATGTCGAGGGGCGAATGACCCAGGTAGGTCTTCCAGGTTTTCTTCGCCGTGTCAATGCCCGCCGACGAACTACTGGCCCACTCTGCCGTCGATCCGTTCGCGCAGCAGGTCGGCATGGCCGTTGTGCCGGGCGTACTCCTCGATCATGTGCACCAGGACCTCGCGCAGCACGTCGCCCTCCCTACCGACGACGTCGAGATCCGGCCGATGCTGGACATACCATGACCATCGGCGATCCCACCACGACCCACAACCGGTTTCGGCGTTCACCTCGGTGGCCGTGCCCGGGACCTCGGCGTTGAACCGGGCCACTGGCGCGCGCGTGCCGTCCATCAATCAATAGATCGCCTATTGGCCATCGCCGAAACGGCCCAAACTGGGGCGCCGATGGTCGGACTAAGAAGACGGATGGCGCTTTACCGGCAACGGGCCACCATGCTTGACTTCGCACCGAAAGTCCGAGTGCCGATGGCGGGTCTGGCGCGGCGAGGGGCCGAATCGGGGGGCCGGGCCATCCCTGGGGGGATGGACTGCGATGGGGAAGCACGTTGCCCGCGAAGGCCCGCGCCGCTTGCTATCCATACTCTCCGCCGTTTCGTTGGTCGGCGTCCTTGGCGTGCTCGGCGGCGTCTACTACCTGAGGGCGGGAAGCCCTACCGTCGTCACGCCGCGCGCTGACGGCACCTGCCCTCGTACGGTGCGCGTGGTCACCTCCGCATCGTTCGCGCCGGTGCTGGAGGCGCTGGCTCCCAGCCTCGAGAGCGCGGCGAACTGCGTCCACATCGAGGCCGACATCGGCGACGGCCGGACCGGTCCGCAGCGCGCCAAGCAAATCGACGCCGATGTCTGGATCCCGGATGACGCGGCCTGGGCCGGGGTCGCCGGCGACCTCGAGATCGCCCAGGATGACGTGGTCGGATCCGGCACCGTGCTCGCGGAGAGCCCGGTCTACATGGTCACGGACACGAACACCGCCGCGCGCATCAAGGACGCCGGCGGTTCATGGCTCGCACTGGCCAACCTGCTGTCCGCGCGGAAGGACGTCCGACTCGCCGTCCGGGACCCGAACAGTTCCGCGGACGGCATGGTGGCGGTCGGCGCCGTCGCGGAGTCGGTATGGCTCGCGAAGAGCATGGACGCGTCGGCGCTCGCGCTCGCGCGCATCTTCACCGTGACGCGCACCATCGCGGGGGTGGCGCCCGCCCTGCCCGCAAAGGCCGGTGAGGTCGGACTCGTGCCGGAGTACGCCCTGCTTCCGTCCCTGGCCAGCCCCGCCCCGGGCCGTACGATCCTCGCCGGCTCCGATTACGCCGTGCTGCTTCGGTACACCTGGTTTCCGACGGTCGCGGCGGTGAGCGACCCGCTCCGCGCGGCCGGGATCTACCGCCTGTTTGATGAGCTGACGAAATCGAGCGCCAGCGGTGCGCTCGCGACGGCGGGCCTGCGCGTGCCCGATTCCGACGCGCCGCCCGGCGACGCCGGCACGCCGGGACCCTCCGCCGATCTGCCCACGCTCCCCGGCAGGCAGCTCGCCGTCCTCAAGCCACACCACGTTGACCATGTCCTCGCCACGTGGTACCCGGCCGACCGCCGCACGAACCTCCTGATCGTCGTGGACGTCTCCGGCTCGATGGGGAGCCCGGTGCCGGGTACGCGTACGCCCTTGATTCGGGTCGTAGCACAGGGCTGCCGGTCGCTGGGGGACCTGCTCCCGAACGACAGCCAGCTCGGGCTCTGGGAATTCGGCGCCAACTTGAGCGCGCCGCGCGACTACCGCGTGCTTCTGCCGCCGCGACCGCTCGGCCCGGCGCAACGGGCGGCGGCGGCCAAGGCGTGTAACGGCCTGGCGGCGAAGAAGACCGGCACGGGGCTCTACGACACGATCCTGGCCGCGTACGTGACGGCACGGAACACGTACCGGGCCGGCGTGCCGAGCCATGTGCTGATCTTCACGGATGGCATCAACGACGACAAGAAGTCCATCACGCTCCCCAGCTTGTCGGCCGCGCTCGCCCGCTCCAAGGACCCCAACCGGCCGGTGCAGCTCAGCGTCGTCATGTTCGGTCAGGCCGAGGGGGAGGACGCGCTGAAAAAGGCGCTCCGGCCCATCGACGGGTACGTGGAAGCTCTGTCCACTGTGGACGAGGTGACCGCGGTGTTCATCCACACGGCCGCCGGGGGCCTCCACGGCTAACGCACGCCGCCTCGGCGCCGGGCCTCGTGATCCACTCAACTACACGGGAGGTGGCTCCTCCCGCGGGCCCGAGGGCGCAATCTCCATGTAGTTGCCTCGAGGAACCGACCGCTACACAGCCCTAGCTGCGGCCGGCGGCCGTGGCCGCGCTCAACGCATCCATCTCCGACTCGCTCAGCACAAACGAGAGGGCCCCGGCATTATCGGCGGCCTGCCGCCCGTTCTTCGCCCCCGGGATGGGCAGGACATTGTCGTGCTGGATCAGCCAGCGCAGGGCGACCTGGCTCGGCGTCTTGCCGTGCCCGTCGGCCACCTCGCGCAGCACGTCGTTGACCCGTTCGAGCCGTGCGAGGCCGCTCCCCCGGAACGTCGGCGTGTACCGGCGCCACCCGACGGGCCGATGAGTCGCCGAGTACTTGCCGGTGAGCGCCCCGGAGGCCAGGGGCATGTACGCGATCAGCGTGACGCCCAACTCTCGGCACGCGTCCAGGACACCGTTGACCTCGGGGTCTCGGTGCAGCAGCGAGTACTGGACCTGGTTGGACGCCAGCGGGATGCCGCGCTGGCGCAGCGCGGCGTGGGCGGTACGCATCTGGGCGGCCGAATAGTTGCTGACCCCGACGGCACGTACCTTGCCCGCCTCGACGGCGTCGGCCAGGAGGTTCATCAGCGTACGGATGGGCATCCAGCGAAACGGATAATGAATCTGGTACAGGTCGATGACCGACCGGCGCAGCCGGGCGCGGCTCGCGTCGAGCGTCGCCGGCAAGCTACCCGCGCGGGCGATGAAGCCGGCGGGGAACTTCGTGGCGACCAGAACGTTCTTGCCCTCGATGAGTTCACCGACGCGTCGTTCGGAGGCCCCTCCGCCGTACATGGCCGCGGTGTCGAGCAGGTTCACCCCGGCGGCGAGGCTCACGTCCAACGCATCGCGCTGCTCGTCGATGCTGCTCGTCGGCCCGTACGCGTTGCGCGCCGGATTCCACCGCGGCGCCGTCGACATGTCACCCCAGACCATTGCGCCAAGACCCAGCCGCGGCATCCGCACGCTCGTCGGTCCTAGTGTCAGCATGGTGCTCTGATCGTCGCCGGCCATGGGTACATCGTGCCCGCGGAGCAAGGTCGAATCGAGGGGCCGGATCTGGCTCCCCGCCCCAACTTCGACGAAGTTAGGGTCTTAGCCGCCGTTCGGCACGCCAACCTCGTAGAAGTTGGGGTCTCAGCGGCCGGCGGGCCGGTCGGGCGAGGTGCGCCGCGCATCCATGAGGTCGGCGAACGGCAGCGGGCAACCTTCCGTGCTGGCGCAGGCGGCCAGGTCGTCGCAGCCGGCCTCGATCGAGGTTCGCAGGGTCGCCGCGATTACCTGCAGGTCGCCGATCTTCGCCTCGATCTCGGCCAGCTTGGCCGCGGCGTGGCGCAGCAGGCTGGCGTCGGGGCGCCGGCCGTGCCGATGGGTGCCGAGGTCGACCAGCCCGGCCACCTCGTCGAGGGTGAAGCCGAGCCGTTGCGCGGTTTTGATCACCCGAAGCATCGTCAGCGCCTCGGCGGGGTACAGCCGATGCCCGCCCGGGCTACGTCGCGGCTCGGCGAGCAGGCCACGGCGCTCGTAGTAACGCAGCGTCTGCAGGTTGACCCCGGCGGCCGCGGCGAGTTCCCCGCTGCGCAGCGCGGTGCTCATAGCGGATCCGGCGTCCCGGCGGCGCGGCCGGCGAGCGCGTCGAGCACGGCGACGCGGCCGGCCGGAACCTCGATGTCGAGCAGCACCTCGCCCGGCCTCGGCGCGGTGGTGGTGAACGCGAAGAACGAGCAGCACGCGCTCTCTCGCGTCGTCAGGTCCCGGACAGTGGCCTCCAGATCCGCCGCTCCTGCGAACGTCAACCGCAGGTGCTCCGAGCTGACCCGCTCGCTGTGCCGGAGCGCGGCAGCGAAGAGGGCATCGAACTCGGCCCGCCGCAGGGGGCGCTGTGCGGTCGGCAACGTGCAGGCGTCCGGTACCCAGGCCGGATCGGAGGAGACACCAGTGCTCATACCCGCCACGGTAAACCCGTACCTAGGTACCGGATGCAAGCCCGGGTGGCAGATGCCGCTCGGCGAGGTACTGCTCCCAGGTGATCCGGCCCAGAGCCCGCTCGGGCGTGGTCATGTAGCCGGCCCGGAAGGCCCGGCCGAGCCGGCCGGGAATCCGAACCGTGAGCAACGGCCGGCGAACGCCTCGAGCGGTGAGCCACGCGCGAACCAACTCCTCGAACGTGAGGACCTCCGGCCCACCGAAGTCCTCGATCGTCGCACTCGGCCCGGCCGCGACCCGGTTCATCAGGTGGTCGGCGACGTCCCGCGCATCGACGGGCTGGCCCGGTATGCGCGGGTCGGTGATCATTACAGGAAGCCGCGCGGCCATCGTCAGGGCGGCGTCAACGAACTCGTGGAACTGGGTGGCACGAACGATCGACCAGCCAAGGCCGCCGCCCCGGACGATCTGCTCGGCGGCCACCTTGCGGCGAAAATACGCCCAGGGGACGCGATCGACACCGACGATCGATGTGTAGACGAGGTGGCTCGCTCCCGAAGCGCGGGCCGCCTCGACTAGCCGGCGCGTTCCATCGACGTCGACCCGCACCGTCTGCCTGCCCCGGTACGGTGCCGACGCGAGATGTACGACGGTGTCGACGCCGGTGACCCCGTCGCCCAGACCGAGGCCGGTCGCGAGATCCGCGCGCACGACCTCGGCACCCGCCGGCGGCTCCCGGGGCGTCCGAGTCATGATGCGTACCCGGTGGCCGCCGGCGACGAGCAGAGGGACGAGGGCGCGGCCGAGCCTGCCCGTACCACCGGTGACAAGCACCCGCATCGGCCACCTCCTCCACGCACACCGCCGAGACTCACGTCCTGCCACGCAGGACGGCTCTGCGCTGCCTCAGCTCCTCCTCGCTGATCTCGCCGCGGGCGAAACGCTCGGCGAGGGCGCGCTCGGCGGCCGCGCGGGCAGACCGGGCCGGCGACCCACGATAGATCAGGTACCCGACGGCCGACAGCACCAGTACCCAGAACAGGATCGGAAAGACCAGCCACCAGCCCGGTCCGCCGCCATGCCACGCATGACTCGTCAACTCCGCCAACATCACGATCTCCTTTGGTTCCGGCACGCTCGTGCGCGCCGCGTGCCCCGATCGTGCGTCGTCGGCAGCGCCGCCGCCGTCGGCCGGAAAACGGCTTTGGGCGTACGCCCGGTGACGTACTCAAGGCCCTGACCGGCCGCGCCCGCCCGGGAGTGGGGCTGGCCTCAGCAACACCTCGGGGGTGTGCCGGATGGCCGGCGACGGTCGTGCCGGCGAGTCTGAACCGGACAGTCATCCACGGGGTCAGGAGAGGGCCATGACGAGCACGGACACGATGGGGCGTGGGCTGATCGCGGGGATTGGCCGCCTGTGCTTCCGGCGGCGCTGGTGGATATGCGCCGCGTGGTTGGTGATCGCGGTGGCCGGGTTCCTGTCTGCCGGGCGGGTCTTCGCCGGGTTGTCGAACGAGCCGGGCGGCGCCTCCCTGGAGTCGGTCCGCGGTGCGAATGTCCTGACGAACGAGAGCCAGGTTGGTGACAGCGTGGTGGGCGAGGTGGTCTCCGTCGACCCGCGCGCGGGAGCGGTCCGCGCCGCGGTCGTGGCCGCGGCGACCGACATCGCCCAGATTCCGGGCGTACGGGGCGTCGCCACGCCCTACGACCCCGGACTGTCCGACGCACGGGCCACCGCCCTGATCTCGCACGACGGCACCGGCCTGCTGCTCGACGTCACGCTGCGCCGGTTGGCCGACGACCCGGAGCGTGCCGCCGTCAGCGCGGTCACCGACCGGCTCGACGCACTGCAGACAGCGCTGCGCCGCGACGCCGCCCAGCCGCAGGCGCGGGTACTCGTCGGCGGCGGTGCGGTGCTCGGCCAACAGGTGAACGCCCAGGTGCAGAGCGACCTGTCGAGGGCCGAGGAGCTTTCACTGCCGATCACCCTGGTCGTCCTCATGTTCGTCTTCGGCGGGGTGATCGCGGCCGGATTGCCGGTGGTCGCGGCGATCCTGTCGGTCTTCGCGGCGATGGCCGCGCTGCTCGGCTTCGAACAGCTGACGGACCTCGATGAGAACGCGACCATCGTGGTCACCCTCCTCGGTCTGGGCCTGTCGATCGATTACGGACTGCTGCTCGTCGCCCGCTACCGGGAGGAGCTCGGGCGTGGTCACGCCCCGGAGGTCGCCATCGGCCGCGCCTGGTCGTCGGCCGGGCGTACCGTCCTCTTCTCCGCCCTGACCGTCGCCGGTTCCCTATGCGGCCTCGCGCTCTTCGGCGTCACGTCCATGACCGCACTCGCGGTCGCCGGGGTATCGATCGCGATCGTCGCGATGACGGTCGCGCTGACCGCCACCGCCGCGCTGCTCGGATTGGCCCACAAGCGGATCCGGCCATCCCGGCGCGCGGCCAGGCGGATCGCCCGGTTCGGCGACGCCGGCGAGGCCGGGTTCTTCGCCTGGCTGTCCCGGGCCGTGCAGCGGCGGCCGCTGGTCACGGCGCTGGTCACCGCGGCGGCCTTGCTCGCCGCCGGGCTGCCGCTGTTCACCACCACGCCACGCCTCGACAGCCTGGCGAGCCTGCCCCGCTCGCTGTCCGCCGTCCGGGTCGCCGATGACCTGTCGGACCGGTTCGGCCGCCCCGAGTCTCCGGCGGTCACCGTCGTCGCCCGCACCGACCCCGCGTCCCTGACGGCCTGGGCCGCCCGCTGGCGGCAGGACGGCGAGGTTACCGCCGTCGGCCCGGCCGTGCCGGTGGGTCCGAATTTGTCCACGGTGGACCTCTACGTGAGCGGCGACCAGGAGAGCTCCGCCGCGCGGGCGCTCGTCCACCGCGTACGCGCGGATCGCCCCACCGGCGTACGGTCGTGGGTCACGGGCGACGCCGCGGTGCTGGATGACGTGCTCGCACTGATCGGCCACCGGTTGCCCTGGGCGATCGGGCTGACCGTGCTCGTGATGCTGGTGCTGCTCTTTCTGATGACGGGTTCTCTCGTCGTGCCGGCCAAGGCGATCGCGATGAACGCGGTATCGCTCGGCGCGGCGGTCGGCGTGATGAGCCTGGTGTTCCAGCACGGCGTGGGGGCATCGGTGCTGCACACGCTGACAGTCGGAAGCCTCGACCCGTTCGTCATCGTCGGCGTCCTGGCGTTCGCGTTCGGGCTGTCCATGGACTACGAGGTGTTCCTGCTCGCCCGGATCAAGGAGTATGTCGACGCGGGCTGGCCCACCGACGCCGCGGTGCGTCGGGGTCCGCAACGCTCCGGCCGCGTCATCACGTCCGCGGCTCTGCTCATGGTGATCGTCTTCGGTTGCTTCCTGGTCGGCCGGGTCGGCAACACGCAGCAGATCGGGCTCGGGCTGGCCGCCGCGATCGCCATCGACGCCACGATCGTCCGATGCCTGTTGGTGCCGGCGACGATGACGCTGCTCGGTCGATGGAACTGGTGGGCGCCGACCGGCCTGGTCCGCTGGCGCGCCCGGTGGGCCGGCGGCACCGCAAGTCCCTCGCCGGCGCGGCAGCCGGCCACCGTGTCGCAGTCCGGGGGGTGACGGCGTGTCGATGGTTGGACCAGCCGCAGGGTCGGGAAGGACGAACGCCTGGTGGCCTAACCGGGCCCGACCCACCTACCGTGGCACCGTGAGCCGGACAACCGGTGCCGGGGCGTCGGTGGCGGCCGTGGATCGATCGCTTCGGGCGCCCATCTTCGGGTGGGCGTGGCCGACCACGGTCCACCTGATTGTCGGGCTGCCGATCGGGCTGACCTCGGCCTGCGTCGTGCTCATACTGGCCGCTCTCACCGGCAGTCTCCTGGTGACCGTCGTGCTCGCCCCGCCCGTGCTGGTTCTTCTCATCACCAGCGTGCGCGGCCTCAGCGCGATGCAGCGCTCCCGGTTCCGGTCACTGCTCGGTGTCCAGATCACGACGCCGACGCGAGCGGTGGCCGACGGCCCGGCCGAGTCCCAAGGCTCGTGGCTGCGCCGCCTGCTCGCCGAGGCTCGATCGAGCGCCACGTGGCGACAGATCGGTTACCACCTGTTGGCGTTGCCCATCGGCGCGTTCGGCTTCGTCGTCATCGTCACCGCCTGGTCGGTCGGCCTGGCGATGTCGGCCGTGTTCGCCTACGGCTGGGCTCTGCCGCGGCACGGCATCTTCGGCTGGGACGTGCGCGCTCCGGGTACCGACGTATTGATCACCTCGGTGGGCATCGTCGTCATACTCAGCGCGTCGTGGCTGGCCGCGTCGATCGCCCGAATGGACGCCGCCGTGGCCCGCGCGCTGCTCGGACCCCGCCGCCGCGACGAGCTGGCGATGCGAGTCGACGCTCTCGCGCGCAGCCGGGCCGGCGCGGTTGACGCGGCGGACGCCGAGCGCCGCCGCATCGAACGCGACCTGCACGACGGCGCCCAGCAGCGGCTGGTCTCACTCGCGATGAACCTGGGCATGGCCCGAGCCGCGCTCGACGACGCCGCCGCACCCGCCACCAGGCAGGCCATCACGCAGGCCCACGAGGAGGCCAAACGAGCGCTGGCCGAGCTGCGCGACCTCGTTCGCGGGCTGCACCCGGCGGTGCTGGCCGATCGGGGGCTCGACGCGGCGCTGTCCGGCCTGGCGGCACGGTCTCCCGTGCCGGTGCGGCTTCGGGTCGATCTCCCAAGGAGATGCTCGCCGACGATCGAAGCGGTCGCGTACTTCATCGTCGCCGAGGTGCTGACCAACGCGGCCAAACACGCCGGGGCCACCCAGGTGACCGTGGACGTCGTCAGCGCCGGGTCGCGGCTGCGGATGGTCATCGTCGACAACGGTCGTGGCGGCGCCGACCCCGCACGGGGCAGCGGGCTGCGCGGCCTGGCCCAGCGCACCGCGTCCGTCGACGGCACCCTCCGCGTCGACAGCCCGGCCGGTGGGCCGACCAGGATCGAGGTCGAGCTGCCATGCGCGCGGTGATCGCCGAGGATTCGGTGCTGCTGCGCGAGGGGCTGGTTCGCCTGCTCACCGAGGCCGGCGCGGAGGTGGTCGCGGCCGTCGGCGACGCCGAGGACCTGTTGCGAGCCGTCGAGGCGGACCAGCCCGATGTGGTGATAGTCGACGTCCGGATGCCGCCGACGCACACCGACGAAGGCCTGCGCGCCGCGCTGGTCCTGCGCCCACCGGTGGCCCGACGTTGCCATCCTGGTGCTCTCCCAGTACGTCGAGGAGCGGTACGCCACCGAACTGCTCTCCGGCGAGACCAGCGGCATCGGGTACCTGCTCAAGGACCGTGTCGCGGACGTGACCGAGTTCCTCGACGCGCTGCGGCGGGTGGCCGGCGGCGGCGCCGCGCTGGACCCCGAGGTGGTCGCGCAGCTGCTGGTGCGCAGGCGCATTCAGCCCCTGGAGCGGCTGACCCCGCGGGAATGGGACGTGCTGCGCCTGATGGCCGAGGGGCGGTCCAACTCCGGCATCGCCACCGGCCTGACGATCAGCGCCAGCGCGGTCGAGAAGCACGTGAACAACCTCTTCGCCAAGCTAGACCTGCCACCCGCCGACAACGACCACCGACGGGTGCTGGCCGTGCTGCGGTTCCTCGGCGTCTGAGGGAGGCCGAAAATGACCCTGACCGCAACGCCCGGCCGAGTGTCGGGCCGACGCTGGTGGCTTGTCATCGGCTCGATATTCGCTGTGCTGGTGCTCGCCGCCGGCACCGCCAGCGCAGCGTCGTGGCTCGCGAGACAGTCACAAACCCAGAAGCAGACCTACCACCACCGGGTCGCTAGGGTCGTCATCAACTCCGGAACGGGTGACATCCGGGTCTCGCCCGGCGCGGACGCGATGGTCGCCATCACCCGGCACTTGGTCTGGTCCTTCGGCAAGCCACGAGTCACCGAGGCGTGGGACGGGGACACCTTGCGCGTCACGACCCGGTGTCCCGAGATCAGCCTCGGTGCCGGGTGCCGGGTGGACCTAACGCTCGCGGTACCGCCGAACACCGCCATCGAGGCAAGCAGCGGCACGGGCGACATCCACGTCAGCGGCGCCCAGGGCACCCTGTCGCTGGAGAGCGGCACCGGCGACATCGACACGACCGGGCTCGCCTGCGCCGAGGTCAGGGCGCGGGCGGGGACGGGGAACATTGTGCTGCGGTTCGCCACTGCACCACGCCAGGTCAGCGCCAGCGCCGGGACCGGCGACGTGCGGATACGGTTGCCGGCCGGCACCAGCTACCGGGTGAGCAGCCAGGTCGGCACCGGCGACCAGCGGATACGGCTCACCCGGGATCCGGCCGCCGATCGGCAACTGGTGCTCGATGCCGGCACGGGCGACGTCGACGCCGCGTACGGCTAACCCGGCATACCTGCCGGCAGCCAGCCGTGAGAGCGCCCTCGGCCGACGCCATTTGCCCCGATTCGGCCGGCACGTAGGATGCGGCGGGTAGGTCCACGAGGCGGGGGAGGCTCGATGACGGCGGCTCTGGGACATGACACGGAGCCCGCCGAAACGTCACGCACCGCTGGCCGGGCGGCGCCGGGCCGACGCTGGCTGCCGCTCGGGTCCGCCCTGGTGGCGGTCGTTGTCATCCTGGTCGCGGCGGACACGTCGTGGTGGGACCTGGCGCGGTACGCGGCGTACGCAACTCTGGCCGTCGCGCTGCCGGGCACGCTCGTGTACCGATCGCTGCGACGCACTCCGCACACGTTCGTCGAAGACGTCGCCATGGGCCTCGCGGTGGGCCTGGCGCTGGAGATTGCGGGCTGGGCGGCGTTCTCGGTCGCCGGTCTTCAGGGATGGCTGTGGCTCTGGCCGCTCGCGGTGATCGGTCCGTTCGCGACGGTGCCGGCGCTGCGGCGGCACTGGTTCGTACGCGACTACCAGTCGACTCCGGTCGGCTGGTCGTGGGTCGTGGCCGGGACGGTGGTGTTCTTCACCTGGTATCTGTCGGCGGTGTTCCTCGAGCGCAATCCGATCCTGCCGACGTCGGAGAACACGCGGCAGTACCTGGACCTGGCGTACCTGCTCTCCGTCGCGGGCGAGGCTAAGCACACCTTCCCGCCCGAGTATCCGCACGTCGCCGACGAGCCGTTGTATTACCACTGGTTCGCCCAGACGCACATGGCGGTAACCAGCCTGATCGCCCACATCGACCTGCCCGTGGTTGCGATGCGGCTGGCGATCCCGGCCCTGTGCGCCTTGGCGATCGTGCTCACCGCGGTCGTCGGCTGGCGGATCAGCGGTCGCCCGTACGTGGGCGCGGGCGCGGCGGTCCTGTTCTTCGTCATCGGCGAGGTCAACTTCACCCACCCGGTCACCGCGCCGTTCGGCACCCAGGCGACGTTCGTCGTGTGGCACGGCATGTCGATGATCTACAGCTGGGTGCTCGTGATCGCCCTGATCGCCGCGCTCGCGGAGATCGTCGGCAGGACGGCCGCCAGCCGGGTACCGCCGCTCGGGACGCCCGGAGCGTTCACGCTGGCCGGCCTGCTCCTGCTCACGTCGGCGGGCGCCAAGGCCAGCACGTTGCCCGTGGTGTTGGCCGCGCTCGGATTCACCGCGGTGATCCTGGGCGTGGCGCGCAGGGCGGTGCCGTGGCGGGTGGTGGCGGCGCTCGGCCTGGCCGCGGTCACGCAGCTGTTGGCCACCGCGGTGCTGTTCCACTTCCAGACCTATGGCGTACGCCTCAAGCCGCTCACGGACGTGTCGAAGTACTGGAATTCCGTCACCGACGCACCCGGCTGGCCGCGGCCGCTGGTCGTCCTGGTCGTATTCCTAGCCTTCTACCTCAACATGCAGTTGCGGACCGCGGGCATCCTCGCGCTGGTCTGGCTACGCCGGGGCCGCCTCGATCCGGTCCAGGTGCTGCTGCTGGGAGGCGCACTCGGTGGCCCGCTGCTGTACCTGGTTTTCGACCAGGCCCGCGGCGGCCAGCAGTACTTCACCCGGGTCGGCTTCGCGTTCGGGGTGATCCTGTCGGCGTGGGGGTACGCGATGGTCCTCGACCGCGCCCACCCGACGGCGCGGACGAAGGTGGCACTCGCGGCCGGTGCCGCCGTGTTCGCCGGAGCCCTGATCTTGGTTCAGCTGGGCGTCGCGAGCCCCGCTCCGCCGTCGACCGAACCGTACGGCCCACTGCTACCGCTGCTCGCGTGGTCGCTCGCGTTCACCTTGCTGGGCCTGGTGATCGTGGCGATGTGGCCGCTGGTGACCCGCGTATGGCCCGGTCTGCTCGGCCGGGGTGGCGTCATCGCCCTCACCGGCGTGCTGGTCTTCGGCGCACCCGGCCTCATCATGGACATGTACAAGTCGATTCAAGCCCCCAACGGCGGCCCGTACTTCACCATCGTGCTTCCGCGTTCCCGGGTCGAGGCAGCCCGCTGGGTACGCGACCACAGCCGGCCCGACGACATCGTGGCGACCAACATGCACTGTCTACAGTGGAGTCTGAGTCGGTGTGACCCGGCCTCGATGTGGTTGGCCGCGTACGCGGAGCGCTCGGTGCTGGTGGAGGGGTGGGACTTCTCGCCGCGGATGCAGCTACCCGGACCCGAGCGCCCGTTCTGGGACCCGGAGCGGCTCAGACTCAACGACGAGGCGTTCACCGACCCCGATGCGAACAAGCTCCGCGACCTGCGACAGCGCTACCGGGTCCGGTACCTGGTCGCCGACCGCAGCGTGGGACCCGTGTCCCCCGTTCTGGAGTCGCTGGCGGACCTGCGGTTCGAGAATGCCCGAGTGGCGGTCTACGAGCTGCGGTGAGGACGTGACGGCCGCGCCGGTCGGCCCGCCGCGCCGCTCGGCCCGCCGCGGCGGTCGGCCGGCCGCGCCGGTCGGCCGGCCGCGGCCCTATGCCGGCCTCGTGGTCACCACGATGATGAGTCCGACCACCACGCAGGTGGACCCGAGCCACGTCCACAGGTTCGCCCGCTCGTGCAGCACGACCACGCTGGCGGTCAGGATCGCGAGGTAGCCGAGGGCGTTGAACGGGTACGCGATGCTGAGCGGCACCCGGCTGAGGGTCGTCAGCCAGGCGACGGCGGAGACCGCGAAGACCGTAAGCCCCAGCAGCACCCACGGCGACGTCGCGGCGGCGAAGGCCAGCGAGCCCTTCGTCTCGGCGACCCGCTTCACAGCCGTCTGCATCCCATGCTTGAGCAGAACCTGCCCGGTCGCGGCCGACCCGACCGCGAACAGCAGCAGCGCCAGGTTGGCCAGCGACACCTTGCTCCTTCCGGACCTCCCGTCGTGCCCCCGGCCAGCGCCGGAGTCCGACTCAGCTGCCTTCGACAACCAGAGCCTCCTCGGCATGCGGGGTGAGGCGCAGGATGAACTGATAGCCGAAAAATGTCGGCCGAATCCGGACCAGGGCGCCGTCGACGCTCCGGACCGTACGCAGCCGCCGGTCGTCGGCTTCCGAGATCACGCCCAGCGGCAGGCCGGTCGCCCGCTCCTCGAGAATGTCGAAGCCGCAGTCGCGGGCCAGCCGTCGCAGCATCGACCTCGTGAAGAACCGGAGGTGCGTGTCGTCCAGGATGCCTCGCCGGTCGTAACCGAACTGACCGAGCACCACGCGGACGCGGGGATACCAGTGGCCGAAGTTGGGCACGGAGACCAGGACCTGCCCATCCGGGCGCAGCACGCGGCGCATCTCGCGCAGCGCGTCGCCCGGTCGGATCAGGTGCTCGATGATGTCGCCGGCGATCACGGCGTCGTAGCCGTCGCCGACCTCGGCGGGTAGCCCGTAGTTGAGGTCCGCGAGGACGAAGTCGTCGGTGCGCTCGCGGACGCCGGGGATCTCCAGACAGTCGACACCGGTCACCCGGTGACCGCGCGCCCGCAAATGCTCGGCGAGCAAGCCCCCGGAGCAGCCGACGTCGAGGATCCGCGACGGCGGCAGGCCCTCGATCATCTGCAACATCATCGCGTGCGAGGTGCCGTCGCCGTCCTTGAACGCGTACTCATTCGGCTTCTCGACCCATTCGGCGGTGCCGAAGCCCTTGGCCGCCAGCTTGTACTCGAGGATGTCGCGGACGACATCCCGCGCGTACCGCATCCCGTCGACGTAGCAGATCTCGTCGCCGTAGTACGTCGGGATCGGAATCTCCACGATCCGCTTTCCGGCGTGCAGCAGCTGCACGATGATCTGGGTGTCGAAGTCGAACCCGTCGTGGTTGTTTTCGAGCGGGATCTCGCGGAGGGCGTTGACGCTGTACGCCCGGTACCCGGAGTGGAACTCGGTCAGGTTCGTGCCGAGCATCCGGTTCTCGAACCTGGTCAGGATGCGGTTGCCTAGCCGCTTGTAGAGCGGCATACCGCCCCGCCGCGCGGCGCCCTTGTCCATCATCCGCGAGCCGAACACGGCGTCGCACTCCCCCCGCTCCAGCGGGGCGATCATTTCCGGCAGTATCTCCGGCGCGTACTGTCCGTCACCGTGCAGCAGGACGACGATGTCCAGGCGGCGCTCCATCGCCCGCGCGTACGCGGCCTTCTGGTTGCCGCCGTAGCCCAGGTTCTTGGTGTGCCGGATGACGAGCGTGCGCGGCGTGTCGGACCGCTTCGCCCAGCTCTGTCCGTATACGAACGTGCCGTCGTGGCTGGCGTCGTCGAGGATGATGACTTCGTCGATCTTGTCCCGGAAGTCCTGCGGGATCCGGTCCAGCGTCGCCGACAGCGTGGAGGCCGCGTTGTAGGCGACCACGAGGATCCCGATTCGCGGGGATTGTTCGCGCGAACCCTGCACGTCGTCTCCAGAGCCTCGGCGACCGGTTCCGGCCGGCGTCGTCGCAGCCACCCTAGCCTGGCGTCGCGCCCGCCGCCCCCGGGCAGCCGCCCGCCGCCGCAGCCCGCCCGCCGCCCCCGCACCCAACTTCGTCGAAGTTGGGGTATGAACGGTTGGCGGAGTGCCCGACTTCGACGAAGTTGGGTCAGAGCGGCCGGGAGCAGACCGACGGGGATGGGCGATGGACGCGAACCGGGCGAGCCGCACCGCGGTGCTCGTGTGCCAGGGCCGCGCCGCCGCACATGGGCGCATCGCTCCCGGCCGGTTCGCCGACCCGACAGCCACGGCGCTGCTGCGCGACGACGAGCGGGTCGCCGTGCAGCGGGTACGCGAGGGTGTCCCGCCGCGGGGCTGGAGCGAGCGGGTCGAGTTCGAGATGGTGCGGGCCAGCTCGGAAGTGATCGTGCCGCGTACGGTCGCCATCGACGAGGCGGTCCGTGCGCGACTCGCACCGCAGCTAGTGATCATGGGTGCCGGCCTGGACGGACGGGCGTGGCGGATGCCGGAACTGGCCGACGTCGGGGTGTTCGAGGTCGACCACCCGGCGTCGCAACTGGACAAGCGCGAGCGGGTTGGAGCGCTTCGGCCGCTGGCCGTGGCGCTGCGGTTCGTCCCGGTCGACCTCACGCGCGACCGGCTGGACGTGGCCCTGGCGTCCGCGGGCCATCGGGACACGGTGGCGACGACGTGGATCTGGGAAGGCGTCGTGCCGTACCTCGGCCGGGCCGAGGTCGCCGCCACCGTGAACGCGGTGGCCGGTCGGTCAGCGGAGGGCAGCCGGCTGGTCGTCAACTACCAGTCGCCGGCCCTGTCCGCCGCCGTCGGAAGGCTGGCGGCACGGGCGATGACCGCGTTGGCACGGCGCCCGAGCCCGTGGGCGACCGAGCCCAGACGCTCGTCCTGGACACCCACCGCGATGCGTGGGCTGCTCGGCGCGCACGGGTTCAGCGTCCGGGGCGACGACGACCTGGTCACCCTCGCCGAGGGCCTGAACCTCTCGGTGCGGCAACGCCGTTCGTTGCGGACCGGGCGCGTCGCCGTCGCCGATCGCTAGGTCTCAGCCGGGCGACGGCTCCGCGGCCACCTCGCCGGTGCGGCGCAGCTTCTGCCACTTGAGGTGACCGCCGGACAGCGCGGTCGCGGCCGCGTGCACGAGCACGAGATACATGATCTGCCGGTAGAAGAACTGCTGCAGAGGCAGCGCCCACAGCGGCCGCAGTGGTTCGCGGTCGAGCCGGAATGCGAGCACCGCGGTCACGGTCTGGATGACCAGGACGGCGAGCCAGGCGAACCCCGCTTCGATGCGGTCGAGGAAGAACACGCCGTACACCGCGAACACGTCCAGCACCGGCGCGAACAGCGGCAGCACCACGGAGAACAGCGCGATGAACGGGAGCCCGCGGCGCCCGAAGCGGCCGGACGGGCCCCGCTCGACGATCGCGCGCCGGTGACGCCACATGGCCTGCATGGTGCCGTAGCTCCACCGGTACCGCTGCCGCCACAGCTCGCGGATCGTGGTGGGCGCCTCGGTCCGCGCGATGGCGGAGTCCTCGTAGACGACCTGCCAGCCGGCCCGGTGCACGGCCATGGTCAGGTCGGTGTCTTCGGCGAGCGTCGAGCGGCTGAGCCCGCCCGCCTCGCGCACCGCCGCTCGACGGAACGCGCCGAGCGGGCCGGGTACGGTCGGCATGCAGTCGAACGTCTCGTACAGGCGCCGGTCGAGGTTGAACCCGATGACGTACTCGATGTGCTGCCACCGTGCCAGCACGCCGCGCCGGTTGCCGACCTTGACGTTGCCGGCCACGGCGCCCACGCTCGGGTCGGCGAACGGCTGCACCAGCCGGTGGATCGCGTCCGGCTCGACGACCGTGTCGGCGTCCGCCATGACGACGAGGTCGTGACTGGCCAGAGCGAGTCCGGCGTTCAGCGCGGCCGCCTTGCCACCGGCCGGGACGCGCACCACGCGAACGTTGGTCAGACCGAGCCGCTGGACCTCGTCCGCCGTGCCGTCGGAGGATTCGTCGTCGACAACCACCACCTCGACGTTCGGGTGGGTGCCGGAGGCCAAGGACCGCACGGTCGCGGCAATGGTCGCCCGTTCGTTGTAGGCCGGCACGATGACGGTGACCGGCTCCGTAACCGGCGGACCCCAGGACCAGGTCGGCCGGCGCCGCCGCCGCGCGTGCCGCACCGCGAACCCGAACAGCAGCAGCGTGCGGGCGAGGGTGAGCGCCCCGATCACCAGCAGCATGATCCACAGTACGCGGAGCGTGCCGTCTGCGATCCGCACCGCCCACACGATCACCGCACCGCGAACCAGGATGCCCGGGTTGGCCTTCCGGTCGCCGGACAGGCCGGCCACCGAACCACTCAACCCGCCCGAGACTGTGGTGAACCGGTAGCCGCGCGTCCGCATCTCCGGGATGAACCGGTCGAGGGCCGCGACGGTCTCGGCACGGTCCCCGCCACCGTCGTGCATGAGCACCACGGCGCCCCGGTTGCCGTCCGGTGTCGCACTGCGGACCACCGCATCGACGCCCGGCCGCGCCCAGTCCCGGCTGTCGGTGTCGTTGAAGACCGAGACGAACCCCCATCGGCCGGCCTGCTTCACGGTGGCCCAGGTCGCCTTGTCGAGGGAGTCGACCCCGCTGGAGTACGGCAGCCTCAGCAGCGGCGCGGTCACCCCCGCGGCGTACGCGATGGCACCCTCGGTCTGCGCGTACTCGAGCCGCTGGCGCCACGGCGCGAGCGCGGCCAGTTGCGGATGGGTGAACGTGTGCACACCGACCTCGTGGCCCTGTCTGACCATGTCCCGCACCAGCCCAGGATGGCGGCTGACCTGCGCTCCGATGACGAAGAACGTCGCGCGCACGTGGTACCGGGCCAGCACGTTTAGGATCTGCGGTGTCCACATAGGATCCGGCCCGTCATCGAAGGTCAGGGCGATCGTCCGGGGCGGCATGCGTTGCGAAACGACCCGTCCCTTCGTGGTGTCTACGACCGGGCCACCGTCTCGCACTGCCTCCGGAACCGCGGTGTCGGTGCCGGTGGCGACCTCCTCGTTGTCCGGAGCGAACCGATAGTTGACGTATGCGCCCACGACGAGCACGTTGACCAGCACAAACGTGGCCGCGACGACCACCAGCCACCGCCGCCGCGACAGGCCGCTCTTGCCCGACCTCGCACCGACCTCGGCGCCCTCGGCCACCCGTCGCCGGCCGCGCCAGACTCCCATCAGCGGACCGCCGCCACGACGACCGCCTGGCTGAGCCACAGCACCGCCAACAGCAGCAGGGCGAGGGCGACCAGCCAGAACATGACCCGACGCACCACGCGGGCGCGCCGGCCCGATGCATCCATGAAGACCGGATCGGTCGGCTCAGCCCGCCGGAAGAACCGCGTGGCCGTGTCGGGCCGACTCGCCTGGCCACGCACCGGATCCGGTCGTCGATGTGGTCGCACCCGCGCGACCACGCGTCTGACCGAGGCACGGCCGACGTATCGCTGCTGTCCCATATGTGGTCAGGGTAGTAACGACCGACCGAGTCCGCATGATCAAATGCTTCACTCGCGCCGGCGACGACGCCACCAGGCAACGCCGGCCGCCGATCCCAACAGGATGGGGATCGCCAGCACCACCGGCAGGGCGCCACCGGCGTTCGCCGTGGTTCGGCCGGCCACCCGTATGTGCAGCGGCGGGCTGACCGACAGCGGGGCCTGGCCGGCCGCGGGCCCGTTCGGCAGCACCGCAACGTAGACGTCGAAGTTGCCGGTGTTGACGGCCTGGAACTGCCAGGTGAGCGACGTCTGGCCGCCGCGCGCCAGCGGAGGCACAGCGCGCGTAACATCCGCTGACCAGTCCTCCAGGTCGGTGTAGACACCGTCGAGGCTCGCGACGTTCAGGTGCGCCACGAAGGGGTCCGTCGGCGTCGTACCGGTGTTCACAATGCGGGACGTCACGGACAACCGCGTGCCGACCGTCGTTTCGACCCGGGTCTGGTCGAGCGTGACCTCGACCGATCCGGACGGCGCCTTCCCGACGACCGGAGCGGCGGCGGCCTCGCCCGCGCCGAGCGTGCCGGCCGCCAGTGGCAGCAGCAGAGCCACGGCACACCACAACGGTCTCATCCCGCGCTGACACCTCCCGTGAGACGGACCAGGCGATCGGCGGTCAGGAGCAGCACGCAACCAGCGGCCGCGGCCGCGACCAGGGGTGAGGCGAGGTACGCCAGGTCACGCGTCCAGTCGTGCCCCGTGACCAGGACCGCCGACAGGTAGCGCAGGCCGGACGCCACCGGGTTCACCGCGTCGAGAACGTTGCCGAACCAACCCTGTGGCGGGCCACCGGGCAGCTGGGTCGGTGCGAACAGCGCGAGCAGCAGGAAGAAGGCCACCGCGAGGCTGACCTTGTTCGAGTTGGACAAGGCGCTGATGAGCAAGCCAAGCGCCGACAGCGCGAGGGCGAGCAGCGTGCCGACCACCGAGCCCAGCACGAGCGCCCGGCCGACGATGGATACGCCGCGGCCCAGCACCCACACGTACGGCACCGTGACGACGAAGGCCGCGAACCACAGCGACACCGCGGCGATGAGCTTCCCGGCCACGATGGCGCGTCGCGATACCGGAGCCAGCAACAGACTCTCGAGAGTCCCGCGCTCGCGCTCGCCGCTGACGCCGTCGGCGCTGACGATGAGGGTGACGAGAGCGCCGACCGCCACGGCCACCTGCAGAGTCAGGTTCACGGCCTCCCGCCGTTCGAGGAAGTTGAGCACCTGGTTGGTGGCGGTCAGGTACGTCACCACGCTCAACACGACGCTGAAGGCGAACAGCAACACCGGCCCGCGGCCACCGACCCACAGGTCGCGCAACTCCTGCGCGGCGACCGTGGCGGTCACGTCCCGCCTCCCCGGGTCATCGCGAGGAACGCATCGTTGAGGCGACCACCCTCGACCTCGAAGGACAGCACGGGCACACCGGCCTTGATCAAGGCCGCGAGGGCGCGGTTCAGGCCGGCGTCCGCCTCACCCTCGGGTGGTGGGCCACCGTCGAGAGCGATCCGCAACAGATCCGGTCGCGCCTCGGAGGCCTGCACCGCGAGGCCGTCGACCTCGGCAAGCGCGCGGGTCGCAGGACCTACGAGCGCAAGGGGTACGCGCAGCTGCCCCGATCGAGGTGCGGCCGCCGCGCGCGTCACATCTCCCACCGTTCCGGACACCAGCACCGCGCCCTCGTCGAGGATCAGCACGGTGGTGCAGACCTCCTCCACGTCGGGCAGCGCGTGGGTGCTGAGAATGACCGTCGCCCCCCGGTTCTGCGCGATGTCGCGGACGAGTCGGAGGACCTGCCGCTGCCCGGCGGGATCCAGGCCCAGCGTGGGCTCGTCGAGGAACACTACGACCGGGTCGTTCACCAATGCCCGGCCGATGCCGAGCCGCTGACGCATGCCGCGGCTGTAGGTCGAGATCGGCGAGTACGCGCGGCCGGCGAGACCGACATCCGTCAACAGGCGCTCTGCCGCCCGCCCGGCATCGGCCGCCGACAGTCCATACAGCCGGCCGAAGTAACGCAGATACTCCACGCCGGTCAGGTGGGCCGGGAAGCCCGCGCTCTCCGGGAGCACGCCCACGACGCGGCGGATGTCGCGCGGACGGCCGGACGGCAGGCCGGCGACGCGAAAGTCCCCGCTCGTCGGCGTCAGCACCGTCGTCAGCAGGCGGACCGTCGTCGTCTTGCCCGCGCCGTTTCGGCCCAGCAGCCCGAGGACCTCGCCCCGGCGCGCGGCGAAGCTCACGTCCGCGACCGCCGTCCGACCACCGAACCGCTTCGTCAGGCCCACGGCCTCGACGGTCACCTCCGCCGTGCCGGTCATGGTGCGTCCATCCCGTTCACCGGAGGGACGGTACGGCGGCGACGCTGAAGCCGGGCTGAAACCACGATCATGATCTCCGCAGTCTTGCCCGGGTTGGGGTGTTCGGGCCGCCCGGACACCCCAACCCGGGCAAGACTGCCTGGATCATCACCAGCTTGCAATCTGCGCACGACCGTGCTTTTCTATACGCGTGGGCAAGGGCGACGAGACCAGGATCGCGGTGCTCGACCAGGCGGTCGATGTCGCGCGCCGGGTGGGCCTGAGCGGGCTGACGATCGGTTCGCTCGCCGAGCAGGCGCAGCTCTCGAAGAGCGGGCTGTTCGGCCACTTCCGGTCGAAGGAGGCGCTGCAGCTGCAGATCCTCGAGCACGCCCGGACCCGGTTCGAGGAGGCCGTGGCCCGGCCCGCGCTGCGCGCGCCCCGCGGCGAGCCGAGGGTCCGCGAGCTGTTCGACCGGTGGCTGCGCTGGGATTCGCTGCCCGGCGGCTGCCCGTTCGTCGCCGCGGCGACCGAGTTCGACGATCAACCCGGTGCGGTCCGCGACCGCCTGGTGCGCGACCAACGCGACCTGTTCGACATGATCGCCACGGTCTTCCGTACCGGCATCACGGAGGGGCACTTCCGCGAGGACGCCGACCCGGACCAGTTCGCCCAGGACTTCTACGGGGTGATCCTCGCTCGCCACCACACGATCAGACTGCTCGGCGACCAGCGCGCCGAGGCCCGTGCCCGCAGCGCCTTCGAGGCGTTGCTCACCAACGCGCGACCGACACCGTCCCGCTGACGACACGCCCTGCCGAGAGAGGTTCCCGCGATGACCGCAGTGGCCGAGGTACGCCAAAGAAAAAGCACGACCGTTCGTCTCTTTGCCGCTCGCCCGCCGGTCCGGGCGGCGTTCCGGGTCCTCGAGC
Organism: Micromonosporaceae bacterium; assembly: GCA_036506495.1. Lineage (GTDB taxonomy): Bacteria > Actinomycetota > Actinomycetes > Mycobacteriales > Micromonosporaceae > DASXRC01. The sequence goes on along the minus strand of DASXRQ010000136.1, from coordinate 30,089 downwards.
ACGTGGCGCCGCGGCTCGGCGCCCGGTGGGCCGAGCGGATCTGGTTCACGCTGCCCCGCGTCGGCGACCCAGGCAGATCGCGCCCGGCCGGCCCCGCAGCGGGCGTGCCGTTCACGGTCGCGGTCGGCGGTCACACCGTGGTCGGCCAGGCGTGGGGTGAGGGGCCGGTGGTCTACCTCATGCACGGCTGGGCCGGATACGGCGGCCAGTTGTCCGCGTTCGTGCCGCCGCTCGTCGCGAGCGGTCACCGCGTCGTCGCGTTCGACGCGCCGAGTCACGGCCGGTCGGATCCGGGCGCGTACGGACCGCGCTCGTCCTCGATCCCGGAGTTCGCCGAGGCCCTCACCGCGGTCGTCGCCGTGCACGGGCCGGCGCACGCCATCATCGCGCACTCCATGGGTTGCATGGCCGCGGCGGTCGCCCTCTGCGACGGCCTCCGCGCCGGCCGGCTGGCCCTCATCGCGCCGATGGCGAGCCCCGTGTCGTACGCGCGGCAGCTCGCCGCCGCGTTGGGCTTCGGTGACCGGACGTACCGGAGACTCATCGCGAGGGTCGAGCGTCGGGTCGGCGCGCCGATGCACCATTTCGACGTGCCGGAGCTCGGCCGGGCCGTCGTGATGCCGCCGACCCTGATCGTTCATGACCGGGACGACGCATCCACGTCCGTGGCCGACGCGGCAGCGATCGCCGCGGCCTGGATCGGATCGCGGCTGTCGGTGACGTCCGGCCTCGGACACCGCCGCGTGCTACGCGACCCCGACGTCGTCGCCGACGTGGTGGAGTTCGTCTCCGGCTGAGCCCGGGTCGGATCCGACCGCCGTCGGGCCGGTCGGGCGCAGGAACAGAGCGAACACCACTCCGAGCGCGGCGACCGCGACGACGACGACTATCGCGTCGTGGAAACCGGAGAGCGCGGCGTCGGCAAGCCTCGCCCTCAGCGCGGGCGGCGCCGAGGCGAGGCTGCCGACGCCGACCCGGACCGGCCCGAGAACGTTCTCGATGTGCGCGGCGACGCGGACCGTGAAGAAGGTGGCGAGCAGGCTCACGCCGATCGAGCCACCCAACCGCTGCCCGACGTTGAACACGGTGTTGGCGTCGGCGAGCTGACTGCTCGACATCCCGGCGAGCATCGCGATCAGCAGCGGCTGGATGACGAGGCCGATGCCGAGCCCGCGGCCGGCCATGATCAGTGCGGTAAGCCACAATGGAGTGTCCACCGTGGTCAACAGCAACAGGGCGGTGGTGGCGCCGACCGCGACGAGGCCGGCAATGATGCCGGGGCGAAGACGACCCGCCGTGGTAAGACCCATGCCGACCTTTGTGGACAGTCCCATCACGAGCCCCTGCGGCAGCAGCACGAGGCCGCTCTCCAAAGGTCCGTGCCCCTGAATGCTCTGGATCAGCACGGGCAACAGGAACAGCACGCTGAACATGGCGACCGCGGTGAGCAGGCACAGCCAGACCGCCAGCGCAGACTGCGGGTTGCGGAGCAGCCGGAGGTCAACGGCCGGATGCGTGCGGCGTCGGGCCCACGTGGCGTACGCCCCGATGAACAGCAGCCCGACGGACCAGTAGGGCCCGGAGCTGGCCGACCACCAGCCGTGCGTGGGCCCTTCGTTGCATCCGTAGAGCGCGACGACCAGTCCGGTCGAGAGCAGCAGCATCCCGACCGGGTCGAAGCGTGCCGCCGGATCCGTCTCGTCGACGAAGCCGTTGCGGCGCAGACTCGGCAGGGCGAGCAACGCGGCGGCGCCGATCGGTGCGTTGATCAGAAAGATGGCCGGCCAGCTCCAGATCGAGATGAGCAGGCCGCCGACCGTTGGCCCGAGGGCCGGACCGAGGAAGAACACGATGCCCGCGGAGACGGGAAGGTTGCCCTCGCCGGCGCCGGCCTGACCGAAGAGCAGGTTCATCGACAGCGGCACGAGTGGAGCCGCCGCCACACCCTGCACCGCACGGGCCGCGATCAGCTCCGGCACGTTCTGGGCGAGCGCACACGCCACGGACGCGAGCGTGAAGGCGGCGAGGCTGAGGCCGTACACCCGGATCGTGCCGAAGCGCTTGGCCAGGAACGCGGCGGCCGGCAGCGTCCCGGCCAGCGCCAGCAGGTACCCGGAGACGGTCCATTGCACGCTGGTGAGCGTGCCGTGCAGTTCCCGACTGAGGTCGGGGATCGCGACGTTGACGACGTTGCTGTCGATCATCGAGAGCAACGAGCCGGCGATCAGAACGAAGAGCGCGGCCGGGCCGAGCCGGCGTGCCGGCGCAGACATCCGGCTACTCCTTGGGGGGCTTGGCCACCGTTCGGTTGACGGCGAGCAGGCGGCGGAAGAACGCGTCGTCACGGGCGGGGTCCCCGTACTCCAGCCACGCAATGATCGATTGGAAGGTGATATTCACCGTCATTTCGGCCGCCCATCGGCGCATCGCGCGGTCGGGCTCGACAGCGCGCAGGATCCGCTCACTCGCGCGGACGGCCGACGATGTCAGCTCGGCGGCGTACCCGGCGAACTCTGGCTCTCGCGCGGCGTGGCGGAACATGAGGGTGAAGCCGTCGGGGTCGTCGCGCGCGGTGGCGAGCAGCTCGCGCAGGGCCTGGCTGCTGCCCTCCGCCGGCACCCGGTCGCGGATGCGCTGCACGGCCCGCTCGAGCACGGCCTGGTAGAGCTCGCGCTTGCCGGCGAAGTCCCGGTAGAGCAGGAGCTTGCTCACGCCGGCCGCCGCGGCGATCTCCTCCATCGAGGTCGCGGCGTATCCCGCCTTGACGAACGCCGAGGCAGCGCCGTCGAGGATTCTGCGCACGGTCTGCTCTCGCCGGCTCATGTCCCGCTCCGAGGTTTACTTTTGAGTTGAGCCTAGTGAAGGTTTACTCGAAAGTAAAGCCGAGGGAACGCAAGAATCTGTGGCGTGACGACCGACAACCCGTCCACGGCTGCCCGGACCATGTGGGTGCTGTTCGAGTCCGTGCACTCGGTGAGCTACTTCTCGCCCGAGGCGCGTGCCGCCTTCGAGGCCGCGGGCCTCCGCGGGTACTGGCGGGGCTACTTCGCGGGCCGTGCGGCGCCGCTGGGTCGGGTCGCGGCCGCACCCGTCATCGCGATCTTCAACTCGTTCGCGCCGCAGATGGTCGCCCGGGCCATCCCGGACGTCTGGACCCGGGCCACGCCGGAGACCGCCCTTGCCGCGCGCGCCGAGGGCGCGGCGGCGGCGCTGCGCGCGTTGGTCGGGCCCGGCGTCGTCGACGGCATGGCGGAGGCCGCCGAGCTTGCGACGCGGGCCGCCGCGCTCGCTCCCACAAGCGGCCGCGCGCTCGGCGCCGCGAACGCCGCACTGCCGCCGCCATCCGACCCCGTCGCCCGGCTCTGGCAGGCCACCACCACGCTGCGCGAACACCGGGGCGACGGGCACGTGGCGGCTCTTGTCACCGCCGGGCTCGCGGGCTCCCTCGCGCTCGTACTGAGGGCCGCGCTCGAAGGCTATCCGGCGATCTACGGCCCGGCGCGGGGCTGGCCGGAGGAAGACTGGGCCGCCGCCCGTGCCGCGCTGTCCGCCCGCGGATATCTGGCCGGCGACGGTACGCCGACGGAGGCGGGCCGCGCCGCGTACCAGGCCGTCGAGGACGTCACCGACCGGCTGGCGGGAGAGGTCTGGAGCGCCCTCGGCGAGCAGGACACCCGTCGGCTGGCCGCGCTGCTGCACCCGATCGCGGTGGCGGCCAGCGCGGCGATGCCGTACCCCAATCCCATCGGGCTTCCCCGGCCCGCGTGACGACATGGGCGACGGGCCGGATGATGTCTCGGCACCGGGCCCGCTTCTAACCCGCGCGAGCCGCCGCCGAGTCGGGCGACACGCGTAGACCGGACGTGTCGACCGCTTCGAAGTCGCTGCCCCGCAGCGCGCTGAGCGCCCGTAGCGCGTCGTTGTTCCACCGGTTGTCGGGAGCACCCGAGATGAACCACGGGGAGCCGTTGTCCGCGACCAGCACGCCGTACCGCTGCATGGCCCCGCGCGACCACCCGCGCCTGAGCCGGCAACCGTAAGATGTCCACGGTGGACTTCAGTCGCAGCCGGAGGCCCATCGGGGGCAGCGCCGCGTCGGTCGAGGCGGATGCGGCGTGCCGGGCCGGCCAGACGTACGCGTCGCGGGTGCGCGGCGCGGTTACCCGGATGGCGTGGTCGATGTGCCCGCTAGCGACCTCCTCTTACCGGACCAGCCCGGCCAGGATCGACAGCCCGGCGGCGTCGGCCGAGGTCCAACCCGCCGGGCGCAACGCGTTGGCGCGAAGGTCAAAGATCGCGCCGGACCCGGCGCGCCAGCCGCCGCCGACTCTCCGCGCGGCGAACAGCTCGTACGCCCGGCAGCGCACCCGGTCGTAGAGAATGATGTGATGGTCGCTACCCGCCTCGATCTTGACCGAGACCGGGATGGGGTACGGACCGGTGTCGCTCTCGTTCGCGTAGTCGAACCCGACCCGGACGCCCGGCGTTCCCGCTGGCACCGTGGTCACCGGGATGCCGATCGCGCCGCCGTCGTAGAACCCCGCACCGAAGTCCGGATGCACCGTGCCGGTCACACCGATGCTGCCGACGTACGCCGCCGAGTTCCGATGGACCGGCAACCGCGACACGTCCGAGTGCCAGACATTGTTCGGCGGGAACACCGGGCAGGCGCGCGAGGAGGAGGGGGTGGCGCCGGGCGTCGCGCCGACCCCGAACCCGCTGATCGCGTCCGGCTGGACGGTGGCGGAGCCGCTGGCGTTCGCGGGGCCGCCGCCGACCCGGGCCGACCCGGTCGGGTGAGCCGCGGGTGCGGTCGAGCCGCAGGCCGCGAGCACAAGCAGCACCGTGGCGACGACCGGCGTGCGCATCGGCGTCATGTAGAGCAACGTGCCACATGGAGACGGCTAGGGGGAGGACCAATGCCCCGACCAGCGCTGAACCCCGCGCTGCGACGCCTGGGCGCGCTCGTGGGCGAATGGGACATGGAGGCCTCCGTTGGAGGCCGGGTCGTCGCGTACGGCCGGACGAGCTTCGATTGGCTCGCCGGGGAGCCCTTCGTGATCCAGCATGCGGACGCCGAACCGGCCGAGTCCGCGCCGCAGGACTGGGCGGCGCATTCGCCGTTCCCGGTCACCACGATCGTCGGACTGGACGACACGAGCCAGAACTTCAGCATGCTGTACGCCGACGCGCGCGGAGTCTTCCGCGTCTACCAGATGACCCTCGCCGACGACGTCTGGACGATGTGGCGGAACGCCCCGGGCTTCCACCAGCGCTTCATCGGCACCTTCGTCGACGCCGGCAACACGATCGAGGCGCGCTGGGACCGTTCCGGCGACGGTTCGAGCTGGGAGCTCGACTTCTACGTGACCTACACGAGGGTCAGTTAGCGGGGCGGCCGAGCAACCGCAACGCCAGCATGGGGCATTGGTTGACCGCGCGCCGGGCAGGCCCGACGAGGTGAGCCGGCACGACCGGCTCGCGGCGGCCGTCGAGCGGCACCGGGTAGCCCCAGTCGTCGGCGGCCAGCAGCTCGGGCAGCAGCTCGACGCACATGCCGCGGCCATCGCACGCGGTCCAGTCGACGTGCAGCCTCGAGTCGGTCACGGTCTCCCCCGTTTCATCGGGCCCTGCGTGCGACGCAGCGGCCGCTCAGGTGTGCGGTCACGTCCTCGGCGAACGCGCGCAGCGTGCTGCGGGCCAGCCGGCCGGTGCTGTCGGGGTGTCGGCAGGCCCCGCGCCCGGTCACCACCGTGGCGAGCCGTTCGACCTCGACGGCGAGCCGGGAGTCGCATCGCGGTCGGGCGAGCGCCGCCAGCGTCTCCGCGAGCCTCGGCAGGCCGTTGACGCACGGGCCGCACTGGCCCGCGCTCTGGGCGGCGAGATAGCCGACGATGCGAGCGGCCTCGGCCAGCCCGCAGGTCGCGGTGTCCAACGCGATCATCACCCCGGCTCCGGGCGTGGCGCCGTACGCTGCCAGTCCGGCCCGACTGACCGGCAGGTCGGGGGCCGCCGGCACCCAGCCTCCGTGGAAGCCGCCCACCAGTACGGCCCGCAGCGGCGCGGCCGGGCCCCCGGCCAGCGCGATCGCGTCGGCGAGCCGAATGCCGTACGGCGCCTCGTACACGCCCGGCGAGGCCACCGCACCGCCGACCGTCGCGAGGAAGGTGCCGGGCTCATCCGCCGTGCCCTGCCGACGGAACCAGGCCGGGCCGTGCCGGGCGATGAGACCGAGGTGCGCGAGCGTCTCCACGTTCTGCACCAGCGTCGGAGCGCCGTTGACGCCGACCTCGCTCACCCGGCGGAGCCGGTCGGCCGGGACGGCCCGCCGGCCGGAGACCGCCGCGACCACGGCCGACTCCTCGCCCGAGACGAAGGTGTCGGGCGCGGTATGGACGACGACCGGCAGCCGGTCCCAGCGAGCCGCGTGGCGCTCGGCCAGCGCGGCGCGAACCCCCGCCGTCGCGGACCGCCGCAGGTAGATGTGGACGTGCCGGGCGGCCACGGCCTCCGCCGCGAGCTGCAGGCCGTCGAGGACGAGATGCGGGGCGTACGCCAGGAGCGTGCGGTCCTTCGCGCTGGCTGGCTCGCCCTCGGCCGCGTTCGCCACCACGACGACGTCGCGCCCCGCTGCCACCTCGGCCATCTTCCGATGCGTGGGAAACCCGGCACCACCGCGGCCGGTCAGCCCGGCGTCCGCAACCTCACCGATGAGCCGGCCGCCGGACCCGAACCGCGGCAACGCACCGTGCCGGCGGTCGTGACTCGCGAGATCGGACGCGCCGGAGCCGAGCAGCCGGTTCCGGCCGGCCGGTGCGGTGACCCCGGGTCGGGTCGACGTGTCCACGGAGACGCTCACCGATTACCTCCATAGTGGATGCCCTCCGCGGCCACCGGCGCGGGACGACGGTCGGCGAACACGCGGCCGTTCCCCGCGCGCCACGCGACGGCCGCAACCACGGCCGCCGCGCAGATCCCGGCCACGGTACGCAGCCACGTCTCGCCGCGGTCGGTGCCCGTGCCGAGGGCGTGCAGCCAGGCCACCGGCCACGCGGCGTACGCGAGCCAATGGACCGCGCGCCAGGTCCGCCGCCCGAGCCGGTGGCGGACCAGGCTGGTGGCCACGAGCGCGACCAACAGCTCGCAGCCGAGCGTGCCCAGTCCGACCCACAGCGGGCGGTACGCCGCGTCGAACGGCACGACGACATCGACCAGGCGCAGCTGGGCGTACGGGTCGAAGAGGAGGCTGACCACGTGGATGGTCAGCAAGGCGACGGCCATCAGGGCGGCATTCCGGTGGACGAGGCCCACGGCGAACCGCGGCAGGCCGAACACCGGGCGCGCCGCGCGCGTGCCGACGCCGAGGACCACGACGACGGTGAGCAAGGCCAGGGACACCACGCCGGTGCCGCGGGCGAGGTACCAGAGCGCGTCGACCATCAGTCACCGCCCCGCTCGGGCCAGCCACCCAGCCGGGTGACCGAGCCGTCCGTAGCGACGAGCCGCGCCGGCGCGCCCAGGCCGCGTAGCCAGGCGACGGCCCGGCGGCCGCGCACCACGGCGGCGGTGCTGAGCGTGTTCGCGCGTACGCAGTCGAACGCGGCGAGCGACACCGTGCGCCAAACCGGGCGCGCGGATCGGCCGGTCTGCGGGTCGATGATGTGGTGTAGCGCCTCGTCCGCGCTGCGCCACCGCCGGCTGACCGTGCTGGACGTGGCGAGCGCGGCCCCGCCCGGCAGCGTCACCAGACACTCCGGGTCGTCGGGCCGGTCCCGCACCAGCACCCGCCAGCCGCCCCCGGGCGCCGGACCCACCGTGGCGATGTCGCCGCCGAGCGCCACGAGCACGCCCACGCCGCACCGGTCGGCCACGGCCGCGGCGCAGCGGTCGGCGGCCGCGGCCTTGGCGGTGGCGCCGAAATCCAGCTCCACACCGGCCGGCACGGTCAGCAGGTCGCCCTCGAGCCGGACCCGACGCCAGTCGGGCACCGGGTAGATCGTCAGAGCCGACACCAGCCGGCGGCCGGGCAGCAGCGCGAAGTCGCGGTCGTACCCGAGGGTTGCGAGCGCGGCTCCGACGGTCGGCGTCACGTCGCCGTCGGTGTCCCGCGCCGCGCGCAGCGCCACCCCGACGAGCTCGGTCAGCAGCGGGCTGACCCGCACCGGCCGGCCCGCGGCCGAGGCCACCCGCCGAAGCTCCGAGTCGGGACGGAACCGGCTGCACGCCTCGTCGATGCTCGCAAGCTCGCCGCGTACGATCGCGGTCGCCTCCGCCCGGGCGGCGGGTTCGGTGACGACGAGCCGGGCGACCGTCCCCCACACCATCCACTGTGCACAATCGTCGCCGACGGGCAGCCGTTCCAGCAGCGGCATTTCACGACCCTCCCGACGTGGCGTCGCCGGAGCCGCCGCTGCTGCCGGACAGCGAGGGCCAGCCGGAGCCGCCGTCGGTCGACGACTGTCCCGTCCCCGTACCGCTGCCGGAGTCGGAGGATCCGGCGGTGGCCGACCCGCTGTCCGCCGTCGACGTTCCCGTCGTCGGAGCGGCGTGGTCGTCGGCGCGCGCCGCCAGCGCGACGGCGACCGCGCCGGCGACGCTGGCCACACCCATCGCGGTGGTGATCACTGCGGCCCGTCGCAGGCCGCGCTCCCGCCCGATCACGTGGTGCCTCCGTTCTGTCGGCGTGTGGTTCGACTGCCGTGTGACCAACCGTGCCGTGCCCGGCTGCCGTCCTTATGTGTTGAGGCTGTGACCCGACTGTGAGGTTCCGCCGGCCCGGCTGGGACACTGGTGACGTGGTAACGACCTTGGCGATCGACTGCGGCGGCGGGGGGATCAAGGGCTCGGTGCTCGACGAGTCGGGCACGATGCGAGCTCACCCGCTCCGGGTAGCCACGCCGTACCCGCTGCCGCCGGCGCTGTTCGTCAAGACGCTGACCGAGCTGGCCGCGAACCTGCCCCGGCCGGATCGCGCCACCGTCGGCATGCCGGGAATGATCCGGCACGGCGTGGTCGTCGCCACCCCGCACTACGTGACGCGCAGCGGCCCGCGTACCAAGGTCGATCCGGCCCTGGTCGAGGAGTGGTCGGGCTTCGACGCCCGGACCGCGCTGGCCGACGCGTTCGGCGTACCCACGCTCGTCCTCAACGACGCCGAGGTGCATGGGGCCGGCGTTGTGGCCGGCGCGGGCCTCGAGCTGGTGCTCACACTGGGCACCGGGCTCGGCTGCGCATTGTTCGACGGCGGCCGCCTCGCCCCGCACCTGGAGCTCTCGCTGGCCCCCGTCCGCTGGGGCACCAGCTACGACACCTACATCGGCGAGCAGGAGCGCCGCCGGCTGGGAGACACGTTCTGGTCCCGGCGGGTCCGCGCCGTCGTGGACGGCCTGCGCCCCGTCTTCTGTTGGGATCGGCTCTACCTCGGCGGCGGGAACGCCCGCCTGATCCGCCCCGAGCAGCTCGCTCGGATGGGCGACGACGTGGTGGTCGTGCCGAACACGGCCGGCATCATCGGTGGCGTCCGCGCCTGGTCGATCAGCGGTACCTGACCGGGTCGGGCTCGGCTCAGGCGTGGCCGAGGACGCGGTGTGGCCGGTACGGCGCCTCCAGGCGGCCGATCTCGTCATCGCTGAGCTCTACGTCGACCGCCGCGATGGCGTCCTCGAGGTGACCGAGCCTCGTCGCGCCCACGATCGGCGCGGTGACGCCCGGCCGGCCCAGCAGCCACGCCAGCGCGATCTGCGCCGGTGGCAGCCCGCGGTCGGCCGCGACCGTGCGCACGGCGTCGACGACGTCGAAGTCCTCGTCGGAGTACATCTCCTCGGCCAACGGATCGTTCCCGGCGCGTACCGTCCCCGCCGCACCGCCGCGCTCCCGATTCCCGGCGAGCAGCCCGCGGGCCAGCGGACTCCACGGGATGATGCCGACGCCTTGGTCGAGGCAGAGCGGGATCATCTCGCGCTCCTCCTCGCGGTAGACGAGGTTGTAGTGGTTCTGCATCGACGTGAACCGGGTCCAGCCGGCGGCCTGCGCGGTGTTCTGCGCCTTGGCGAACTGCCAGGCGAACATGCTGGACGCGCCGAGATAGCGGGCCTTGCCGGCGCGCACGACGTCATGCAGAGCCTCCATGGTCTCCTCGATCGGCGTCTGGTAGTCCCAGCGGTGGATCTGGTAGAGGTCGACGTGGTCGGTGCCCAGCCGGCGCAGCGAGGCGTCGATGCTCGCCAGGATGTGCTTGCGCGACAGGCCCTGGTCGTTTGGGCCGGGTCCCATGGGAAAGCGCACCTTCGTCGCGAGGACGTAGTCGTCGCGCTCGCCGAACAGCTTGCCGAGCAACCGGCCGGTGATCTCTTCGCTGGCGCCCTTGTCGTAGACATCGGCGGTATCGAAGAAGATGACGCCCGCGTCGACCGCGCGGCGGACGATGGGCTCGGCCTCGTCCGCGCCGATGTGCCAGGCACGCTCGGTCTGATTGCCGAAGCTCATCATGCCGAGGCAGATCCGCGACACCCGCAGTCCCGTCGACCCCAACCGTGCGTACTCCATGGCTCCCCCTTGTGCCCGTCGGCTCGTCGGTGCCTGTCAGCTTCGACCGTACGTCCGGATGACCTCACGCAGCCGGGGGAGGTTCGCGCCGTAGTACGCGGCGTCCGGGTCCGGCAGGTCGGGATCCGGGAAGTTGGGGTACACCCCGCCGGTCCCCCATCGGTGTGCGAGCTCCCAGGACCGCACCAACCACCGCGTGGCCGCCCGCCGCTCGGCCGCCGACGCCCCGGCGTCGACGACGACGGCCTGCTTGAGCAGGAAGCGAGCATCGCGATGGGGAAACGCCGCCGCCTCGACGGGTACCCGATTGTAGGCACCGCCCCACGGCGTGAAGTCCAGCTCCCGCGACTGGCCGGGCATCCGGTCTCTCGTGAGGTGGTCGACCAGGGCGGCTACCGCGTCGGCGGGCAGTGTCTGGGCGAAAAACTCGGACTTGCTGTATGCGTGCCCGTCGTCCTCGGTCGGCACCCCGTCCGGCCGAGGCCCATCGCCGTGGACGTCCAACGTGGACAGATACCGCTTGACCTGCCGGTGTGATCCGTGCCGGAACGCGGCGGAGGCGGGCGGCGGGCCAACCCGCGCGGCCAGCTCGTCCAGCGCCGTCCGACACGCGGCCTCCGCGCCCGCCATCGCGCCGAACACGCTGATGACGGGTGCGCGGGCGGTGTTGGCGGCCGCCGAGATGAGCAGGCTGGCGGCGAGCTCGTCCGAGGCGTCGGGTGACCAGGCCTGCCAGGCCTGGATCACCGCGGCCGCGGCCGGGTACGGCCAGGTCAGGTGGAACGCGGTCGATGCGGGCGCCGGCACGGTCCCGAACTCCAGCGAGGTCACCACCCCGACGGTGCCGTTGCCGCCGCCGCGCAGCGCCCAGAACAGGTCCGCGTCGCGCCGCTCGTCGCACACGATCGTCCGACCGCCGGGCAGCACCACCTGCGCGGACCGCAAGCCGTCGCAGGTCAGTCCGTACATCCGGCCCAGCACGCCGAGCCCGCCGCCCAGGGTGAGGCCCGCGATGCCGACGGTGGGGCCGCATCCGGCCGGGATGGTCACGCCGTGGCCGGCGAGCGCGTCGTACAGGTCGCCGAGACGCGTTCCGGCACCCACCGTGACGGTCCCGTCGTGCACGGCCACCGAGTTCATGGGGGTGACGTCCACCACGATGCCCTCGGTCGAGGACCTGCCGGCGAAGCAGTGACCACCGCAGCGGACGGCCACGCGCAGGCCGGACCGGCGGGCGTACGACAGGGTCTCCGCGGCGTCCGCCGGCGTGGCGCACCGCACGACGGCCGCCGGACGGACGTCGTGGAAGCGCGCGATGGCCGGCCTTCGGGCTGCGTCGTAGCCCGGCGCGGCGGGCAGGATCACCTCGCCGTCGACGCGCGCTCGGAGTGCCGCCCAATCGGCCATCGGTTGCGTGCCTACTTCGACTTGGCGAACGCCTCGTACGCGTCGACCACCTCGCCGGTCGGGCCGTCCATGCGGATGACGCCCGCCTCCAGCCAGATCGTGCGCTCGCAGGTCTCTCGGATGGTGTTGGCCTGGTGGCTCACCAGGACGACCGTCCCGGCCTCCTTACGCAGCTCTCGCACGCGCTCCTCGCTGCGCTGGCGGAACTTCGCGTCGCCGGTGGCCAGGGCCTCGTCGATCAGCAGTACCTCGTGCCTCTTGGCGGCCGCGATCGAGAACCGGAGCCGCGCCGCCATGCCCGACGAGTAGGTGCGCATCGGCAACGAGCTGAAATCGCCGTGTTCGTTGATGCCGGAGAAGTCGATGATCTCCTGCCGCTGCTCGCGTACGTCTGCCTTGGTCATGCCCATCGCCAGGCAACCGAGCTCGACGTTGCGCTCACCGGACAGATCGTTCAGCAGTGCCGCGTTGACGCCCAGCAGGGATGGCTGGCCCTTCGTGTAGACCGACCCGCGGTGTGTCGGCAGCAGCCCAGCGATCGCGCGCAGCAGCGTGGACTTTCCCGAGCCGTTGCTGCCGATCACGCCGATGGCCTCGCCCTGGTACGCGACGAGGCTCACGCCCTTGACCGCGTGCACCTCGCGGATGGTCGGCGACGGTGCGCGCGAGACGATCCGCTTGAACGCCGTGAGAGGGGTGTTGCCCGGGACCGGGGCGTGCACGCGATAGACGACGTGGACGTCGTCCACCACGACCGTGGGAACCCGGCCGTCGTCAATGACGGACACGCTGCCGCTCGCCTCGGTGCGCTCAGCCACGGCCGTACTCCTTCTCGCCAAGCCAGAAGTAGATGTACCCGCCAAGGCCGACGACGACCGCCCAACCGAGGGCCGCCAGCCACATCACCGGCACGGGCAGGCCGGGCGCGGGCGGCACCTCGAGCAGGGCCTGCCGGGCGAGCTCGATGTAGATCAGCATCGGGTTCAGTTCCAGCAGCTTGGCGAAGGCGGCGGGCAGGTGTTCCTCGAACCTCGTCACCGAGTAGAAGACGCCGGACGCGTACATCCAGGTGCGCAGCACGAACGGCATCAGGTGCTTGAGGTCGGCGACCGTGGATCCCATCCGCGCCAGCCCGAGCGAGAGGCCGCCGCTGAAGATCAGTTGCAGCACGAGCGTGGGCACCAACAGCGGCCACTTGAGGCTCGGTGTGTCCCCGCTCGCCACGACGATCAGCAGCAGAACGCCCATCGAGTAGGCGAACTGCTGTAGCTGGGTCAGCGTGGCGGAGACCGGCAGGGCCGCGCGCGGAAACTGCAGCGCGCGGACCAGGCCGAGGTTGTCGCCGATCGCTCGTATCCCCGACATGACGACCTGCTGGGTGAACCCGAACACGAAGACGCCGATGCAGAGGAAGGCGGTGAAGTTCTCGATGTTGCGACGGGTGTTCAGCAGGACGCCGAACAGCAGGAAGTAGACGGCCGCGTTGACGAGCGGGGTGATCACCTGCCAGAGCTTTCCGAGACGGGCGGTCGACAGGGACGCGGCGTTCTTCGCGGTGCCGAAGGCGACGATGAAGTGGCGGTAGGACCACACCAGCCGGGTGTACGCGGCCAGCCCCGGCCGGTCGCCGGCCACGCGAAGGCCGTACCGGCTCGCCAGCTCCGCCAGGGACGGCGAGTGTGAGCGGTTGGCCACGGCGGCCTGTCGCATCGAGGACTCCGATCTTCGCTTCGTCACTAACCGTGGTCAACAGAGGTTATCCGTCTCATCGGACGGTACGCCACCGTATCGACGTAGCGTGAATATTAATAGCCCGTACGTCGGTACGCAACCGTATCGTCGTTGCGCTATATTCGCCGGGTGTCGACCGAAGCCCGACGAGCTCCGGCGGGTGCCGCCGTACTCCGCGAAGAGATCACCGAGGCCATCCGCGGGGCGGTGCTAGCCGAGCTGGCGAGCGTCGGGTACGGGCGGCTCTCGATCGAGGCGGTCGCCCGCCGCGCCGGCGTCGGGAAGACGGCGGTGTACCGGCGGTGGAGCTCGAAGCTCGAGATGGTGCTGGAGGTGGTCTCCGGGATCGCCGGGCAGCGCCTGCCACTGCCGGACACCGGCAGCCTGCGCGGCGACCTCGAACTCCTGCTCCACATCGCGGCGCGGGCGCTGCGGCACCCGATCGCCTCTCAGATCATCCCGGACCTCCTCGCCGAGGCGGCCCGCAACCCGCAGATCGCCGAGACGCTGCAGGCCGCGTTGCACGGCAATCAGCGCGACGTCGGCCTGCGGTTGATCGGTCGCGCCGTCGAGCGCGGCGAACTGCCGGTCGAGTACGACCCCGACGCCGCCGTCGACCTGATCGTCGGCCCGCTGTACTGGCGGATCGCGGTAGCCCGAGGCCCGGTCTCGGACGAGTACCTCGGCCGGATGGCAACCGCGACCGCGGCCGCCCTGACCGCCTCGGTCTAGCCTCCCGCCCGCCCGGCCCCGGGCTACCGGCATCTCCGCCGGCTGGGCTCAGGCATTCGAGGCCGGCGCGCCGGCGGGGACGGCCTCCCCGGCGGCGGGCGGGGCCCCGCGTTTGACTCTCGGCTGCTTGACCAGCAGGACGGCGAGGGCGGCCGCGGCCAGCACCGCCAGCGGCAGCACCAGCGTCGTCCGCATCGCGGCGGTGAACCCCTCGTGGAACGTCTTCAGCGCCAGCTGGATCACCTGCGCGGGCGTGCCCGGCGGCAGCTTGGCGCCGCTCTGCCCGGCGCCCACCTCGAGCCCCTTCGAAGCGAGGTCCTGGAAGCCCTGGACGAAGCGGCCCCGCACATCCGGCGGCAGGCTCGCCGCGTTTGCCTGCGCCTGCGCCGACAGCTTGCTGGCGAGCTGCGCCTGCAACAGCGCGCCCACGGCGGCGGACCCGATGACCGCTCCCAGCTGGCGGGTCGTGTTGATGAGGCCGGATGCCGCCCCGGCGGCCATCGGCTGGATATTGCGCATGGCGATCGTCTGCAGCGGCGCGAATGTGCAGCCCAGCCCCAGCCCGGCCACCAGCAGCCCGGGCATTAGGTCGCCGCGGTTGGAGTTCACGTGCGCCGACGCGACCACGATGCTGAGACCCACCGACCAGAGCGTGAGCCCGAAGAACAGGATGAACTTGCCGCCGCGCCGGTCGGAGAGCCGGCCGGCGACCGGCGCGACCACCATCGAGATCAGCGACATCGGCGCCGTCGTGAGGCCGGCCTGCAGGGCGGTAAGGCCCAGCACCGACTGCAGGTAGATGACGAGCGGGATGAACAGACCCAACATGCCGAACGCGATGGCCGCGACCACACCGTTCATGACCGAGAAGTTGCGGTCGGCGAAGATGCCGAACGGGATCAGCGGCTCGCCCCGACGCTGCTGCGCGGCCTGCTGCACCAGGAACAGGCCGATGATGACCACACCGGCCGCGATGATCTCGGGGATCGTGATCGGGCCCCACGCCGTGCCCCAGTCGTGGGACTGCCCCTCGATCAGGCCGTAGCAGACCAGGAACAGCCCGAGCGTGACGAGCGCGGTGCCGACCCAGTCGAGCTGGTGCCGGCGGTGCAGCTGGATGTCGGGCATCACGATGATCGCCAGGATCAGGGTCACGATGCCCACCGGCAGATTGACCAGGAAGATCCACCGCCAGTCCCAGTTGGTCACGAGCCAGCCACCCAGAGTCGGGCCGGCGATCGTCGCCACGCCGGCGACCGCGCCCCAGATGCCGAACGCCGCACCTCTTCGTTCCGGCGGAAAGATCACGGTCAGCGTCGACAGGGTCTGCGGCGTCAGCAACGCGCCACCGATCCCCTGGACGATCCGGAAAATGATCAACTGGGTTGGGCTCTGTGAAAGGCCACAGGCGACCGACGCCAGCGTGAACACGATCAGGCCGAGCACGAACAGCCGCTTCGGCCCGTACAGGTCGCCGAGCCGGCCCGAGGTGATCAGCAGCACCGCGAACACGAGAACGTACGCGTTGAGAATCCACAGGATCTCGTCGAGCGACGCGTGCAGCTTGTCGATCATGTTGGGGATCGCGATGTTCACGATCGTCGTATCGAGCAAGATCATGAAGAAGCCCAGGCAGAGCGTGAACAGCACGAGCCACGGACTGTGTTTCAGCGCCGGTGTGCCCCGCGGTTCGTGCGCATCGGTGGCCGCCCCGGCGGTCGGGTCCGTGGTCATGGCACCATCTCCTCGTCTGCCGTTCCCTTCGGATTCTTGCAGCCGCATCTGACAAATGTCTTGCCATGATCGATCCGTGACGCGCTGGACCTGCCCAGCCTGCGAACGCCAGTTCGCCCGGGCGCACCAGGCGCACGTCTGCGTGCCGGGCGGGACGATCGACGAGAGCTTCGCCGGCCGCCCGCCGGTCCAACGCGAGATCTTCGACACCCTACTGGCTTACCTGCGCACACTCGGCCCCGTGCACATCGACGCCGTACGCGTCGACGTGTTCCTCTACAGCGACCGCAAGCTGGCCGAGGTCCGGCCGCGGACCCGCAGCCTCGCGCTCATCGTGGTGCTGCCCCGACCGACCACCCCCGCATCGCCCGCCGGATGACCATCGCCGCCGGGCGCATCGCACACGTGGTCAAGCTCGTCACGCCCGAGGACGTCGATGACGACGTACGCGCGTGGCTCACCGAGGCGTACGCCGCGGCGACCGACCAGTAGAGCCGCGTTAGCCCGTCACCAGGTGCCGGTAGTTCTCCGGGTGCCGGCGGAGCAGCTCGGCGAGCGTCTGCGGTTCGTGCCCCGCGATCCGGCGTACGGTGTCGGTCACCGTGTCGAGCTCGCCGTTCGCGATGGCCTCGTAGGTGGTCACCCAGCCTTCGACCTGCCAGTCCGGCGCGCCGTAGTGGGCGCGCGAGGCGTACGCCTCGGCGACGGTCTCCGGGTGGTACCGGACCGGGCGCCCGATCGCCTCGGCCAGTTCGCGCGCGGTCTCCGCGAGGGTGAGCGCCCGCCCGCCGGTGACGTCGTACGTCTGCCCGGCGTGCCCCTCCCCCGTGAGCACGGCGGCGGCGACGTCGGCACTGTCGTCACGCGCCACCCAGGCCACCCGCCCGTCCGCGGCCGGACCGGCGAGGACCCCCTCGGCCGAGGTGAAGAACGGGACGAAGTCCAGGTAGAGGCTGTTCCGCAGGATGGTGTACGCCACGCCCGAGTCGCGGATCAGCTGCTCGGTCGCGTAGTGGTCCCGGCCGTACGTGAACGTGCAATCCGGCGCCGCGCCGACGAACGAGAAATACACGATCCGCTCGACGCCGGCGGTCACTGCGGCCGCGATCGCGGTGGCGTGCACGTCCAAGCGGCCCGGGCCCTCGTGAATCGGGACGAGGAGCAGCGTGCGCACGCCCAGCAGCGCGGTCCGCATCGCCTCGGCGTCCTCGAACGCGGCGACGGCGACCTCCGAACCCGGCAGGCTCGGTGCCCGGCCGGCATCGCGCACGACCAGGCGCTGCGCGGCGCCGGCGTCGGCGAGCCGCGCGGCCACCCGGCCGCCCAGCTCGCCCGATGATCCGGTGACCGCGATCAGGTCGGGCGGCATGCCCGAAGTATGCCGCCGCCCCGATCGGCACGCTCCGCCCGGAGCTACTCGATGTCGCGCAGGTACTGTGCGATCCGGTGATCGTGCGGTGACCGGGCCTGGCGGGCCTGGTCAGCGGCCGTGCGGCCGTCCTCCTCGGCCGGCTTCAGCGGCACGGAACTGCGGATCTCGCTGATGTTCCGATAGGTCGCCAGCGGCAACGCCCGCACCAGGCGTACCGCGGTGCGGTCCCCGTACCCCTCCGCGTACCGGACGATTTCCTCCTTGGTGGCCGGAAAGTCCAGATCTTGCAAGGCCTCCTGGACGTGCGTCCACTCGGTGGTCATCTCGGAACTCCCACCCAGCCGTAGCAAATTCGTACTCTCGGTAATCTTGCCACTCCGGCTGGTCACGAGGCGGCGGAGCACCGGCCCGCGGCCCGGCCGTCTCCGCCAACCGAACCCGGCCCCTCCTATGTGGACGGTCACCACGACACCGCCGGCCGGTCGCGGTCGCCATGCGGGCAGGGCCGACCTGTCGTAGGTTGCCAGTGTCGGCGATATTCAGGAGACCGGATGACGACGCCCACGCAGGTGGATGCGCTGCGCGACGGTGATCATGCGTGCCTGACCTTCTCCGACGCCGAGGAGCGGCTCGACATCGTCGCCGCATTCGTCCGCGATGGACTGGGCCAGGGGCACCAGGTCGTCTGTCTCACCGAGTCGCTGCCGCCGGATCGGTTGTCGGCCGAGCTGGCGTGGCGGGCGGTGCCCACAGAGGACTGTCTGCGCCGGGGGCAACTCGCGGTGCGGACCAGCGACGAGTCCTGGCTCGCCGGTGGCACGCTCACCGCCGCGAAGATGATCGACCTGTTGGCCGCCCAGGTCGAGGCCGCGCGACGCGACGGCTACCGCGGACTGCGCGTCACGGCGGACATGTGCTGGGCCACCCGGCCGGTGATCGCCGTTGACCAACTACTGGTCTTCGAGCGTGAGGCCGGCCGGCTGTTCGCCGACGGCTGGCTGACGGCGATCTGCCAGTACGACCGGCAGAGCTTCGACCCGGTCACGTTGGCGTTCGCGACCCGCGCGCATCCGCGTGCCGTCGCGGCGATCGTCTACCACGAGGATCCCGTGCTGCGGATCTGCCGGCAGCACAGTCCACCCGGCATCCGGCTCGCCGGTGAGATCGACTTCATGCGTGCCGATGTCCTCGATCAGGCGCTCGCGGAGACGCTGCGCCTTGACCACCATCCGCAGGTGAACCTGTCTGATCTCCAATTCATCGACGCGGCCGCGGCGGCCACGATCGTCCGGGCGGCGCAGTCCCTGCCACCCGACCGCCGGATGACGCTGGTATGCCGGGGCGTCGTCCAGCGGATGCTGGCTCTCGTCGGCGCTGACGACGTGCCGGCCGTGAGACTGCAGGTGGCTCATGCCGAACCGTGACAGTCAGCACGCGATCGGCAACGGAGGTGGCGTTTCGCCCCAGCCGCCGGAGCCGGCCGTGCTCGACCAGCGGTTCGATGGAAACGGCCTGTACGCGTTGCGTGCCGCCGTCTCGGCACACGCGGCGATGAGCGGCGCGCCGGACCACGTCGTCGAGGACGTGGTGGTCATCGCGAACGAGCTGGCCAGCAACGCGGTCAGGCATGGCGGCGGCAATGGACGCCTGCTCATGTGGCGCAACGCGACGGCGGTCCACTGCCGGGTCATCGACAGAGGTCCGGGAATGAGCACGGCGCCGACCACGGTCGGTACGCACCGGGCGCCGCCGAGAGCGCCGGGCGGCCGCGGTCTCTGGATCGTGCGCCAGCTGTCCCACAACCTCGACGTGGCGACCGGTCCGGAGGGCACGACGGTCACCGCGACCGTCCTACTGGACAACGTCCAGGCCTAGGCCGGCCGGGCCGGCGTCACGCGCACCGTGCGCCGCTCCCGCCGCGCGAGGTCGGCAGCCTGCAGTGTCGCGACCACGTCCCGGCCGAACCGGACGTCGCACGGGTGCGCCGTGGCACCGTCCCGGGCCGCCCGCATGAGGTCGCCGATCGCCGTGGAGAACGCCCCCACGACGGTGTCCTCACCGCTCGGCACGGTCGCGACACCCTCGGCGCCGAAGAACGCGAACTCGAACACCGTCCCATCCGGCGGTGCGTCCAACGACAGCACCATCCCGCTGACCGGCCCGGCGGCGTGGCGCAGCAGCACCTGCGTGGTGTCGTGCGGGGCATCCATGGCGGCCACCTCCACGACGGGACCGAGCACGGGCGCGATAACGGACAGGGCGTGGGGTCCGACGTCCCAGAGGCCGCCCCACCGTCGACGCCAGGCGGACGCGCCGTACGGATTGCCCGGCTGGAATATCGAGGCAAGCATCGTCGCTCGGCCGCCGCGCCATCCGCCCGCCGCGACGGCTTCACGCAGGAACGCGTCGACGTTGGGGAAGAACCGGTTCGTGAAGAAGACGACGGAGGCCAGCCCGCGCCGGTCGACCGCCTCGACTATGCGCTGAGCGTCCGCTGTGGACAGTGCGAGCGGCTTGTCCAGCAACAGGTGCCGGCCGGCGTCCGCGGCCCGGGCGGCGAGCGGTGCCTGCACGTCGGGCGGCAGCGCCATCGCGACGGCATCCACGTCACGGATCAGTTCGTCCACGTCGCGGTACGCCCGCACGGCATACCGCCGCGCGAGTGCCTCGGCCTTGGCCGGGTCGCGGCCCCACACGCCGACGAACTCGGCCTCCGGGTGGGCGGCCAGCGCCGCCGCGTGTGTCTCCACCGCCCAGTAGCCGGTGCCCAACAGGCCAAACCGCATGCCCCATTATTTGGTACGCCGGCGCCCGCGCGGCGTCGAGGCGCGCGCGATTTCCGCCTCCGCGGCCGCCATCGCCGCTTCTTCTATCAACGCGTCGGCGGCCGCCTCCGCCACGCGTACCGCCTGATCGGCCTGGCGCGCGCCGGCCGCCGCGCGGTCGTACGCCTCGCGGGCGGCGCGCTCCGTCGCGCGACGGCCCTCGGCCTCCCGCTCGCGCACCTCCTGCGCCGGATCCCAGCCGGACGTTCGCCGATACACCTCTCGGAGCTGATCCAGCGTGAGATCGCCCCGCCGGTACGCGGCCAGCGCGGCCCGCGACACCATCCGGTCGCGCTCCTCACCAGCGTCGGCCGCCCGGGCGCGTGCTTCGGCCGTGGCCCGTCGGCCCTCGGCAGCCGCGTGAAGTGCCACGAGGTACGCCTGCTGGGCCGCCACCGACGCCTGCCACGCCTTATCCCGCTCGCTCTCGGCCAGCGCGAACCGCTCCCGCGTCCAGGCGGCGCGTTCCTCCGCCGCCACCGCCTGGGCGGCCACGGCGGCCGCGTGCGTGTCGAGCGCCTCGACGTCATCCCGGGTGAGGCGGACCGGGTGTTGGGACCGCTCCTGGTGCCGGGCCTGGAATCGGGCGACCAGCGCCGCCACGACCACCACGGAGACCGCGGCGGCGAATACCGCGAGCCAGGCGACGACGATCGACGCATCGACCGACATAGTTCATAGTCTGCCCGCCTCCGCAAGGCGGTGGACGTGGCGTTCTACGATCCTCCGGTGACCGACGGGCTCGCGAACGGGATCACCATTGGATCGCTCGTCCTGGCCGCGTGGAGCCTGCTCACCACGGCGCTGAACCGACCCGTGGGACGCAGCCACCTTGTCGGTCTCGGCCTGATCGAGCTCGCGCTGGCCGTGCAGGTGGTCGTCGGCGTGGTGAAGATGGCCGGCGGCGAGCGACCCGAGGAGATGGCGACGTTCATCGGCTACCTGATCGCGTCGCTGCTCGTGCTGCCGGTCGGCGCGGCGCTCGCGATCATCGAGCGCAGCCGCTGGGGATCGGCCATCGTCGCGCTGGCCAGTCTGGTCATCCCGGTTGTCATCGTCCGCATGCGGCAGGTGTGGGGTGGGTGACGGTCGGGTGAGTGACGGCGAGGTCGCGAACGGCCGCGCGATCAACGCCGGGCCGGGCCGCCTGCTCATCGCGGTGTACGCGATCTTCGCACTGTCCGCCAGCGCTCGCGCGGGTTTTCAGATCGCCACCAAGTTGGGCGACGCTCCGCTCGCCTACCTGTTGTCGGCCCTCGCTGCCGTCATCTACGTGCTCGCGACCGTCGGCCTCGCTCGCGGGGGACGGGTCGGCCGGCGGATCGCCGTCGTGTGCTGCACGGTCGAACTCGTCGGCGTGCTCACCGTCGGCACCGTGAGCATCCTCGCGCCATCGGTCTTCCCCGACGACACCGTGTGGTCGTACTACGGGCGCGGGTACGGCTTTGTGCCGCTCGTGCTGCCGATGCTCGGCCTCTTCTGGCTGTGGCGGACCTCCCGTCCGGCGCGGGAGTGACGGCAGATCGGATGGCGGATCGGATGGCGGTGCAGGTCGCGGTGTGCGGGCCGCGCGAGGCCAGCCCCGAACAGGAGCGGCTGGCGCGGCGGGTGGGCGAGCTGCTCGCCGACGCGGGCGCGGTCGTCGTGTGCGGCGGCGGGACGGGCGTGATGGCGGCCGTGGCGGCCGGCGCGCGGGACCGGGGCGGCATGGTGATCGGCGTGTGGCCAGGCGCCGACCGCGCCGACGCGAATCCTCACCTGTCCGCCACCGTCGTGACCAACATGGGCGAGGCGCGAAACGCCATCATCGTGCTCTCCGCCGACGCCGTCATCGTCATCGGCGGCTCGTGGGGGACGCTCTCCGAGCTGGCCCTGGCGCGCCGGCGCGGCAAGCCGGTCGTCAGCCTCGGCGGCTGGCGCGTGGCCGACGTCGATGGCCGCCCGGTCGGCGGTGTCGCCCATGTGGACACCCCCGACAACGCGGTCCGCCTGGCGCTCGCGGGGCGTGCCCAACTCTGACGGAGTTGGGCGGCAAGGCCCGCCCGGATCGCCCAACTCTGACGGAGTTGGTGGCGGGCCGCGGGCGGCAGGCGGGCGGGGGCCGCGTCAGGCGCGCGGACCGCCGGCGACATAGATGACCTGGCCCGAGACGAACGAGGCGCCGTCGCTGACCAGGAACGCTACGGTCTGGGCGATGTCGTCGGGACGGCCGACGCGGCGCACCGGGATCGCCGCCGCCTCCGCCTCCTGCATCTTCTCGAAGTCCACGCCGAGGCGAGCCGCCGTCGCCGCGGTCATGTCGGTGACGATGAAGCCGGGGGCCACCGCGTTCACGGTCACGCCGAACGGTCCCAGCTCGATCGCGAGCGTCTTCGTCAAGCCCTGCATGCCGGCCTTGGCGGCCGCGTAGTTGGCCTGACCGCGGTTGCCGAGCGCCGATGTGCTCGACAGGTTCACGATCCGCCCCCACCGCTGCTCCACCATGTGCCGCTGGGCGGCCTGGCTGCACAGGAACGCCCCACGAAGGTGGACGGCCATGACCGTGTCCCAGTCCGCGTCGGTCATCTTGAACAGCAGGTTGTCGCGGGTGATACCGGCGTTATTGACCAGCACATTCGGCGGACCCAGCTCGGCGGCGACCCGATCGACGGCGTTCTCGACCTGGGCTCGGTCCGCGACGTCCGCCCCGACCGCGATCGCCCGGCCGCCCGCCCGGGTGATCTGGTCCACCGTGTCCGCGCACGCGGCCTCCTCGAGGTCGACCACCGCGACGGCCATGCCGTCGGCGGCCAGCCGGGTCGCCGTGGCCGCACCGATGCCCCGCGCTCCCCCGGTGACGATCGCAACGCGCGCAGCCTGCCCGGTCATGCGTACCTCCCGCTGTGAAGATCAAGCGGGGCTAACTGTACGGCGTGCGCCGCAGCCGGATCCAGCGGTAGCCGTAGCCGTCGACGTCCAGCGCGTCCAGCCGGCCGACCTCGGGGTACTTCTGGTCCGCGAGCACGTCGTTGGGGTGGTCCGCGTCGGCGTAGACCGAGCTCAGGTCGCATTTCGCCGGCTCGGTGGACAGGTTGTGCAGGAACAGCATCGTGCCCGATGCCGCGTCCGCCCGGTGCGCGAGCACGCCGGGGGGCAGGGCCACGTCGACGTGCCGGCAGCTGCCCGCGCTCACCTCCGGCGCCTCCCGCAGGGTACGGATCATCCGCTCGAACCACGCCAGCAACGACGTGGGGTCGTGCCGCTGGGCGGTGACGTTGACGGTCTCGTACCCGTACTCGCCGCCGCTGACCACCGGCGCGTTCGGCTTCTCGGCGCTCGTGAAGCCGCCGTTCGGCAGGGACGACCACTGCATGGGCGTACGGATCGCCTTGCGGCCCTCCTGCGACAGGTCCTCGCCCATGCCGATCTCCTCGCCGTAACGCAGAACCGGCGTACCACGCAGGGTGAATTGCAGTGAGTACGCCATCTCCAGGCGACGACGATCGTTGCCCAGCATCGTGGCGAGCCGGCGGCGGATGCCCCGGTTGTACAGCTGCATGTTCTTGTCGGGGCCGAACTCCGCGTACACCTGGTTGCGTTGCTCGGTCGTCAACCGCGACAGGTCGATCTCGTCGTGGTTGCGCAGGAAGGTCG
The DNA here is from genome assembly GCA_036506495.1 of Micromonosporaceae bacterium. Taxonomy (GTDB): domain Bacteria; phylum Actinomycetota; class Actinomycetes; order Mycobacteriales; family Micromonosporaceae; genus DASXRC01. The sequence goes on along the minus strand of DASXRQ010000136.1, from coordinate 6,110 downwards.
CCCACTGCGCCCCCGGCGGCAGCATCGGGGTGTCCCGCAGCGCCTCGATGATCGGCTCGGGGTCCCGGCGGGCCAGCGCGAGTATCAGCCGGCCGTTGAGCATGAAGTCGAACAGCATGTGCAGCCGGTTCGGCGACCCGCCCTCGTCGGCGAAGTAGGACACGAGCTGGTCCGGCTCGACGTTGGCCTCGGCGAGCAGGACCGCGTCCCCACGCCGCCACTGGACGTGCTGGCGCAGGTCGGTCAGCGCCTCGAGGTGCTTGGGCGAGTCGGGGTTGCCCGGCTCGGTGTACTCGATGATGAACGGCGCGGCATCGAGCCGGAAGCCGGCGACGCCGAGCTGCAGCCAGAACGCCATGATCTTCTTGACCTCGTCGCGCACCTCGGGGTTGGCGAAGTTGAGGTCAGGCTGGAAGTCGTAGAACCGGTGGTAGTACCAGGCCTTGGCCTTCTTGTCGTAGCTCCACGTCGTCGCCTGCTCACCGGGGAACACCATGCCCTGCCGGCGGTCGGGCGGCTCGGTCTCAGACCAGACATACCAGTCCCGGTACGGCGAATCCGGTGACGACCTGGCGGACTGGAACCACGGGTGCTCGTCCGAGGTGTGGTTGACGACGAGGTCGATGATGACCCGGATGCCCCGGTTATCAGCCTGGTGCAGCAGCTCGGCGAAGTCTCCGAGGCCGCCCAGCCGGGGGCTGATGGCGTAGAAGTCCGTGACGTCGTAGCCGTCGTCGCGGTTCGGTGACGGGTGGATCGGATGCAGCCACAGGCAGGTCACGCCCAAGCGGGCCACGTAGTCGAGGCGGCCGATCAGGCCTCGGATGTCCCCGACACCGTCGCCGTCGGAGTCGGCATACGTGTCCACGTCGAGGCAGTAGATGACGGCCTGGGAATACCAACGCTCGCTCACGGAAGGGTCAATATCCGACGCCGACGATGTCAAACCCGCACACTGGCAGCGTGACGAACTACGTCGAGATGGCCGCCGCACCATACCTGTACGAGGGGTGGGGCGATCCGCCCGCACCGTCGACGGTGATGTCGGCGACCGGTATCAGGTGGTTCACGATGGCGTTCGTGCTGTCCGCCGGCGGCTGCACCCCGGCCTGGGACGGAGACCGGCCGCTGATCGGTGGCGTCGACGAGGCCGCGATCTCCGAGATCCGCGCCGCCGGCGGCGACGTCATCGTGTCGTTCGGCGGGTGGAGCGGCAACAAGCTCGGGCCGAACTGCGACTCGGCGACCGCGCTGGCGGCGGCGTACCAGACGCTCGTCGACGCGTACCACCTGAAGGCCATCGACATCGACATCGAGAACGACGACGAGTTCGAGAACGAGGCGGTCCAGGACCGCGTCCTGTCCGCCTTGAAGATTGTCAAGCGGGACAACCCCGACCTGACGACCATCCTCACGTTCGGCACGACGACGACCGGGCCGGACCGGTGGGGCATCCGGCTGATCAACCAGTCCGCGGCCCTGGAGGCCGCGGTCGACGTCTTCACGATCATGCCGTTCGACTTCGCCGGCGGCGTGGACATGTACGCCAGCACGGTCAGCGCGGCCGCGGGCCTGCGGTCCGCACTGCAGGCGGCGTACGGCTGGAGCAACGACGCGGCGTACCGCCGGATGGGCATATCCGGCATGAACGGCATCTCCGACCAGCAGGAGGTGACCTCGCCCGACACCTGGACCCAGATCCGGGACTGGGCGCAGGCTCGGCACCTGGCCCGGCTCGCGTTCTGGTCGGTCAACCGGGACCGGCCGTGCGCGGGCGGCACCGTCGGTCCCAACTGCAGCGGAATCGCGCAGCGGTCCTGGGAGTTCACCTCAATCACGGCCGCGTACGCGGGTTAGAAATCGATTAAGTGCGTTGAGTACGCGGGGTGCGCTCGCTAGCGTGCCGGCATGCCACCGCGCGACGGGCCGTCCACCCCTCGGCCCGTGGCGCCGGGCCGCCACCGCGACAGTGCCACGCTCGCCCGCCTCCGCCAAGCGGGCGAGCCGGCGCTGCTCCGGCTCGTGCGCAATCGCCGGCAGGTCCTGCTGGGCGTCGGTGCCACCGCGCTCGCGGGCGGCGCCGTCGGCTCGGCGGCGGCGGCGCTGGGCGGTGGCCACGGGCTCGCCGAGGCCATCAGCGACCGGGCCGGCTCGCCCCGCGCCGCCGGCGCCTTCGCCGACCGGGACGCCAGCTACGTCCAGGCGATCGGCGACGCCATCGAGCTCGGCGCGGAGGGCCTCGCGGACACCCCGAGCAAGGCCGCGGCCGCGGCCCTGAAGGCGACCCCCACCAAGCCGAACCCGCTAAGTCGCGACCCGATGCTGCACCTCCTGCGCCGCGCCACCCACGGCCCGACGAGGACCGCGCTGGCCGCGCTGCGCCAGACCGGCATCGACGATTGGCTCGATGCCCAGCTCGACTCGTCCACAATAGACGATTCGGCCATGGACCAGGTTCTGGCCGCGTTCCCGACGGTCGCCATGACGACCGCACAGATCCGGGCCGCCGTCAAGGAATACAACTGGGACGCGATGTTCGAGCTGGGGCGGGCCACGCTCGCGCGACAGTTCTGGAGCCGGCGACAGCTGCACGAGGTGATGGTGGACTTCTGGTCCAACCACCTCAACGTCACGAACCCGTTCGACGGCGGTTGGGACACGCGCACGGCGTACGACCGGGGTGTCATCCGGGCTCACGCGTTGGGCCGCTTCGCGGACATGCTGCACGCGAGCGCGCGGAGTCCCGCGATGCTCCGCTACCTCGACAACGCCGACTCGCACCGGCGGTCGGTCAACGAGAACTACGGCCGGGAGCTGCTCGAGCTGCACACGGTCGGAGTCGACAGCGGGTACACCGAGAGGGATGTGCGGCACAGCGCGTACATCATGACCGGCCGGACGGTGACCGAAGAGGGCGAGTTCCGGTACGAGGCGGCCCGCCACTGGATCGACCCGGTGCGGGTGCTCGGCTTCACCCATCCGAATCCGTCCCGCAGCAAGGGCCTACAGGTCGGCGATGAGTACCTGCGGTACCTGGGCACTCACCCGGCCACGGCGACCAACATCGCGCGCAAGCTGGCGGTGCGGTTCGTGTGCGACAACCCACCGCAGACACTGGTGGACCGGCTGGCAAAGTCCTACGTGGACAACGGCACGGCCATCGTGCCGGTCCTGGACACGCTCTTCCGCTCGCTGGAGTTCTGGATCGCCACCGGGCTAAAGACGCGGCGGCCACTGGAGAACGTCGTCGCGACCGTGCGCGCGCTCGGCATCGCGCCCGGGTCGGACGCCGGCGCCGCGGTCGAGAGCCTGTACTGGCAGGCGCAGAGCCTCGGCCAGGCGCCGCTGGCGTGGGCACCGCCGAACGGCTACCCCGACGTCGCCGGCGCGTGGGACTCGGCGCACGCCATGCTCGGCGCGTGGAACAGTCACCGCGCGCTCGTCCAGGGCTGGCACAAGGGCCTGGCGTACCCGAAGCTCGAGGGCCTGGTCGGCAGGCGGCCCAGCACCACTGGTGCATACCTGGACGCGCTGGCCGAGCGGCTCGTGTTCCAGCCCCTCGCCGGGCGCGACCGAGCGGCCCTGCTGCGGTTCCTGGACGCGAAGGAGGGCACCCGGGTCCGCGGACCCAGCCTCGGTGGCCGCCTGGGGCACCTCACGCCGCTGCTGTTCGACTCCGTCTACCACGCGCTGCGATGAACGGCTCCGAGCTGCGCCGCCACGGGCCCACGGCCGGCGATGCCGCGACCCGGGTGCACGCCGACCGGGTCACGGCCGAGCTGGCCGCGCAGCGGGACCGCTGGCGGCACGGTTTCACCCGCCGCCGCGTGCTCGCCGGCGTCGGGGCGGTCGGGGTGGCGAGCCTCGCGGCCCAGCTCACGACGACCCGGGTGGCATTCGGGGATCCGACCACCACCAGACGGACGCTCGTCGTGGTGTTCCTGCGCGGCGGGATGGACGGGCTCTCCGTCGTCGTGCCGGCCGGCGATCCGTACCTGCCCAAGGCCCGGCCCACAATCGGCGTACCTGCGGGCGCGCTGCTCGCCGGCGACGACCGGTTCGGTCTGCACCCGGCGATGGCGCCGCTGCACCCGTACTGGAAGGCCGGCACGATGGCCGCCGTGCACGCGGTGGCGTCGCCGGACGCGAGCCGCAGCCATTTCCAGGCGCAGGACTGCCTCGAGCGCGGCGCGGCCTCCGTCGCCGTCCACACCGGATGGTTGGACCGGCTGCTCACGGCGCTCGGCCCGGGCACGACGTTCCGCGCCATCGCCGAGGGCGCCGCCCTGCCCCGTTCCCTCGTCGGCAGCGAGAGCGCCCTCGTCCTGGAGGGCATCCGGGACTTCGCTCTGCAGGGGTGGGACGGCGTACGCGAGCGCACGATGACCGCGCTGACGGCGCTCTACACCGGACTGGACCACCCGCTCGCGGACCAGGCCCGGGTCACGGTGCAGGCGCTGTCCGCGGCGCGCAGGGTCGCCTCCGAGGCGTACGCCCCGGCGGTGTCCTATCCGGACGGTGGGTTCGCGGGCTCGTTGAGCGACGTGGCGCGTCTGATCAAGGCGGGGGTCGGGCTGCGAGTGGCCGCCCTCGACGTCGGCGGGTGGGACATGCACACCTGGATCGGCCGCGTGGACGGCGGCGACATGCTCAACCAGCTCAACCAGCTGGCCGGGGCGCTCGCCGCGTTCGCCGCCGACCTCGGGCCGGCGCTGGTCGACGTCACCGTGGTCACGATGAGCGAGTTTGGCCGGCGGGTCGCAGAGAACGGCAACGCGGGAGCCGACCACGGCCACGGCGGACTGATGCTGCTGCTCGGCGGCGGCCTGAACGGCGGCGCGGTGCACGGCCGGTGGCCCGGCCTCGCGCCGTCGGCACTCGACCAGGGCGACGTCGCGGGGGCCAACGACTACCGCGACGTGCTCGCCGAGCTGCTCGCGAGGCGGCTGGGCGTGGTGGACTCCGCGAAGATCTTCCCGGGACACCGGCCGAAGTCGCTCGGCGTGTTCCGATGAGTTTGGGCGTTTTGCCGACTTCTCGGCGACCCCGCCCCCACTAGCATCGACTGCTATGAGCGACCTCGGCGGCCCGCCGACGGTGGGGGTCGAGGAGGAGTTTCTCCTCGTCGACCCGGTCACGGGACAGGTCGTCCCCGGCGTCGAGCAGGCCCTCGACGAGGTCGAGCCCGCCTTGCGGAGGCACGTCGAGCGGGAGTTCCTCACCAGCCAGATCGAGATCAACTCGCCGCCGGCGCGGACGCTGGACGAACTGCGCAAGTCGCTCGTCGAGCTGCGCGGCGCCGTGAGCGATGCGGCAGAGCGCTCGGGCGCTCGGCTACTTGCCCTCGGCACCGGGGTCCTCGAGGGACCGTACGCACCGGTCGCCGACGACCCGAGGTTCCACCGCATCGTGGAGCGGTTCGGCGAGCTGTGCCCGTCGCCAGGCCTCAACGGGGTGCACGTGCACGTCGCGATCCCCGGACGCGACCTCGGCGTACAGGTCATCAACCATCTGCGGCCGGCGCTGCCGGTGCTGCACGCGGTCACCACGAACTCCCCGTACTTCCGCGGCATCGACACGGGGTACGCGAGCTGGCGGTCCATCCTGTGGGCGCGGTGGCCGAGCGCCGGACCGCCGCCGTACCTGCGCGACCCGGCCGACTACGACCGCCGCGTCGGCCAGCTGATCGAGGTCGGTGCGATGCTGGACGAGCCGATGCTCTACTGGTACGCCAGGCTGTCCAGCCGGTACCCGACCGTGGAGATCCGCGTCGGCGACGTCTGCCTCGGTCTCGACGACACGATCCTGACCGCGGCGCTGGTCCGCGCGCTCGTGCTCACCGCGCTCTACGACGTTGCCATGGGGCGTGAGGCGCCGCCGATCAGCCGGGAGCTGCTGGTCGCCGCGCACTGGCGGGCCGCTCGCGACGGCCTGGAGGGGATGGGTGTCGACGTTCGGACCGGTGAGCTGCGGCCGGCCTGGCACCTGTTGCGACGCCTTGTCGAAACGGTAACGCCAGCGCTCGAACGCCACGGTGACCTGCCGATCGTGAAGGTCCTGCTCGGCCGGCTGCGGTCGCGCGGCACGGGCGCGACCTGGCAACGCGCCAC
>DASXRQ010000135.1:0-18554 GCA_036506495.1 Micromonosporaceae bacterium | reverse complement strand
CAGCTGGCGGGAATGAACGTCCAGCAGCAGGACCGCCGCGGTGTCGACCCCCAACAGGTCCCTCGTCCGGTCGAGCATCTCGTCAAACAGGTCCTCGACATCGAGCTTCGAGAGTGTGGCATCGGTGACGGCCTCAATGCGGCGCAGGCGTTCGTCGCTCCCGCCGCCACCGAGAGTCCCGATCACAGCCCGGAGCCTAGCGCCTCACTGGTCCTGCCGCCCTCCGCCCGCCAGCAGCGACGAGCTCCGGTCGTCTCCCCAGCCGGAGACGAGTCGACGTACGGGCGCAACAGCGCCGTAAGCTGCGCGTCGCCCCGATCATGGGCTCGTCCGACGCCATATTCCGGGCCGCTACCGCCAGGATGTCGGCAACTTGTACCCGTGGGTCCGAGCCCTAGGCGACGAGGGTCAGACCGGCCAGTCGACCGCCCGATGGGCCGAACGTCGGTCGTGGTGCCGATGAGCCTCTCACCCTCGTACCCCCCCGAGTCGTCGCAGGCGATCTCCAGGAGCGGACGATCGACAAATCGGTTGCTCGGCCGGTCGCCCATCTGCTGAACTGCCAGTCGACGCAGCTCGGAGGGAGCGGGAAATGCGCGAGGCGTTCATGTCCATCGAGCACGGAATCGCCGCCTACCCAGAGGACATGACGATTGGCCACGCTGAACTTGGGGATCCTGGCGCACGTAGACGCCGGTAAGACAACCCTGACCGAGCGGCTGCTGTACGCCGCCGGTGTCATCGACGAGATCGGCAGCGTCGATGACGGCAGCACACAGACCGACACCCTTGCTGTGGAACGGCAACGCGGCATCACGATCAAGTCTGCCGTCGTGTCGTTCGTCATCGACGACGTCACGGTCAATCTGATCGACACGCCCGGCCACCCCGACTTCATCGCCGAGGTGGAGCGGGTGTTGAGCGTCCTCGACGGCGCGGTGCTGGTGATCTCCGCCGTCGAAGGCGTGCAGGCGCAGACCCGGGTGTTGATGCGGGCACTGCAGCGCCTGAGCATTCCCACCCTCATCTTCGCGAACAAGGTGGACCGAGGCGGTGCGCAGTACGAACGCGTACTGCGAAGCATCTCCGACAGGCTGACCCCGGCGATCATCCCGATGGGATGGGTGGAGGGCCTGGGCACCCGCGACGCGGTCTGTACGCCGCACGGCGCCGCCGACGCGGACTTCACCGCGCGGCTGGTCGACCTCGTCGCCGATCGCAACGACGCGGTCCTCGCCGCGTATGTCGACGACGAGAATGGAGTCTCGTACCGCCAACTCCGTCGCGAGCTCGCGGCGCAAAGTCGGTCTGCGCTCGTGCATCCGGTGTTCTTCGGCTCCGCGATCACCGGAGCGGGCGTCGATTCACTGATCGCCGGCATCACGGAGCTGCTGCCCTCGGCCGACGGCGACGTCGACGGGCCGGTTGCGGGCAGCGTCTTCAAGGTCGAACGCGGCCCCGCCGGTGAGAAGATCGCGTACGTCCGCATGTTTTCGGGAACCGTTCACACGCGAGATCGGCTGGCGTTCGGCCGCGGCGACAAGGGGAAGGTGAGCGCGATCAGCGTGTTCGACCGCGGCTCGGCGGTTCGGCGCGAGTCGATCGTCGCGGGGCAGATCGGCAAGTTCTGGGGTCTCGGCAGTGTCCGGATCGGCGATGCGATCGGTACGCCCCGACAGGGCACGGAGCACCACTTCGCCCCGCCGACCCTGGAAACGGTCATACTTCCCAGCCGTCCAGCCGACCGGGGTGCGTTGCACGTCGCGCTCACCCAGCTCACGGAGCAGGATCCGCTGATCAACCTGCGGCAGGACGACGCTCGGCACGAAACATATGTGTCCCTGTACGGCGAGGTGCAGAAGGAGGTCATAGAGGCGACGCTGGCGAACGATTTCGCCATCGACGTCGAGTTCCGCGAGACTACGACGATCCACATCGAACGACTCGTCGGCATCGGTGGGGCCGTCGAGACGCTCGACTCGCCGCCCAACCCGTTCCGCGCCGGCGTCGGCCTCCGCATCGAGCCGGCTCCGATCGACAGCGGCGTGGAGTTCCGACTGGAGATCGAGCCGGGATCGCTTCCAGTCCCATTCCGCAAGGCGATCGACGAGACGGTACGGGAGACACTGCGCCAAGGCCTCTACGGCTGGCGGGTCACGGACTGCATGGTCACGCTGACCCACTCCGACTATGTTCCGCCGCAGGGTAAGCGCGGGCAGGCCTTCGACGCGAGCATCTCGAGCACCGCCGGGGACTTTCGGAACCTCACGCCGCTCGTGTTGATGACCGCGCTGAAGCGGGCGGGCACGAGCGTGTATGAGCCGATGCACCGTTTCCGCCTTGAGATCCCGGAGGACACGCTCGCAACCGTGCTGCCGGTATTGGCGCGGCTGCGAGCCGCGCCTCGAACACCAGAACTGCTGGGTTCCTCGTACGTTCTCGACGGTGAGATCGCCGCCGCCCGGGTGCACGACCTGCAGCAACGGCTGCCCGCGCTGACCCGCGGCGAGGGCGCGCTCGAGTGCCTCTTCTCGCATTACCAACAGCTGGACGGCCCGATTCCGACCCGGCCGCGGACGGACCACAACCCGCTCAACCGCAAGGAGTACCTGCTGCATGTCCTGCGCCGGGTCTAGAGGAGTACGCCCATGATCCCGCACGCGCGGCCGAAGGCGTGCGATACCGTCACAATTGTGGGCAGGGCGCACCTCCTGGGTGCTCTTCGACGCCGGTCGAGACGCGCCCGGGAGCTAGCCGAGGAGCAGGCAGCGCTGCGGCGGGTTGCTGCCCGCGTGGTGGACGGCGCGTCGCCGGCCGAGGTGTTCGAGGCGGTATGTTCGGAGGCTGGCCGGATGATTCGTGCCGACGGCGCCGGCCTCGGCCGCTACGAGTCCGACGGCACGGTCAGCACCGTGGGCGGCTGGCGTCGATCCGGAGGGCTCATCCCGGTCGGGACGCGCAGTCCGCCCGGCGAGGGGACGCTCGCCGAGCTGATCCTCCAGACCCGCCGGCCCGGGCAACTCAGGAGCCATGCGGCGGAGTCCGGTTGCTTCGCCGCCGCGGCCCGGCAGGTCGGTTGGCGGTCGGCGGTGGGAGCCCCGATCGTCGTGGACGGCCACCTCTGGGGCGTGGTGGCCGTCGGCACGACAAGTGAGCGGCCGCTGCCGCCCGACGCCGAGGCCCGCCTCGCGGAGTTCACTGGGCTGATAGCCACCGCGATCGCGGACGCCGACAGCCGCCAGGAGCTCAATCGGCTCGCCGAGGAGCAGGCGGCGTTGCGGCGCGTGGCGACGCTGGTGGCCGGGGGCGTGCCCGCGGCGAAGCTGTTCGAGGGGGTGATCGGTGAGGCGGGTCGGGTGGTTTCCGCGGACGTCGTGGGCCTGAGTCGCTACGAGGCGGACGGCGCGCTGACCGTGATCGGTGGGTGGCGCGAGAGCACGGGCTACGCACCAATCGGGAGGCGACTCCCGCTAGAGGCGACGCCGCTTAGCCGGTTGGTCTTCGAGACGCGGCGTCCCAGTCGGGTCGACAGCTATGCCGGCGTCGATGGTCCCGCGGCAGATTTCGTTCGCGAGCAGGGTCTGCGGTCGTCGGTGGGGGTACCGGTGATCGTCGAGGGCCGACCCTGGGGAGTCGTCGCCGCACACTCGACGAGCGACCAGCCGCTGCCCCCGGAGACCGAGGAGCGCCTCGCGGAGTTCACCGACCTGATAGCCGCGGCGATCGCGAACGCGGACAGCCGTGCCGAACTCGCCGCTTCGCGCGCGCGGATCGTGGCCACGGCCGACGCGACCCGGCGCCGGATTGAGCGAGACCTGCACGATGGCACCCAGCAGAGGCTCGTGTCGCTGGCGCTCGAGCTGCGTGCGGCGCAGGCGGCGGTGCCGGCCGAGCTGAGCGAGCATCGGGCCGAGCTGTCACGCACGGTCGACGGGCTGACGAGCGTGCTGGATGAGCTCCACGAGATCGCACGAGGAATCCACCCGGCAATCCTCGCCGAAGGCGGACTCGGGCCGGCGCTCCAGACGCTCGCACGCCGCACGGCGATTCCGGTCAAGCTCGACATGCGCGCCGAGGCGCGGCTGCCGGAGCGGGTCGAGGTGGCGGCCTACTACGTTGTGTCCGAGGCGTTGACGAACGCGGCCAAGCACGCGCGCGCTGCGGGCGCCGACGTTCTTGTGGAGGTGTGCGATGGGACGCTCTCCGTCTCGGTCCGCGACGACGGCCTGGGCGGAGCGGACCCCACCTGCGGTTCGGGCTTGATCGGGCTGAAGGACCGGGCGGAGGCAATCGGCGGCGAATTCTCACTGGACAGCCCGCCCGGCGCCGGCACGGCGCTGCACGTTGAGCTGCCACTCGACGACCCGACCCGCTAGGTGCGTGGTCATGAGAAAGGTGTACGCGTCGTGACCGGCCTGCGGGTCGTGCTCGCGGACGATGATGTCCTGCTCCGCGAGGGCCTGGCCAGTCTCTTCGAGCGCTCCGGCCTGGATGTTGTCGGCCAGGCGGGTGACGCGAGGAACCTGCTCACGCTCGTTTACGACAGGAACCCCGACCTCGTCGTGGTCGACATCAGGATGCCGCCGACGAACACCGTCGAGGGGTTGGCGGCGGCAGGGGAGATCCGCGAGCAACTGCCCGACATCGGCATCCTGGTGCTCTCTGCCTATGCCGATGTCGAGCACGCGACGCGGCTCCTGGCCAGCGGTCCGGCCATGGGCTACCTACTCAAGAGCCGGGTCACCGACGTTGCGGAGTTCATCGAGACGCTCAAGCACATCGCGAAGGGCGGTTCGGTGGTGGACCCCGCCGTGGTCCAGGAGCTGGTGTCCGCGCGGCGGCACGATGACCCGCTCGGCGTGCTGAGTGCGCGGGAGCGCGAGGTGCTCAGCCTGATGGCCGAGGGTCGCTCGAACGCCGGCATCGCCCGCCGCCTATGGGTCACCGAGGGCACCGTCGAGAAACATGTCCGGAGCATCCTCACCAAGCTGAACCTCGCCGAGACCGATGACGACCACCGCCGCGTCCTCGCCGTGATTACCTTCCTCGACGCTCGGTGAGGGGGTCGCCGCCATCGCCGCCGCTCGCCGCGCGGCCGAGAAGGCTTCCGATGGCGCCGGCGGACAGCGCCGACTTGGACAGGAACCCGATCGCCGAGCTCGTCACGATCAGGTCGGCGAAGTCCGCCTCGTCGTGCGTGGATACCAAGATCACCTGGGATCCGCCCGGCGTAGCCTCCCGCATTCGCCGGGTCAGATCCAAACCGCTCTCCCCGCGCAGATCAATGTCGACGAGCGTGACGTCCGGCCGCAGCTTCGCCGCGCGTTCCAACGCCTCCGCGATTGTCGTCGCCACGCCGACCACCGCCACTCCCTGCCGCTCCAGCAGCCGGCGCGCGGCCCGCAGGAAATGCGGGCTGTCGTCGACGATGAGGCAGCGAATCATTACCGTCGCTGCTTCGCCGCCCGCGAGCGGGTTCGCAGCGCCAGCGCAAGCCCGGCGATGGCGAGCACGGCGGCGGCCGTTTCGGCGGCGGCGGACAAGGTCTTGCCCGGCAGCGCCCAACTCGGCTCGTACATGTTGGGTACGGGTCCCAGCCGGCCGACGTCCACGTACCTGTACAGGAACACCGCGCCGGCGGCGCTGGCCGCGACCAGCGCGGCCAGCGCCCACACCGCCGGATGTGGTCGGATGAGCAGGGCGACGCCGACGGCTATCGCCGCGGCGGCCTCGGCCCGGAACAAATTCCCCTGACTCAAGGTCGACGTCGTCACCGCGTCGTACTGTCCGGCGTCGTGCAGGTGAACGTAGGCGTCGATACCCAGCAGCGCTGCGGTCGCCACGGCGAGGACGCGATTGAGCAGAGCGACGTTAGCGAATGAGCGTGTCGGTGCTGTGGTGGGTGCGGTCACGGCCGGTCTCCTTTCCGCCGACCCGTGCTCAGTAGCCCGGCACGGCGGGGGCCTTGCTGCCGCCACCCGTCGAGCCGTTGCCCGAGACGGCCGCGCCCGCCGCCGACAGGGCCGTCCACAGGCCGCCGTAGTTCGTCAAGCCCTGACCATTTGTCTGGCCGGGTGCGGAGTCACCGGAGAAGGTGTAGACGGGGTGACCGGCGACGGTCAGTTGGTGCGCGCCGTCGGGGCGCGTGGTGGTGCCGAGCTGGCCCGTCACGCCGGGCAGCGAGGCCGGGAGCGACGCCGGTGCCGGCACGAATGGCCAGTTGGCCGCGCAGGCGTCGGTGCACGTGGATGTTCCGCCCGTGTCCTTGGCGAACTGGTACACGGTCATGCCCTTGCCGTTGACCAGAATCGTGCCGAGCGACGTCGCCTGCGCGCTGATCAGGGCGCCGTTGGCCTTGGGCACCGGCGCCTGCGACGCTCCGCCGCCGCCGTTGCTTCCGCCGCCGCACGCCGCCAGCGCCAGCGCGACGGCGGCCACCCCCACGAGGGCGGCCCCGGTCATGCGCCGGCGGCGCCGGGTACCCGGTGTCCTGTAGGTGATCATCGTTCGCATCCTCCCGTCGACCGGCGTACGTCATCAGGAGGAGCGTCGCGCGCCGCCGACGGCCCGCGCATCACGGCCAGCGGCCGGCGTAGCGGGGGGCTGGCGGGAGTCGGGGGTACCCGCTGGCGGGTACGCCCCGGTCACTCCGGGTTGTACTCGGCGATGGCCGCCTCCCACGTGTCGAGGGCTCGCTCCACGCGCGACCGAGGACCGGACGGCAACCACTGCGCGACGCGCGTCGCGCCGGCGTCCCGCAGTCGTTCGAACACCTTGGGATCGGCGGGCACGCTCATGAGCTGCACGTCGATGGGCCGGTCCGCGCGGGCGCGCAGCTCGGCGATGCGGTCGTACAGGTCGGGCCGGTAGTTGGGAAACCAGGCGTCGCCGTAGGCCAGCACCCGGTCGAGCACGGTCGGTCCGATGCCGCCGACGAGGATCGGCGGGTGCGGGCGCTGCACCGGTTTCGGGTACGACCGGATCCGGTCGAAGGTGACGTACGTGCCGGAGTAGCTGGCCTCGTCGTTCGCCCAGATCTGCTTCATCGCCTCGATCCGCTCGCGCAGCACCGCCATCCGGTGCCGCGGATCGGTACCGTGGTGACGCATCTCAACGCGGTTCCAGCCGGCGCCGACGCCGAATTCCAGCCGCCCGCCCGACAGGTGGTCGACGCTCGCTACCTCCTTAGCCGTGATGATCGGATCGCGTTCGATGACCAGGCAGATGCCGCTGGCGACCCGCAGCCGGCTGGTCGCCTCGGCGGCTGCGGTCAGCGCGACGAACAGGTCGTACGTGTGCCAGTACTTGACCGGCAGCGGCTGACCGGGTGCCCGGTCGGTCTCCGCGGCGGGAATGTGGGTGTGTTCGGCGAAGTAGAGCGCCTGCTGACCGCGCTCCTCCACCAGGCGGGCGACCTCGCCCGGCCGCATGCCGTCGTGCGTGGGGAAGATTCCGACTCCGAAGTCCATGCGCAAGGTCTACCGCGTCGGACGGCAATCTGCGCCCGGATCAGTCACGCCAATCGGTGAGGCGCACGGCCCGGGCATTGAGGTACCGCTGCTGTGGGACGTTGGTCGTTCGCCGGGCCGCCGCCTCGTACGCGTCGCGCGCCGCCACGCGATCACCGGCCATCTCGAGCAGGTGCGCCCGGACCGCCAGCAGCCGGTGGTCGCCGGCCATCCGTGCGTCGGCCCCGACCTCGGCGAGCAGGTCGAGGCCCGCGGGCGCGCCACGGACCATGGCCACCGCGACGGCATGATTCAGCGCCACGACGGGGTTGTCGGAGATCTTCATGAGCACCTCGTACAACGCCACGATCTGCGGCCAGTCGGTCGCCTCGGCGGTGGGCGCCTCGTCGTGAACCGCGGCGATCGCCGCCTGGAGCTGGTACGGGCCGGTCGGACCGTGGGGCAGCGCCCGGGTGATCAGTGCGACGCCCTCGGCGATCTGGTCGGCGTTCCAGCGGCGCCGGTCCTGCTCGGCCATCGGCATCAACCGACCGTCGGGCCCGGTCCGGGCCGGCCGGCGCGCGTCGGTCAGCAGCATGAGCGCGAGCAACCCTGCCACCTCGCCGTCGTCGGGCAGCAGGCGGTGGACCATTCGCGCCAACCGGATCGCCTCCGCCGACAGCTCGGTGCGCTGCAGAACCGGGCCCGAGGTGCTGGCGTACCCCTCGTTGAAGATCAGGTAGAGCACGTGGAGCACCGCGTCGAGCCGCTCGGCGCGTTCGGGACCCACGGGCATGCGGAACGGCGTACCGCTGTCCTTGATGCGCTGCTTGGCCCACGTGATGCGTCTGGTTATGGTGGCCTCCGGCACCAGGAACGCGCGGGCGACCTCGGCGGTAGTCAGGCCGCCGACCGCGCGCAGGGTCAGCGCGATCTGCGACGCCGGTGACAGCGCCGGATGACAGCACATGAACAGCAGGATGAGCGTGTCGTCGGACTCGGATGCCGGCCGGTCGGCGGCGGGCGCGAGCGATTGCTCGGGGAGTGCCCAGCGGGCGGCGGCGTCCTCGCGGCGTCGCCGGGCCTGCTCGGTGCGCAGCAGGTCGGTCAGCCTGCGCGAGGCGACCGTGATCAGCCAACCACGCGGGTTGTCCGGGATGCCGTCCCGGGGCCACTGCAGCGCCGCGGCGAGGAGCGCCTCCTGCACCGCGTCCTCGGCGATGTCGAAGTGCCCGTACCGGCGTACCACCGCACCGAGGACCTGCGGCGCCAGCCGGCGCAGCAGGCCCTCGACGGTGTGGCCGGTCACGGCGGCTACGTCCCCAGGTCCTCGACGCCCTCGAGAACCGGCCGCAGGTCCACGTACTCGCCGTCCGCGTCCGGGTTCACGAACCGCGCGGCGATTTCGGTCGCCCGGTCGAAGCTGTCGCACTCGACGATCGTGAAGCCCGCGAGGACCTCCTGGGTCTCGGGGTACGGCCCGTCGGTGACGACCGGAACCCGGTTCCGCAGCTGGACCCGCCGGGCGTGGGCCGGCGCGGTCAGGCCATGGGCGTCGACGAGCTCACCGGACGCCTCCAGGTCCTTGTGGATGGACTCCATGTACGCGTACATCGTCTGGACGTCCTCCGCCGACATGGCCGGTTTGTCGGTGGGCTTCCCGGCCAGCACGTCGTAGTCCTGTTGCGAGCCGTACAGCAAGATCATGTACTTCATGATCTCTCCTCTCCCCGGCACCGGTGCGGCGCCTCTCACCGGAGACGTCGAAGCCACCGGCCCAGCTCGGACACCTATCGGCACGTTACGCGGTGACAGATTGCCGATCGGACGGCACGATGGTCGGGTGCGTGGACGGACATCGGCCGACGAATCGACGCCCCGGGGGTCCCGGCACGACTACTGGGGTGTCGTCCTCGAGGCACCCGACGCCCGGGCGCTCGCCCGGTTCTACTCGGACCTGCTCAGCTGGGATGTCGCGTCGGACGGGCCGAACTTCGCGACCGTTGGCCCGCCGGACGGCGTGGCCTACCTCGGCTTCCAGACGTCACCGGAGTACGAGCGGCCGGTCTGGCCGCCGGAACCGGGTTCGCAGCAGATGATGATGCACCTCGATTTCGAGGTCAGCGACCTGGAGACCGCGGTGGCCCACGCGCTCGAGCTCGGCGCCTGGGAGGCGAAATACCAGCCCCAGGACACGGTCCGGGTGCTCCTCGATCCGGTGGGCCACCCGTTCTGCCTCTACCGCGACACGTAGGCGCCCCGTCCATACCAGTGCGCCGGCCGGCGCAGCCGCGGCGGCAACCTGGTTTCCCGGTCACCTCTGGCCGCGTCCACTTGCGGCTGGGTGAGAAAGATGCTCCCGAACAGGTCGGCTCCGCCGAGGTCGGCGCCCCTGAGGTCCGCGCCGATGAGGTCGGCCAGCCTGAGGTCGGCGCGCCTGAGGTCCGCCCCGATGAGGCAAGCCCCGCGCAGGCTGGCTCCCCGCAGGTCGGCGCCCCTGAGGTCGGCCCCGGTGAGGTCGGCGCTCTGGTGGTCGACGGGCCGGCGCCCGGCCCCGGCGCGCACGCGCTCGCTCGTCCGGAGCAGGAGGGCGTTGACGCGGCCGCGCACGGCCGCCACGTCGAGTTCCACCAGCGCGTCGGGGTCGAGGCGAGTGAGGCGCTCGGTCTCGTCCAGGGCGAGCGCGAGGTCACCGCGCAGGGGACGGGCCGGCGGCAGCGTCAGCGCCTCGGTCAGGTACCAGAGCAGCTCGTGGAGCTGCCGCATGACCGCGAACGAGTCGAACATCTGCCGCGCGATCTGCGGCTCGCGCCGCCAGTCGTGCCCGGCAAAGGTGACCTGGGCGACCTGCTGACCGGCGCCGAAGCAGTCGTACACCGTACAGCCGGGAAAGCCCGACTCCCGGAGGCGGTCGTGAATGCCGCAGCGGAAGTCCGACCGTAGGTTCGGACACGGGTGGCCGGCCGGCTTGTCGATGGCGAAGTCCGCCGAGGCGGAGAAGGCCGGCGCGACGCAGCACAGCGCGAAACACCGTGCGCAGTCGGCCCGCAGGTGCCCGACGTCCACCCGTCGAGTGTCCCCTCGCGTCGGCGGACGACTAGCCGCGGCCGGTCTCTCGCTCGACCACGGGCCGCAGATCGCGCCGCTCGATGGCGGCGGCCATCAGCTCGGGGAACAGGTCGGGGGTGCAGGCGAACGCCGGCACGCCGAGGCCGGCCAGCGCGGTGGCGTTGTCCTTGTCGTAGTCGGGTGCGCCCTGGTCCGACAGGGCGAGCAGCACGATGACCTGCACCCCGGATGCGGTCAGCGCGGACACCCGACGCAGCATCTCCTCGCGGATCCCGCCCTCGTACAGGTCGCTGATCAGCACGAGGATCGTGTCCCGGGGACGGGTGATGAGGCCCTGAGCGTACGCGAGGGCCCGGTTGATGTCCGTGCCACCGCCGAGCTGCGTGCCGAACAGGACGTCGACCGGGTCCGCCAGCCGGTCGGTCAGGTCGGCCACCGCGGTGTCGAAGACCACCAGAGAGGTCCGCAGGGTACGCAGCGACGCCAGCACGGCCGAGAAGACGCCGGCGTACACGACCGACGCGGCCATCGAGCCGGACTGGTCGACCAGCAGCACGACGTCGCGCTGCACCGCCAGCCCCCGGCGGCCGTAGCCGATCAGGCGCTCGGGCACCACGGTGCCCAGCTCCGGGCGGTAGTGGCGCAGGTTCGCCAGGATGGTTCGGCCCCAGTCGATGTCCCCGTTCCGCGGTCGGTTGACCCGGGCGGCCCGGTTGACCGCCCCCGTCAGCGCGGCCCGGGTGCGCTGGGCGAGGTGCCGCTCCAGGTCGGCGACCACGCGCGCGATGACCGCGCGCGCCGCCCGCCGGCTGCGTTCGGGCATCACGCGGTTCAGGCTCAGCAACGTGCCGACGAGGTGCACGTCGGGCTCGACGGCGTCCAGCAGCTCCGGCTCGAGCAGCAGCCGGGTCAGGTTGAGCCGCTCGATCGCGTCGGCCTGCATTACCTGGACCACTGTGGACGGAAAGTATCGGCGGATGTCGCCCAGCCACCGCGCCACCCGCGGGGCGGACGCATTGAGACCGCCGCCGCGCCCGCCGCCCTCGTCGCGCCCGCCCGGGCCCCCGCCCCGGTCCGCGTCGTAGAGGGCGGCCAGCGCGGCGTCCGCAGCCGCGTCCCCGCCGCTCAGCCGGTAGCCCGTGCCGTCGCCGTCCGGCGCTCCGCCGAGCGCCATCCGCCAGCGGCGGGCCCGTTCCTGGTCCGGCGCCGTCATGACCGGCCCCAGCCCAGCAGCGCGGCGACCGCGGGCATCACGAGGTCGGCGCGGTCGTCGTCGACGTCTGGTTCGGTGCGGTCGCCGTCGGCGCGGGGTGGGCCACCGAGGCGGACCGCTCGCTCACCGATCTGGCGGCGCTGGGGGGCCGGGTACTCGCTGAAGGTGCGGCGCAGCAGCGGCAGGACCTCGACGAAGGCCTCGTCCCGGATCCCGGTCAGCCAGCCGTCGACGAGCCGCAGCAGCCGTTCGTCGTGAACGAGCAGCAGCCCGTCCCCGGTGAGGAAGCCCTCGATCCAGCGCGCCGAGCGGCCGACGGGCGAGCCCACGGTGAGCACGAGCGACATCCGGCGCCCGGCCTCCGCGACGTCGAGCAGCCCCGCGTCGAGTAGCAGCCGGTTGACCCGACCCGAGAGCAACCCGTGCAGATCGTCCCGCGTGGACAGTCCGATGAGGACGTCGTGCCACCGAGCGGTCGGGTCCGCCCGGTCGAGCAGCGCGACGGCCGCGTGCACCGCGTCGATGCGGTCGCGCATCCCGGCGGCCGCGACGTCGTCGAGTCCGGCGACCGCCGCCGACAGGCTGACGCAGATGCGCGTGATCAGGCCATCCGTGACGTGCCTCAGCGCCGGCAGGTCGGTGCGCCGCACGTCGCCGTACCGGAGCGTGCGGGCCAGCGCCGGGAACGCGTCCATGAGGTGCGCGACGTCCCGGTCGAGCGCCATCCGGTCGTCGAGCGCGCGGAGGACGGCCGGCAGCCCGTCGGGCAGCTCCGCCAGAAGGCAGCGTTCCACGAGCGCGGTGACGTCGGCCAACGACGCCGCGGCCGCCGCCCGCTCGGCGACCCGCGCGCTCGCGGCGTCGCGCACCGTCGTCCCGTACGCGCTCGCCTCGACGAGGTCGACGACGAACTCCGGCTCCCAGCGCAGCCGCCACGACTCCCAGAAGGTGCCGCGGCCGCGCCGGCCCTCCAGGGCCACGCCCCAGTCGACGCCGAGCAGCCCGAGCCGGTGCAGCAGCCGGCTGCGCTCCAGGTCGATCTCGCGGCGCAGGTCCAGGTCGATGTCGCGGGGCTGCGGGTCGGGCGGCAGGCGCAGCCGCCGCTGTGACGCGGCCACGTCCCGTTCGATGGGTACGCCGGGCGTGCCGAACGGCACCGCCCCCAACCGTTCGCCCACCACGAGACGGCGCTGGATCAGCTCCAGTTGGAGCGGGTCGCCCTCGCACAGCACGGCCAGCGACGCGTCGGTGACCTCGGCCAGGCCGGGCACCGGACGGCCGCGCATCGTGGCCAGCGCGTCGGCCAGCCGGGTGGCCTCGATGACGTGGGCGCTCGAGACCGGCAGCCCGTCGCGGCGGAGGACGCCCGCCGCCCGGACGAGCCACCGTGCGACCGCCTCCGCCGGGGGAGTGGTGAACAGGTGGTGGTACCAGCCGGGCGATTGGACGCCGGCGCCGTACCCCTGCCAGGACGCCAGCCGCGCGTGCGTCCATGGCACCCAGGTCATCGCCACCTTGGCTCGGGGCAGGCCGCGCAGCACGCGGGTGTCGGCGGTGAGCGTCGGCAGTGGCGGCGTCAGCGCCGGCACGTGCCAGGCGCCGCACACGACCGCGACCCGCTCGTGCCGACGCATCGCGGCACGCAGCGCGATGCGCATCGCCGCCTCACGACGCCCCTCGTCGACGCGCTCGGGCTCCGGCGGCTCGGGAGCGCGCGACCGCACCTCGGCCATCGCCTCGGCGATCGCGGCGAACGGGCCCAGCGCGGCCGCCTCGGTCTCGTCGTCGGGCGGGTCGGACCGGTGCTCGACGACGTCCTCCCACCAGCGCTCCGGGTCGTCGTAGCCGGCCGCGGCGGCCAGCGCCGCGATCGGGTCGGCGCGGACGGCCTCATCTTCACGAGCGCGGCCGCCGGCGGCCGCCGGCGGGTCGCCGATCGCCATGCGCACGGACACGGACAGGTCGATGAAGCGCACTGGCACCTCGCGAGCCACGGCCCAGCGCAGGGCCTGCCACTCCGGCGAGAACTCGGCGAACGGCCAGAACGCCGCGCGCAGCGGACGGTCGGCGTCGGGCTGGCCGCCGCCCCGGCCGCCCCTCTTGGCACCGGCCGGGTAGGCCAGCAGCGCGACCGGCGCCCGCATGCCGTCGTCGCCGACCAGCGGCATGAGCGAGTCGGCCTCCGGCGGCCCCTCGATGAGGACCACGTCGGGCTGGTACGCCGAGAGCGCCCGCCGCACGGCCCGCGCCGAGCCGGGACCGTGGTGGCGTACGCCCAGGAGCGCCGGAGCCGTCACGGCCCGCCCTGGACGTCCCGGGCGGCCCGATAGAAGTCCCGCCAGCCGTCGCGCTCGCGGACGACGGTCTCCAGGTATTCCCGCCACACCACCTGATCGGAGACCGGGTCCTTGATGACGGACCCGACGATGCCGGCGGCCACATCGACGGGGCGCAGCGTGCCGTCGCCGAAATGCGCCGCGAGGGCGATCCCGCCGGTCACCACCGAGATCGCCTCGGCCGTCGAGAGCGTGCCGCTCGGCGACTTGAGCTTGGTGCGCCCGTCCTCGGTGATCCCGCTGCGCAGCTCGCGGAAGACGGTCACCACCCGGCGGATCTCGTCCATCGCGGGAGGCAGCTCGGGCAACTCGAGCGCCCGCCCGATCGCGGCCACCCGGCGCGAGACGATGTCGACCTCCTCGTCGACGCCGGCGGGCACCGGCAGCACCACGGTGTTGAAGCGCCGGCGCAGCGCGGACGAGAGCTCGTTGACGCCCCGGTCGCGGTCGTTCGCCGTGGCTATGACGTTGAACCCCTTGCGCGCCTGCACCTGCGAGTTCAACTCGGGAATCGGAAGCGTCCGCTCGGACAGGATCGTGATGAGCGAGTCCTGCACGTCCGAGGGCATCCGGGTCAGCTCCTCCACCCGCGCGATCCGGCCGGTGGCCATCGCGCGCAGCACCGGGCTGTCGACCAGTGCCGCGCGGGACGGTCCGTCGGCGAGCAGACGCGCGTAGTTCCAGCCGTACCGGATCGCCTCCTCCGGCGTGCCTGCGGTGCCCTGAACCAGCAGCGTGGAGTCGCCGCTGATGGCCGCGGCGAGATGCTCGGAGACCCAGGTCTTGGCCGTGCCGGGAACGCCGAGCAGCAGCAGCGCCCGGTCGGTGGCCAGCGTCGCGACGGCGACCTCCATGAGCCGTCGCGAGCCGATGTACTTCGGCACGATCGTCGTGCCGTCGGCGGCCTCCCCACCGAGCAGGTAGGTCACCACGGCGGCGGGCGAGAGCTGCCAGCCCGGGGGCCGCAGCCGGTCGTCGCCCTTGGCGAGCGCGGCCAGCTCATGGCCGGACTCGTCCTCGGCGTGGCGGCGCTGCACCGCCGCGTCGACACCGGTCGGCTCGGACCCGATACTCACGTTAGCTCCTCGAGCATGTCGTGGCGGAACCGGAGGGTGGCGGCCAGCCGCTCGCCGATCGGGATCGCCGGGTCGTTGGACCGACCGCCGCGCAGCCGCTCGAGAAGCGCCAGCGCGCGGTCGGCGAAGCCGGCCGGCAGGCGGAGCCCGGCCAGCTCGCAGAGCCCGGCCACCCGCCAGCCGGCGCCGCGCCGGCCGAGCTGATCCTCGACAGCCGCGAAGACGGCCTCGGCAACCGGCGGCGGCCATGGCCGGGGGCAGAGCGCGAGCACGTGCTCGACGCCGACCGCCGTCGCCTCGGGGAGCCCGCGACGGAGCACGGCCGTGGCGCGTGCGGCCAGGTCGTCCGGGGGCAGCACGTCGTACAGCGCCTCAAGGAGCAGCCGGTCCTCCGGGTGACCGCGACGCGCCACGTCGGCGGTGAGCGGGTCGGCCAGCGCGACGGCCCAGCCCACGTCGCGCTGGGTGGCGGCCGCGCGGGCCAGGCCGCGGCGGACCGTCGCCCGCCACTCGTCGCTGATGGACCGGGCCAGGAACTCGTCGGGCCGCGGCCACTGGCGCAGGGGCGTCCGGGCCAGGATCTCCTCCAGCCACCAGGCCCGTTCACCGACGCCGGACGGGGGCCGCGGGGCGATCCCGTCCCGGGTCATGGACCGGTCGCACGTGTCGGGCGGGTTGATCCCGACCCGGGCCGGGTCGCTCAGGTCGACGCACGCGCCGGCCCGGGCGGCCATCCGGCGGGCGTACGCCCCGGCGGGCAACCGAGCGAGCAGGTCCGCCGCGACGGCGCGGACTTGGCGGCGCCGGTCGTCGAGTGCGCGTTCCAGCACCGCCTCGTCGTCACTCGACAGGGCGGTACCCAGCGCGGCGAGCAGTGCGGCGCGATCGTCGGGCGGCTCCGAATCCCACCCCGCGACCAGCAGCTCGCGGGCCCGCGCCGGGTCACGCCGGCGCAGCCCCGTCAGGTACGCGACGCGGTGCGCGATCCGCCCGAACTCCCAGGCGGTGTCGTCGGCCACGTCGGCCTCGGCCGGGGGAGCCGCGGACGCGTACGCCCAGCCGGCCCGCTGCGCGGCGAGCCATCCGGCCCGGGGCCCGGCAACGGGGGCGACCAACGGCCGCAGCTCGCGGTGTCGGCGGCCCGCATCGAGCAGCGCCGGCAGCAGCTCGGCCGGCAACCGCCGCCCGGCGGACCCGGCCGCGGTCAGCCACTCGGCGAGCAGCTCCAGGCGGCCGGCGGTGTCGCGCGCCGGCGTGGTCTCGCGCGGCGGGCGATCCAGGGCCAGCAGGGCGTCCGCGCGGGCGGCCGCCGCTGGGCTCATCGGCGGGGCGTCGTCGGCCGGAGCGGGCGTGGGCGGCCGCGCGCCGCGCACGAGCGCCACTCCGGCGCGCCGGCGCAGCGCCTGGACCGCCGCGGCGTCGAGCAGCCCGTCGGCGGGCATGCCGCTGCGGGCGGTGCCGACGAGGGCGGCGGCGAGCATGTCGGGCCAGGCGGCGGCCGGCCGGCTCATAGCTGGCATCCGCTCATAGCCGCACCAGCCGGTCGCCGACCCAGGCGCTGAGCGGGCGGAGCCCGGCGGCGGTCCACTCGCCGCACACGGTCACCGGCCGACCCGCGGCCGCCGCGACAAGCCGCCAGGGCGCGCCGCCGGCCGGGTCGAGCGGGACGCCGCTGCCGTCGTCGGCCGCGAGGCACCACCGTCCTTCGGCCTCGGCGGGCACGACCGAGGCGAGCACCATCGGCCAGCGTTCCAGCCATGGGTCCGCGGACAGCGCCTGGGCGTACTCCCGCATCGCCGCGAAGACCGGGAGCGCACCGCGGACCTCGGTCAGCGCGGCGGCCGGCGCGTGCCGGCGGGCGATGAGCACGCGGACGTGGTCGGGGTAGAAGCACAGGTCCGCGTCGAGCGCCGTGCCCGGGACCAGGTCCCGGACGAACACCTGCCCGGGCCCGGCGAACGAGAGCACGAGCGCGGCCCGCCCGCCGTCCGCCCCGCGCAGCCAGACCCGGCGCACCATGAGGTCGCCCTCCTGCTCGTCGCGGACGCCGAGCACCTGCCACCGGTCGCGCACTTGCGGCCCGGCGAGCACGTCCTCGGCCGCGACGGGAAGGCCGACCCGCAGGCGCAGCGTCGCGGCGAGCTCGGCCGGCAGGCTGTCGAGCCGGGCGAACCCGCTGGCGAGCAGGCGCAGCAGCCCGAGCTCGGTGAGCAGGCGCTCGGGGTCGCCCGCGCAGTCGGCGAGGTTGCGCACGAGCCGCGCCGCGCCGGGCGCCTGGGCGTCGACCAGCCGCGCGGCCATCGCATCCCAGTGCGGATAGCCGAGCCTCGACGCGCCCGCGAGCCCACCCCGCAGCTGGTCGGCCAGCCAGCGGTCGAGCTCGGCCAGGCCCGCGGCGACCCGCGTCGCCCGGCGGAGCGCGGCCTTCTCGCTGACCGCCCGACCGGTGCTCTCTCCACCGTTGCGGGCCACGTCCTCGCGGGCGGCCGCTCTGGACACCCGGTCGGCCCGCGACGCCTGCCACTCGCGGACCCACAGTGGGGCCGGCGCCTCGGGAACCGCGCCGCCCGACCACCGCAGCAGGATGCCCAGCGTGTGCTTGCAGGGGAACTTGCGGCTGGCGCAGGAGCAGGTGTACGCAGGCTCGGTGAGGTCGACGCAGACCTGGTAGGGCTGAGGGTCGCTGCCCTGACACAGACCCCAGACCGTGGGCGGCAGGTCGTCCCCGGCACTGAGGCCGACCTCGCACCACGGCTTGTCACCCGCGAGCGCGCGGGCCGCCCGCTGGGCGGTGGCGTCCGGCGCCAGGGAGAGCACCTGGTCGGCGCTCCACCGGCGCGGGGCGTCCGTTACCGCTGCGGGGGCCACAACTGGTCAGCGTAGCGACGGGGTCCGACGAGTTTCGTCGCCGGACCCGGCCGGCCCCGCCGCGGTCCCGGGAAGGAAGAGCGCGGGGACCACCGCGAGAACGCCGAAGCCGATCGCCCACCAGAACGCCGCGTCGAAGGCCGCGGCGCGCGCGGCGACGTCGGTGGCGGCCGCGGCCGCGTTCCCACCGCCGCGGCTCAGCAACTCGTGGGCGAGCACGATGGCCAGCACGGCGGCTCCAAACGCGCCGCCGACCTGCTGCACGATGCGAACGGTGCTGCCGGCGTCGGGCACGTCGTCCCGGGGTACGCCCTGGAACGCGCCGGCCATGACGGCGATGGTCGTGGTGGCGAGGCCGGCCCCGGTGAACGCCGCCGTGCCGAGCACGGTCAGCGCCAGTGCTGGCGTCCGTGGGCCGTTCGTGTGTTTGTCCATCGGCAGGTAGGCATGCGCGCCGCGCGCTGGCCGGGTGGTCACGGGTGGCCACCCGGTCAGAACGGTGGTTGGTCGTCGTCCGCCGGCGGACGGGTGGTTGGCGGCGTTG
>DASXRQ010000134.1:0-1578 GCA_036506495.1 Micromonosporaceae bacterium | reverse complement strand
CACCGGGATCTGCTTCTCGAGCGCGGGCGGCACGACTTCCACGTCGTCGTGGGCGACCCGGTGCCTTTTGTACGACGGCACCAGCGCAACCCGCCACGCCGGCCGCCACGACGCGTCCAGCGCGCACACGATCCGATCCGGCCGCCGGGTGCGTACCAGCTGGGCGATCATGTCCATGAACCCGCGGATCGCGTTCACGGGCTCGCCCTTCTCGGTCTTCGCGGCCGACTCCGGGATGCCGTGGAAGGCACGGAAGTAAAGGCTCGGCGCGTCGACGGCCAGCAGCGGTCGGTCAGTCACGCCGCCTAGCCTCGCACAGATTCACCGACACCCGGTGACCGGTGCGGCGCTCACCCGCCGGCCGCGCGTCGATCATGGCGTTAGCGCTGGCTCGCGCGTCGATCATGGGGTTACCGCGGCCATTTGTCCGATCTGTCGCGCCCTAACCCCATGATCAACCGGGTGGTGGGGCCGGGTGGCGGGATCGGGCGGCCCGGCCCCGGGCGGCTGAACGGCACAACCTGGGACGCTGAGGCCACCGCACGACCCGAACGAACGTTAAGCTGGGCGAGTGACGATCGATCGGATACTGCCCAGCGACGAGGCGTACGAGCTACTGGATCTCACCCGGGAGATCGCGGAGCGCGAGCTGGCGCCCAAGGTCGCCGGTTACGAGGCCCGCGGCGAGTTCCCCCGGGACGTGATCCGGACGATCGGCCGTGCCGGCCTGCTCGGGCTCCCGTACGCCGAGAGCGACGGGGGCGCCGGCCAGCCGTACGAGGTCTATCTGCAGGTCCTGGAGACCGTGGCGGGGTCGTGGCTGGCCATCGCGGAAGCCATGAGTGTGCACACGCTGGCGTGTTTTCCGGTGTCGGCCTACGGCAGCGAGCGGCAGCGCAAGCTGCTGCCCGACATGCTCGGCGGCGACGTGCTCGGCGCCTACTGCCTGTCGGAGCCGCAGGGTGGCTCGGACGCGGCGAACCTCGCCACCCGCGCGGTGCGCGACGGCGACGGCTACGTCGTCACCGGCACGAAGGCCTGGATCACGCACGGCGGCCACGCCGACTTCTACAACATCTTCTGCCGGACCGGCGGTCCCGGCGCATCCGGAATCTCCTGCCTGCTCGCCGACGCCGACACGCCTGGCCTGCTGACCCAGAAGCCGGAGCGAACCATGGGCCTACGCTCCTCCGCGCCCGCGCAGATCGTGTTCGACGGCGCGCGCGTGACCGCCGACCGGCTGATCGGCGGCGAAGGTGTGGGCTTCCGGATCGCCATGCAGGCGCTCGACGCCGGCCGGCTCGGCATCGCGGCCTGCGCGGTCGGGCTCGCCCAGGCCGCGGTCGACTACGCGGCCGGTTACGCGCGCGAGCGCGAACAGTTCGGCAGGCCGATCGCGGACTTCCAGGGCGTGAGCTTCATGTTGGCCGACATGGTGACGCAGGTCTCGGCCGCCCGCGCGCTGACGCTCGCGGCGGCACGGCTCAAGGACGCCGGGCGGCCGTTCTCCGTCGAGGCCGCGAAGGCGAAGCTTTTCGCGACGGATGTCGCGATGCGGGTCACGACCGACGCCATCCA
>DASXRQ010000133.1:0-2337 GCA_036506495.1 Micromonosporaceae bacterium | reverse complement strand
GACAGCGCGGCCACATCCAGCGACGCCAACGCGGCGGCCAGCCACGGGCCCACCGGCGTCGCCGCCAGAACCGCCACCAGATCCCGCTGCCCCACCGTCACGCGACGACGCTACCGCCCGGGTACGACATTTGTTCGAACGACAGCACCGCCAGACGGCCAGTCGAGAAGATTTCTGAGGCACACGTTAAGCGCAACTCCTACGACGCCGCCTGGCTCCTGTCGTCCCGGATCGCGACCACGTCGATCTCGACGAGGATGTCCATCAGGTCGGAGCCGACGGTCGTGCGCACGGGGTACGGGGCGGTGAAGTACGCACGGTAGACCCGGTCGTAGCCGGCGAAATCCCGGCGCAGGTACTGCAGGTGGGCCGTCACCTTGACGACGTTCGTCAGGTCCAGGCCGGC
The DNA here is from genome assembly GCA_036506495.1 of Micromonosporaceae bacterium. Lineage (GTDB taxonomy): Bacteria > Actinomycetota > Actinomycetes > Mycobacteriales > Micromonosporaceae > DASXRC01. The sequence continues at coordinate 1,931 of DASXRQ010000133.1, read as the reverse complement.
CGCACCGAGGATTGCCCGGATGTTCTCCAGCGTGCGTTGGGTCTGCTCCGCGATGTCGGTGCCGACGACCGCCCCGGTGGCGGGGTCGACCGGACCCATCCCGGCCGTGAAGACGAGGTCTCCGGCGGCCACGCCCTGGGAGTATGCACCCTGCGGTGTCGGCGCGTCGCTCGCGACGATCTCCTGCATTCGACTCACACTCGTTTCGGTCAGAAGTAGGTATCCAGGAGGTCGACGACGGTGTCGTCGTCGTCGACCACCGGCACGATGCGCCACTTGTCGAACGCGGTGCACGGATGGGAGATGCCCAGGCGCACCAGGTCGCCCGGTGCCGCAGGCAGCCCGGTGACGTACGCGTGCTGGTCGTTGACGGCGGTGACCACCGCGCCGCCGGCTTCACCAACCGCGCCATCGGCGCCGCGCACGCCGAGAACGACCGGCAGACCGGAGTCGTACGGCACGTCCCGCCGCCCGGCGCCCACGAGCGCGAGCCCCGGCTCGGGCGTGCTGAGGACCTGAGCCCAGACCTCCAGCGCGGGCGTGAACCCCGGACCGGTGCCGCGGGTGCCGGGTGCGATGCGGGCGTACATGCCGTGGTCGTGCGTCACGTAGGTGCCGCTGCGCAGGATCACCCGCCAGGCCCCGATGCCGGGACCGGTGAGTCCGGCGACGACCGCGTCGAAGAAGGCGCTGCCGCCCGCGGAGACGATGGGTCTGCCGGTGCACAGCGGCGCGACGGCCTCGGCGGCCTCACGCAGAACGCCGATGAAGTTGGCGGCCGCCTCGACGTCGGGCAGCAGGCCCTCGAACCCGGCGACGCCGGCCACCTCGACGCCCGGCACCGCGCGCGCCGCGCGGGCCACCGCCTTCGCCTCGGCGGTGCCGCGGCAGCCGGTACGCCCACCCGGGTAGCCGATCTCGACGAGCACCCGTAGCCGACCGTCGGCCGCTGTCTGCGCGGCCGCCAGCGCCTTCACGCCGGCGATAGAGTCCACATAGGACAAGAACTCCCAGCCCGCGGCGCACTCCGCCGCCGCCCACCGCAGCACCCTCGGGTCGAGGACCTCGTTGGCCAGCAGCACCCGAGCGATCCCGCCGCGGCGGGCCACGAGCGCCTGCTGGGCGGTGGCCACCGTGATGCCCCACGCACCGGCGTCCACCTGCGCCCGGAACAGCGTCGGCGACATCGTGGTCTTGCCGTGCGGCGCGAGCTCCACCCCGTGCTGGCGGCAGTACGCCGCCATCGCCGCGACGTTCGCCTCGACGGCCGACCGGCGCACCACCATGAGCGGCCAGGCGAACGGCCCGCCCGGGTCGAACAGCCGGTGACCGGCCGCGACGAACTCGGCGGCGTCGACCGGCCCGTCCGGCAGCCACAGCCCCTTCGTGCGCCAGTCCACCTCGACCATCCCGACAGTGTGCCGCACGGACGGTACGGACCACCCGGTGTGCGGTACGTTGCGTGCGCGACGAAGGAGAAGGAGCCGGACGTGACGGATCAGCAGAAGGGCGATGTCAACGGTGATGGCGTGCTCGCTATCTCGCTCCGCCACCCGACAGCGGCATTTCTCTATCGGGCAACCCGGCCCCGAGTATTAATCGACGACGTTGACGCGAACATCCCGGACTGGGGGAGCTATCGCATACCGGTCACGCCCGGAACCGACCACGTAGCGGTCTGGGTCCCCTATGCCGTGCCGCGTCGGGCCGGTGTGCAAACACGAGTGTCGCAGTCGGAGCCGGCCGCGAAGTCCAGCTCGAGTACATGGCGCCGAGCATCACCTTCGCGAGCGGATCGATTGGCAGCCCCGGTGAGCAGAAGTCCGCGGGCTTCAGCCTGGTGATGGTGCTGAACCTCCTGGCGCTCCTCGTCGTGGTCGTCGGCTGCGTCATCTTCGCCGCCAGATAGTTTCAGGCGTCGGGCCAGGAGG
>DASXRQ010000132.1:0-29332 GCA_036506495.1 Micromonosporaceae bacterium | reverse complement strand
GCTGCAGATCTTCTGGCGGGTGGCGTTCCGGATCCTCGCGCCGGGCTTCGTCACCGTCCTGCTGTTCCAGTTCGTCGCGACCTGGAACAACTACTTCCTGCCGTTGGTGATGCTGAGCGATCCCGACCACTACCCGGTGACGGTCGGGCTGGCCAGCTGGAACGGGCTGGCCGCCGCAGGGGGCGGCGCGCACGTGCTGTTCAGCGTCGTGCTCACCGGCGCGCTGCTCGCCACCGTGCCGATCGTGGTCACCTTTCTCGTACTGCAGCGCTACTGGCGGGGCGGCCTCACGCTGGGTAGCGTGCGCTGACCCGGGCACCGTGATCTGTCGGATAGCCGCGCGCGCCAACCTCCGACGGACACGTCGACGCTGGTAGCGTTGGCAGTTGCCGGTACCACCCACGCGGGAGAGACCGCCGGGCCGAATTGGCCGCTGCGGCGCCGAAGGGGCAACTCCTCCCCGGAACCTCTCAGGCACAAGGGACCGCGTCGGGCAGGCACCTCTGGAGCGCGCCGCGACAGAGGGGGAGGGCTGAGAACGCCTATCCCCGTCCGCAGGAGCGCCCATGACCGACAAGGCACCCGTCTCGCGCCACCGCAACGGCGACCCGGCGTCGGACTTCGCCCGCCGCCACATCGGTCCCGGCCCGGACGACCAGCGTCGCATGCTCGAGGCCGTCGGGTACGGCTCGATCGAGGACCTGATGGACGCCGCGATCCCGGAGGTGATCCGCTGGCACGGGCAGCTCGCGCTACCGCCCGCCGCGACCGAGGACGAGGCGCTCGCCGAGCTGCGCGCGCTGGCGACTCGCAACACGGTGGCGGTCTCGATGATCGGCCTTGGGTACCACGGCACGCACACGCCCGCCGTCATCCGCCGCAACGTGCTCGAGAACCCGGCCTGGTACACGGCGTACACGCCGTACCAGCCGGAGATCAGCCAGGGTCGGCTCGAGGCGCTGCTGAACTTCCAGACGATGGTCGAGGACCTGACCGGCCTGCCGATCGCCAACGCGTCGATGCTCGACGAGGGCACCGCGGCGGCCGAGGCGATGACGCTGGCTCGGCGCGGGTCGAAGGCGGCCAGCAACGTGTACGTGGTGGACGCCGACGCGCTGCCGCAGACGATCGCGGTGATCCGCACCCGGGCCGAGCCCCTCGGACTCGACGTGCGCGTCGTCGACCTGGACGGCCTCGGCCCCGACCTCGACGGGCTGCCGGCCGAGTTCTTCGGGCTGCACCTGCAGTACCCGGGCGCCTCCGGCGCGCTGCGCGACCACGCCCCGCTGGTCGCCGCCGCCCACGAGCGCGGCGCGCTGGTCGCCGTCGCGGCCGACCTGCTCGCGCTGGCCCTGCTCCGTCCGCCGGGCGAGATCGGCGCGGACATCGCCGCCGGCACGACGCAGCGCTTCGGCGTACCGATGGCCTTCGGCGGTCCGCACGCGGGCTACCTGGCGGTGCGCTCGGGCCTGGAGCGGATGCTGCCCGGCCGGCTCGTCGGCGTGTCCCGCGACGCGGACGGCACGCCCGCGTACCGGCTGGCGCTGCAGACCCGGGAGCAGCACATCCGCCGCGAGAAGGCGACGAGCAACATCTGCACGGCGCAGGTGCTGCTGGCCGTCATCGCCAGCATGTACGCCGTCTACCACGGCCCGGCCGGGCTGCGCGCGATCGCGTCGCGTACCCACGCGATGGCCGCCCGGCTCGCGGCCGGGCTGCGCGCGGGCGGGGTGAGCCTCGCGCATGTCGCGTTCTTCGACACGGTCACCGCGGTCGTCCCGGGCCGGGCGGCCGCGGTCGTCGCCCAGGCGGCCCGGCACGGCCTGAACCTGCGCCTCGTGGACGCCGACCACGTCGGCATCTCGTGCGACGAGACCACGACGGAGGAGCACCTGCGCGTCGTGTGGGCCGCCTTCGAACTATCCGATGTGGACAGTTGGGCCGAGGCGGCGGCCGGCGTCCTCCCGGCGGAACTGCGGCGCGGGTCGGATTTCCTGACGCACCCCGTGTTCCACGCGCACCGCTCGGAGACCGCGATGCTTCGTTACCTGCGGCGCCTCGCGGACAAGGACTATGCGCTCGACCGCGGGATGATCCCGCTCGGGTCGTGCACGATGAAGCTCAACGCGACCGCCGAGATGGAGCCGATCACCTGGCCGGAGTTCGCCGACATCCACCCGTACGCCCCGGCGGATCAGGTCGCCGGCTACCGCGACCTGGTCGAGCAGCTCGAGTCGTGGCTGGCCGAGGTGACCGGGTACGACGCGGTCAGCGTGCAGCCGAACGCCGGCTCGCAGGGCGAGCTGGCCGGCCTGTTGGCGATCCGGGCGTACCACCGCGAGCGCGGTGAGGCGCACCGCGACGTGTGCCTGATCCCCTCCTCGGCGCACGGCACGAACGCCGCGAGCGCCGTGATGGCCGGGATGCGGGTCGTGGTCGTGGCCTGCGACGACAACGGCAACGTCGACCTCGTCGACCTGGACCGCCTGATCGGCGAGCACCGGGACGCGCTCGCCGCCATCATGGTGACCTACCCGTCCACGCACGGGGTGTACGAGACGGCCATCTCCGAGCTGTGCGCGAAGGTGCACGACGCGGGCGGTCAGGTCTATGTGGACGGTGCAAACCTCAACGCACTGCTCGGCTTCGCCAAGCCCGGCCGGTTCGGGGCGGACGTGTCACACCTGAACCTGCACAAGACGTTCTGCATTCCGCACGGCGGTGGCGGACCCGGCGTGGGTCCGGTCGCGGTGCGAGCGCACCTGGCGCCGTACCTGCCGGGTGACCCGCTGGCGGTCCCGGGCGGCTCGGGTGCGGTCTCGGCGGCGGCGCAGGGCTCGGCCGGCATCCTGCCGATCCCGTGGGCGTACCTGCGCATGATGGGCCCGGACGGCCTCGCGCGGGCGACCGGCGTCGCGGTGCTGACCGCGAACTACATCGCCGCCCGACTGGCCGAGCACTATCCGGTCCTGTACGCGGGCAACAAGGGCCTCGTGGCCCACGAGTGCATCCTGGACCTGCGCCCACTGACCAAGGCGACCGCCGTCACCGTGGACGACGTGGCGAAGCGGCTGATCGACTACGGGTTCCACGCGCCGACGATGTCGTTCCCGGTCGCCGGCACGCTGATGGTCGAGCCGACCGAATCGGAGGATCTGGCCGAGTTGGACCGGTTCTGTGCCGCCATGATCGCCATTCGGGCCGAGGCGGACGCGGTGGGCCGCGGCGAGTGGCCCGCGGACGACAATCCGCTCGCCAGCGCGCCGCACACGGCCGAGATGGTCGTCGGCGACTCGTGGGAGCACCCGTATCCGCGTTCGCTCGCGGCGTATCCGGTGGGCGCCGACCGGTCGGCGAAGTACTGGCCGCCGGTGCGGCGCATCGACGGGGCGTACGGCGACCGGAACCTGGTCTGTGCGTGCCCTCCGCCGGAGGCGTTCGCGCACTGAGCCCGGTGGGCGGAATGACTACGTAGTGTTACTGGTGGTGCGGTTGCCCGCGGTGCGTTCAGGCGGCGAGGGCGTGGGGGGCCGGGCCGCGGTGGGGGGCGATGGTGCTGCCGTCGGGCAGCAGCTCGCCGGTGTCTTCAAAAACGATCACGCCGTTGCAGAGCAGGCTCCAACCCTGCTCCGGGAACGAGGCGATCATGCGAGCGGCCTCACGATCGACCGCCTCCGCGGAGGGGCAGGTGGGCTGGTGCTGACACATTTTGAGGCTCTCCGGGGATGTCTGGGGGGTTTTGGTGCCTATTGGGGGGTGCTGTGCCATGGTTCACATGACCAGTGACGCACGCTACCCCCTCGAAGGGCGCTCTTTCGAGCAGGTAACCCGGTGAACCCGGGAGAATCCACCCTTCGTACGAGGCAGGTCCAACCGGTCGGTGTGGAAACGCTCCCAATACCGACCGTATTCCCGCCCGCGTTCACCGGCGGATGTGCCGGCCCGATTCGGGAACGCTCGAGGCTTCAGTGGCGGCTGTTGGACGGTGGGGATCCGGCCGAGCTGCTGGCGGCATTCCTCGCGGGCGAGGGGCTGCCGGTCGCAGACCTGACCCGGCCGGTGCCGGTCGACCACCGCGCGTCGACCGTGTGCGGAGCGTCACTCTTCGTGTCGGCAGGGGCCGCTGCCGTACTGGTGGGCGCACCGCCCGGCGCGTCCAGTCCCGTCGTCGCGGTGCCGGATCTGGTGGCGGTGGTCTACGAGCACGGCGGCGGGCCGCCCGGCTCAGCGCGCCCTGCGGCGGCGCCGCCCGGCCCGGAGTCCAGGGCGTCGCCGCCGTGGCGGATCGGGCCGTGGCGGGCGTCCTGGACGCCCGCACAGCACGGCGGGGCGGTCGCGGCGGTCCGCGACGCGATCGCCCGGGGGGACGTGTACCAGGTCAACCTCGTCGGGCACGCGGCCGCCGCGTACGCCGGCGACCCGCTGCCCGCGCTGCGGCGGGTGACCCGCCTGCCGGGGGCCCGGTACGCCGGCGTGCTCACCGGCGACGGCTGGGCCGTCGCGTGCGCCTCGCCCGAGACGCTCGTCCAGCTGACCGCCGGCGGGCGGCTCCTCACCCGGCCGATCAAGGGGACCCGCCCGGCCACCGCGGCGGGTCGCCGGGAACTGCTCGCGTCGGACAAGGAACGCGCTGAGCACATCATGATCGTCGACCTGGAGCGCAACGACCTCGCGCGGGTGGCGCGCACCGGTTCGGTGCGGGTGGACCGGCTGTACGCGATCCGCCGCTGGTGTGACCTGTGGCAGGCCGAGTCGGTGGTCTCCGCCGCACTCGCCGACGGCGCCGGGCTCGCCGACGTGCTGCGGGCGGTGTGCCCGGGCGGCTCGGTCACCGGGGCGCCCAAGCTCGCCGCCCTTGCCCAGATCGCGGCCCGGGAACCCGTCGGCCGCGGTGCCAGCATGGGCGCGCTCGGCTGGTTCGGGGCGGGCCGGCTCGACCTCGGGCTGACCATCCGCACCGTCGCGGTCGACGCGGCCCGCCTCCACGTGTGGGCCGGCGGGGGCATCACCTGGGGCAGCGAGCCGACCGCCGAGGTCGCCGAGGCCGCGGCGAAGGCCACCCCTCTGATCAACGCTCTCACGAGTGGTTAAAGCGCCGCCGCTCCGCTCCGCGCGGCGCGAGCCGGCCGAGCGGAGCGAGGCCCAGCAGCTCAGCCTCTAGCTCCCGAACACCGCGGCTGGCAGCACCCGGTTGATGTCGAACTCCTCCGTCGACGAGAACGCCTGCGCCCCGGTCAGCTGAGAGATCTGCGAGAGCGTGGCGAAGTCGGCGTCGCTGCCGTACGCCACCATCACGATCTGGACCGGCTTGTCCTTCGGCGTCTTCTTCAGCTTGTCAGTGAGCTGGGCCAGCGTCAGCCCACCGGGCGGGTCGTCGTTCTTGCCGTCGGTCATCAGCACGACGATGTTGTGGGCGTCCTTCTGATAGTTGTCCAGCATCGCCTGCTGAGCGGCCGCGGTGGTGTCGTAGAGGCCGGTGTCGCGGCTCGTCTTCAACTCGTTGATGCGGTCGATCATCTGCTGCTGTCGGGTCCCACCCGAGTTCATCCGGTCGCCGATCCGCCCCAACGGCACGATGGTGCGGTAGTCGCGGGAGCCGTTCTCCAGCGTCGAGAACACCCACAAGCCCACCCGGGCGTCCTCGTTCTGGAACAGCTTGACCGTGCGCGTGGCGGCGTCCTTGGCCAGCTCAAGCCGGGACTTGCCGGCCCCGGGCACCACGGTCTTCATCGAGCCGGAGACGTCCAGCACCAGCAGCAGGTTGGTGGGTCGGGTCAGCGCCGTCCACTCCTGAGTCGTGCGGGTGACCTCGTCGGCGACCAGCACCGCGCGCGGCAGCCCGGCCAGGTCCGGGGTAACGCCGTTGCGCTCGGTCAGCTCGGGCCCCGGCCGGCGGCTGTCGTCGCGGAACCCGGCCGCCTTCAGCGCCGACTGGCCGACCGGTCCGCGCACGTAGCCGAGAAAGGCCTGGGCGACCTTCTTCCGCTGGGCGGCCGACCATGGCGCGTTGAGGATCAGGTACGGGTTGTCGGCCTCGATGTTGCCGTTCGTGGGATAGATGGCCACCAGCGGCGAGGTCGGGTTCGCCTTGTTGTGGGCGTACACCTCCTGCTCGAGTGCCGGGAAGGCCGAGACGGTGGTCAGTCCGCCGTCGCCGCCCTGCCCGCCCGCGCCGGTGTAGAGCGAGAGGATCTGCTGGGTGGTCTCCTTGTAGACCTTCATGGTCTGCTGGAGCCGGACGACGCTCTCCTGTTCGGACGGGTCAACGGACGAGTCGTCGTTCGCGTCGAGCATCGCGGTGAGCGCGAGCAGGCCGGCGGTCGAGGTGTTCGGGTCGGTCATGCCGAACTTGAACTTCCCCCACTCGGCCTTGCCGTACTCGCCCCAGCCCTTGCTGCTGCTGGCGAACTTGTCGATGATCTGCTGCCAGGTCAGCTTCGTCTTCGGCCAGCCCATCGCCTGGGCCATCGGGCGCGGCATGGCGATCACGGTCGGGGTCCGGGCGATGCTCGGCTGCAGGTCCGGCAGGATCGGCTCGGCGGCGGGCAGCGCCGCCGCGACGCCGACCCAGGCGCTGGACTCCGGCACCCACACGTCGGGCGCCGTGCCATTCGTTTTCGTGTCCCAGTCGGTGGCGAGCCGGTCGGCGGTCGTCTTCGAGTCCACCGCCACCACGTTCACCCTGGCGCACGTGCCGTCCACCTCCGGCGTGGTGTTGACCCACTTCCCGGCCATCGTCTTCAGCAGCGCCGCGGTCGAGTTGGACGCGTGGATCGTCGCCGTCGCCGTGCCCGAGCAGCTCTGCCTCAGGACGTAGACGTATCCGGCGCCAAGCCCGCCGGCGACCAGCACCAGTACCGCGGAGATACCGATCCAGGGTGCGACGCGCGGTCGACGGTGCGGCCCGCCGCGCCGGTGCGACCGAACGGTAGCGGGGCGGCCTTGCGGCATCGGGGGTGCCTCCGAGGGGGGAGCTAGAGGTGAGACCGGGACAGTCTAGGACGTCGTCAAGACCGGGTTGTTGACCGCGTTTCCCTTCTTCGCCGGATTCATCGATGCGTAGACGGACGGTCACGCACAGTTCCCATACCTGCCCGTTTCGCCCGATCGCTGCCGCCGCGACGGCGGCTCGCTAGAGCACCACCATCTGCGGGTACGCGTGCCGGAGGAACTCGTGGTGGGAGATGTCCCAGCCGTACGCGCCCGTGCGCGCGAACAACAGCACGTCGCCGATGCGCAGCCGGTCGACGCGCTGGCCCCGGGTCAGGACGTCCCGCGGCGTACACAGTTCGCCGACCGCGTCCACCTCGACGTCACGAACCTCGGGTCGGTCGAACGGGTACCGCCAGTCGTCGCTCGGCAGCACCGCGAACGGATGGCTGTAGCCCCACGCCGCCGGCAGCCGGAAGTGGTGCGTGCCGCCGCGCAGCACCGCGAACCAGCGGCCGTGGGTGCGCTTGAGCTCGAGGACCTCCGCGGCGTACACACCGGCGTCGGCGGCGAGGAGGCGGCCCGGCTCGAACACCAGCTCCGTGCCGTCCGGCAGGGCGCGGACCGCGTCGGCCAGCCCGGACCGCAGCACCCGCAGGTCCAGGTCGGCGGGGCCGCCGGGGGCGCCGGTGTACGAGATGCCGAAGCCGCCGCCGACGTTGAGGTAGCGCAGCGGTACCCCGAACCGGCGTGCAGCCCCGGTGGCCCAGCCGATCGCGTCCGCGACGAACGCGGCGTGCGCGGCCGCGTCCACGTTGTTGGAGACGGTGTGCAGGTGGAAGCCGACGAGGTCGAGCTCGGGCAGGCTCGCGGCGAGCGCGGCCGCTCCGGGCAGTGCGGAATCGTCGATCCCGAACGGGGTCGGTTCGCCGGTCATCCGGTGGCTGCCGGGCAAGGCGGTGCCCGTCCGGTTGACCCGCAACCCGACCGGGACCCGGCGGCCGGCGGCGCGCGCGGCCAGTGCCAGCCGGCGCAGCTCGTGCACGCTCTCCACGTTGACCAGCGCGCCGGCTTCAACGGCGGCCGCCAGCTCGGTATCGGTCTTGGCGGGGCCGCCGAACACGATCCGGCGTGCCCGCGCGGCCACCGCCAGCGTCAGCTCGCCGCCGGAGGCGACCTCCAACCCGTCCAGGCACGCCGCCAGCGCGGCCACCACTGCGGGGTGGCCGTTCGCCTTCACCGCATACAGCAGCCGCGCGTCCGGCGGCAGCGCGGCCCGCAGCGCGTCGGCGCGCTCGCGCAGCTTGCGCGTGTCGTAGACGTACGCGCAGACCGGCCGGGCCGCGGTGGCCAGCGCGGCGTGGACCCGGTCAGCAGCGGCCGTCATGCAGGGGATTGTCCACCGGCCAGTAGATGTCGCCGGCGCCAACCAGCCGCATCCGGACCAGGGCCTTGTGCGGCACCCGCGGCGCGGTCAGCGCGGCGTGGTCCTCGGCGGCCGCCGCCGCGACGGCCGGCTCGGCGGCGAGTCCGGCGTACGCCTCGTCGACCACGGCCCGTACCCGGCGCCACGCGGCCGGCTCGTCCAGCCCGTGCGACTCGGTCAGGCGTACCACGATCTCGCCGATGTGGGCCTGCAGCGCCGTGTAGCCCACCTTGGCCCGCAGCACGTCGGCGTCGTCGGTGGCCACGACCGAGTTGGGCCACAGCACCAGCCGGACTCCGGCGGCGGCCAGCCGTTGCCGGTGCAGCCGCAGCCCGGCGAAGTCACGCAGCACGAGCCGGTGCGGCACGCCGCCGCGGAAGGTGGGCAGGCAGTTCTGCAGGTGGGCCTCCAGCCCGACCCCGTACCGTGCGGCCAGGCCGAGCACGGGCGGCAGCACCAGCCGGGCGTACTCCTCGACGAAGTCCAGCGCGGCGCCGGCCCGGTCGGCGCGGCCGCGCTCCGTCGCGTACCGGTCGACGAGACCGGCGATCACGGTGCAGCCGATGCGCGGGTCGACCGCCGGCAGCGCGCCGCCGGGCACCGCGACCTCGCCCGGCTCGAGGCGGCCGGCGAGGCCGGCACGGACGATGGCGGCCATGTCCCGGTCCCGGCCCGGGCCGACCGGCACCGCCGCGCCGGCGTACTCGGGCAGCACGAGTACCCGCGCGCCCTCCGGATGCCGCGCGACCAGACCGGGCAGCAGGGACGACAGCGCCGGCCCGTTGCGCGTGCTCGCGACCGAGATGGTCCGCCGGGTGGAGGTGACCTGGATGTCCAGCGACAGCTTGAGGTATCGGCGGTGTCCGTCCACGCCGGGCGGGAGCAGCAGGGTGCGCAGCGCGGCGGTCGGGGCGGCCGGCAGGCGGGTCGCCAGCGGGCGCAGGTCGCCGTCGGCCAGCAGGTCGGCGTACCGGTCGCGCAGCACGGCGTCGAGCTGCCAGGCGTGCACGGGCTGCAGACGGTAGCCGGGCGGCGGCGCGGGCAGGTCCGGGTACGCGTCGGCGAGCACCGCGCCGAGGTCGTCGCCGACCGCGAGGTGCCGCCGGACCGCGACGAACGCGACCGCGGTCTGGTCCGCCTCCAGGTCGTGGGCGAGCAGGTCCGGCACCTGCCAACCCAGCCGGGTGCGGCCGCACGGGTGGAGGTTGTGACCGTCGATGGCGAGCCGCTCGGCGCGCAGGGCGCGTCCGTCCGGGTCCGCGTCGCCGTCCATCGTGTCCGCCGCCGCGCCGCCCTCCCGGCGGGCGTACGCCACCGCGAGGTTGACCACCGCGTCGGTGAGCTCGGCCGCCAGCGCCCGGCCCGGACCGTCCACGATGGAGCTTGGTAGCAGCGCGACCGGGTCGCCGGCGGGGGAGCGGTCGAACTCCATCCGGTCGAATGCGTGCCACCGGCCGGGGCCGGGTGGGTGGGTGCGGACGTCGGCGAGGTCCTCGCGCCACAGCGCGCCGAGCAGGCGCCGGCCGACGACGTCGGCGGCGCGGGGGAGCGCGGTCCGGTACCCGGCGACGAGGTGCGGCGCCACGTCGGCCAGCTCCGCGGCCGCCCGCGCGGCGGCCACGCCCAGCTCGGCGGTGGGTGCGCTCACCGCAGGCCCGCCAGCGGGTTGGGCAGGGCCGCCCACACGTCGTGCAGCGGATCGGCGGCGAGCCGCATGGCGGTGGTCGCCTTGACGGGCAGCGGCTCGTCGAACAGCGCCCGCGCGTCGTCGGCGGCCGCGGGCGGCAGGCCCGCGTACGCGTCCCGCGCCGCCGCGGCCGCCTGAGCCCAGAGGGTGTCGGCCGGCACGCCGAACTCCCGCGACAGCACCGCGACCTGCTCGCCGAGCGCGGTGCCGACCGCGGCCAGCAGCTTGGTGCCCAGCTCCCGCGGGTCGTCGGTCGGCAGGTCGCCCCGCAACGGGGGCGGGTCCACCCCGTGTGCGCGCAGCCGCGCCGCGCTGATCCGTACCCCGCCGAGGTCGCGGTAGAGCACCCGCGCCGGCCGGCCAGCCCGCAGCACGAGCAGGGTGTTCTGCCCGTGCGCCTCGAGCGCGACGCCGCGGTGGAGCACGGTCAGCGCCGGGGGCAGCACGGCCCGCGCGAGCGCGGCGAAGAACGCGACCGGGTTGGTGCCCGCCCAGCGGACCGCCTCGACGGCGAGCGGGCGGCCGTCGCTGGGCGACGGCGCGGCGAGGGCGGCGAGCGGCACCGCGACCTCGCCGGCGGCGAGCCGCGGCGCCTCCCGCCACAGGTGGGCGAGGCTACGCGACGGCTCGCCGTCGACCAGGACCGCGCCGGCGACGGTCTCGCGCAGGATGGACAACCCTGGCAGGTCGCGGCAGAGCCGGGCCAGCAGGGCGGAGACGGCCGGCCCGTTGTAGATCGCGGCGGGGGACACGGTGCGCACCGCGGAGGTCATCTGCACGTTGACCGCCGTCTTGACGTGCGCCCCGCCGGTGAGCGGGGCGAGCGTACGCAGCGACATGAGCGGCCGGGCGGGGAGCACGACGCCGGCCGGGCGCAACACGGGGTACGCGTCGAGCACGTGCGCGCGCTGCCAGGGGTGCACGACGAGCAGCGGCGGACCGTCGCCGAGCCAGCACCGGTCCGGCACCCTTAACAGCGCGAGGTCGACCGGGCGTCGGTGCTCGGGTGCGTAGGCGAGTACCTCGGCCGGGGACATCCCGATCCGGGTACGGCAGCAGGGGTGCAGCGGATGGCCGTCGACGACGCACTGCTCGAGCCTGGCCAGCGCAGCGCTGCGGGCGGCGTCGCCGGCCACGTCGGCGAGCCGCGGGAGGGTGGCCCGACCGCCGGTCGGCCCCGGACCGGCCGCGCGGGCGAGCGCGAGGTTGGCCACGCTGTTGGCGAGCTCGGCGGCGAGGCGGTCGGCGGCGACGGGGTCGACGCCCGGTAGCCGCAGGGCGGTCAGCAGCGCCGCCGGGTCGTCGTGGCGCACGCCGTCGACGTGCAGCGCGAGCCCGAGCGGCGGCACCGCGAACGGGAGGGCCGGCCCGGCCGGTCCGAGCACGCACCGGCCGTCGGCCAGCGTCACTGCCAGCTGTCCACCGTGGACGGCGCGGGACGCCACGCCGGGCAGGGGCTCGCGGGCCAGCGCGCCCCACAGACGGGAGAGCACAGCCGCGCGGGCACCGGGCAGCTCGGCGACATACCGCTCCGCCAGGTCGGGGCGGTCGCGCGTCAGTGCGGTGAGCGTGGTCTGCGGATCCGGTGCCTGGTCGGTGGAGATCGCGGCGGTGGCGGTCAAACCGTCTCCCGTCTGCACAGATTCTCGGTCGCGGCGGGCCGCGCCCGCGCTGGACACTCGTCGGATGGAGCCGGAGATTCTCGCGTACTACGACCTGGGTGCCGAGGCCGAGCGGCTCGCGGCCGGTGCGGGTGTGCTGGAGTTGCTACGCACCCAGGACATTCTTCGCCGGGTCCTGCCGTCCCCGCCGGGCAGGGTGCTCGACGTCGGCGGCGGGACCGGGGTGTACGCCGGCTGGCTGGCCGGCCTCTACTTCACCACCGCCTACTTCCATCGGCCGGAGGAGCTGACCGCCGAGCTGACCGACGCCGGGCTGGCGGTCGGGTCGATCCTGAGTGTCGAGGGAGTCGCCGGGTGGCTCGTCGACCGGATCGAGGCGTGGTTAGCGGATCCGGCCACCCGGGACCGGGTGCTCGGACCGCTGCGCGCCGTCGAGGCCGAGCCGAGCCTGCTCGGCGCCAGTAGTCACATCCTCGCCGTGGGCCACAACCTAGCTTCCTAGGACGTCCTGCTGCGCGTGACGGCCGCCACCAAGCCAGGAACGCCCACCCTCCTCGATGGGGGAGCGTCAGCGCACCGGGCCGCCACGCCGACGGCGCAGCCAGATGGCGTACGCGCCGATCACGACGAACAGGAGCATCGAGCAGCACAGGGCCTTTACCACGGGTGCCAGGCTAGCCAGCCGCGGGCGCCACCCGGTCAGGTGGCCCTGACCCGGATCGCGTCGGCGACGAGTCGCGCGGCCGGGCTGGGCTCGTGCCGGCCACGACGGTGCACGAGGTGCAGCCGGCGGGCGCCGAGGACGGGCGCGTCGAGCAGCCGGATGGCGGACGGCTCGTGGGCGAGCGGGCCGGGCAGGGCCCGCTGGCCCGGCAGGGCCAGCGCGGGCACGACCGCGACGGCCAGACCGGCCGCGACGATGGCCAGCGCGGCGGGAAACTCCAGACACTCGTGCACCCGGTCCAGTGTGACGTCGTGGTGGGCCGCGATCCGGTCCAGTGCGCGCCGGGCGGCCGAGCCGGGCGGACCGTCCACCCACGGTCGGGACAGCAGCGCTTCGAGGTCGGCGACCGGGCCCCAATCGGCCGGCACGGCGAGCCGGTACGGGTCGTCCAGGAGCCGGGTTGCGCGCAGCCCCGGCCGTCGTGCCGTCGGTTGCTCGGCGTCGGCCTCGTCGATAAGCAGGTCCAACCCGCCGGCGCGCAGGGCGGCACGGCCGGGTTCCGGCTCGATCTGGCGTATCCGCACCTCGACGGCCGGCGTGCGGGCCGCCACCGCGGCGGCGGCGGGCGCGACCAGATGCCGGATCGCGGTGGGGAACGCGCCGACGACGACCGGGCCGGTCACCTGTCCGGTGAGCGCGGCGAGGTCGCGTTCCGCGTCGGCGAGCACGTCCGCGAGCCGACCGGCGTGCCCGGCCAGCAGCCGGCCCGCCGCGGTCAGGCCCGCCGCACGCCGGCCGCCGAGCCGAGACCGGTCCAGCAGAGTCAGCCCGGTCTCGGCCTCGAGCCGGGCGATGTGCTGGGAGACGGCCGACGGCGTCAGGCGCAGGACACCCGCGGCGGCGAGGACGCCGCCGGCGTCGGCGACCGCGCGGAGAACCGCGAGCCGACGCGGATCCAGCCGCATGAAGCGACGTTACACGCTGCCTGTAGAAACATTCGCTACCGCTGAACCCAGCCGGTGGACGAGCATTGTCCGCATGACCGAGTACCGTGCGTCGTTCGACGCCGACGTCACCTTCTCCAACGACGGCGGCCTGCAGGCACAGGGGTTTCGACTGGACGTTCCGGGAGCCGACGTCACCGAGGATCAGCTGGCCGACCTGTTCGTCCGTCACCTCGGCCTGCTGATGGTCGACCGGATCCGGCTGTCCCGCATCCGGGTGGCCGCCGAGCCGCACAAGGGCTCGCGCGGCGGCCCGGCCGACGGGACGAGGGCGGCCAGTGGGGGAGCGCGGCGCCTGGTCGAACTCAGCCACGAGATCGTCGCCGGCATGACCACGTACCCGGGCCTGCCGGGGCCGGAGATCACACCGCACATGACGCACGCCGAGTCCCGCGGCCGGTACGCGCCGGGCACGGAGTTCGCGATCGACCGGATCAGCATGGTCGGCAACACCGGCACGTACGTCGACAGCCCCTACCACCGGTACCAGGGCGCGACCGACCTGGCCGGGCTGTCGCTCGAGTCGATCGCCGACCTGCCCGCGGTCGTGGTCCGGCTGGCCGGCAGCGCCGAGCGGGGAATCGGGCCGGCCGCGTTCGGCGCCGTCGACGTCGCCGGCGCGGCGGTGCTGCTGCACACCGGCTGGGACCGGCACTGGGGCACCGACGCGTACGGCGGGCCGGCGCCCTATCTGAGCGAGTCGGCGGCCCGACGCCTCGCCGACGCCGGGGCGCGCCTGGTCGGCATCGACAGCGTGAACATCGACGACACGCAGGGCTCCGCGAGGCCCGCCCACTCGATCCTGCTCGCCGAAGGCATCCCGGTGCTGGAGCACCTGACCGGTCTCGATGGCGTCCCGGTGACCGGCGCCCGCCTGCACGCGGCACCGCCGCGCGTCCGCGGGTTCTCCACGTTCCCGGTCCGGGCGTACGCGGTGCTGGGTGAGTGAGCCCGTGGTGGTCTTCGACGTGGCCGGCTGGCTCGGCGCGGGCGCCCTGCTGGCCGGCTACGGCCTCCTGTCGGCGGGCCGGATCCGGGCCGGCTGGGCGTACCAGGTGCTGAACCTCGCGGGATCGGTCGGGCTGGCCGTGAACGCGGTGGCCCACCGGGCCTGGCCCTCGGCCGCGGTGAACGTGGTGTGGCTCGTCATCGCGCTCGTGGCGGTGCGCGGACTCGCGACGGCCCGCCGGACCTACGGTGAGTCGTCGAGGACCGCCAGGTCGAGGTCGGCCAGGCGTTCGGGGTCGTAGAGCACGTCAATGGCGACGATCTTCCCGTTCGCGACGGTGAAGCCCATGACCGAAAACGGCCGGCCGTTGACCACGGCGACGACCCCGGCGGCTCCGTTGATCAGCGCCGGTCGCACGAACGGGGCCATCCGCGTGGCGAGGATCGCCTGTCCGGCGACGTTCCGCGCGCCGTGGAGCACGACGCTCGGGCGGCCACGCGCCGTACCGCCGTCGGCCCGCAGTACGACGTCGGGGTCGAGCACGGCGACGAGCGCGTCGAAGTCGCCGTCGCGGACGGCGGCGACGTACGCGTCGACGACTTCCCGTTGCCGCCGAAGGTCCGGATCGGGAGCCGGGGCCGCTCCCCGCACCCGGCGGCGGGCTCGGCTCGCGAGCTGCCTGGCCGCCGCCGGAGACCGCTCGATCATCGGTGCGATCTCCTCAAACGGCACGGCGAACATGTCGTGCAGCACGAAGGCGAGCCGCTCGGCCGGCGTCAGCGTGTCGAGCACCACCAGCAGCGCCAACCCGACCGAGTCGGCCAGCAACGCCTGCTGCTCCGGGTCGCTCCCGTCCGCGTGGCTGATGATCGGGTCGGGCAGGTGCACGTCGAGGGCCTCCTCGCGCCGCGACCGACGTGTGCGCAGCATGTTCAGACACACCCGGGCCACCACCGTGGTCAACCACCCGTCGAGATTCTCGACGCCGCTGGTGTCGGCGCGGTTGAGGCGCAGCCAGGCCTCCTGGACGGCGTCATCGGCATCGCTGAGCGAGCCGAGCATCCGGTAGGCCACCGCTCGCAGCCGAGCCCGCTGCTCCTCGAAACGTCCGGTCAGCCATGCGTGCTCGTCCATCACGTCACGTTCCTCCATCGCGCGGTGTCATAGCAGTAGACGCACGAAACCCAGCCGATGTGACCGGGAGATCGATTCCCGGGCGGACGGAATAGGAGAGATGACCATGGGCTCACGCCGTCTGATCACCGGCGGCACCGGCACCCTCGGCCGCCTCGTCGTGCCCGCCTGCGCTCCGCCGGCCGCGAGGTACGCGTACTGAGCCGGCGCAGCCACGAGTCCGGGGACGGCATCGAGTTCATGATCGGCGATGTGGCCACGGGCGAGGGGCTCGACCGCGCGGTGGACGGCGTGGAGACCATCGTGCACCTCGCGGGCACCGCCAGGGGCGACGATGTCAAGACCCGCAACCTGCTCCGCGCGGCGTCGCGGGCCGGCGCCCCGCACGTGGTGTACATCTCGGTCGTCGGTGCCGAACGGGTCCCGGTCGTCAGCGGCGTCGACCGCGCCATGTTCGGCTACTTCGCGTCCAAGCGGGCGGCGGAGGAGGTGGTCGCCGACTCCGGACTGCCGTGGACGACGCTGCGTGCCACCCAGTTTCACGAATTGATGCTGAAAGTAATCCAGCAGATGGCGAAACTGCCGGTGATTCCGGCCGCGGCCGGCATCCGATTCCAGCCGGTCGATGCCGAGACGGTGGCGGACCGGCTCGTCGAGCTGTCCCTCGGCAAGCCGTCCGGCCTCGTGCCCGACATCGCCGGGCCGCGGGCGTACGAGATGGCCGAGCTGATCCGCACGTACCTGCGGGCCACTCACCGGCGTCGGCTGATCCTCCCGGTCAGGTTCCCCGGCGCGGCCGCCCGCGCCATCCGGGCCGGCGCGAATCTCGCGCCCGACCGGGCGGCGGGCCGAACCTGGGAGGACTTCCTGGCCGAGCGGCTGCGTTAGCTCGTTGGTCCGGACGCAGGTCCGGGCCGGGCCCACCGCGTGGATATTGCGTTGAGCGAGCGCGGTGTCTCGGCGCACGCTGAGGACTCCTCCTCACCCTCCGGGACCCCCTCATGCGCCTGCTCCGCGACCTGTGGGCCACCTCGCCGCGCCGCACGGCGGCGGTGGCCTGCCTGATCGTGCTCGAGGCCGGCGGGCAGGCGGCGGCGGCGGCGTTGGCGGGGTCGGTGCTCCTGCACCGCTCGTCCGCGCTGTTCCTCGTGCTCGCGACGGCGCTGGTCGCGGCCGTCATCAGCGACCTCGCGGTCGGACTCCTCGCGGCCGGGCTGACCGCTGACTGGGCCGCCGACGTCCGCCGCCGGTTGTGCCGCGTGGCGTTCGGGCAGGACCTGCCGACCCTGGAGACGACCCCGGTCGGGGAGCTGCTGGACCGGATCGACGGGGACGTGTACCAGGTCGCCTCCGAGCTGCGTGGCAGCGGCGTCCGCATCGCGCAGTCGCTGGCCGTCGGGGTGCTGTCGGTCGCCGCCGCGTTCGCGGTGTGGTGGCCCGCCGGGGCCGCCATGGCCGTGCTGGCCACCGTGCTGGCGGTCGGCCTGAGCGCGCCGACGAAGAGGATCGCCCCGGCGCGGATGGGCGAGGAGGAGGCCTGGTCGGATCTGGCCGCGGTGATGGAGGAGGCGATCCACGGCCAGGACGACGTCCGTACGAGCCTCGCCCGGCCGTACGTGCTCAGGCTGTACGCCCGGCGGGCCAGCCGGGTCCTGGCCCGGGGGCGGCGGGTGTGGACGATGTCGGCGCGGATCACCACGATCGCCTCCTGCGTGACCCGGGCGGGGATCGCCGCGGTCGTGTTGGGCGGCGCCTGGGCGCTGGCGACCGGGCGCGTCGACGGGGCCCGGCTCACGGCCGTCTGGCTGCTCGCCGTGGCCTTCGGCAGCACTATCGAGCGCGTCAGCCGAATGGTGCCCGAACTGCAGTACGCCCTCGGCGCCTGGGGTCGGGTGCAGCTGCTCGCGCAGGCCCGGCAGGAGCCGTCCGGCGGGGCCGCGCCCGCCGGCGGCGACCTGTCCGTGCGCGACCTCACCTTCCGGTACGCGGTGGGCCAGCCGGAGAGCGGACGGCGCCCCGCCCTGCGCAACGTCACCGTGACGTTCGCCCCCGGCCGCTCGTACGCGCTGATCGGTCGGACCGGGTCGGGAAAGTCCACCTTGGCCAAGGTGCTCACGCGGGCGGTGGAGGTGCCCCGCGGCACGGTGTTCCTTGGCGGGAACGACGTGCTCGACGTCGACGTCGAGGAGCTGCGCCGGTGGATCGCCGTCGTGCCGCAGCGCACCGAGATCCTGGCCGGGACGCTCGCCGAGAACATCGCGCTGTTCGACCCGGACCTGCTCGCAGCGGCGGACCGGGCGGTGCGCGAGCTCGGCCTGGCGTCGTGGGTGGCCGACCTGCCGGAGGGTATGCAAACCCGGCTCGGTGACGGCGGTTACGTCCTGTCGGCCGGGCAGGAGCAGTTGGTGGCGTTCGCCCGGATCCTCGTCCGCGACCCGCACGTCGTGATCCTCGACGAGGCGACCGCACGGATGGACCCGGTCATCGAGGCGCGGGTACAGCGGGCGACCGAGCGGCTGCTGCGCGACCGCATCGGGATCGTCATCGCGCACCGGCTGTCGTCGGTGCGTCGCTGCGACGAGGTCGTGGTGCTGGCGGACGGCGAGGTGGTCGAGGCGGGGCCGCTGCGCGCGTCGCGGCGGTTCGCCCGGCTGCTGGCGAGCAGCCGGGTTCCCGCCGCGACGGAGGCGCGGCCACGGGTCCAGGTCGGTCTGGGCGCGGGCGGCGCACGCGCCGCGGCGGCGGCCGGCGATCCGGCCTCGGGGAGCGACACCCTGTTCGCCGGCGCGGTCGCCACCGCGGTCGTCGAGGACGAGCTCACCGTGCCGCCGAAGGTCGAGCCGCCGCCGTTACCGGAGCCGGCCCCCGCGCGGACGATGCGCGAGATCTTCCGCCTGATGACGAACGACGCGCGGTTCGGCCTCGGCGCGGTGGCGATGTTCCTGCTCATGGTCCTGCTCGGCCTGGACGGGTCGCTGCTGCCGTGGTGGTGGGCCGACCTGGTCGACGGCGAGGGCGGCGTCTTCTGGCCGGCCGCCGGGATCGTCGCCGGCCTCCTGGTCGTCGTGCCGGTGCCGTACTACACCGGGAAGTGGTTCCCGGAGTGGTGGGTCCGCCAGATGCTGCGGATCAGCCTCCGGCTGGTGCACGGCCAGACCGGGGCGCGGCGCGTCAGCTCGCACACGCCGGCCGAGGTGGTCGCCCAGGGCGGGGACACCGAACGCGTTGTGGTGCTCGCCGACAATCTGATCGACCAGTTCATCTCCGTGTTCGTGCTGGTGACGATGACGGTGGTGTCGGGTTCGCTCGTGCCCGGGTTCTTCTTCGTCGGAACTGTGCTGGTGTCCGGGCTGTCCGCCACCCTGTTCGGGCCGCTGCTGGAGCGTTCCGCGCGGAAGACCGTGGCCGCCCGGGCCGCGTTCGCGACGGCGCTGGTGTCGGCGCTGTCGGCCGCGCGCACGGTGAAGCTGGCCGGGGCGAGCGGGCCCGTGCTGGCCCACCTGGCCCGCCTCGACGGCGTCCGCAGCGACCGGCAGCGGCGGGAGATCTCCGTCCAGGTGTGGGCGAGGTCGACGCCGTCAGTGGTCAGCGGACTGCTGCCGGTCGGGGCGTGGGCGCTGTACCTGTCCGGCGGGCTGTCGGCGGGGGCGACGCTGGTCGCGGTGTCGACCCTCGGCGCGGCCCGATGGTTCGCGTGGACGACGGCGTCGCTGGTCTCCCAGCTGCCGTCCGCTCGGGTCTGGACTCGCCGCACGGTCGCCATGTCGGGGCTGGGGGCGTATTCGGCGGCCGTGCCCGGGGTGGACTTGTCCGCCGGGACGGCGCCGGCTCCCGCGACCGCGCCCCGACACCCGCTGCGCCGGCTCGACCTGGCCCGGTTCAGCGCCGTGCACGAGGACGGCACGGTCGGTGCCCGCGAGATCGACCTGACCGTGCTGCGCGGACAGCTGGTGCTGCTCGTCGGGCCGATCGGCTCGGGCAAGTCCTCGTTGCTGCGCGCGCTGGCCGGGATTGTCCACCACACCGGCACGTTGCAGTGGAACGGGCAACCCGTCACCGAGCCGGAGCTGTTCCTGCGCCCGAACCAGGTCGGCTACGTGGCGCAGCTGCCACGGGTGCTGTCCGGCACGATCGCCGACAACATCGCGCTCGGACACGAGATAAACGCCGAAAGCGCCGTGTCCACCGCGCAGCTGGAGCACGACCTGGCGGCGGCCGGCGCCGGCCTCGGGCTGCTGATCGGGCACAAGGGGACGCGCCTGTCCGGCGGGCAGCTGCAGCGGCTCGCGCTGGCCCGGGCGCTGGCTCCGCGTACCGAGCTACTGATCGCGGACGACGTATCGTCGGCGCTCGATGTCACGACCGAGCTGCAGCTGTGGCGGGCGCTGCGGGGGCACGGCGTGACCGTCGTCGGTTCGACGTCGAAGCGGGCGGCGCTCAGCCAGGCCGACCACGTCGTGGTCCTGCTCGCCGGTGAGGCGGTGGCGCAGGGTACCTGGCAGGAGCTGGAGGACCGCTGGGGTCACCTGGCGGGGTGACCCCAGCGCCAACCGTCCCGCATTCGGCGTCAGCGGCCGGCCTTGAGCTTGTCCAGGTCGACGACCTCCGACTCGGCGGGTAGCGCGATGTCCGGGAAGGACGCGCCGAACGACGTGAAGGTGAGGTGGCCCTTGTCCCCGGCACCCTCGAGGAACAGCGGGTACGGCTCGCCGGTCGTCGCGACCCAGAGCGTCCCGCCGTCGGCGCCGCTCTCGACGACTCCGACCGCGTTGCCGCCGGGTACCTGCTTCGTCGTGCCCTTGGACAGGCGGCCCTTAGGCTTCAGCAGCTCGCTCGGGGTTGTGATCTCGAACAAGGTGCGGAAGTCCTTGTCCGTCGCCGACAGCTTGGCCCACCGGCTGCCCATGAGCTTCGCGATGGTCGCCCCGGCGTTGCCGGCGTTGGCCTTCCAGAACGCCTCGTCCGGCCGCACGAAGTTCTGGCCGCCCACCGAGAGCAGCTCGACCTTCGTGCCCTCCGCCGCGATCACGCCGATGAGGTCGTTGCCCGAGACCTTGAAGTGCAGGTATATCTGCCGGCGGTCCGAGTAGAAGTCGCCCTTGATCTGGTAGGACTTGGCGCCCTCGAGCGCCGTGGTGGCCTTCTGCACGATCTCGTCCGGCGCGAGCGCCGACACGCCGTTGTCGGTCGGTGCCGGCGATCTCGTGGTGGCGCTGGGGTGATTTCGGTCGCCGCCACAACCGGCGAGCACGACGCCGGCGAACACGAGCGGTAGCAACGCACGCGTGAGTCGCATGGTCAGTCCTCCCTTGCCCCTGGGAGAGTGCCCGTCCGACCCGTGCGTTCAAACGTCGAACGTGCCCCGCTCACGGAGTCCACTGTGATCGGTGCGCGCCAGCCGCCGGCCGCTCCGGGCGCGCCGATCGGGGCACGGGCCTGGCGTCCGGGAACGCGGCGGGGGAGGAGCGGTCCACCGTGCGCCGACGGACAGCCGGCGCTGGCAAGAGCGAGGTACTCGATCGCTTCGTCGGTGGCGTCGGGCAGGTGTTCCCCGTGGCCTCCGGGTTTCGGAGCGCTTGCATGGCGCCCACCGTGAGGAAGCGGAAGCCGTCGCGCTCATCGTCGGCGTTGCGTCCTCTAAGGCGGGCGAGGTCGGTCCCGCAGCAGCGCGCGTACGACACGCGGCAGCCCACACCCCAAGATCCGGTGTCTGGGCCGCCGCGTGCCGATGCCGAACTCTCGCGTCGTGCGCACGGTGACCACGATCGCGATCCCGATGCACAAAATTCGGCCCTGCCGGTCCGGCCGCCGGGCGGCACCGCGGAGAGGTAGCCAAGGGGAGGCCTGCCATCGAAGTGCGACCGGACTCTGCGGTTGACATCTTGTCGGGTTCCGGTTAGCTGGGTTCATGTCGGCAGCGCACGCCATAGCCCGTCCGGGCAGGCCCCTCGCCATCGCAACGATCCTGGTCCTGGCTTCGACGGGAGCGCTCGCGCTCTCGGGCGAGCAGGTGTCGGCGGCGCCGGCTACAGCAGCTCCAGGCGGACCGGGGGTGGTCTCGCACTTCGACCTCGCGCGCAAGGACTGCCTGGGCACCTCGCGTACGGCTGGCTCCAAGGTCTGGTTCACCGTCGCCGGCGGTGTGCTGTCGGACGTGTACTACCCGACGATCGACAACACCAACGTCGAGACGTTGCAGTTCCTGGTAACCGACGGCAAGACGTTCACCGACTTGCAGACCCGCGACATGACCTACACCGTGCGTGCGTTGGATCGCAGTGGGATGTCGTGCGAGGTGACCAGTCGCGCAAAGAGCGGCATGTACACACTCGTCGCCGACTACCTCACCGACCCGGACCGTAACAGCGTCGTCATCCGTACGGAGCTCACGGCAGCGCACGCGGACAACGACCTGAAGCTGTACGTCCGCTACGACCCCACGGTCAACGGCAACGGCGGTGGTGGCTCCGGGAATGCCGGTGCCGACGACGCCCTCGTCGACGCGTCGACGGGTTCGCCGCTGCCCGTGGCCAGCGACGTCGAGACAGCCACGATTGCAGCCAACCGTGACTACGCCCAGCCCGTCTTCTCCGCGCTGCGTGCCGACCGGCCGTTCCTCTCCGCCTCGGCCGGCTATGCGGGCACGGCGAGTGACGGGCTCTCGCAGCTGGACGCCGATCACACGCTGAACTCCACCTTCGACAGTGCGCCCACAGGCAATGTGGTCGTCACCGCACAGCTGGACACCAAGCACGGCAGCGTTACGACGCTGGCACTCGGCTTCGGCGCCACCCGGGCCGACGCGATAAGGCAGGCCGGCGACTCGGCCGGTGCGCCGTTCCAACGCACCTCTGTGCGGTACCACAAGGGCTGGTCGGCGTACGACGCCGGGCTGAACGCGCCGGTGCTGCCGGCTGGCGCCGATGTACAGGCTCGTCAGCGGATCGCGAATGCATACTGGGTGTCCGCCAACGTGCTGAAGGCCAGCGAGGACAAGACCTTCCAAGGCGCCATCGTCGCATCCATGGCCAGCCCGTGGGGGCAGGCGGTCAGCGCGGGTGACCCGACGCTGACCTACTTCGGTTCCTACCGCGAGGTGTTCGCCCGCGACCTGTACGAGACGTTCACGGGGCTCATGGCGACAGGAGACGTGGCAACCGCAACCGACACGGTGCGATTCC
This sequence comes from Micromonosporaceae bacterium, assembly GCA_036506495.1. Classification (GTDB taxonomy): domain Bacteria; phylum Actinomycetota; class Actinomycetes; order Mycobacteriales; family Micromonosporaceae; genus DASXRC01. Next base: position 6,735 of record DASXRQ010000132.1, on the reverse strand, counting down.
TGTTTGAGCGGCAGCAGCAGGCCGACGGCTCGATGCCACGCAACTCGCTCGTCAACGGCAAGACGGCGCCCGACTCGTTCGGCACCCAGCTCGACGAGGTCGCGTACCCGATCCTCATGGCGCGTACGGTCGGTCTCACCGATGCCGCGTTCTACACGCACCATATCAAGAGGGCCGCGGACTTCGTGGTGGCGCACGGACCGTCGTTCGGCGCGGAGCGGTGGGAGGAGCAGAGCGGCTTCTCGCCGTCCACCATCGCCGCCGAGATCGCCGGACTGGTCGCGGCGGGTGCCATCGCGGACCTCAACGGTGACGCGGCGAGCGCGCGGATCTACCGGGCCACCGCGGATCACTACCAGCGCAGCATCAAGGGCTGGACGGTCACAACGTCCGGGCCATACAGCGCGAAGCCGTACTTCATCCGGCTGTCGAAGTCCGGCGATCCCAACGCCGCGATCACCTACAACCTCGGCAACGGCGGTCCAGACGCCGACCAGCGCGCGGTCGTCGACGCCGGCTTCCTCGAGCTGCCGAGGCTGGGCATCCTGCCCGCCGACGATGCCGACGTCACCAACTCAGTCGCCGTGGTCGACCAGGTCATCGCCCGACGGACCAACAGCGGCACCGGCTTCTACCGCTACGGCACCTCCGGTCCCGGCACCGAGGACGGCTACGGCGACTGCAACACGGCCGACGGCACCGACTGCACCATTCAAGGCAAGCCGTGGGCGGGTGTCTGCGACGGGCAGGCGCAGAACCACGGGTCCGGCCACCTCTGGCCGGCGCTGGCCGGCGAGCGTGGCGAGCACGAGCTGGTGACGGGGAGCCCGGCCACCGCCGCGGGCCTGCTCGACGGGATGGCGCAGACCGCCTCCGGGGTCGGTCTGATCCCGGAGCAGGCTTGGGAGAACGCCGATCTCGCGGCGTCGCCGTTCGACACCCAGCCGGAGTGTGCGTCGATCGGGTTCGTGAACGGCAAGGCCGTCGGCAGCGCCTCGCCGCTGACCTGGTCGGCGGCGTCCTTCGCGCGGCTGTCGGCCAACCTCAAGGCGGGTCGACTGCTCGACCAGCCCGTCGACACGGTCAACCGGTACGTCACCCACACCCAGCAGGGCATCGACGTGACCCTGACCTCCCCGGCGAACAATTCGCTAGTCAACGGGTCGGCGACCGTCGCCGGAACCACTGCCCCCAACGCGACCGTGGACGTGACGGCCATCAACGTCGACATCGACGGGGCCTCGACCACAGCGACCACCATCGCCGACGGTACCGGTGCGTTCAGCGTCGACGTACCGGTCCCGGCGGGTACCTCCTCGATCACCGTCACCGCGACGGCGCCGAACGGGGCGACGGGCTTCGCGCAGCGCACCGTGGTCTGGGACGTCGTCCCCGGCACGTTGCTGTTCCAGGCGACCGACCCCGACGGCGACGACAACGGTCCGGGCACATACGCGTACCCGACGTCGGACAACTTCAAGGCGGGTGCCTTCGACCTGCAGCTGTTCCAGGTCTTCGACAGCGGCCCCGATGCGGTGACGTTCCGGGTGCAGACCCGTGACCTCACGCCGACCTTCGGCAGCCCGCTCGGCGCGCAGCTGGTCGACGTCTACGCCCAGGTTCCGGGTGGCGGAGCGACGTCGACGGCGGCGTCGTTCCCGCAGCGCAACTACACGATCGAGGCGCCGTCGGCGTGGAACCGGCTGATCGAGGTCCAGGGCTTCGGGCAGCGGTTCGTCAACGGCTCGGGCGCCACGGTGGGCAGCGTGCAGATCCGAGCCAATGCGGTGACCCGGTTCATCACGTTCACGGTGAGCAAGTCGGCGCTCGGCGGAACCCCGGCCAGTGGCTGGCGCTTCGCGGTCGTGCTCACCGGACAGGACGGTTTCAGCCCCGACCAGGCGCGCGGGTTCACCCAGCCGGCGGGCGCCTTCTCGTTCGGTGTCTGCACCGCGGCCGCGGTGGCGGCGGGCAATCCCATCTGTGCCGTCGACCCCGGCACAGTCCCGAAGGCACTCGACGTCATCGTCCCGGCCGGCGTCGACCAGGCCACCGAGCTTGACCCGACCGCCGGGCCTGTCGTCATCGCCGGAGTGGTGGTCCCGTAGCGACGTGAGCGAATCGCAGCGGTTTCAGAATGGAAGAGCCCGGGGGCTGCCCAGCCGTCGCAGCACTTACTTGACATAATGTCTCTTATCGAACAACGAGCAGGACGAGTCGTCGTCGGCTCGAACGGCACCATTCTGTTGAGCATCTGCGGTGACGGCCACGGAGTTCGTCCCGGTGTCGACACCATTGAAGTCGATGAAGCGAGCCAACAGCGGACTGACCTGGATCCGGTAACGCCACGTCACCGCCTTCCTCAAGGTCCTGGCGGCCGCGCCGAAGATCACCCACACGCTGCTCGACGAGCTGCCCAAGTCACATACGCGCGACTACGTCCGCGGACTCCTCGTCGAGCACGGCGCACTCCCCCGACGTGATGAGACCAAGATCCGCTATCAACAGTGGGCCGACGAGGCCCTCCACAGGGTCCAAGACCCCCACATGCGAGATGTCGTCGAGCGCTATATCCGTTGGCACCACCTACGTCGGATGAACCAGACCGAGCAGGTGTCCCCGGAACTTTCCGGCGCAGCAATCAGACCGTCACGGTCGCGATCGACTTTCTGAACGGGCTCGCTGCCGAAGGCATCGAGCCCGGCGACCTTCAACAGGGCCATCTCGACCGCTGGGTGGCCACCGGCCCCACCACCCGTCTGGTCGCTGACAGGTTCCTCCGGTGGGCAGTCAAGAGCCGGCTCGTCGCATCCGACCCCACCCTGCCAAAACATCGCCGCGGCACCAGCCCACGATTCCGCGCGGCCAAGCAGGATAAGGCGATGCAGCACGCCCTCCACAGCGACGAGCTGACACCGCGCGACCGTGCTGCCGCGATTCTCGTGCTCGTGTTCGCCCAGCAGATCGAGAAGGTCGTCCGGCTCACCTGGGACGACGTGACCGTCACCGACGACCTGGTCACCGTCCGACTCCCCGGCCTCGAGATCGCTCTCCCAGAGCTCCTCGACGGCCCCTGGCGACAGCTCGCCGACCGCCCCGGGCACGACCAGACCGCAGCCCACCCAACAGCAACTGGGTGCTCCGGGGGCACTCCTCCGGCCAGCACATCAACGCCATGAGCCTGCGCGAACGGCTCAGGCAGGTGTACGGCACCCTTGCCGCCCGTCTGGGAACGCTGGAGGAACTCAGCAAGCTCGCGCCGGTCGCGGTCGTCGCCGAGGCCCTCGGCTATCACCCATCAACCATCGACGGCACGCCGCGGCATCCTCGGCCGGCTGCGCCGAGTACATCGGGGCGGTGAGCGAGGCAGCGGAAAGCCCTCTGCCGTCGAGCTGATGCTTACGTCGCTCGGTCGACAATCGATTTGACCGCCCGGACATGCCGAAATGAGTGACCTTCGCCCCAGCGATGGGTAGCTCCCTCAAGCTCGTCATTTAGTGTTCGATGCGAGCTCTGGCTGCGGGTCGCGACCGGTTAGCCACCTGACACCAGCGTGTATGACGGCTAGACCGACGACGAGCAAGGCGATGCCCGTGAGGATCTCGAAGCCGCGATGCGCTGCCTCGGTGGCAACTTGGCCGGGGCCGGCGAGGCTGAGGACGAGGGCGAACGTGTAAAGGCCGTACATGAGCCAGTATCTCTCGGCCTGAACGAGCGCAAGTACAGCGGCAACGCTGGCCAGCAACGCAATCGCCCATCCAGGTAGCGCGAGAATTGCTACCGGGATGGCGGCGGCGACCCCGAGCGCGGTACCGATCGCCTTCTCCGGGATCCGCTCTCGCCTTCCTATGACGACGTAGAGAGTCAGAATCAGCACCGGCTCCGAGACCCAGTACGGCTCGGTCCATCCCAACGCCACGCCGATCGCCGCGCTGACACCCAACACCAGGCCGAACACGACCGCCACCACGATGGAGGCGGGCCAGGCAAGGCGGTCGCCGTCGACCGCCTCGGGCGCGCTGAACCGCCGCGCCAAAACGATGCCATAGGCAGTCGCGATCGTCGCGACAACGCCGTAGATCAGTGCGTCGGCTCCGGAGGGCGTTGGGCTCACGAACGTGGCGGCATACGGAACCATCAGCAACACCGGGAACCAGCCGAACCGCTCGCCCGCCCCAGCGATCACTCCGGTGGCCGCCAGTAACACCACCCACCACCAGTCAAAGGCAGTGAACGCACCAAGCCCTGCGGCAACACCGATCCCAGGAGCCACGTACAGCATCCGGACGGTGCCGCCAATCTTCGATCCCGTCAGACCGAGCAATAGCCCTATCAACGTTGCCGCCGAGCCAAACTCCCCAACGAGCATGCCAACCAGCACTATCGGCAGGACAACAACCACGAGCGCGGCCACGAGGATGTTCACGACGCGCCGTACCTTCGACGGCGTACTCCGAACGCCACCGACGCTAGGGTTGCTCGTCTCCTCGCCATGAGCAGCCTCGGCGTTCTCGACCCCACCCATAGGTTCATGATTCCCTGCCAGCGGGGGGCATGAAGGCGAGTTCGGACCCCGACAACGACGGGTTCGGCCCAGCTCGCTTGCTCCCGTCCGGGTCGGGCGCACTCTCATCAGCGTAAGACGTTTTGAGTCAAGCCTTTGGTCGGTGCCTCGTCCGTCGTCTGTCCCTGCATAGCTGTAATGGGGTTGGTCCCAGCAGCGTGTAATCGGGTTGGTGAGACGACGGGCGGGGCTGCTCATGATGAGCGTGGAGGTAACCGTGGTTCCTCAATGCCGCGTGGGGCTCGCCCCGACCCTGCTCGACGGGCCGCCTGCTGATGTCAGGCGGCGATGGGCGGCACCGCGGGATGTTTGGTGCCGTGGGTGGCGATGACCGGGTCCCAGTTTTGGCCGGTGGTGATGACGGCGTGCAGGTGCCGCAGGATCGCTGCGGCGATCACGGCCTGGGCTTGGGTGATGGTGAGTTTGTTCTGCCCTCTGCTGGTCAGGTGGGTGAACCGGGCGGCGTAAACCGGGTTGGCGCGTTGCGCGCCGCAGACCGCCCGCCACGCCGCCAGCCGCAGTGCGGGCCGTCCTTGCCCGGTCAGTTTCGTGCGGCCGATGAAGGTGCCGGATAGCTTCTGCCGTGGTGCCAGGCCGGCGTGCTTGACCAACGCCCGGGCGGTGGCGAACCGGTTCGGGTCGCCGGTCTCGGCCGGGATCGCTGCCGCGCCGATCGCCGACAGGCCGGTGATCGAGGTGGCCAACTCGGTCAGCCGCAGGTCGTCCAGGATCGTGGTCATCCGGGTCTGGGTGTCGAGCAATCGGCGGTGGGTGGCGAGCCAGTCGCTTAGTAGCAGCGCGACCCGCTCGAACGCACCCGGGCGGTGGGTGATCACTCCGGCCGGATCGGTCAGTGCCGTGAACAGCAGACCGACGAATGCGCAGGCAGGGTTTCTGCCGACCGCGTCGGATGATCTCCCGGCGCACCGCAGAGGTCAACCGGGCCAAGCCCAGCCGGTGCGTGCGGGTCAGGTCCCCGCCGTCGCGGTCCAGCACGACGCTGATCGCCGCGGTCCACGTCGCGGAGCGGAACGGCTGCCGCGCGGTCTGCAGCGCCGCCGGCCAGACACACTCCAGCAGCGCCCGCATCTGCTGGACCTGGCTGCCCGCTTCCACCAGCAGCTGCTCACGACGCGCGCCGAGATGCCGCAGCCGACCCCACGTCGGATCAACCGGTTCGGGGACGTAGCAGCGCAGCTGAGCCGCCAACCGAGCGATGATCACGGCGTATTTCTCGTCGGTCTTATCGACGGTCAGGTCCTCGCTGCGGCGCGCCCACGACATCAGCATCGGCTGAACACACACGAACGGCATCCCTCGTTCACCGGCCAGCTGACCCAGCACCCGCAAACGATGACCGGTCGGCTCGCAGGCCACCGTGACACCGGCGAAGTCCTTCGACGAAGCCTGCCTGCCGGCCCAGTCCAACGCCGCACCCAGATCCCACGCACGGCACCTGAACGTCTTGCGCGCCAACACCTTCGAGTCATGATCGGTGACCACGACCATCTGCTTGTTGTCTGCCAGGTCAATGCCGACGATCGCGTTCGTGGCCGGGACCAGAACCCGCAACCGAGCAAGCCGAACGTTGCGGTTGCGATCGCCCCGGGACACGCCGCTACCGTTACCCATCAACGTCCTCCTCCTGCGATGGGACACCAAGCCCGACAAGCGCATCAGGGGGACGTTCCTACGTCCTGCATCGACACGCAGAACGTCTTTCTATGCCGCGAGTCGCGCGCTAGCCAGGTCAGGCCTACCAGTCGCCCGGCTCTGCCGATGTGCGCGAGTCGGCTAGGTCGCATGCCCATGCGCCGTAACGCATGCCTATTCGTACTCCGAGTGTGCGAATGCCACCAGATCGCCGATTCGGGCGCGCCGAGGCGTAGGCCATGTGTGTTCGACGTGGAACCGGACGACTTGAGCACAGCCGGGTCATGCGCGACAGCGCTCGCTCGTCGTCATCGGACCGACAGTCTCGGTCGCGTCGAGGTCACCGACCGCGACGACATGCCGCTTGGACTGCACGATCCACGTGCCGAGGCTCGGCGGACCGAGGCAGTGCTCGACCCGTCAGCGGTCGGTGGCGTGCACGAGGCCGCCGGGCAGCGGGACGCGGTCAGCCGGGCAGTCGCGCGATAAACCCGGTGACGTCGGTGGTCATCCCCGCG
>DASXRQ010000131.1:0-26183 GCA_036506495.1 Micromonosporaceae bacterium | reverse complement strand
TGGATCGACCGGTCGGCCGGGGTGGTGACGATCCGGTACGGCATGTTCGAATCCGGGTCGTCGGCGAACGCCCAGCCGAATAGGTCGCCGTAGAACCGCTCCGCGGCCGCCGGATCGTCGGTGCCGATCTCGAACCAGCCGATGCCGTTCACCATCGTGGACATCGTTGTGCTCCCTTCGCCGACCGTCCGGCCGGCTCCGCTAGATAGCCTCGGCCTGCGCGACGACAGCGTCCTGTCGGTGTTTAGGCGAGGACCAGACTCGTTGCGAGGTCGGGCGGCAGGCAGAGTTGGTCGATGTCGATGTGCTGCGGGGCAACGGTCTCGTCGGTGGCTCTCACCGCCCGGATCCGGTCCAGCCGGAACGCACGCACCGCGCCACGCGTTCGGCACCAGGCCACCAGATACCAGTGCTCCGCACCGCCGACGTACCCCAGTGGCTCGACCTCGCGCCGCGACGGGTTGCCGTGCCGGTCGAGGTACTGGAGGGCCAACGCCCGGCGCCCGGTCAAGGCTTCCGACACGACCCGCGGCACTGGCGACGGCCGGCCACCGATCATTTGAATGTGCGCGGCTAGGTTGTGGGCTGTCGCCGCGTCGCGCTCGGGCATCACAGCGACGATCTTGTGCAGCACGGAGCGGGCCGCGTCCTCGAACGGCGTACCGGTTAGCCGATGCAGCGCCACGCCCAGGGCAACCGCCTCGGCCGCCGTGACGTTGACCGGCGGAAGCGTGAACGACCGATCCAGCACGTACCCGCCGGCCCGGCCGGGCTCCGCATAGATCGGCACATTGGCCTGCTGCAGGGCGCCGATGTCCCGCTCAACCGTGCGTGGCGAGACCTCAAAACGCGCGGCCAGCCACCGGGCGCTGCGGGGCCTTGGCGCTGCCGCCCGCAACTCCTCCACCAGCGCGTACAAACGGTCGGTCCGATTCACCGGCTCAGCGTAGGCCGCAGGTACGACACGGGCGCTCATCAAGCGGACGGGCCACGGGCACGCCCATGGCAAGTTGGTCATGACCATCGACTGACTCAAGCCCGCCGACCACGCGATCGAACGGCCGATGCGGCGCACCTCAGTCCAAGGGCTCGGTGCGGAACCGCCCGCGGTCGTCGATCAGCAGAACCCCTTCCCCCTTTCCCAGCGGGGGGATCACCTGACCGACCAGCCCGAGCACGGCGGCCTCCGTCGTGGGGCTGTGCCCGACGACCAGCGCGCGGCCGCCGTCGGGCAACCGGTCCACCACCTCGCGCAGGGCCGAGCCGAGCAGCCGCGACTCGTGTTCCACCAGGTCGGGGTCGACCGCGCGCATGGCCTCCACGTCGGCGTGCTTGCCGGCCGCCTTGGCTGCATTGCGCCAGCGGTCCTCGACGACGGAGCGCAGCGCGGGCGCCTCGGTGATCGGCGTGTCTTCCTGGCCGGCGGCGTGGCGCAGGATCTCCAGCATCTGGGTCGCGCGGGCGGCACCAGTCGAGACGAACGCGGCGTACGGCGGATGCAGCCGGTCGCGACCGATCATCTCGGCATCCGCGACACCTTCCGCCGTGAGACGATCACCCTCGTTGTCGGTGTGCCGGCGCAGCTCCACATAGCGCATGGATCCGTTCTACCCGGTCTCGTGGTCGCTTTGGCGGCCCGGTCCGCCCCGAGGGTTGTCCCGCGGTGACGGCGGCAGCATTGTCAAGGTGCGCACGGCGCCCGCCGTGGCCGCTTGAGGGCGTCGGCGCGGGCGTGGCGCGGGCGGCCGTGCGCGAGGGTGCCGCGGTCGTGGTCTCCGGCCGCCGCCGTGGGCCGGGCGAAGCGCTCGTGGCCGAGCTGCGACGCCGCGGCGAGCACGCCGAGTACGTGCCGGCCGGCGCAATCGTGGCGTCCTCATGCACCGGCGCATTCCTGGCTGCCGAGGCGGGAGTGCTGGACGGACATGCCGCCACCACCCACTGGACCGCCGCGGACCTGCTCCAGCGGCGCTACCCCAAGGTACGTGTGGAGGCGCATCGGATGGTCATCGACGAGAACGAGGTGGTGACCTCTGGCGGCGCCACGACATTCCTGAACCTCGTGGTCCACCTGACCCACCGGTTCGGCGGGGCCGAACGGGCTGCCCAGGCGGCCAAGCTCCTACTCGTCGACGGGCACCGGCTCACCCAGCTGCCCTACACCATCCTGGTCGGCACGCGGCATCACCGCGACCAGGCGGTGCGGCTCGTCCAACAGCATGTGGCCGCGCACCTGGGCAGCGAGCTGACCGTCGAGCGGCTCGCTGAGCGGACGGCGTTGAGCCCGCGCAGTCTCGAGCGACGTTTCGAGCAGGCCCTGGGCATGTCCCCCAGCCGCTACATCCAACTGGCCCGGATCGAGACGGCCAAACGAATGCTCGAAATGTCGGCCGACCCGATCGAACAGATCCGCAGAAAGGTCGGCTACGCGGACCCATCGGCCTTCCGCCGGGCTTTCACACGCCACGCCGGCGAATCACCCGCCGCGTATCGGCGCCGGTATGCCGGCATAGCTCAGCGGATGTGATAACGCCCCACCACAGTTCAGCGGCATGCTCGCCCTGCCCATCAAGGCCTTGCCGCTCCACGCCACGAACGGAGTCTCATGCACCGTCGGCGGACAGGGGCGTGCACCCGGGCCGTCGCCGGGCCGGGTTCGAGGCCGACGGCGCCGCTGGCCGGGTCGACGAGCACTTCGGTGGCGCGGTTGCCGGCCCGGTCGAACGGTTCGGCGCAGAAGTTGTTGTCGAACTGCATCACCTCACCGACGTGCAGCCCCCATCGGTCGGCAACCCGATGGCGGCGCGGTCGGCGGCGGCCAGGCTACGTACCGGCCCGCCGGGTTTGGTCGTGCCCATCATCGATCCCGCCGGCCACCGGGCGCCGGTGCTGGGCGGTGTCCGGCCGACGGCCCATGCGATCGAGGCGACCAAGGTCGCGGTGGCGGCGACCAGCACCGCGAGCGGCAGCCACCGGGGGCGAAGCCAGCTCATTGTGACTCCGGTTCTCGGCCGGCCAGGTGGGCGCGGGCCTGGGTGTAGGTGTCGGCGTCGATCTCGCCGGACTCGTACCTGCGGTAGAGGATCTCCTGCGGTGTCTCCCGACGCTGGTCGCGTGCACGATCTTCGGGGAGCTGCACCAGCGAGACCACCGCCCAAACGATCACGCCGAGCAGCACGATCCACAGCAGCGGCATGAACGTCATCCAGCCCCAACCGGGCCCGCACCCCCGCATCATCGCGTCACCTCCGCTGACGCCCGAGGCTGACATTTCAACGGTGCCGGTTGAGCCCGTGTCCGGACGGGGACGTTGGTCCCGGGTCGCAGTGCCGCCCGGCAAGTGCCGGCAGGACGCCGGGGAGGCGCCGGTCGGGCGGGACAGGTCGGCCGGGGGCGACCGTTCGCTCGGATTTCCACGCAGCTATTTCGACCCTTGGTTCAGGCGGACTCAAGGTGGAGGCGGCGGTTGCCCCACCGGAGGATGGTGGTATCGGCGTGTAGCGGGCGTCGGCGTAGTAGGAGCCCAGTGCCTCGTGCCGCCGCTGGTTTACCTGAGCGGGGGTGGTGAAGAACTCGTACCGCCGGTGACCCAGTAAAGGTTCCGCTCGACCCGCCCGACGTAATACCCCTGATCATTGAGGGCCGGGCCGAGTGAGTACGGAGGGATCGGTGCGTAATCGGGCGTCGCGGCTGGCGGTTCCCTCCGGCGCCTGGATCGGTTCGTCGGCACCTGGAGTATGGACGGCCATCGCTGGTGTCGCCGAAGCTCTCATCGATGCGTGTCGGAAGGAGTGCGCTGGCCGCGGTGTGCGCAGGCTGTCATGGCAGACCGCTCCGGAGAACAGTCGCGCCCACGCTGTCTATGAGCGGATCGGGGCGACCCGCGAGCGATGGGTCGACTACTGGTTGGCAACCGACCAGGCTCGCCAACCCCCCTCATGAGGAATCGGCGACCAGGGTGACGACCTCCCGTTCACGGTTGGTCAACGCCGCCATCTCCGCTGGCGGTCGGGCATCCGGTGGTCGGGCGACGAACTCGCAGATCAGTCGTCGGGTGATCGTCGGTGAGAGCAGCGCGTCCCCGCGCACGGCGATGCCGCACGCGCCAACGCGTGAGGCTCGTGGACGGTCACGACTCGAGGTTAGGCGACGGGTCCGACCGGAAGCCAACTTAGTTGGTTCGCGATTCAGGGAGGGTGGCGGGGAGGTCGAAGCTGCGGAAGGCGTCTGGGGTGAGGAACGCGGTAATCGCCTGGATCTGCGCACCGCGCAGGGTGAGCACGTCGAGGGCGCGCGGCATGAAGGTCTGGGTCTTGTCGTCCCGGGCGTAGGCGCCGAAGGCGAGCTGCCCATTCGCGCGAGCGGGGATGAGGCGCCAGCGCGTCGCCCCTGACAGCAGTCCGCCGCTGAGGAAGATCGCGACTTGTTCGCGGCCGCGGTACCAGGCTGGCAGCGGCGGCATCGCCAGCTTCGCGTCTTCGGCGAGCATGGCGACGACCGCGTCGACGTCGTTGCGTTCCCATGCGGTGATGTAGCGCTGCACAACCTCTCTCAGCGCGCCATCGCTCAGTGAGCGCAACGTCGCCTGCTGGCTTTGTTCCGGCAGTCGTTGGTCTACCGTCTTGTGGGCCCGCTGCAGGGCGCTGTCGACCGAGACGGGCGTCGTTTCGAGCGCCGTGGCGGTTTCGCGGGCGGAGAAGCCGAGCACGTCGCGGAGTATTAGCACGGCGCGCTGTCGTGCGGGTAGGTGCTGGAGTGCCGCGATGAAGGCGAGCTCGACGCTCTCGCGCTGCTCATAGCGGGCCTCCGGGCTGGCCAGGCCGCTGCCGAGCCCCAGCCGCTCATCCGGGTAGGGTTCGAGCCACACCCCCTCGGCTGCTGGCTCGGCGGGGCTGTCGTGGGGGTCGGCGGCAGGCCCGAAATCAACCGGAAGCACTCGTCTGGGCCGCCGCTCGATCGCCCTAAGGCAGGCGTTTGTCGCGATCTTGTAAAGCCAGGAGCGGACCGAGCTTCGGCCCTCGAACCGCGGCAGTCCGCGCCAGGCACGCAGCAGTGTCTCCTGCAGCGCGTCCTCTGCGTCCGCGGCCGACCCGAGCATTCGGTAGCAATGGGCGTACAGCTCGCCGCGGTACGGTCCGGCGAGTCGGCCGAAGGCATCGTCGTCGCCCCGCCGGGCGGTCTCGAGCAGCTCGCGCTCGCTCGCGGTCAACACCGTGCGAGCCGCTCTCGTCCCGCGTTCAGGCCCGGTCGTCATCGTTTTGACTGCCAGATAGCGAGCTCGCCGCACTGTGGCGCCGAAATGACACTGCGCCATCCGGCCGGCCCTTCGCGCGGCGCCACCAGGACCGAGGCGCCGAGCTGGCGCGCATGTTCGGTGGACTCTCCGATCTGGTCGACCTCGACGTAGGGCAGCCACAGTGGGCGCGCGGTGGCGGATTCGACGATGCCGCCGCCGAAACGCTCTCCCAGTTCGAGAGCGAGGTAGGAGCCGCTCCTGGCGTTGATCGGCTGCCGGCGCCAGCTCAAGAGTTTCGCATAGAACGCGCTCAACCGTGCCTGATCACCGGTGTGGAGCTCCAGGTGAACCACCGGCCTGGGACTGGACATATGCATGGTCACCTTCCTTGTGACCCGCGCTTGCCGGAATCCATCGCCGCCGGAGCAAAATCGGTGAGCGAGCTCCTGGCCGCGAGAGTTTACCCCGCGCTGAGCGGCGCCGGCGGAGGGAGCGGGATATGCGTGTGCGTGCTGGCCGTCACTGGACTAGGTGACCTGCCCTAGCGACCGGAGGTGGCGGGAGCCGATCTCGCGCAGCTCGGTGACGACCGGGGCTCGTCTCAGCGGTCGCCGACAACGTCCGGGGCATCACGAAACGCGGCGCCGCCCACACAGCCGCCGTCCAAGTTCGAGCAGGGGTGGAGGCTGCGCGAGACGCAGCTCTCGTGGCCGGCGATGGATTGCGGCCGTTCGCCGGATCACCACCTCCAGAGGCGGCGACTGGGCTCGCCGGGCAGCACCTAGGCAGATGCAAGACAGGGGCAACGATGACCAAGGAGGATGCATGACACGAAGACAGAGCAGTCGTGGTGACCGGGCCAATCGCGGCATCGGGCAAGCGCTGGTCGAGGAAGCGTTGAAGAGGGGCGCGAAGCGGGTGTATGCCGGTACGCGCCAGCCCTGGCCCACCCGGATGGGCATGTCACGCCCGCGACCCTGGACGTGACCAACGCGGCGCAGACTCGGGCAGCTGTCGAGAGAGTCGAGTCTCTCGATGTCCTCATCAACAACGCCAGCGTGGCGCTTCACGATCACCTCAGCGGTCGTGCCGCACTCGAACAGCACCTCGCCGTCAACCTCTTCGGCCCGCACGCCGTGACCCAGGCCTGCCTGTCGCTGCTGACTCGTTCTCGGGGGGCCGTCGTCAACGTTCTGTCGGTGGCCGCCTTCGCCGCCTTGCCGATTATTCCGGCGTACTCGATCTCGAAGGCGGCGTTCAACTTGACGCAATGGGAATCCGTCGCGCGAGCCAACTTCGACGGCGTGGAGAAGGGGAGGAGGAGGAGGAGGACATCTTCCCCGATCCCATGTCCAAGGCCATGGCGGAGAGCTGGCGCAGCGGCGCGGCTAAGGCGCTCGAGCGCGAGTATGCGGCGCTCGTAGCGGCAGAGCCCGTCATGTCATTAGCAAAGGGAGGGACACGGTGCAACTTCGGCACGGCGAGAAACTAGTCGGCGACGCGACGGCGACTTCCCCCTCCGCCGCCGTGACGAGCGCTGGGACAGCCGCAACGGCGGCCGCGCTGACGGTGACGTTCGGGCTCGCCGCCGCATCCTGGGTCGTCGCGGTCCGGCAGATGGACGGGATGGACATGGGGGTTGCGACCGAGCTCGGTTCGTTCGGTTTCTTTGCCGCCGTGTGGGCGTCGATGACGGCGGCGATGATGCTGCCGGGCGCGGCCCCGGCGGTGCTGCGACGCGCTCGTGCCGGCTATCGGGTGCGCGCCGTGCCGCTGTTCGTCGGCTCGTACCTGGCCGTCTGGGCACTCGTGGGCATTGCGGTGTATGCGTTGTACCGGCCGCACGGGCCTTTCGCCGCTGGCGCGGTTGCGATCGCGGCCGGTGCCTACGAGTTCACCCCGGTCAAGCGGCGCTGCCGGAGGCGCTGCCGGGAGAGCGTCCGCTCTGGGTTCGGGTTCGGGCTGTACTGCGTTGGCTCGAGCATCGGGCTGATGCTGATGCTGGTGGCGCTGGGCGTGATGAGCGTCACCTGGATGTCGGTGGTCGCCGGGCTGGTCCTGGCCCAGAAGCTGCTGCCCGGGAAGGCCGCCGTCGATGTGCCGCTGGCGCTGGCGATCGTCGGACTCGGAATCCTGATCGTCATCGCGCCCGCGTCGGTTCCCGGACTCGCGCCACCGATGTGAGCCGCCATCGGCGGCGCGGGTCACGCCGAGCTGTTGTAACGACAGGAAGCAAGAAGGAGACAAACAAATGACCGATCACAAGGCCGGAACACGTGAAGAGTGGGCGGCTGCCCGCGAGGAGCTGCTCGCTCGCGAGAAGGAGCACACCCGCCTGGGTGACGAGCTCGCCCGGCGGCGGCGCGAGCTGCCCTGGGTCCGAGTCGAGAAGGAGTACCGCTTCGACACCGACGACGGCACGCGCACGCTGGCGGAGCTCTTCGACGGCCGCAGTCAGCTGCTCGTCTACCACTTCATGTTCGGCCCGAGCTACGAGGCAGGTTGTCCGACGTGCTCGTCGATGGCTGACACCGTCGACAGCGCCCTCCCGCACCTGCACGCTCGCGACGTGACGATGATGTACGTCTCGCATGCGCCGCTCCAGAAGCTGCAGGCGTACAAGCAGCGGATGGGCTGGAACATGCCCTGGGTCTCGTCGGCGGGCAGAGACTTCAACGTCGACCTCGGCTACTCGCGCACCGAGGAGCAGACGCGCGAGGCGATCGCGCCGCTGCTCGAGGCGGGAGCGCCGCCGATCGTCGAGCACAACGCAAACTCGACCGGCACCGATGTCACGGGCTACCTCACCGAGGGCTTCGGCTTCAGCGCTTTCGTCCTCGACGACGGCACCGTGTACCAGACCTACGCGACCACGGGCCGCGGCGTCGAGTTCCTTATGGGCTACTACGGGATTCTCGACCGGGCGCCGAAGGGGCGGGACGAAGGCGATGACTGGCAGGTGTGGATCCGCCGGCACGACGAGTACGACAGCCCGTGAAACCGTGGACACGCAAACGAAGAGGACGATGATGAATGACTTGTCGGGCAGAACCACTGTCGTCGTTGGCGCCAGCCGGGGCCTGGGGCGTGGGATCGCCCGCGCGTTCGCCGAGGCTGGTGCTCCGGTGGTCGCGGTCGCCCGGAACGGTACGGCACTTGCCGAGCTGGCCACCGCGACTGCGAACATCCGGACCGAGGTCGCGGATGCGGCCGACGCCACGGTGGCGCCGAGCCTGCTGGACCAGTACGAGCCGCATGTTCTGATCCTGGTCGCCGGCGCCAACCCGGTGATGCGTCCGCTCCAATACCACACATGGGAGACGTTCTCCGTCAACTGGCATACCGACGTCAAGATCGCATTTAACTGGCTGCGTGAGGCACTGCTCAAGCCGCTGCCGCCTGGCAGCAGGGTGGTGGTAGTGAGCAGCGGTGCCGCCATCAACGGATCACCGGCCAGCGGAGGGTACGCCGGGTCCAAGGCCACCCAGCGGTTCATCGCGGGATACGCCCGGGATGAGTCACGCCGTGCCGGGCTGGACATTACCGTCACCGCGGTGATGCCCACGATGACACCGTTCGGAGACGTGGGCAGGCGGGGGGTCCGGGGGTACGCGGCCCGCGGCGGCCAGACCGAGGAGGCATACCTGAAGCAGTTGGGGGAACTGCTGACCCCCGAAATCGCCGGATCCGCGCTGGTCGAACTGGTACGGGCAGACCCGGCGACCACTGCCCCCGGGTATCTGCTCACCGCCGCCGGGCTGCAGAAGCTGCCATGAACACCGGCGCGGGACCCGGGTGCCCACCGGTCCTGCGCTCCCGTCCGCATTCCGGGCAGCTGCGTGCGGGGGATGTCCGGATGGAGGTAGCGGGCGGCCCGCGTCGGCCGCCGGTCTCGGCGAGAACGCGGTTCATCACGTTCACAAACTCCGCAGGCTTCTCGAATGGCGAGCGGTGGCCCGCGTCCTTGAACGTCACAAGCTCCTTGTGCGGGCCCGCAACGCGTCGTACCACGGCTTCATCCCCGCGAGCCGGCCGGGTACGTCATGCTCGCCCTCGAGGAAGTAGGTCGGAACGTCCAAGCTGGTGACCCGGGTGCGCCGGTCGACGTCCTTCTCCCGGGGGTAGAGCAAGCCCAAGCAATCCAGGAAGCCGCTGAATACGTGCACCTTGTCGAGAAGCGACTGCTCGTTGACGTCGAGGTTTCTAACTGACCGCTGCCCGGGTCGGCGCCGCCCGCGCGGCGGACGTGCCGGCCGCGGTCCGGGCCGTCACCGCGCAGGCCGCCGACATCCGGCACAGGTACCGGCGCCGATGACCGGGTCCGATCCCGGTTGGCTGCCGGGCTACCACGTCACGGCCGAGCGGAACTGGCTCAACGACCCGAACGGCCCGATCCATCACGACGGCACCTACCACCTGTTCTTCCAGGAGAACCCCGACACACCCGCACCTGGGGAATCCCGCGCTGGGCCCATGTCACGTCTACCGACCTCGTGCGCTGGCGGCCGCAGCCGCCGGCCGTGGAGCCGGGGGAGGGCGGTGCCGACCACGACGGCTGCTGGTCCGGCTGCACCCGCATGGTCGACGGCGTGCCGTCCATCTACTACACCGGTGTGGTCGGCCGGACCGACGCTGACCGGGTCGAGTCGGACTGTCGCGCCGTCGGGTCGTCCGATCTCCGGTCGTGGCGCAAGGACCCGCAGCCCGTGATTCCCGCGCCGCCGGAGCTCCGCAGTGGATACCATCGGGACCCGTTCCTCTGGCACGACGCGCACGGGTGGCACATGCTGCTCGGCTCCGGAACGCTGCGCGGCGAACGGTATGGCACCATCGTGGTCTACCATTCGCCCGACGCGGTGCGGTGGCACTACGGCGGGATCTGGTTCAGCGCTCCTCGACACCTGGACGGGGTCGACCTGGGCCAGCACTGGGAATGCCCGCAGCTGCTGCGGTTCGACGGCGGTGACGTCCTCGTGGTGAGCTGCCAGGTGCCGGGGGCGGATCGGCCGTTGATGCACGCCGTCGCGTTCGTGGGCCTGGCGACCCCCGACGGCTTCCGCGGCCAGCTCGTGGGCGTCGTGGAACCCGGTGGGGCCTTATACGCGCCAGCCGCCACCGTCGACGCGACCGGCCGCACCCCGCTGTGGGGGCTGGATCCAGGAGAACCTGCCGCTCCTGGTCCAGCTGCAGCTGCCCCGCGTCGGCGCACTGAGCCTGCCGCGCGTCGCCGAGCTGGTCGAGGGCCGGCTTGCGCTACGCCCGGCACCGGAGCTGGTCGCCTTGCGCGAACGGAATCCGTTGGCCGGCCCGGTCGACGTGGCCGGACGGGTCACCTTGGTCGACACGTACAGGGAGCCGCGGATCGAGGTCGCGGCGCGGATCACCGGCCGGTCTGGCTCGGGCAAGTGGGACATCGGGCCGGCACGGGTGGAGGTCGACCTGACCCGCGGGGCGCTGTCCGTTGGCGCCGGTGCGCAGGCGCCGGTCAATGGGCCTCTGCGCGACGCCGAGCTGCGCATCTTCGTCGACGGGTCGATCGTCGAGGTGTTCCTGCCCGGCCGTGCGAGCGTGACCGCCCGGTGCTACGGCCCGCCGGGCGGATCGGTCGTCGCCGAGTCGGCCGGCCTCGCCGTCCACGGCTGTACCGTCTGGCGGATGCCGACCCGTTCGGTGACCTGACGGGCGGCCCGCCAGTGGGCCTTCCCGTCCGTTCTGGTCACGTCTCGAGAACCTCGGGGAGTGCACCGATCGTGGTATCCAGCTCCTCGACGAGCTCGTCGAGCACGGCCCGGGTGGATCGAACCGAGTTCATGCGGCTCACGATCTGACCGACGATCGGCCGGCGTTTGTACCAGGCGTTGATCCACTCGAAGATGGCGTTGGCGAGGCCAGCGCGGGAGCGCCAGGGTTTCGCCCAGGTCCGCCTGCGGGTAGGCGGGAGGCAGGCCGGCGTCCTGCAGCAGCTGATTGCGCTCCCGGAGCGAGACACCGAGCGCCTCGCCGAGGCGCAGCACCATCTGCCGGCTGGGCCGCGACGGACCGGTTTCGAGGAATGACAGGTGCCGTGGAGTGGATCCCACCTTGGCGGCGAGGGGCCAGTTGGCTGATGCCGCGGTGAGCCCCGCCATCGGCGCAGCCGGGAACCGAACGGGCTGGCGACCCGCTCACGGTTCATGATCGGGAGTATGACAGGCGGCCGTGGCTAGCGCCGATTCCCTTCCCCGGGAGTCGATACGCCGTGGGTACCGATGCAGCGTGGTGCGGGCGGGATCAAACGGCGTGAGCGCCGCCGCCGGCGGCCCCGACATCGACGGAGAGTCCTGATGGTCCGAAGACGATCGCCAACCTGTACTACGACCCGTGGATCAACCGCGCCGGTGACATGACCGATGCGCCCCTGGCCGCCGACTTCTCGTTCCCCGGGCCGATCGCGAACTTCGACGATGCAGCTGGGTACCGGCTGATGGCCCGACAGGCCGGCGCGGCAGTGCGCAGCTTCCAGGTGCGCCACCAGTTCACCGACGGCGACCTGGTCTGCTCGGTCGTGGACTGGGAGATGGCGCCGCTGCCTGGCGTGTTGACCGCGGCGGAGAATCTGGAGATCCGCGCCGGCCGGATCGTGCGGGGTGAGCTGATCTACGACACGGAGGAGCTGCGAAGGCCATGAGCCGACCCTGACCGTCACGGGCCGCGTAGGCGTGCGGCTCTGGCGGTGAGATAGTCGCGTTCGGCGAGGCTGGTGGTACGGCCGGCGGCCCGCTGGTAGTGCATGATCGCGCTATCGGTGTCTCCGGCCAGGTCCAGCAGGTGGGCCCGGACCGCGTCGAGGCGATGGTGGTCGGGCAGCTCGGTGTCGAGATCGGCGAGGGCGGCCAGGCCGGCGGCGGGGCCCTGAACCATGGCCAGCGCGATGGCGCGGTTGAGGGTGACCATCGGGTTGCCGGTCATGCGTTCCAGCAGCCCGTACAGGGCGAGGATCTGCGGCCAGTCGGTCTCGTCGGCGGTGGCCGCCTCGTCGTGGATGGCGGCGATGGCGGCCTGCAGCTGGTATTCGCCGACGGCTCGCCGGGGAAGCACCTCGGACAGCAGCGCGATTCCCTCGGTGATGAGCGTCTGGTTCCAGCGGGTGCGGTCCTGTTCGGACAGTGGGATGAGTTGGCCGGCGGGTCCGGTCCGGGCCGGTCGGCGGGCGTCGGTGAGCAGCATGAGCGCGAGCAGGCCAACCACCTCGGGCTCGTCGGGCAGCGCCGCACGCAATGCTCGGGTGAGCCGGATCGCCTCTGTCGATAGGTCGACGCGGACGACGTGCGGACCCGCACTGGCGGAGTACCCCTCGTTGAAGATGAGATAAAGCACGTGCAGGACATTGCGCAGCCGGTCGTCCCACTCCACCGGGGTGGGCATCCGAAACGGGACGCCCGACGTCCTGATCCGCTGTTTGGCGCGGCTGATGCGCTTGGCCATGGTGTCCTCGGGCACCAGGAACGCCGCGGCGATCTCGGCCGTGGCAAGCCCGCCGACGGCCCGCAGGGTGAGCGGGATCGCCGAGCTGGGCGCGAGGACGGGGTGGCAGCACAAGAACAGTAGCTCCAGCGAATCGTCCTCATTAGACGGTTGTGCGGGTACTGCGGGCTCGCGGGCCGCGACCAGGTCCTCGCGGTGGCGGCGGGCCACATCGGCACGCCAGAGGTCGGTCAGCCGGCGGCCGGCAACGGCGATCAGCCAGCCCCGCGGGTTGCCGGGCACGCCGTCGACCGGCCACTGCGTGGCTGCGGCGATGAGCGCCTCCTGGACGGCGTCCTCGGCGTCGGCGAAGTCCCAGTGGCGACGTACCAGTGCGGCGAGGACCTGTGGCGCCTGCGTGCGCAGCAGGTACTCGACCTCGGTATGCAGGCTCACCACTCCGGCGGCGGCGCGTCCATGATCGGCCGGACGACGATGGGCTTACGGGTCGGCGTCCCGCCAGGTCCGGGCGCCGCCGAGGTACGGGCCGCGATCTCGATCGCCCGCTGCTCGCTGTCCACGTCGACCATCCAGAAACCGGCCAGCAGTTCCTTGGCCTCCGGGTAGATCCCGTCGGTGACGACCGGGGCGCTGGCCCCATCCGCGGTCACGATCTTCGTGGCCTCAGGGCCCGCCAGCTTCTCCGCGGCCAGCAGTTCGCCGGCCTCGGCCATCTCCTGGTGTATCTGTTGCATGTGGGCCCAGCTGGCTTTGACGTCGGCGGCTGTCCATTCCTGGACGGGATCGTCGGGCGACTGAGTCATCATGATCAAGTATTTCATCGGGTCCTGCTCCCATTCGTGCTGTGCACCCTGGTCGGCGCTTTCACCCTACGGTCGGAACCGTGGGCCGGTTCTGGACATCGGCCGGACTCCGGAGACAGATGTGGTTAGCGGGACTGCCGGGTCCCGCCGGTGGCCTTATAGGTCAGGCTCCGGTTGCTGGCGTCGAATTCGACGATGGTCTTGGTGACCTGCGGCAGTGCCCGGATCCCGGTTTCACAGACTCGTGCTGCGATCGGGGCGTCGAGGGCGATCAGGTCAGGGTCGGCGACGCCGAGGGAGGAGCCGAGGATGGCTGTCGCCCACTCGCCGATGCGGTCGAACCGGCCGGCGAGCACCTCCCACACGGTGTCGGCGGGGCCATCGATCACGATCTGACGCGTAAGGCTGCTCATGGTTCCGATCATTACGGAGTCGGAGACGCGGAGCGATTCCCGGCCAGGGAATCCCTCCACACCACCGGTTCCGCCTCATTCGGCGGGCGCCGCGAACTGTCTGGCCTCGTGCTGTACTCTGCGCCAGCGACCGCGATCCGTCGGGGCAGTGCGACCCACTCGCGGAAGACCTGCCCGGCCGGCGCGAACGGCTCGGCGTGGCCGGCGGCGATCAGCGCCGGTGGGCGGGACCGCGCACGCTGCGGCGCAGTTCCCGTGAGATCGTCGACGCCGATCGGCCGAGCCGACTACATCTTCGGAGCCCTACGGGCCGGCGCCTCCGGTTTCCTGCTCAAACGCACCCGACCCGAAGAGCTGATCGCCGCCGTGCACACGATCGCTGCCGGAGACTCGCTGCTTTCACCATCGGTGACCCGACGCGTCATCGATCGGATGGCCCAGCAACCCACACCCGAACTCGCCAACCAGGCTAAACTCGACGAGCTCACCCCACGTGAGCGGGAGGTCCTGGAACTTATCGCCCGGGGGCTTTCCAACCGCGAGATCGCGGCCGCACTCACCGTCGAGGAATCGACCATCCGAACCCACGTCAAGCGGATACTGATGAAGCTCAACCTTCGCGACCGCGTGCAGGCCGTTATCTTCGCCTATGAAACCGGGGTGAACCGCCCCGGCGGTGGGCGACCCGCCAGCAGCTCCGCCGAAAGCGCTGCCATCTAGCTCAGCCAGTTAGAGCGCCAGCTTCTCCGGTGCCGATCCTGGCGGGTAGCCGTACGCGCACGATTAGGCCGCCGTCGGGTCGAGGGGTGGCGTGGACGTCGCCGCCGTGAGCGTGGGCCACGGACCGGACGATGGACAGGCCGAGTCCCGCCCCATGGTCGCCGCTGACGGTGGCGCGGCGGTCGGCGTTGGCCGGTCGGCGGAAGGGCTCGAACAGACTGGGGATCTCGTCGGATGCCACGATCGGGCCGCTGTTCTCCACAGTGATGTAGGCGTCTCCGTCGTCGGTCCCGGTGATGACCTTGGCCCATCCGTCTTCGGGGATGTTGTAGCGGATGGCGTTGTCGAGGAGGTTGTGAGCGAGTCGTTCGAGCAGGATGGGGTCGCCTTCGACCGGTGCCGGGGCGAGTCCGGTGATGATCTCGACACCGGCTCGGTGGGCGGCCGTTTGGGAGTCGGCGATGCGCCGGGCGATCTCGGCCAGGTCGACCGGGTCGCGTGTACTCAGGTGCTCTTCGCTGCTGGCCAGCGTGAGCAGGCCATCGATGAGCCGTTGCTGGCGTTCGTTGACGGCCAGCAGGTGGGCGCCGAGCAGACGCAGCGGCTGGTCGGCGTGCGGGTCGTCGAGGGCGACTTCGATGAGCGCCCGGTTGATGGTCAGCGGGGTACGCAGTTCGTGGGAGGCGTTGGCAACGAATCGGCGTTGGCTGTCGAAGGCACGGTCGAGGCGCTGCAGCATGGCGTCAAAGGTGTCGGCGAGGTCTTTGATTTCGTCGTCGGGCCCCTCCAGGGCGATGCGTTGGTGCAGGCTGCGGTCGGCGACCCGGCGGGCGGTGGCGGTGATTCTCTGCAGGGGGCGCAGCGCCCGCCCGGCCAGCAGCCACCCGAACCCGCCGGCGGCGGCAGCAACCGCGCCGAGGGAGACCAGGGAGGCGATCAGCAACGCGCGCATGTTGTCGTCGTGGTCTTGCTGGTATTGGGTTCGCAGTTGGTCGACAACCTCGGGCGACACGTTGTGTGCCTGGGTGTGCAGCTGCTTGGCGGCCGCCAGGCGTGAGCTGAGCTGGTGATCCAGTGAGTGTCCGAAGTAGAGGTACAGGACGGTGACGAGAACCAGGCCGGCGAGGAAGAACGCCCCGGCGTACAGCAGGGTGAGCCTGACCCGGATCGTGAACTTCCATCGGCGCTTCATGGGATGCGGTATCCGGCGCCGGGAACAGTGTTGATAACCGGCGGGTCGCCGAGTTTGCGGCGCAGCATCATGATGGTGAACCGGACTACGCCGGTGAACGGGTCGATGTGTTCATCCCACGCCTTCTCCAGTAGTTGCTCGGCGGAGACGACACCGCCGTCGGCGCGCAGCAGTTCCGCCAGAACCGCGAATTCCTTGCGTGACAGCGGCACGCGCTCGCCGTCGCGGGTGACGGTGCGCCGGTGCGGGTCGAGCCGGATCCCAGCGCGTTCGAGCACCGGCGGCGTGGCCGGCCGAGCCCGCCTTGCCAGGGCGTGGATGCGGGCGATGAGTTCGCCGAACGCAAATGGCTTGGTCAGGTAGTCGTCGGCGCCTAGCCCGAAACCGGCGACGCGTTCCCTTACCGCGGTGGCAGCGGTGAGCATTCTGCGGGTGTGGCCCCCAGCAGGGCCTGCTGATGGTGATGTACTTCCGGTGCGGCTCGGTCATCCACGCCTGCCCGCCCAGCTCGGACGTGTTCAGCATTAAGTTCTTCGATGTACGCGCGAACCCGCTGCACCCGCCGCTGGTCGCGACGTACGTGCCCTCACGCAAGCCGCACGAGATGTTCCTGTGGCTAGACCCGAAGAACCCGGCCCGGGCGCTGCTGTGGATCTCTACACCGACAAGCTCAGCGAACCCTGACGTCGCGAACATGCTCATCACCGACATCAGCCGAGCGCGGGAGGCCGTGTTCACCGAGATCGCCAAGGGCAACTGGAACCAGTTCTACCCAGGCTCGGCGAACCCGGCGAACTACGACTTCGACCTCGCGCTGCACTCGATGACCCCCAGCGTCGATGGCACCCGCACCTATCTGGCGATGCTGCGCGGGCACTTCCTGATCCTGGATACCAGCGATGTGGCCCGCGGCAACCTCCCGCAGAACGGGGTGCTGTCGCTTAACGACAAGCTGCTCACCCCCGTCGAGAACCGGCCCCGCTGGGGGACCGCCGACGGTGGCTGCCTGCAGGCGTGTGCCGAGTCGCACTCGGCGGTGCCGGTGCCCGGCCGCCCGTTCGCGCTGGACATCGACGAGGTGTACGGGAAGTTCACCGTGGCCAGCTTCGGCTGCCCATGGGGCTGGGCCCGGCTAATCACAACGGCGAATCCGGCCCAGCCGCGTATCATCGGCGAGTATCGCCTGGCGGCGAACAACCTGTCGTTCTGCGGCAGCGCCGGGGATGATCCGGCCACCGAGCAGTTCACCAGCTACTCCTCGCATAACCCGACCCTGACCCGCGACCTGGTGCTAGAGGCCTGGCACTCCGGCGGGCTGCAGGCCTTCGACATTGAGGACCCCGGGCATCCCACACAGGCCGGCTGGTTCTCACCCACCCCGCTCGCCTCGGTCGCCACTGAGGATCCGGCCCTCAGCCGTGGCCCGAACAAGGTCGTGATGTGGAGCTTCCCGATCGTCAAGGACGGCCTGATCTACGTCGTCGACATCCGCAACGGCCTGTACATCCTGCGGTATAGCGGCCCGCACGCCGGCGAGGTCACCGGCCTGCACTACCTGGAAGGTAACTCCAACCTCGGCGACGCCGCCCGGATCGACAAGTCCGCCAGCGACCCGTCCTAACCAGTACCGGGCCATCACCCGGACACCGCCCGACGCCGGGCTAACCACCCGGTCACGCCCGGCGCCGGGCCACCCCTGCGGCAGCCCGCAGACCGCCGAATTCACGCTCGGCTGGCTCACCCGAGCCGCCTGGCGGGGCTGTTGGACGCTGCCGCCCTGTCACGCACGTGATCGGAGGTTCCCATGGTGCGGAGACTAATTCGCCGGCTGTGGGTCGGCGCGGCGTTGCTCGCGCTGGGCCTGCTCGCCGCACCGCCGGTGCAGGCCGCCGGCGACGGCGGGGTCGCGTGGAACATGATCGCGGTCGGCCACAACGATCTGGGTGGGCGCGGGTTCAACGCCGACGTGTTCGTGCACGACGGCCATGCGTACGTCGGCAGCTGGGGCTTCCAGGATTGGTCCGGGGGAGGGGACAACCGCTTCTGCCCCGACCAGGCCCACTCCGGCGTCGCCGTCATCGACGCCCGAGTGCCGGCGTCGCCAACGGTTGTGGCGAAGCTGCAGAACCCGGCCGATACCTCGGCGGAGGACGTCGTGGTGTACACCGCCGCGTACGGCGGGTTCGCCGGCCGCGACATCGCCGTGGTCGGCATCCAGTCGTGCGGCTCCCGGTTCGAGACCGGGCCGTTCCGCGGGCTGCAGGTGTGGGACGTCACCGCCCCCGCGCACCCGGTCGAGATCGGCCGGCTGTACACCGGCTGCTGCACCCGCGGCATCCACGAACTGGAGGTGCAACACCGCGCCGATCTCGGCCGCACCTTCGTGTACGCCTCCGTGCTGGCCAGCGAGTACGCCGACGCCGGCTCGCCCAGCGGGCGCCGGGACCGGGCCGGCCGCGGCGACTTCCGGCTCATCGACATCACCGACCCGACCGCCCCGGTCGAAGTCTCCAACTGGGGCGTCGTGCACGACCTGGGCGGGCCACCCGCCGCGGGCCTCGGGTGCGACCCGGACCCGATCTACGGGCACAGCGCGGAGCCGTCGGCGGACGGCCGGCTGGCCTTCCTCGCGTACTGGGACAGCGGGTTCATCGCCATCGACGTTGCCGACCCGGCGCACCCGGTCTTCCGCGGCCGGACCGTCTACCCCGCCAACGCCGACGGCGACGCGCACTCGTCCAACTACGACGAGACCCGCGGCCTGCTGTTCACCGCCGACGAGGACTTCTGCAAGACCTCCGGCAGCGGCACCGAGAAGGGCTACGGCTACCTGCGGGTCTACGACTACCGCGACCTGGCCCACCCGGTGCAGATCGGCCGGTACCGCACGCCGAACTCGCTGGGCACGAACGACCAGGGCGCCGGCGACTACGTCATCCACAACCCGCTGCTGGTGGGCACCGACGTGTACGCCTCCTGGTACAGCGACGGCGTACGGGTCATCGACACGAGGGACCCGGCAGCCCCACGCGAAGTGGCGTACTTCGTGCCGCCGCGCACCAACAAACCGGTCAGCCCCTCCCAGCGGGGCGTGTTGAACAACGCGCCGCAGGTGTGGGGCGTGGCGGTGGACGAGGCGACGGACCTCGTCTACCTCAGCGACATGGACTCGGGGCTGTGGATCGTGCAGCGCACCGGGGACTGACCAGGCGATGCCCTCGATGTCGCGCTTCGAGTCCGCGTTCTGTCGCGGCGCGACGTGGCGCGCGGTCGCGGGCGGACTCATCCTGCCGTGGGCGCTGCAGGGCGTGCGGCTGAAGGGAAGGGTCCTGGAGATCGGAGCCGGCGGTGGCGCCGTGGCGGAGCGCCTGCTGGCCACCCGGCCCGACCTCGAGCTGACGGTCTCCGACGTCGACGGTCGCATGGTCGCCGCGGCTCGGGCTCGGCTGGCCCGGTTCGCCGAGCGCGCCGCCGTCGTGCGGACCGACGCCACCCGGCTGCCGCTGCCGGACGCCAGCTTCGACGCCGTCCTCTCGTTCATCATGCTGCACCACGTGATCGCCTGGGAGACCGCGCTCGACGAGGCGGTCCGGGTGCTCCGCCCGGACGGCGTACTCGTCGGGTACGACTTGCTCGCTACGCGCACCGCACGCCTCCTTCATCAGGCCGAGGGCAGCCGGCATCGGCTCATGACCCTGGCCGACCTGGGTGCCCACCTCGACCGGCTGCCGGTCGAGGCCCATCTGCGGCCGGCGCTCGCCGGCGTGCTGGTGCGCTTCATCGTGCACAAGACATCGGCCTAGCCAACCGATCGGGGAGGTAGCACGATGCGCCGTCTTCCGAAACTCACGGCGGCCCTGGCCGCCGCCCTCGCGGCCGCCGCGTCGCCCGCCTGGCGGACTCAACGGCGACGTCTACGGGTACGCCGGCGGGCTCGCGTACCTGTCCGACATCAACTATGGCCTCTACGTGGTACGCGTCGACTGAACACACCAATGATGGTGGGCCGCCGTAGGGCGGGCCCACCATCATCGAGCTGCAGCGTGGGAGATGCGCCTCGCCGAGGCCACCACCGCTGTTCGCAGCGAACCACTCCGG
Organism: Micromonosporaceae bacterium; assembly: GCA_036506495.1. Classification (GTDB taxonomy): domain Bacteria; phylum Actinomycetota; class Actinomycetes; order Mycobacteriales; family Micromonosporaceae; genus DASXRC01. The sequence continues at coordinate 6,260 of DASXRQ010000131.1, read as the reverse complement.
AACCGAACCGGGTGCTGGTGCGTCCCATCACCGACTGGGGGTAGGTCGATGCGCCGGGTACTCCTGCCGTGGATGACGTTGCTGTTTCTGACCGCGGCGTGCTCCTCCGCCGCGGCCAACCACCCACCGGCCGTCGGACCTACGACATCTACCAGCGCCGAGACCAGCGATCAGGCGCAGATCTACGCCGCGGTGCTACGGCGCTACCTGACCACGCCACAAGAGAACTCCAACCTCACCTTCGCCAGGGTCTTTGTCCTCGACCACACGGACGCGGCCGCCGCCGACCCGATGCGGACCGCGAGCTCCGCGACCACCGCGCCGATATCGGCCGCGGACCAGCGCTCGATCATCGCCGCCCTGCATTACGTCGCCACAGTGCAGTTCGTCGCAGCTCGCGAGCAGGTCGTCATCTCCAAGGACGGCTGCGCCACCGTCCGGGATAACGGCATCTTGGTTCTGCTCGGACCGCCCACTCCGGTCGCGGGCGCAACTCATGTGGCAATTAACGGGTACGTGGCCTGCCTTGGTGCGACCTGGTTCACCTACGTCGTCACCCACCACGCCGACGGCTGGCTGGTCACGGGCACCACCGGCCCCGCGGCGATTTCCTGAGGGCCGACCGATGGACAGGCGACATCCGGTTAGCCGGTAGGGGCGTGCTCCGGCCTGTGTGACCGCTCCACCGTGGGGGCCGGCCGAGCCAACACCGAACCGCGGCGTGGGCCAAGGACCTGCACCTCGGTCGCGGTGGTTCCCGTGACGGCACAACCGACTACCCGTTTGCGACATGTTGAAGCGGTGGGTCACCGCTCCGGCGCGGGGCCGAAAGGCCCGCGGTTACGGGCCGTTGGATTCAACTGCCGCCGAGGACCTGCAGGCGCAGCCGGTACTCGTCCTCGTTGATCTCGCCGCGGGCGAAACGTTCCGCCAGCAGCTGTCGCGGATCGGATCCGCCGCCGGCCGGGGGTGCCGGCTGGCGTCGGTCGGCGCCGAGGTAGCGAACCAGCAGCACGATGCCGGTGATCAGCAGCCCCCAGAACACCACCATGGTGAGCGCCATCAGGCCGTAACCCCAGCCGCCCATGCCGTCTCCGTAGTACATCATCGCGGTTCCTCCCTCGTGGCGGGACCCGTCAGCGGCCGGCGCGGCGGGACTCATCCGGGTGTAGTTCAGTCCGCCCGGTGTCCTCGGACGGATCGTCGTGGCTGTCGTGGCCGGACATGTCACGGCCGCGCATGCCGCGCATCATGACGAACATCGTCAGCCGACACACCAGGGCCAAACCGGCGACCAGTAACGTGCTGGCCGTACACCGGCCCAGGCCAGGCCGACGACCAGGATGGCCAGGGCCAGCGCGTGGCCCCCCGGTCGGCGCTTCATCACGTTCCCTTTCGATCGGGACACCACCAACACTGCGCGTGGCGACCACGGCGGGACATAGGCGAGGGACCCGTCCTCGCCGGGCCTAAGGTCCCTACCCCCTCGGGGTATGCTCGGGGAGGGTGAGCGACAGGGCCCAGGTGGAAGGGTTACGTGATGAGCGTCGCCGACATCGCCGTCCTCGCCGGATCTCTGGCGGCGATCGCCGGGCTGGGCTGGTTCTTCTTCGCCCCCCGCCGCGCCCGCGCCGCCGAGGTCGCTGGCGGAGTGCAGCGCGTCACGATGACCGTGCACGGCGGCTACAGCCCAAGCGTCATCCGGGTCCGCCAGGGCGTGCCGCTGGAAATCGCCTTCGACCGGCAGGAAACCGGAGAGTGCACCAACCGGGTCGTATTCGCCGACCTGGGCGTGTCCGCCGCGCTGCCGGCGTTCGCGACAACCACCGTGCGGCTGCGCCCCGATCGGGCCGGGACGTTCGGATTCACCTGCGGCATGAACATGATCCACGGCAGCCTCATCGTCGAGCCCTCCAACGAACCACCACTCGCGACCCCGACGCTGCACGCCGCCGTGCCCGGCCAAAGCCCCAACGGCGGCGCCGGGACGGACGCGGGAAGCCCGGCCGATGTGGAGGCGGCGCAGACAGCGGAGCGGTGGGCGGAGATCGCCGACCTGACCCGCCGGGTCATCGTCGGCGCGATCCTGACCGCGCCGGTGCTGTTCGCGGTCATGGCCCGCGAGGTGTTCGACGCCGGCTGGGTGCCCGCGCTGCTGCTCAACCACTGGCTGCAGCTGGCGTTGATCACGCCGGTGATGTTCTTCACCGGCTGGCCGATTCACCGCATCGGCTGGCTCGCGCTGATCCACCGCGCCGCCGAAATGAACTCGCTGATCACACTGGGCACATCCGCGGCATACGGCTACAGCCTCCTGGTCACCGTCGCCCCCGGTGTGCTGCCGGCCGAGGTCCGGGACGTGTACTTCGAGGCCGTTGGCGTCATCCTGACGTTGATCCTGTTCGGACGGCTGTTGGAGTCCCGAGCGAAGGCCGGCACCGGCGAGGCCATCCGCGCCCTGCTCGGCCTGCAAGCCCGCACCGCCCGCGTTGTGCGCGACGGCGCCGAAACGCAAATCCCCGTCGAGCAGGTAGTGGTTGGCGATGATCTGGTCATCCGCCCCGGGGAGAAGATCCCCGTCGACGCCACCGTCCTGTCCGGCAGCTCACCCGTGGACGAGTCGATGATCACCGGTGAGTCGATCCCGGTCACCAAACGCGACGGCGACCTCGTTATCGGCGCCACCCTCAACACCACCGGCTCGCTGCGGGTCCGCGCGGCCAAGGTCGGCGCCGACACGATGCTCGCCCAGATCATCCGCCTCGTGCAGCAGGCACAGGCGTCCAAGGCACCCATCCAACGCCTCGCCGACGCGATCTCCGGCTACTTCGTCCCGGTCGTGATCGCCATCGGCCTCGCCACATTCGCGGTCTGGTTCATCACCGGACCGCCCCCAACCCTGACCCTCGCCCTCGTCTCCGCCGTCGCCGTGCTCATCATCGCCTGCCCCTGCGCGCTGGGCCTGGCCACACCACTATCGATCATGGTCGCCACAGGAAAGGGTGCTCAGGCCGGCATCCTCATCCGGTCGGCCGAAGCATTGGAAACCGCGCACAAGCTCGACACGATCGTGCTGGACAAGACCGGCACCATCACCGCCGGCAAACCGGCGCTGACCAACATCGTCACCATTGGTGACCTCGACCAGACCACCCTGCTGAGCCTGGTCGCCGCCGCCGAGAAAGACAGCGAACACCCGCTCGCCACCGCGATCGTCGCCGCCGCCCGCGACCGCGGGCTGACCTCGCCTGTCACGTCGGAATTCACGTCGGTGACCGGCAAGGGCGTGCAGGCCACCGTTGACGGCCGCGCCGTCCTGGTAGGTACCGCGCGGCTACTGGCAGACGCCGGAATCGACACCGCAGCGCTCGAACCCATCGCCGCAGGGCTGTCCGGCGAGGGCAAGACGCCGATCCTGGCCGCCGTGGATGGGCGAGCCGCCGGCGTCCTCGCCGTGGCCGACACAATTAAACCCGACTCGGTGACCGCAATTGCCGCCCTGCACCGTCTGGGCGCGACAACTGTGATGATCACCGGGGACAACGCGCGTACCGCCGCCGCGATCGCCCGCCAGGTCGGCGTATCGCGGGTCCTCGCCGAAGTCCTGCCCACCAACAAGGCCAGCGAGATCCAGCGGCTGCAAGGCGAGGGCCGCACGGTGGGCATGGTCGGCGACGGCATCAACGACGCCCCCGCATTGGCTCGGGCCGACATCGGCCTGGCCATCGGCACCGGCACCGACGTGGCCATCGAAGCCGCCGACATCACGCTCATCGCCGGCTCCCTGGCCGGGGTGGCCACCGCGATCGGCCTGTCGCGGGCGGCAATGCGCAACATCCGCCACAACCTGTTCTTCGCTCTGGTCTACAACGCCGTCGGCATCCCCATCGCGGCCGGAGCGCTGTACCCGTTCTTCGGCATCCGCCTTTCGCCGATCATCGCCGCCGCCGCGATGGCCCTGTCGTCGCTGTCGGTTGTCTCCAACGCCAACCGGCTCCGCAGCTGGCGACCTGCCGCGCTGCCGGCATCCAGCCAGGTCAGCGTTCAGCCGCACGTCGAGACCGGAGCCGCCCACAGTGCCGCGGGCAGCGCGCCAGCCGGTGCGCCCGAGCACGTCGCCGTCTCAACATCCAGCGCCGATCAACACGAGGAGGCCACCACGCACCACCAGCACACGCCGGCCGGCAACGTCGCTGATGCGGTCGACCCGGTGTGCGGCATGACCGTGTCACCCGCCAGCGCCACGGAAAGCCGCGAGATCGGCAGGGTCACCCACTACTTCTGCTCGGCGCACTGCGCGAACACATTCGACGCCAACCCGGCCCACTACGCCACCTCGGGCATGGGCAGTCGGTCAGCACCGTAGCCGCGCTGCGACGGGCGCAGGAAGGCCGCCGCCGCTGACGGGCGGTGCCGGCCGGTCTGGCACGCCACCCGGCCAAGCTCCGTGGCTGGATCAGCCAAGCGTTGAGATCAACTCCTGGCAAGCCTGCTCACAGCGCCGGCACGCCTGGGCGCATACCCGGCAGTGTTCGTGCATTTGTGCGTGCCGGTCGCACTCCTCGGCGCAGGAGCGGCAGGCCGTCGCACACGCCTGCAGCGTCGCCCGGGTCATGTTGGCGTCATACCCGGTGTGCCGCGACAGCATCCGGCCGGTGGCGTCGCAGATGTCGGCGCAGTCCAGGTTGGTACGCACACACTTGACCAGATCGGCCACCGACGCTTCGCTGAGGCAGGCATCGGCGCAGGCCGGCGATACGCCTGGATCAGGCCGCCAAGGACGTCGCCGCGTTCGACGCGGCCGGCAACCGGCAGCGTGGTCACCGTCGCGGGTAACGGAATCTCGATACAGATGCCGCGGTGAGGGCGGCCGGTGTTGTCGTGCTCGAGACACCGGGTGAGGACACGCTCGAGGTGCTGCCGGTTCCAGTTCAGTGTCCAGTCCAGACACTCGGTCCGGACGGTGCGCACCTACCGCTCGGCGTACGTGACCACGCCCGATGAAGGGAGGCCCCTACTTGATACAAGCCCCCAAGAATGTGGAGAACCTAGCGACCAAAGACCTCTAGCGCAGCGTGACCCCAAGTAGCGCGGAGTGCGGATCAGGAGAGCGTGTCGAAGCGCAGGCCGCTGGACGACTCGCCGCGGCCTATTGACTTGCGGTTGGTGAGCCACACGTGCAGGCGGCCGTCAACGTCGCGGGCGGCCTGGAAGGAGCGACGGACGAGGACCCCGGCGCGGGGCACCTCCTCCTCCGGTATCAGCCACTCAGAGTCGGGATCGCCGAGTACCCGGGCCCGGCTGGTCACCACCCGCCGACCGCCGTCGAGATCGAGGACGGCCCCCCGGGCCAGGCTGATCTCGGCGCTGTCCGGCGCAGCGCGTACGGGCAGCAGCGGGATCCAGCCGGTCGGCACCGCCGAGGCAAGCCGGCACGCCGGCAACGCTTCCGAGAGTTCACCGTCGCCAGGATCAGCCGCCAGCACATCGCTGGCCCCGTCGACCGGTCCGCGGCGTACGCATGAACTCCAGCGCGCATCGGTGGGTGGGCGATGCCGTGCTGGCGGACGAAGTCGCGCGAGGCCCGGCACCGGTAGTACAGGCGGCCGTGATTCGCGTTGGCCACCATCTGCCGGCCACACAGTTCGCACGAGATCAAACCACGGAACAGGTAGGGCCGGGCGCTGCAGCGTGGGGCACGGCCGGAAACGCCACGCAGGTTGATCTGCCGAGCAAGGTCAAACAGTTCGGTGGAGATCAGCGGCTTGTCAGCGATCGCGGTCGACCACACCCATTGCGACGGGTCGTTCCAGCGGTGCCGACTCTCGTGGCCGAGCGCGATGTCGTCGACGTCGATGAGGACCTCGTCGGTGCATTGCTTGTTCCAGACCTGCCGCCCGGTGTGGCGAGGGTTGTGCAGGATGGCGCGGATGGCCGTGGTCTCCGACACCTGAGTGCTCCGGTGGGCATTACGTCGCCTGTCGTACATCGAGGGGCAGGGGATGCCGTCCTGGGTCAGCCCGCGGGCGATGGAAGTCATGCCGCGCCCGGCGACGAGCAGCGCGGCGTTGGTCGGTGCTCCCGGCGATTGGAGCGGTGGTTACGCGGTTGCTCGGGCTGCGGTGATGACGACGTCCGTGACGGCGGCCGGGCGGGTGATCATAGACAGGTGGCCGGCCTTGACCTCGACGATGTGGGCGCCGGCTCGCTCGGCCATGAACCGCTGCTGCGGGGGCGGGATGATCAGATCCTGGGTGCCG
>DASXRQ010000130.1:0-83087 GCA_036506495.1 Micromonosporaceae bacterium | reverse complement strand
TACTATTGCACCTCCGCGCGTGCGGACGGCCGCACGCTGCCCATCGACCGGGCACAGCCGGCACCGCCGACCGCGGGGCAGCCGGGCGGCCCCAGGGACCCTCGACGAGATAGGTGCCCGCGTGTCCGCCGAACCGACCACCAAGCCCGCCGCCGACCTCGACCACCAGCTCGTCGCCGAGCGAGCCCACCTCGCCGACTCCCGCGCGGCCCTGCGCCAGATGCGCGAGCGGGCCGAGGCCCTGTACGCCACCGGCGACCGGGTCGCAGGTGACGCGTACACCGCGGAGACCCTCGGGCGCACGCTGTCCCGCCGGGTCGCCGAGCTCGCCGACGACCCGTCCACGCCGCTGTTCTTCGGCCGGCTCGACTTCGGTGCCGCGGCGCCCGCCGACGAGCACCGCAACCACCGCTACTACATCGGCCGGCGGCACGTCATCGACGACCTCGGTGAGCCGATGGTGCTGGACTGGCGGGCCCCAGTGTCGCGGGCCTTCTACCGGGCCAGCGCCCGCGACCCCTTGGGCGTGGACACCCGCCGCCGGTTCGGGTTCGCGGCCGGCGAGCTGACGAGTTTCGAGGACGAGCACCTCGACCGCGGCGAGGAGCTCGGCACCGCCTCACGCATCCTGACCGAGGAGATCGAGCGCCCACGGGTCGGGCCGATGCGCGACATCGTCGCAACCATCCAGCCCGAGCAGGACGCGCTGGTCCGGGCCGAACTCGCCGACTCGATCTGCGTACAGGGTGCGCCCGGCACCGGCAAGACCGCCGTCGGCCTGCACCGCGCGGCGTACCTGCTGTACCAGCATCGGGAACGATTGCGCCGCTCCGGGGTGCTGATCCTCGGCCCGAACCGGGCATTCCTGTCGTACATCGCGGCCGTGCTGCCCGCCCTGGGCGAGGTCGACGTGCAACAGTCCACCGTGGACGATCTGCTGGCCAGGGTGGCGGTCCGGGCCGCGGACGACCCGGCGGTCGCGGTGATCAAGCACGACGTCCGGATGGCCGAGGTGCTGCGCAGGGCGCTGTGGTCCCAGATCCGCCGGCCACTCGAGCCGGTGGTCATCTCGGACGGCTCGTTCCGCTGGCGGGTCGGCGAGGAGGCGCTGCGTCGGGTGATCGACGAGGTACGCCGTGAGGCGCCCCCGTACGGCCTGGGGCGCGAGCGGGTCCGCGCCCGGGTCGTCGCCCTGCTGCAGCGCCAGGCGGAGGCTCGGCGGGCGGAGTCGCCGAGCGAGGCGTGGCTCCGCCGGATGGCCAGGCACCCGGCGGTGACCGGGCTGCTGGACACCGTGTGGCCGCTGGCCACCCCCGAGGGACTCGTCCACCGGCTGCTCGCCGATCCGGACGCGCTCGCCGCGGCCGCCGACGGCCTGCTCACCGCCGACGAGCAGTCGGCACTGCGCTGGACGCGGCCATCCCGCACCGCCAGGACGGCCCGCTGGTCGGCCGCGGACGCCGTGCTCATCGACGAGGCCGCCGGGCTGATCGACCGGTTCCCCAGCTTCGGGCACGTCGTCGTGGACGAGGCGCAGGACCTGTCCGGGATGCAGTGCCGGGCGATCGCCCGTCGCAGCGAGCATGGCTCGATCACGCTGCTCGGCGATCTGGCTCAGGGCACCGCGCCGTGGGCCACGACCGACTGGCACGAGTCGCTGGCGCACTTCGGCAAGTCGGACGCCGCCGTGGTGCCGCTGACCATCGGCTTCCGTGTCCCGGCCGCCGTTGTCGAGCTGGCGAACCGCCTCCTGCCGGCGCTGGACGTGGGCGTACCGCCGGCCGTGTCGCTCCGGCACGACGGCCTGCTCCGCGTACTCCCTGTGTCCGATGCGCCGACGGCAGCGGTGGCCGAGGTACGCGCGGCGCTGGTTCACGAGGGTTCGATCGGGGTTATCGCGGCGGACGCGGCGGTCGACGGCCTGCGGGCGGCGCTGGCCGGCGCCGGGATTGCGAGCGGGACGCCCGAGGCCGTGGAGTCCGCGGCCCGGGTCACGGTCGTCCCGGCCGCGCTCGCCAAGGGACTCGAGTACGACCATGTCGTGGTCGTCGAGCCGGCCGAGATCGTGGCGGCCGAGCCACGCGGACTGCACCGGCTCTACGTCGTCTTGACCCGGGCGGTCTCTCGGCTGTCCGTGGTGCACGCCCGCCCGCTGCCCGCACCCCTGACGGCCTAACGCCCCCCACTCGGTCGATCTAGGGCGAATTCTGGTTAGTCGATCTCCAACCACCAGAATTGGCCCTAGATCGGCGTTGAGGGCGGGGGCGCGGTGGGACGGATCGGGACTACCAGCGGACCCTGCTCACCCTCGATGACCCGGACGGTCGCGCGGTAATGCGTGGCGAGCAGCTGTTCGGTCAGAACCTGCCGGGGGACGCCAGCCGCGGCGACCCGGCCCTCGGCGAGCAGCACGAGACGGTCGGCGTACTCGCCGGCGATCGACAGGTCGTGCATGGTGGCGACCACGGTCAGCCCGCGGTCGCGGCGCAGCTGGTCGACCAGCTCCAGTACCTCCTGCTGGTGGCCGATGTCCAGCGCGCTGGTCGGCTCGTCCAGCAGGAGCAGCGTCGCGCCCTGGGCCAACGCGCGAGCGAGGAACACCCGCTGCCGCTCGCCGCCGGACAGGGTGGACAGCAGCCGATCGGCGAAGCCGACGAGGTCGAGCCGGGTCAGCACCTCGTGCACGGCCATGAGATCGGCGGTGGACTCCCGGCCCAGCGGCGGGATGTAGGGCGTACGGCCGAGGAGTACGTAGTCGAGCACCGCCATGCCGGGCGGCACGACGGGCGCCTGCGCGACGGTTGCGACGACGCGGGCCCGCTCGCGACGGCGGAGCCGCGCGATCGGCGTACCGAAGAGGGAGACCTCGCCTGCGTGCGGCAGGAGGCCGCCGACGGCGCGCAACAGCGTCGACTTGCCGGCGCCGTTCGGGCCGATGATGGTGACCCATTCGCCGCGGTCGACCGTGAGATCGACGCCGTGCAGGATCCTCGTGCCGTCGAGGTCGACCCGGACGTCGTCGAGCACCACGGCACTCATGACGCGACCCGCCTCGTCGTCCGCAGGACGAGCACGAAGAACGGCGCACCGAAGAATGCCGTGACCACGCCGATGGGGATCTCGGCGGGCGCGTCCACGGTGCGCGCCGCGAGGTCGGCGAGCGTGAGGAACGCCCCGCCGAACAGCATCGAGAGCGGCAGGATCGCACGGTAGCTCGCGCCGGCGAGGAGCCGAACCGAGTGCGGCACGATGATCCCGACGAAGCCGATCAGGCCGGAGACGGAGACCGCCGCCGCGGTGCCGAGCGAGGCGGCCGCGAGCAGGATGTACCGCGACCGCTGAGGGTGCAGGCCGAGCCCGGCCGCCTCCTCGTCGCCGACCGACAGCACGTCCAGTTCGCGGCGGAGCAGCAGGACGACGGTGGCGGTGACCGCGGCGTACGGCAGCAGCAGGAGCACGTCGTGCCAGCCGGCGGTGGCGAGCCGGCCGAGCAGCCAGGAGTACACCTCGCGGATGGTCTCGACGTTGCGCTGCATCAGGTAGGTCTGGCCGGCGACGAGGAAGCTCGAGACCGCGACGCCGGCCAGGATCAGCGTCGCCGGCGACCGGTCCCGGCCGCCGGCCGCGCCGACGACGTAGGTCAACGCGACGGCCCCGAGGGCGCCGCCGAACGCGGCCAGCGGCACGCTGGCCGGCAGGTTGGCGGTCTCGTCGCCGGTCGTGCCGCCGCGCAACGCGATCACCGCGGTCACCGCCAGGCCGGCACCCGCGGCGACGCCGAGCAGATATGGATCGGCGAGCGGGTTGCGGAACACGCCCTGGTACGCGCCGCCGGCCAGCGCGAGCAGCGCGCCGACGAGCAGGCCGAGCACCACCCGCGGCAGGCGCAGCTCGGTGACGATGGCGACCTCGCGGTCGCTCAGCCCGCTGTGCAGATGTACGCCTGGGATGAGGTTGAGCAGTTCGGCCGCGACACCGAAGATCGGCAGGCGGACGGGGCCGAAGGCGAGGCCCAACAGCGCGGCGACCACGACGGCCACCGCACCGGCGACCAGCCAGCGCGGCCGGAGCCGCCCGGGCCGGAACTGCTCCGGCCGAAGCGGCCCCGGCCGGGCCACGTCCCGGGCGCGTGCCGTCACGCAGGCACCTTGGCGACCGCGTCGACGATTGCGCGTAGGAGGTCGACCGTGCGCGGCCCCCAGCGGGACGCGATGTCGTCGTCGAGCGCGACGATCTGGCCGGTCTTCACCGCCGTGATGCCCGCCCAGCCGGGCCGCGCGCCGACCGTCTCCGCCGACTGCTGGCAACACTTGACGTCGGCCAAGAAGATCATGTCCGGGTTCGCCCTCACCAGCACCTCCTGGGACAGCTGCGGATAGCCGCCCTTGCTCCCGTTCGGGTCGGACGCATCGGCGATGTTGTCGAGTCCGGCCACGGCGAACAGCGACCCGATGAAGGTCTTGCTGGTCACCGAGTACAGCGTCTGGTCCAGCTCGTAGTAGTAGGTGAGCCGCTTGGTGCGCTGCGGTACGTCCTTGGTGAGCTTGGCGATGTCGTCCTTCATCCGCCGCACCGCGTCGGCCGCCTCCGCGGGGTGGCCGGTCAGCGTGCCGAGGGAGGCGAGCTGGGCGTACGAGTCGTCGAGGGTCTGCGCGGCGGCGGCCAGGTAGACCGGGATCTTCAACCGGGTGAGCTGGTCGACGACCTTGTTGGTGTCGTTGGAGATCACGACCAGGTCCGGGTTCTTCGCGGCGACCGCCTCCGCGTTCGGCGTGAAGCCGGACAGCTCGGTCCTGGGCGCCCCGGCGGGGTAGTTGGAGTTGCTGTCGACGGCGGTCACCTGGTTGCCCGCCCCGATCGCGAACAGCATCTCGGTCGCGGTCGGTGACAGCGAAACGATCCTCTCGGGCCGGCTGTCGAGGGTGACGGTGCCGACGGTCACCGGGAAGCTGGCGCTGGCCCGTGGCACCGGCTTCGCGGAACTGTCGTTGCCGCCGCAGCCTGCGGCGGCGAGCGCGGCGACCAGCGCCGCGGCGAGGAGTGCTGGCGTGCGTCGTCTCATCGGATCCTCCTGTCGGTCGAGGCCTGGTGCTTCGCCGACAGGGATCCGGTTCGCCCCGCCCGCGAGGCGCCCTTCCTCGAGAGCGCTGTTCGCGACCGCGCCGTAGGCGACCTGGCTCATCCCTACCGCTGCCGATTCCGGCCGCGGATCGAGGGCATCACAGTTGCGGGACAGCGCCGGGTTCGCACCGGCTTCGCTGCGGAGCAGTCGATAGCACGGTAGCGCACGCTCGGGTGGAGTCAGAGAATCTGGGGTAGGTCCCAAGCCTTGTCCGCGCCCGTCAGCCGATCCACGGTGGGGCCGAGTGCCGGCTTCGCGATGCCCTGCTTGATGACCCAGTTGGTCGCGATGAGCTGGTAGCCGTTGGCGGTCGCGAAGCGGGCCGCCGCCCAGTTCTGTACCCCCACTCGGTGCACGCGCAGCAGCCCGTACTCCTTGGCGAACCGGTTCATCCTCATGAGGAACTCCGACACCCGCCGCAACAGGGCGGCCAGCCGGGCCGCGACCGCCGCGGCGCGGGTTCCGGCGAGCCCGGCCTCCACGCCGGTGGCGGCGGCCCCCGCCGCGACCGACGCGCCGAACGTGATCCACGAGGACGCGATCGCGACGAGGATCGTGATGATGGCCCACGCGATGAGCTCGCGGACGATCTGCTCGACGAGGTCCTGCGCCTCGCGCGCGCCCTCCGCGGACGCGTCGAGGAGCTCGGCCGTCCCGTCGAAGTGTCCGGCGATTTCGTGCAGTGACCGGTTCAACGCGGCCATCTCCGTCGCGAAGGCCTCGGCCGCCGCACCCTCCCAATAGGACAGCAGGTCAACCCGGGCATCCTCTTCGGACGCCGCAATCTGCTCCATCTCGTCGGCCGCGGCGCGCCACGCCTCCGCCTTCGCCCGCAGCTGGTCGGGGTCGCCGGTCACCGAGTCCAGCGGATGCGCGAGGAACTCGACGATGGGCTTGATGACCGAGTACGCCGCACCGGCCGGCCCGAGCCACTGCTCGATCCGCTCGGCCCCGCTCGGCGCCCTCACCGGGTGCCATCCAGCCGCCGGGCGCTGCGCTCGTCGCTCGCCCGGTAGTTGTCCCGCATCTGTCGGAAGCCGACCGCGAGGTCGCCGAAGACGTCCTCGCCGGCGGTCAGCACGTCGAGACCGTCGCCGCACCGCCGCTCGTAGACCCGTTCGGCCTCGCGCGATTCGGAAAGCAGTCCGAAGCTGTCCGCGGTCACGTCGGCATCGGCCAGCATGCGGCGCACCCCGCCGAACCGCCCGGCGAGCTCATCCGCCGCGTCGGCGTACCGGCTGAGGGCCTCGAGGTGTACGCGGACGTCGTCGGTCATCTCGTCCTCCCCACGGTCGCGAGCTCCTCGACGAGCGGCCCGGACTGCGGTGGCCACTGGCAGAGCAGGGCACAGCTCGAGCCGTCGCCGAACGACAGCTCGAACCGGCCGCGGCGGAGGATGCCACGCGGCGTCCGCACCACACCGCGGAGGACCGCGCGTGGCCACTCGCCCGCGATGACGCCGCTCTCGCTCACGTGGACGTCGTCCGGTGTCCTTTCGGTACGCCCGGTTGGGCGCAGTCCCACCACGATGAACCGCTCGGCGGTCACCACCAGCGCGGACCTCGTCATCTGCTCGTGCACCACGGCGTGCACGTCGCGAGCGACGCACTGCTCCGGCCCGACAACGGCGTACCCCCAGGTGAGTCGGCGCACCAGGTGGCCGGGGTGTGCGTCGAGACCGAACCACGCGAGCGGGTTGACCAGGCCGACCAGCTCGCGGCTGAGCGGGATGCGCTCGGTGACGCCCGGATCGGGGCGTATGCGCGCCGCGATGCGCAGCTGCTCACCCGAGCGCAGCAGGGGCCGGACCACCGGAGCCAGCAGCGCGGTAGGGTCCCCAGGCATGGCGCCCAGCATGCCATCGCACGGGCGGCTCGAGAAAGGGGGCGTGCGGCGTGGGTGACATCAACAGCCTCGGCGAGCTGGTCGAGTACGCGCAGCGTCAGGTCGAGCGGCTCACCGAGATGCAGGCCCACCTGGCCGAGCAGTACGCCGAGGCGCGCTCGCCGCGCGGCCACGTGCGCGCCCGCACCGGCCCGGGCGGCGCGCTGCAGGAGCTCCACATTGCACCGGACGCGTTGCGGCTCGCCGCGGACGAGCTCGCGGCGGAGGTCACGGCCGCGGTGACGACGGCACAGCGGGAGTACGCGGCGCGCGCCGACGAGATCATGGCGCCGCTCCTGCGCCAGCGGCCGAGCGAGCAGTCGATGGCGAGCGTCGAGGCCGGCATGAGCCGGCTCGAGGCCATCGCCGATGACCTCGAACGCATCGCCGAGCGCCGGGGGTTGGTGGGCTGACTTCTGGGCGCCAACTCCGTCGGAGTTGGGGTTAAGGCGGCACCCAACGGCCCAACTCCGTCGAAGTTGCGCGGGCGGGGTTAGTGGGCGTCGGGCTCGGCGTCGTCGCCGGGCGGCCTCTTGCCCCCGGCGTCGCTCTCCTCCGTCCCGCCCTCGACGGCCTCGGCCTCGCGAGGTTTCTCGTCCTCACCGGCGAGCGCGGCGCGCAGCCGTTCCCGCTGCCCGCGACGCCGCTCGGCCGAGGCGGCGAGCTGCTGGGCCATCTGGTCCCGCCAGCCACGCAGGAGGAAGTACGCCAGACCGGCCGAGGCCAGGACGGCGATCATCAGCTTGACGAAGATGTTCATGTCGATCGGCCACAGCACGAGGGCGACCGCCATGAACAGGCCTATGCGGCCCAACGTGTATTTGATGGCGGGACTCATCGCTACCCCTCACCGGCCCGATGGGACAGCCACCGGACGCCGTAGAACCAGATCAGCGCGTACGCGACGGACGCGACCAGGGCACCCGTCCCGCCGGACACCAGCGCCGGCAGCCCTCCGGCGAGGCCGGCCGCGAGCAGGCCGAGCGCGACGCCCGTCGCCGCCGCGACGAGTGCGGCGACGACCCGGGCCGGCCCGTACCGCCAGGCACGGAAGTCCTCGACGAACAGCCACCCGGGCAGGATCACCGCCAGCCAGCCGTTCGCCCGACCGAAATCGCCGAAGCCGAGCAGCGCGAACACCCCGTCGAAGAGCACCAGCGCCACGATGCCCACGGCGAACCCGGCCAAGGTCAGGCCCAGCAGATCGGAGGCCCTGACCAGCCGCCCCTGGGCGTCCCGACGGGGGGCGCCGCGGTCCGTTCTGTCGTTCATGTCGGGACGAGGGTACGCGACGGTACTAGCGCCAAGGGTGCGGGCGGTCAGGCCCAGATCTGCTGGGGTTCGGCCCGCCGCTCGGCGAGCGTGGGCGGCGGGCCGAACTCACGTACGACGTCGTAGCGCGTGTTGCGCTCCACGGGCCGGAAGCCAGCGTCCCAGATCAGGTCGAGCAGGTCCTGGCGGTGCATGGTGCTCGGGGTGCCGTACGCGTCGGCGTCATGAGTGATCTTGTACTCCACGACCGACCCGTCCAGGTCGTCCACGCCGAAGTTCAGCGACAGCTGCGCCACCGACAGACCGTGCATCACCCAGAAGCACTTGAGGTGCGGCACGTTGTCGAAGAGCAGCCGCGACACCGCGAACGTCTTGAGCGACTCGGCCGGCGAGGCCATCGTGGTCCGCTCCTGCAGCCGGTTGCGGACGACGCCGTCGGCCGAGTCGACGAAGTCGTGCTGATAGCGCAGCGGGATGAAGACCGTGAAGCCGCCGGTCTCGTCCTGCAGCTCGCGCAGGCGCAGCACGTGGTCGACCCGGTGCCGAGGCTCCTCGATGTGGCCGTACAGCATCGTGGACGGCGTACGCAGGCCCTTGGCGTGCGCGATCCGGTGAATGCGCGACCAGTCCTCCCAGTGCGTGGCGTGGTCCACGATCTGCTGACGGATCTCCCAGTCGAAGATCTCCGCGCCGCCACCGGTCAGCGATGCGAGACCGGCGTCGATGAGCTCGTCGAGGATCTCGTCGGCGGGCCGGCCCGAGATCTTCTCGAACCAGTGGATCTCGGTTGCGGTGAAGCACTTCAGCGACACGTCGGGCAGCGCCGCCTTGAGCTCACGCAGGACCCTGGGGTAGTACTTCCACGGCAGCGTCGGGTGCAGGCCGTTGACGATGTGCAGCTCCGTCAGCTGCTCACCCTGCATCTCCTTGGCCTTGGCGACGGCCTCTTCGACGCGCATCGTGTACGCGGCCTTCTCGCCGGGCTTGCGCTGGAACGAGCAGTACGCACACGAGGCACTGCACACGTTGGTCAGGTTCAGATGCCGGTTGACATTGAACATCACCCGGTCACCGTTGAGCTGCGTACGCCGGTGGTGCGCCAGCCGGCCGAGCCACGCGAGATCGTCGCTCTCGTAGAGCGCCACCCCGTCCTCGCGGGTGAGCCGCTCGCTGGCGTACACCTTCTCTTCGAGCTCCCGCTTCCGTCCGGCGTCCATGCTCGCAGACTACGTGCCCGCGCGGGCCGAACGGCGAACGGTGTGGGCGATCGGTCACCCGTATTGTGCCGAATTGCCGGGCGTTTCGCGCGTCCAGTTATAGACGAATGCATCGACACACCGGGGGCGCTGCGGTATGACAAGGTGAGACGGAACACATCACGCGGGGAGCGGGCAGGGATGGCGAGGCGAAGGCATCGGGGCAGGCGCGCGGCCCAGCCCGAGGGTGTCCTCGGCCCAGCGCTGCGGCCGATAGCCTGGTCCGCACTGCTCGGCGCCGCCGCGACGGCCGCGTTCGCGGCTCCCGCGTACGCCGACCCGAGCACCACCTCGAGCGTGCCCGACCCGGGGTCACGGCCGGTGCCGTCCGGAGCCCTCCCGTTGCCCAACGCGGAGAGCTTCACGGCGCCGATCGGCCAGCAAACACCGCTGAGCGGGCTGGCCAACGAGATCACCGCGGCGGAGACCGAACTCTCGACAATCGGCGAGCAGCTCAAGGAGCTGGGCATCCAGCTTTCCGAGCTGCGCAGCGCGCGGGTGCTGGCGGATTACCAGTGGCGGCAGGCGGGCGACGTGCTGCGCGTCGCGCAGGACCGCGCGCACAAGGCGGCGAGCAAGGCGTTCAAGGACGCGGCCGGGATGCCGCCCGGGCTCAGTGACCTGTACGGCCTCGGCGCGCTTTCCGGCGTCACCGACGACTCCTCCGCGGCGTCCGAGGCGGCGGCCCGCGACGTGAGCCTAGCGCAGGAGGCCGAACGGGCGGCGCATCAGGCGTACCTGGACGCGCTCAACGCCGAGCGGTCGGCGGTCGCCCGATTCAGCTCACTCCAGGCGACGTACAAGCAGCGCGAGGCCGCCCTCCTCGAGCTCAGGCGACGGCACGCGTCTCAGCTCGCCACGATCGAGCGCGAGATCGAGGCGAACGAGCAGCGGCTCGGCGCCGCGTTCATCGGCGGGGACTCCATCGCCGGCATGAAAGCGAGCGCGAAAGCGCTGGCCGCGGTCACCTTCGCGCTCAGGCAGCTCGGCAAGCCGTACCTGTGGGGCGCCGAAGGGCCGGACCGATACGACTGCTCGGGTCTGATGTGGGCGTCGTACCGGTCCACCGGCGTCACGCTGCCGCGCGTGGCGAAGGACCAGTACTACGCCACCCGCATGAGGTCCGTGTCCCGGTACGCGCTCCTCCCCGGCGATCTGCTGTTCTTCAGCAGCTCGAGCGACTGGACCGGCATCCACCACGTCGGCATGTATCTCGGCAACGGAAAGATGATCCACGCACCCACGACGGGCGACGTCGTGAAGATCTCGACGGTGTGGTGGTCACGCTTCTTCGCGGCGACCCGTGTGTACGGAGCGGTGACCGCTCCGGGCACCCCGGCGCCACCTCCGACGCCCACCAGGCCATCGCCGACGCCAACCACGCCGTCCCCGACACCCACCAGGCCATCGCCGACGCCAACCACCCCGTCCCCGACACCCACCACCCCGTCGCCGACGCCAACCACCCCGTCCCCGACGCCCACCACCCCGTCGCCGACACCGACCACGTCGTCCGCTTCGCCCAGCGCGGCGGCGCCAGCGACCAGCACGGCGGCGCCGCAGGCGCCCGCCCCGTCGCCCACCGACACCACGGCCGCGGCACCGGCGGCCTCCACGTCCACCGAGCCCACGGGAACGCCGACGTCCACGCCCGCGGTGGCCACGTCGACGTCGGGCACCTGACCACGGCGTACGCGCTCAGGCTGTGCGCCGTCGTCCGGATGTGGCACGGTGAGGGGCGATAATGCCGTGGCTCGAGCGGCTGGGTGGGTCGAGACATCCCGGCACACGCGCGGGAGGGCTTTGATGGACGAAGACAGGGACGGGCCGCTCGGGGGTCCCGTCGTCGGGCGGGCGACGGTCGCCGGCCAGACCCCGGTGAACCCGGCCGATGTCGCACGTGCCGGAGTTCGGCCGGGCGGCGGCACGTACCGCGCCCGCGAACGCCGCGAGACGGCCGGTGTCCCGGCCTCGCTCCCGACGGGGTCGTCCTGGGACGCGTTCGCCGTCCCGCCGCGGACGCCACCGGAGGCGGCCGGCGATGACCCCGATCCGGCGGACTCCCCGCCCGACGCGCCCGGCCAGCGGGTCGCCACCGCTCGCGCCTCGGCGCCCGTACCCGCCTGGAATCGCGTGACCGCCGAAGACCTGGCCAGCCCCCGACTGCTCGGGAGTCGATCGCGCGTCTACCGGGCCGGCGCGGTGATCACCGGAGACGCGGGCGTGCCGAGCACGCCGGCAGAGCCAGCCGAGCCGGGTCCCCCGACCGCTGCCGAGCCGGGCACCCCGGCCGAGCCGCCGGCGACGCTGGTCCCACCGTGGCCGCCCGTGCGGTCGTGGCCGGTCGCGGATTTCCCGGCGCCCACTTCGGCGCCGCCGACCGCGTGGCCACCATCGGTGGGCGAGCCGATCGAGCGACCACAACTGCCGATGCCGCGCTACTCCGAACCGCCGCAGCCGGGCGAACCACCGCAGCCGGCCGAGCCGCCGCAGCCCCACGAGCCCCCGTCGCCGCCGGAGCCACCCGAGCCGGCAGAGCCACCCGCCCCGCCACCGGCGCCGCCACCCTTCCCGCGACCGGAGCCGACCCCGCCGTCGCCGCCGGGGCCGCAGCCACCGGCTCCAGAGCCCGGCCCCCCGATCCCATCACCACCGCCGCAGCCGGCCCCTCCGCCAGGTCCGCCCGCACCGCCTCCCGGGCCGCCCGCACCGCCTCCCGGGCCGCCGAGCCCGCCGGGGCCTATGCCGGCGCCGCCGTTCCCGCCACCACCGCCGTCGATGGCTCGCGCCGGCGATGCGCCTCCGGGACCGGGCGGCGCCGCGCCGTTGGTCGCCTCCGCGGAGTACGGCCAATGGGCGCGCAACCAGCGGCCATCCGGCAGTGTCTACGGTGGACACGGTGGGCCCGTCGGAGCCGGCGCGCGCGGTTCCCCAGCGCCGGCGACGGCGGGAGCGGCCGCACCCGCTGCCCAGGACAATTCTGGCTCCCTGACCGGGCACATCCTGGCGCACGGCCAGCTGGATATGACCCGGTCGACGAGCAGCACGACGCGGGTCATCCTGCGTGCCGCGCTGGTCCTCGCCGCACTGATCGCGGCCGGGCTGCTCGTCGCGGCGCTTGTGAGCGGCTCGGTCCGAGCGGTCCTCGAGGGCCTGTTCGGCCAGTAACGGTGCCCGCGAGGTGATCCTTCCCACTGGCGGCACGCATCCGGCCCGGGCGGCGAGCCCCTCCCCGTACACTCAAACGGATCATTCACCGGCGCGCGCCGCGGCGTGCGCTCATGGGCGTTCTTGCGGGCGAGTGCCCAGCGCGCAGCCGCGCTGGGACGAGGCCGTCGAGCCGGGACCGACAGGTTCGGCAGCGAAAGACGCGCCCTCGCCCGAGAGGTATTCGTGACCAGCTCCGCCGACCCCAGCACGTTCCGTTCCTTCTTCGACGACCCCATCGACGCCCCCACCGGAGGCTTCGCGGCCCTCGGCCTGCCCACGGCGCTCGTCCGCACGCTGACCCGGGACGGCATCACCGAGCCATTCGAGATCCAGACCGCGACCGTGCCGGACGCGCTCGCCGGTCGCGACGTTCTCGGTCGAGGCCAGACCGGATCCGGCAAGACGCTGGCGTTCGGCCTGCCTGTGCTGGCCCGAATCGCCGGGCGGCGGGCTCGACCGGGCCGGCCCAGGGCGCTGATCCTGGTGCCGACCCGCGAACTCGCGATGCAGGTCGCCGACGCGCTCACGCCATTGGGCCGGTCGATCGGGGTGTCGCTCAAGACGACCGTCGGGGGCGTCCCCTACGACCGCCAGATGGATGCGCTCCGCCGCGGGGTCGAGATCCTCGTGGCTACCCCCGGTCGCCTGCGGGACCTTATCGACCGCCGCGCCTGCTCGCTCGACGATGTCGAGGTCACCGTGCTCGACGAGGCCGACCAGATGGCCGACATGGGGTTCCTGCCCGAGGTCACCGCGCTGCTCGCGCTGACCCCGGCGAGTGCACAGCGGCTGCTGTTCTCGGCAACCCTCGACGCGGACGTCGACGCACTCGTTGAGCGGTTCATGTCCGACCCGGTCACGCACTCCACCGCGCCACCCGTAGCGACCATCTCCACAATGGACCACCATGTGCTACTTATCCCGCCGCACGACAAGTTCGTCGTGACCGCGTCGATCGCGGCTCGCCACGGTCGCACGATCATGTTCGCGCGTACGCAGGCCGGCGTGGACCGCCTCGTCGAGCAGCTGGCGTCGGTGGGCGTCCGGGCCGGCGCGCTGCACGGCGGCAAGACGCAGCGGGTACGCACGCGAACCCTCGCCGAGTTCCGCGAGGGTCGGATGGGCGTGCTGGTCGCCACCGACGTGGCTGCCCGCGGCATCCATGTCGATGGCGTCTCGCTCGTCGTCCACATCGACCCACCGAAGGACGCCAAGGGTTACCTGCACCGGGCTGGACGCACTGCACGCGCCGGGGAGGCTGGCGCGGTGGCCACCCTGGTGCTGCCCAAGCAGCGCAAGTCGACCGTCGCGATGCTGGCGAAGGCCGGTGTCGAGCCGGCACAGACGCGGGTACGCGCGGGCGACCCAGCGCTCGCCGAGCTGACCGGTGCCCGCGAACCGAGCGGCGTACCGGTGACGCCGGACCCGGAGCGGCGCGCGGCGGAGCGGACAGCCCGCCCCAGCGGGGATCGGAAGTACCGCGGGGACTTGACCCAGCGCGGGGACCGGAAGTACCGCGGGGACCGGACCCACCGCGGGGACCGGACCCACCGCGACGGCGAGCGAGCGCCCTGGGCGGCCGCCGCCGGGCCGGATCGCGCCCCTCGGCGGGACCGGTCGCCGGATCACGCGTGGTCCAAGCGGTTCCGCCACCGCGACCCCCGGTAGCTCGAATTCGGCATCCATCGGCGGAGGGGCCCGAGGAGGCGGCCGGAGACCGGTAAATTCGGAAGCCATGCCGACCCTGCCGAAGTCGCTGTTCTGGCGGCGCACCGACACCGCGGGCGCCGACCACGCGCTGGTAGACGACGCGCGGGGTCTATACGCCCGCGGTGTCGCCGTCGCAGCCACTCCCGTGCCGTACACCTGCCGCTATGAGCTGGTGACCGACGAGGGGTGGGCCACCGCACGGCTCGAGGTCACTGCCGAGGGCGCGGGCTGGCAGCGCACGGCGCGCCTGGAACGGGCGACGGGGCGCTGGCGGGTGACCACCGCCGAGCAGGGCGACCTCGACCGCGCCCTGGTCGCGGCGGGGCGTGCGCGCGCCGCGCTGCCCGGCACCGAGGAGCCCGACCGACTGGCCGAGGCCGTCGATGTGGATCTCGGAGCGGCGCCGCTGTTCAACACCCTTCCGGTGCGCCGGCTCGGGCTGCTGGCGGCTCCACCAGGCACCGAGCGCGACGTCGTGGTCGCGTGGGTGCTCGTGCCCTCGCTGCAAGTGGTGGCCGCGGAGCAGCGGTACGTCGCGCTCGACGGCGGCGTGCGGTTCTCGTCCCGGTCGTTCACCGCGGAGCTGGATCTCGATGAGGACGGGTACGTGACCCGCTACCCCGGTCTCGCCGAACGCACACCCTAGGCTCGCAGCGTGGAGGTCCTCGCGGAGACGGTCAGCCTGATCGCGATCGTGGTCGCGGTCCAGGCGCTGGCCCGACGGCTGGGGCTCCTCTCGCCGATCCTCCTGGTCGCCGTCGGTGTGGCGATCTCGTATCTGCCGAACGTGCCCACCATCCGGCTCGACCCCGAGTTCATCCTCATCGGCATCGTGCCGCCGCTGCTGTTCGTCGCGGCCCTCGAGACATCCGTGCCCGCCTTCCGCCACAACCTGCGGCCCATCCTGTTGCTCGCCGTCGGCCTGGTCCTGTTCACGGCGACCGCGGTCGGCCTGGTGGTCTACGCCTTACTGCCCGGCGTACCGCTGGCCGTTTGCCTCGCGCTCGGCGCCGTCGTCGCGCCGCCCGACGCGATCGCGGCCACCGCCGTGGCCCGTCGCATCGGCCTGCCCCGGCGGATGGTCACGATCCTCGAGGGCGAGAGCCTGATCAACGACGCCACGGCACTCGTGCTCTTCCGGATCGCGGTGTTCGCGGCGGTCGGCTCGGCGGTCAGCGCGCTCGATATCACGCGGGAGATCGTGGTCTCCACCGGCGGTGGGCTTGTTGTCGGCGGCGCGTGCGCGGTGATCCTCGCGTATCTGCACAGGAGGACCACTGATCCGCTGATCGACAACTCGATCTCGCTGCTCACTCCGTTCCTCGTCGTACTCGCCGCGGAGGCGATCAACGCCTCGGGGATCGTCGCCGTCGTGGTCGCCGGGCTGTACCTCGGCCATCGCCTGCCCCTCCTGATGTCGGCCGCCTCCCGGCTGCAGATGGGCGCGTTCTGGAAGATCGTCAAGTACGTGCTCGAGGGCCTGGTGTTCCTGCTCGTCGGGCTGCAACTGCGCGGCGTGCTCGCCCGGCTCAACACGCCGTTCGCCCAGGTGGTGGGCATCACCGCCGCGGTGCTCGGCACCGTGATCGTCACCCGCTTCATCTGGATGTACCCAGCCACGTACCTCCCGCGGCTCATCCCGGCGGTGGGCCGGCGCGACCCGCCACCCCCGTGGACCACCCCGACGGTGATCGCGTGGGCCGGCATGCGCGGCGTGATCACCCTCGCCACGGCGCTCGCCTTGCCGCTCACCCTCGCCGGAGGCGCGACCTACCCGCGCGACCTGTTCGTCTGGCTCGCGTTCGCGGTCATCCTCGCCACGCTCGGCCTGCAGGGAACGACGCTGCCCGCGTTCGCCCGCTGGCTGCGCCCGCCGCCGGACGACCCCACCGAGGACGTACTGGCCGAGGCCCAGGTGCAGTTCGCGGCGAGCCGGGCCGCCCGGGAGCGGCTCGACGCGAGCGCCGACAGCGCGCCGCCGGACGTGGTCGAGCGCCTGCGCCGGCTGACCGAGAGCAGGACCAACACCGCCTGGGAGCGGCTGGGCGGGGACGCCGAGACGCCGTCGGGTGCATACGTGCGGCTCCGCCGCGAGATGCTGCTCGCGGAGCGGGAGGTGTTTCGCCGGGCCCGTGACGAGGGTCGCATCGCGGAGGAGGTCCTCGTCCGGGCCCAACGCGACATGGACCTGGAGGAGGCTTCACTGGAGCGGGGAGGGCAATGAGCTGCGAACACCTGGACCGGGCGACCGAGGCGGCCCCGCAGAGCACTGAGGGCTGCCAGGACTGCCTGGCCGAGGGCCGGACCGACTGGGTGCACCTGCGCCTCTGCCTGACCTGCGGCCGGGTCGGCTGCTGCGATTCGTCGCCACGCCGGCACGCCACAGCGCACTTCGAGGCCACCAAGCATCCCGTCATGCGTTCGTTCCAGCCCGGCGAGAGCTGGCGCTGGTGCTACGTCGACGAGCTGGTCGGCTAGCGCGCGGCCGGTTCCACCCACTCGCCGCCGGCCAGGAACCGCTCCATGGTGGCCAGGTACGGTGCCAGGTCGAGTCCCTCGGCGGCCACCCACGCGTCGTCGTAATAGGTGTGCGCGTACCGCTCCCCGCCGTCGCAGAGCAGCGTCACCACTGAGCCACGCTCACCTCGCGAACGCAGCTCGGCCAGCAGCGAGAACGCTCCCCACAGGTTGGTACCCGTCGATCCCCCGAGCCGCCGGCCGAGCGTGGTCGACGCCATCCGCATCGCGGCGACCGAGCCCGCGTCCGGTACGCGGATCATCCGGTCCACCACCGATGGCTGAAAGGACGCCTCGACGCCGGGTCGGCCGATGCCCTCGATGCGTGAGCCGATACCCGTCGTCACGGACCAGTCGAGCGCTTCCCAGGCGGGGTAGAACGCGGAGTTCTCCGGGTCCACGACGCAGAGCTTCGTGCGGTACCGCTGGTACCGGGCGTACCGGCCGATCGTGGCCGACGTGCCGCCGGTGCCCGCGCCGACCACGATCCAGGCCGGCACCGGGTACCGCTCGCGGGCCATCTGCTCGTAGATCGACTCGGCGATGTTGTTGTTGCCGCGCCAATCCGTGGCGCGCTCGGCGTTGGTGAACTGGTCCATGAAATGCCCGCCGAGGTCCTCGGCCAGCCAGCGCGCCTCCACCACCACGGCGGCCGGGTCGTCGACGAGGTGGCACTTGCCGCCCTGGAACTCGATCAAGCTGATCTTCTCAGGCGACGTCGACGCCGGCATGACCGCGATGAAGGGCAGCCCGAGCATCCGGGCGAAATACGCCTCGGAGACCGCGGTCGAGCCGGACGACGCCTCCACGACGGTGGTGTGCGGGCCGATCCACCCGTTGCACAGCGCGAAGAGGAACAGCGAGCGGGCCAGCCGGTGCTTGAGCGACCCGGTGGGGTGGACGGACTCGTCCTTCAGATAGAGGTCGACGCCCCAGTCGCCCGGCAGCGGGAAGGGCAGCAGGTGCGTGTCCGCGGAGCGGTTGGCGTCGGCGTCCACCTTGCCGATCGCCTCCGTCAGCCAGGCACGGACGTCGTCGTTACATCGATCCAGCGAAGGCACGCTCCGACGGTAACACCCGCCAAGATCACCTCTCGGCTCGGTGGTTCGCGATCCGCCTGGCCTGACGTCGCTGCCCGGCCCGGCCGACCGCGAGCACCAGGCGGGCGAGCCGCGTCGACGCGCCGGGCATGGCGTCGAGGAGGCGGACCTGGGCGCCGCGCCAGCGCGGCACCGACACGACGGGCCGTGGGTGGCGGGCGAGCCGCGCCACCCGGTCGGCCACGCGTTCCGGGCGGAGCAGGACGCCGGTGAACGAAGCCGCGGCGCCGTCGTCGGCGAGCCGGTCGTACAGCATCGGGGTCCACACCCCGTCCGGACACACGCACGAGATGTGTACGCCGGTCTCCCCGGCCACGCGCAGGTCGTTGAGGGTGCCGACGCTGAATGCGATCAACGCGTGCTTGCTCGCGGCGTACACGACCTCGCCCGGCGGCGCGATCAGCCCGGTGAGCGAGACGATGTTGATGACGTGCCCTCGGCCGACGGGTCGCATGAGCTCGAGTGCGGCCATCGTCCCGTTCATCGCCCCGAGCGCGTTGATCTCCATCACCGTGCGACGGGTCTCGCCATCGTGTGTCCACGAGGGACCGGTCGCGAGGATCCCCGCGTTGTTGACCCACAGTCGCAGGCCCCCCTCGACGGCATCGGCGGCCCCGGCGGTCGCGCGGCAGGCCGCCTCATCGCGCACGTCCAGCGCGGCGGACCAGCCGCCGAGCGGCCCGGCGGCCGCGGCCGCAGCCTCGGCGTCCACGTCCGTGACGAGCACGCGCCATCCGTCACGGTGCAACGCGGCCGCGATCGCGGACCCGAGGCCGCGACCCGCGCCGGTCACCACGGCGGCGCCGAGGGGGTGCCGAGTCACGGCCGCAATCTACCGTCCCCCGGACACAATCTTGCGCGGGTTGGGATGTCGCGGGCCCGCGACATCCCAACCCGCGCAAGGTTGCGACGGCCGTGAAGCCTCAGCGCTGCGGGCTCGGCTGGGGGCGGTTCTCCCACCGCGTCGACAGGACGATGGCGGTGCGCGTGGAGGCCACCCCCGTGGTGCGGTTGAGCCGCACGATGAGCTGCTCGAGCTCGGCGATCGTGCCGACCCGCGCGACCAGGCGGAACGACTCGTCGCCGGCCATGAAGTAGCACGACTCGATCTCCGGCAGCTCGCGCAGGGCGGCCACGATGTCATCGATCTCGGCGTTGGAGTCCTGCGCGATGCCGATCAGCGCGGTCACGCCGAGGCCGATCGCCTCGGGCTCGACGTCGGCGTGGTACCCCCGGATCACGCCGCTCGCCTCGAGCTTGCCGACCCGCTCATGCACCGCCGGGGCGGACAGGCCGACCTGCCGGGCAAGCTCGGCGTAGGACAGCCGCGCGTTCATGCGCAACAGCTCGACGAGGCTCCGGTCAATGGCGTCCACTGCCTGTAGACCCTAGTGCTCAGCCGCCCCACAGCATGAACATGAGATGCGCTCATGGAGCCTACCCGGCTAACTTCTCAACCAGTGCGATTTCCACGTTTCCCGGACACGGCACGCTGACGGTGCTCTACTGGGCGTAGCCGGCCTGAGTCTCAGCGACGCGAGGAGGGGGTCGTGGACACTGGAGATCGTCTGCTAACACCGGGCGAGGTGGCCGCGCTGTTCCGCGTCGACCCGAAGACCGTGACCCGGTGGGCCGCCGCGGGCCGGATCGGCAGCATCAGGACTCCCGGTGGACACCGCCGGTTTCGGGAATCCGAGGTCCGCGCCCTGCTGGAGGGCGAAGGCGAACTGCACGAAGGCGAGGACGTCGGCAGCAGGTCAGAACACGGTTCACGCTAGTTGCGAACGAGGCCGGCCGGGGTCGGCCACCGGACTCAACTCGCCGGACCACCGGCGGGACAGGTCATTGTGTACGCCGAGCGCGTCGAGAATCTTTCCGGCGACGAAGTCGACGAGCTGGGCCGCCGAGGCGTTCGCGCCGGCGCCGTAGAAGCCCGGGCTGGCCGGCAGCACCACCGCGCCGGCGTCGTGCAGCGACACCAGGTGCACCAGGTGGCTGCGGGTCACCGGCGTCTCCCGTGGTACGACCACGACCCGCCGGCCCTCCTTGAGGTTCACCTCGGCCGCGCGCTGCAACAGGTCCTTGGACAGCCCGATCGCGATTCCCGCGCAGGCCGCCGTGCTCGCCGGCACCACGACCATTCCCTGCGTCGGGTACGAGCCGCTGCTCGGCCCGGCGGCCAGGTCGCCGGCCGGCCAGTGCACCACATCGGCACCGGCCAGCTCGCGACCCACCCACCCGGCCAGATCTTCCTGCCAGTGCGCGTCGCGGAACGGGCGTCCGGTTTCGTCCAGAATGGTCAGTCGGGCCGCTCGGGAGACCACCAGGTCAACCGGCTCGCCGGCGTCGAACAGCGCCCGCAGCACGGCCGCCGCATACGGCGTACCGGAGGCCCCGGACACGCCTACCACCCACGGACGCCGCGCGCTCATCGCAGGCCGCCGTGTACGACGAGATCCAATAGCGCGAAAACGAACAGCACCACCCCCACGAAGCCGTTGGCGGTGAAGAACGCGCGATTGACCCGGGACAGGTCGTCCGGTTTGACGATCGAGTGCTGGTAGACGAACGCGACGACCGCGAGCGCCAGCCCGGTCGCCCAGAGCCAGGCGAACCCGACCAGCGCGCCGAACCAGACGAACAGGACGGACGCGAGCACGTGCGCGGCGATCGAGGCGCGCAGCGCGAACGGCACCCCGTACCTGGCCGGCACGCTGTGCACCCCGATCCGCCGGTCCACCTCGGCGTCCTGGCTGGCGTAGATGAGATCGAAGCCGCCGATCCACAGCCCGACGCCGGCGCCGAGCACCCAGGCCGGCCCGGATCCGACGAAGGTGCCGGTGACCGCGAGCCACGCGCCGACCGGCGCGACCGCCTGGGCCAGTGCCAGCAGTGCGTGCGGCCAGTCGGTGAACCTCTTGGCGTACGGGTAGACCACGAGCGGCACCACGGCGAGAGGGGCCAGCGCGAGGCATAGCGGGTTGAGCGCAGCCGCCGCTCCGAGGAACACCGCGAGCGCGACCGCCGCGCCGGTCCAGGCCGTCCGCACGCTGACCGCACCGGTGACGAGCTCCCGCCCGGCGGTACGCGGATTCCGCGCGTCGATCCGCCGATCGATGATCCGGTTGGCGGCCATCGCGAAAGTCCGCCCGCCGACCATCGCGACGGTGATCAGCGCCAGGCCGCCCCAGCGGATGCCCGAGCCGTTGACCTGCATGGCCGTCAGCGCGGCGAGGTACGCAAACGGCAGCGCGAACACCGAGTGCTCGATCGCCACGAGCCGCAGGAACGCCCGAACCGGATTTCGTTGCTGGACGGTCGCCGTCATGCGAGCCCGTACTCCTTCCAGCGCTTGTCCACCAGAGCCCGTACCTCCGGCGACATGACGGCGGCGGCCGGCCAGCCCCGGTGATACCCCTCGGTCGGCAGCTTGCGCGTCGCGTCGATGCCGGCCTTGCCGCCCCAGAACTGCTGGTACGACGCGTGGTCGAGATGGTCGACCGGTCCCTCGGTCAGCAGCAGGTCGTGCGCGTAGTCCACGTTGCCGAACGCCCGGAATGCGACCTCGGGATAGTCGTGCACGTCGCAGTCGTCATCCACCACGACGATCAGCTTCGTCAACGAGAGCAGGTGCGCCCCCCAGATCGACGACATCACCTTCTGGGCCTGCTTCGGGTAGCGCTTGGCGATCGACACGATCAGGCAGTTGTGGAACACGCCGGGCTCCGGCAGCGACATGTCCACGATGTCGGGGATCAGCATCTTGATCAGCGGCAGGAAGATGCGTTCGGTGGCGCGCCCGATCGGCCCGTCCTCCTGCGGCGGCTTGGACGTCACGATCGAGTGGTAGACCGGGTCGCGCTGGCTCGTCATGCACTCGACGTGCAGCACGGGGAACGGCTCGACCGGCGTGTAGAAACCGGTGTGGTCGCCGAACGGCCCCTCCGGGTGCCGCTCCCCCGGCTCGACGTACCCCTCGAGCACGACCTGCGCGTGCGCGGGCACCTGCAGCGGCACGGTCAAGCAGTCGACCATTTCGACTCGCTCGCCGCGCAGGAACCCAGCAAACAGATACTCGTCGATGTCCGACGGCAGCGGCGCGCTCGCGGCGTAGGACACGACCGGGTCGCAGCCGAACGCGACGGCGACCGGCAGCCGCTCCCCGCGCCGCTCGGCCACGGCGTGGTGCGCGGTCGAGTCCTTGTGGATCTGCCAGTGCATGCCGAGCGCGTTGGGCGAGTGCTGCTGCAGCCGATACAGCCCGAGGTTGCGCTTGCCGGTCTCCGGGTGCTTCGTGTGAGTCAGCCCGTAGTTGTGGAACACGCCACCGTCGTCGGGCCAGGTCTGCAGGGCGGGCAGCCGGTTGAGGTCAACGTCGGCGCCCTTGTACACGACCTGCTGGCACGGCGCGGTCCGAACCCGCTTGGGCGGCACGGACTTCAGCTGCATCAGCTTGCCCAGGCCGTCCCGGATGCCGGCCCAGCCCACGGGCAGCTCCGGTCTGATTAGGTCGCCGATCCGGGCACCGATCTCGTTCACGTCCGGCACACCGAGCGCCATCGCCATCCTGCGGTCGGTGCCGAAGACGTTGATGGCCAGCGGCATCTCGCCGCGGGTCGGCCGCTCGAACAGCAGTGCCGGTCCCTTCGCTCGCACGGTCCGGGTGACGATCTCGCTGATCTCCAGCGTGGGATCCACCGGCACGGCGACGCGGTGCAGCTCGCCCGCTGCCTCGAGCGCGGCGAGGAATTCCTTCAGATCGGTGTACGGGAAGCCTCGTGCCGCCATGCCGACCAGTCTGGCGTACGACCGCCGCGGGGTGCGGGGGCGCCCCGACCAATGTGGTGAGCACCTACGAGACCTGACCCACAAATGGATCGGCGGCACCGTTGCCGCGGGTCGGCTGGTTGATCACGTGACGGTTGCGGGCCTCGCCTGGCGGGACGCCAGACTGGCGCCGGTCTCAACGCTGCCAGTCCAGGGCGTCGCAGACCTTCGGCCCGTCGGTGTGCATGTGCCGTCCATCCCCGTGGAGTCCCTTGGCTCACCCAGGTCAAACGACACATACCTGCTTCGTCTCGCACGATGCTTGACGGCGATCCGTATTCGAATCAGGTCACGTAGGTGCCGTAACAACACCATGACCCGTGGGCGTGGCCGGCCGCAGCGGGCGGCGCCTCGCTTACTTGACGCCGGCGTACGAGTGCAGGCCGGAGAAGAACAGGTTCACGCCGAACAGGTTCATGAGCATGGTGGCCCAAGCGACCACGACGATCCACGCCGCCGTCGAGCGCTTCACGCTGGCGGTCGCCCGGGCGTGCAGGTAGCCGGCGTACACGACCCAGGAGATGAACGCCCAGGTCTCCTTCGGGTCCCAACCCCAGTAGCGACCCCACGCCGACTCAGCCCAGATCGCGCCGGCGATGACGGCGAACGTCCAGATCGGGAACGCGAACGCGTTCAGCCGGAACGTCAGCCGCTCGAGCGCGTCGGCGGCCGGCACCCGGGCGCCGAGCGTGAACGGGAAACCGGGCCGACCCTCGTCGTAGCCCAGCCGGATCAGGTACATCGCCGCCGAGACGAAGCCGACCAGGAAGATGCCCGACGCGACGACCGCGGCGGTCACGTGGATGGCCAGCCAGTACGAGTTGAGGGCCGGCTGCAGCGGGGTGATCGGAGTGTAGAGCACCATGCCGGCCAGGCCGAGCAGGAGCACCTCGGTGAGCGCGATGAACAGCCCGAGGTGGCGGACCGCCGGCCGGCGGGCAAGCACCACGAGCCACGCCGCGCTGCCGACGAACGTCACCGCCAGCACGAACTCGTACATGTTGCCCCACGGCACCCGGCCGTCCGCGACGCCGCGGGAGAGCACGCAGCCAAGATGCGCCAGGGCGGCCACGACCAGCGCGCCGACAGCGGCCCGGCCGGCGAGCGCGGCCCGCCGCGGGGTTTCCGCCACGACGACCTCGGCCTCCGTCGTCACCGACGCACCCCCGCCGCCGGCGGTCACGAGTTCGCGCGTCGCCGCCCTGCCGACCGCGCCTCGGCTGCCGAAGGCGTACTCCGCGGCGTGGCACACCATCGCGATCAGGTACGCCATGATCGCAACGACCAGCAGCTGGTCGGAGAGTGCGGCCATCGGCTAGCCCTTCCCACTCGTCTCGACGTCACGTATGAGCTGTGCGAACTCCTCGGCGAAGGCCGGGTAGTCGGTGCGTGGCAGGCCGCCCGCCTCGACGAGCGTACTTCTGCCGCTTGTCGGAGACGGTCCGACCCGGAACCACACCCGCCGCCGCTTTCCGGTCAGCGACAGCATCAGGCCGGCCAGCAGCATCACGACGCTCCCCAGCACGATCGACTCACCGGGGTCGTGGCGCACGGAGAGCGCCACCCACGGCCGGGTTCCGACGAACTCGACCGTCGTGCCGTCGTCGAGCGTCCACGACTGCCCCACCCGCAACAGCTTCGAGCCCACCTGCTTCAGCCGGCCGGTCTCCACCTGGTGCTGGTCCACCCGGTACACCGAGCCGGGAATGCCCGCGTCGAGGCCCAGATCCCCGCGGTAAGCCACGATGTTGAGCGCCGGCGACCGCTCCGCCGGGAAGGTCGAGCGCACGAACGGCCCGCGGTCCGGCGCGGTCGGCAGGTAGAGCCCCTCGAACACGACCTGCTGCCGTGGCGCGCGCTGCCCGGTCTTCGGGTCGACGTTGGCGTCCGGGAACGCGGCGACGCCCTCGCCGGTCAGCATGTCGTCCTGGGTCAGGAAGGGCGCGACGGTCTCCTGGCGCTGGCCGTACCGGTCCGTGTACCGGACCACCGGCGCGTACCCGTGTGCGATGAGGTAGACGTTCGCGCCGCCCAGCCGCAGCGGGTGGTTGACGGAGAAGCTCACCGACCGGGCCGGCGAGCCGTCGGCGTCGAGCGCGGCTATCGCGCGGAACGATTTCGCCTGCCCGCTCGGCTGGTACTCGGCCGCGAAGTCGGTCAGCTCGAGGCAGAACCGCGGCAGGTCCGAGCCGTCGACGCGATACCCAAGCCCGTACTGGTCGTACTGCTGCAGCCCGTTGCAGAACGCCGTGTCGGCGCCGGCGACGAGCAGCCGGTTGGCGTGCCAGCCGTACCACGAACCGAGCGCGACGCCGACGAGCACCCCGACCAGCGCGAAGTGGAAAAGCAGGTTGCCGGTCTCCTTGAGGTAACCCTTTTCCGCACTAACGGCGTCGCCGCGGACCGCGACCCGCCACCGGCGCCGGCGCAGCGCGGCGGCGATCGCCGACACGTCGCCGTCGTGGTCGCTCAGCGCGGCGTGCTGTGGCAGCCGGTCCAGCCTGCGCGGAGCCGCGGGTGGCGCCGCCCGCAGCGCGCGGACGTGGTCGCGCAGCCGCGGCACGATGCACCCGACCAGGGAGACGAACAGCAGCAGGTAGATGGCGGCGAACCACGGCGAGGCGAACACGTCGAATGCGCCGAGCCGGTCGAGCAGCGGGGCGAGCCGGGGGTGCTGCGCGGCGTACCGCGTGACCTCGTCGGCGTTGACCGGCCGCTGCGGCAACACCGACCCCGGGATCGCCGCCAGGGCGAGGAGCAGAAGCAGGATCAGGGCGGTCCGCATGCTGGTCAGCTGGCGCCATGAGTTGCGCAGCAGGGCGAGCAGCGGGTGTATTCGTCCCGCCGATGGCGGAGGCGCCTCGGTCGGCGCCGTCCGTTCGTCGACGGCCGCCATCAGACGCTCACCTCGCCGACTCCGACCGTGCCGCGCAGCCAGTTGGTGAACTCGGTCCAGCCGCCGGTCACCAGCGCGAGACCCACGACGATCAGTAGTGCTCCGCCGATCGCGGTGACCCACCGAGAGTTGCGCCGGATCACGCCGAACAGGCCGAGCAGGTGCCGGAAGCCCAGGCCGAACGCCACGAACGGCACACCCAACCCGAGGCAGTACGCCACGGCGAGCACAACCGCGCGGTCGGTCTCGCCGGTGACGGCGGCGAGGCCAAGGACCGCGGCCAGGGTCGGCCCGACGCACGGCACCCAGGACAGGGCGAAGACGGCCCCGAACACCGGGGCGCCGATCAGACCGGCGGCCGGCAGCCGGTGGATGCGTACCTCGCGTTGCAGGCCCGGAACCAGGCCGAGGAATGCCAGCCCGAGCAGCACGATCAGGACGCCCACGCCGACCTCGAACGCCCTGGCGTGCCGGAACAGCACGCCGCCCACGCTGGCGAACAGGATCGCCGTCAGCGTGAACACCACGGTGAACCCGGAGACGAACAGCGCGGTACCGGCGAGCACACGCCCCTTGCGGCCAGCCGTACCGGTGGCGCCCGCGGCGAGGTCCGCACCGGCCAGCCCCGTCACGTAGGACAGGTAACCCGGCACGAGTGGCAGCACACACGGCGACAGGAAGCTCACGAGGCCCGCCACCGCCGCGACGCCGACCGCCAGCAACAGGGGCCCGCTGCGCGCGATCTCGGCGAAGGTGTCGCCCATCAGCCTCGCCCCGTCTCGGCGGCGAGTCGGGTGACGATCGGCTCGAGCTCCGGCTGGCGCATGGGCTTGCGGATCACCACGGCGATCCGCCCCGACCGGTCGAGGATCAGCGTCGCCGGGATCGTGTTCGGCGGCACCTCGAACCGCTGCGCCAGCCGGCCCGCCGGATCGAACAGGCTCGAGTACGTCATCCGGCCGGTAGCGAACGCCTTCGCCTTGTCGCGGTCGTCGCGAATGTTGATGCCTAGGAACGACACGCCGCTGGCCTTGGTGGCCAGGTACGTCTGCTCAAGGCTGGCGGCCTCCGCGCGGCACGGCGGGCACCACGAACCCCAGAAGTTGATGACCACGACCTGCCCGTTGGCGGCGGTGAGGTCGTACGCCGACCCATCCAGCAGCTGTCCGGTGATCTCCGGCGCCGCGACCCGGTCCGCCGGGGCGTACTCCTTGACCGTCCCATCCGCCGTCGTGCCCGCGCAGCCGGCGAGGCCGACGAGCGCGAACAGCGCGAGCAACGGTATGACCATCCAGCCGCGCCGCACCTAGGCCCCCCTTGCGGTGCCGGCGCCGGGCGACAAGGCGATGAGGTGTGCGGCGGGCTCCGAGTAACCGATCCCGACGACGTTGGCGCCGTCGAAGTGGAACGACGTGAGGCTTGCGAGCGCGCATTGGCGCCGGCGAGGGTCGTGCCAGAGACGCTTGTGCTCGACGTACCGACGCAGGATCCAGATCGGCAGCTGGTGCGACACACACACCGCCTCGTGCCCCTCGGCGGCCACCCGGGCGGCTTGCAGGGCGGCGAACATCCGCTCCGCGATCATCCGGTACGGCTCGCCCCAGGACGGAGTGATCGGGTCGCGCAGCACCCACCAGTTGCGCGGGTCGCGCAGCGCGCCGTCGCCGACGGACACCCGCTTGCCCTCGAACCAGTTCGCGCTCTCGATCAGACGCTCGTCCACCGCCGTGGTGAGCTCGAACTGTGCCGCGATCGGCTCGGCCGTTTCCCGCGCGCGCTCCAGCGGGCTCGCCACCACGTGCGTGACGTCCCGGTCCACGAGCGCCTGCGCCGCGGCCTTCGCCATCTGCTGGCCCAGCTCGGACAGCCGGTAGCCAGACAACCGCCCGTACAGGATCTTGCCCGGGTTGTAGACCTCGCCGTGCCGGAGCATGTGGACGACCGTCGCACTCATGCCCGCGCTCCGGCCGCCCGCGCCGCAGCAGGCAGCGCGGCTGCGATCTGCTCCATCGCCGCGTCGTCCAACGCCGCCGACACGAACCACGCCTCGTAGGCGCTCGGCGGAAGGTAGACACCGCGGGACAGCATGGCGTGGAAGAACGCCCGGAACGCCGCGGTGTCCTGCGTGCGCGCGCCGGCGAAGTCCACTACGTCGAGGTCCGTGAAGAAGATCGAGAACATGCTACCGGCGTACGACAGGCCGTGCGGGACCCCGGCGGCGGCGAGCGCCTCGGATGCGAGCTTGCCAACGACGGCGGCTGCCTCGTCCAGCTTGCGGTAGACCGCGTCGTCGCAGAGCCGCAGCGTGGCGACGCCGGCCGCGCAGGCGAGTGGGTTGCCGGACAGCGTGCCCGCCTGGTAGACCGGGCCGGCCGGCGCGAGCCTCTGCATGATCTCGGCGCGTCCGCCGAACGCCGCCGCCGGCAGGCCGCCGCCCATGACCTTCCCGAACGTCCACAGATCGGCGTCGACAGGGTCCAGCCCGGCCCACCCGGATGGCGAGACGCGGAAGCCCGTCATGACCTCGTCGAGGATCAGCAGCGCGCCGTGCGCGTGCGCGATCCGGGCGAGGTGCTGGTTGAAGCCGTCGCGCGGGGCGACCACCCCCATGTTGCCGGCGGCGGCCTCGGTGATGACCGCGGCCACCTCGGTGCCCTGTGCCGCGAACGCGGCCTCGACGGCGGCGACATCGTTGTACGGCAGCACGATCGTCTCGCTTGTCGCCGCGCCCGTCACGCCGGGCGAGTCGGGAAGACCGAGTGTGGCCACACCCGAACCGGCCGCGGCGAGCAGAGCGTCGACGTGGCCGTGGTAGCAGCCGGCGAACTTCACGATCTTCGACCGGCGGGTCGCGCCACGGGCCAGCCGGATAGCCGACATCGTGGCCTCGGTGCCGGAGTTGACGAGGCGCACCTGATCCGCGGGCGTACGCCGCACGAGCTCCTCGCCGAGGTCCACCTCGCCGGGCGTGGGAGTTCCGAAGCTGGTGCCGGCCGCGGCGGCCGCCTGCACGGCGGCGACGATCTCGGGGTGGGCGTGACCGAGGATCAGCGGCCCCCACGAGCAGACGAGATCGACGTAGCGCCGCCCATCGGCGTCGAACAGCCACGGCCCCTCGCCGCGGACCATGAATCGCGGCGTCCCGCCGACCGCGCCGAATGCGCGCACCGGAGAGTTGACCCCGCCCGGCACGATGGCTCGAGCGCGGTCGAAGAGGGCCTGCGACGCCGGCGCGTCGGCCGGGAAAGGGCCGGCGCCGCCGCGGTGCGTTTCGGTCACGGTCCGACCATTCTGTCAGCGTCCCAGATCGGCCCGACAACCGCCCCTGACGCACGCGCGCGTGTCCAACGGACGAGACAGGGTCAGGATAGTCTGACCCCCGTGGAGCGTCCCGAGCTGGCGATCTCGGTGCAGCGCACCGAGTCGGAAGCGGTGCTCAACCTGGCCGGAGAGATCGACATGCTCACCGTCCAGCGCCTGTCCAACATGATCAACGAGGTGCTCACGGACCCGCCGCCGCGGATCGTGCTCGACCTGTCCGGCGTCACGTTCTGCGACTCGCAGGGCCTCGGCACGCTCGTGGTGCTCAGCCGGAAGGCGACCACTGCGCAGAGCGTGATCGTCCTCACGAACGTGGCCGAATTCCTGCTGCGGGTGCTGGACATCACCGGGCTGCGGTCGGCCCTCATGATCCGTAACAGTAACTAGCCCGCCGGCTCAACCGGACCAGCGCGTCTTTTCGAGCACGGTCAAGGCCCGACGCACGTGGGTGTCGCCGCCGTCCGGACCATCGCGCTCGACTGCGGCGGCGAGGCTCGCGCGCAGCAGCGTCGTCGCCTCCTCGACGGCGGCGGTGAGGCCGACCCAGCGCGTCTGCCGCTCGCGTACCTCCTCGGTCTGGGCCTGCAGCTGGCGGTTCTTCGCCCACAGCTCGACGAACACCGACACCTTCGCCCGCAGCACCCACGGATCGAACGGCTTGGTCATGTAGTCGACCGCACCCACGGCGTACCCCCGCAGGGCGAGCTGGGCCTCCCGGTCGGCGGCGGTGAGGAAGATGATCGGTACGTGCCGTGTGCGCTCGCGCCGCTTTATGTGGCTCGCGGTCTCGAACCCGTCCATCTCGGGCATCCGAGCATCGAGCAGGATCACCGCGAAGTCGTCGACGAGCAACTGCTTCAGGGCGGCCTCGCCGCTCTCCACGGCCACCGTGTCGACGGGCAGCCCCTGCAGGATCGCCTCCAGCGCCAGCAGGTTGTCGCGCCGGTCGTCGACGAGCAGCGCCTTCGCGCGGTCATCCATTCTTGGCGTCCTTCCTGCGCGCACCCGTGACCCAGGCCGCCATCAGCTCGATGAGCTCGTCCAGGTCGACCGGCTTGGTGATGTAGTCGCTGGCACCAGCGCCCAGCGCCGACTCCCGGTCGCCCGGCATCGCCTTCGCGGTCAGGAACACCACGGGCAGGTCGGGGAACCGGTGATTTCGGCGGATCGCCCGGGTGGTCTCGTACCCGTCCTGATCCGGCATCATGGCATCCATCAGCACAATGTCGACCTCCGGATGCTCGACGAGCAGGCGTACGCCGTCGGCGCCGTTGTCGGCGTAGAACACGGTCATCCCGTGCAGCTCCAGGGCGCTGGTCAGGGCGAACACGTTCCGCACGTCGTCGTCGATGATCAGCACGTGGGCGCCGTCAAGCTGCGGCGCGCTCGGGGCACTGCTTCGCCCGGGCGTAGCCAGGGGGCGCACGACCGGCAGGTTGGTGCGGCTCGGCAGGTTGGCGGGTGCCATCGTCATGATCGCCGGGATCGAGTCCGGGACCAGCACATCCGGGATGTAGAGCGAGAAGATCGAGCCATCGCCGGGCGTCGAGTTGACGGTGATCATGCCGCCGACGAGCCGGGCCAGCTCGCGGCTTATCGACAGGCCGAGCCCGGTGCCGCCGTACTTTCGGCTGGTCGTGCCGTCCGCCTGCTGGAACGCCTCGAAGATCAACGACAGTTTGTCGTCGGAGATGCCGATCCCGGTGTCCGAGACGGTGAACGCCACGACCTGGCGCGCTGTGGCCAGCGTCGGCACCGTGAACGTCATGCCCTCGGGCGCCGGCGCGATCTCAAGCCGCACGGCCCCGCTGTGGGTGAACTTGACGGCGTTCGACAACAGGTTGCGCAGGATCTGCTGCAGGCGCTGGGCGTCGGTGACCAGCGTCGGCGGCAGGTCGGGCGAGATCTCGACGTCGAACCCGAGTGCCTTGTCCTCGGCCTGCGGCGCGAACGCCTGCTCGACGTAACCGCGCAGCTCCCCGAACGTCACCTCGACCGGCTCCACGTCCATCCGCCCGGCCTCGATCTTCGACAGGTCGAGGATGTCGTCGATCAGCGACAGCAAGTCGGAACCGGCACTGTGGATGGTGCGCGCGAACTCGATCTGCTTCGCGGTGAGGTTCTGCTCGGTGTCCTCCGCGAGCAGGCGGGCGAGCAGGAGCAGGGAGTTCAACGGGGTACGCAGCTCGTGGCTCATGTTGGCCAGGAACTCCGACTTGTACTCCGATGCCCTGGCCAGCTGCTGTGCCTTCTCCTCCAGCCCGCGTCGGGCCATCTCTATCTCGCGGTTCTTTGTCTCGATGTTGACGTTCTGGTCGGAGAGCAGCTTCGCCTTGTCCTCGAGCTCAGCGTTCGTGCGCTGCAGCTCGGCCGACTGCTTCTGCAGCTCGTGCGCCAGCCGCTGGGACTGCGCCAGCAGCTCCTCGGTGCGTCGGTTGGCCTGGATGGTCTTCAGCGCGATGCCGATGGTCGCGACGAGCCGCTCGAGGAACGCCAGGTGCAGCTCGGAGAAGGGCTTGACCGAGGCGAACTCGATGATACCGAGCACCTCACCCTCGAACAGGACCGGCAACACCACATCGTCCTCGGGCTTGGTCGCCACCATTCCGGAGCGCATCGTGAGTGGGCTGGTCGGACCGCCGGAGACCCGAATCGTGCGGCGCGACATCGCCGCCTGGCCCACCAGGCCCTCCCCCGGGCCGAACGTCACGACGTGGTCCCGGGCGACGTAGCCGTACGACGCGGCCAGCCGCAGCCGCATCGCGTCGTCACCGCGGTCGACGAGGAAGAATGCCCCCAGCTGGGCGTCGACCAGCGGTGTCACCTCCGTCATGATCATGCGGCAGACCTCGCCCAGGTCGCGCTGGCCCTGCAGGAGGCCACCGATGCGGGCCAGGTTCGAGTCCAGCCAGCCCTGCTCGGCGTTCTTCTTCGTGGTCTCGCGGAGCGTGACGATCATCTGGTTGATGTTGTCCTTCAGCTCCGCGATCTCACCCTCGGCGTCGACGGCGATCCGCTGGGTCAGGTCGCCGCGCGTGACCGCGGTGGAGACCTGCGCGATGGCGCGGAGCTGGGTCGTCAGCGTCGAGGCGAGCTGGTTGACGTTCCCGGTGAGGTCCCGCCACGTGCCAGACACGCCCTTCACCTGCGCCTGACCGCCGAGCTTGCCCTCCGTGCCCACCTCGCGGGCCACCCGGGTCAGCTCGTCGGCGAACGACGAGAGCTGGTCCACCATCGTGTTCACCGTGGACTTCAGCTCCAGGATCTCGCCCTGCGCGTCCACCGTGATCTTCTGCGACAGGTCGCCGCGGGCCACCGCGGTGGTGACCGAGGCGATGTTGCGCACCTGCGAGGTCAGGTTCGACGCCATCGAGTTCACGTTGTCGGTCAGATCCCGCCAGGTGCCCGACACGTCCTTGACCTGCGCCTGACCGCCCAGCTTGCCCTCCGTACCCACCTCGCGGGCCACCCGGGTGACCTCGTCGGCGAACGACGAGAGCTGGTCCACCATCGTGTTCACTGTGGACTTCAGCTCCAGGATCTCCCCGCGGGCGTCCACGGTGATCTTCTGCGACAGGTCACCGCGGGCCACCGCGGTCGCCACCTGGGCGATGTTGCGCACCTGCGAGGTCAGGTTGCCCGCGAGCTGATTGACGTTCTCGGTGAGGTCGCGCCACGTGCCCGAGACGCCGAGTACCTGGGCCTGACCGCCCAGCTTGCCCTCGACGACCACCTCGCGGGCCACCCGGGTCACCTCCTCGGCGAACGACGACAGTTGGTCGACCATCGTGTTCACGGTGTCCTTGAGCTCGAGGATCTCGCCCTGCGCGGCAACCGTGATCTTCTGCGACAGGTCGCCGCGCGCCACCGCGGTCGCCACGTGGGCGATGTTGCGCACCTGCGAGGTCAGGTTCGACGCCATCGAGTTGACGCTCTCGGTGAGGTCCTTCCAGGTGCCGGCGACGTTGGGCACCTCGGCCTGACCGCCCAGCTTGCCCTCGGTACCCACCTCCCGCGCCACCCGGATCACCTGCTCGGCGAAGACGCGCAGCGTGTCGGTCAGCGAGTTGATGGTGTCGGCCAGCTCGGCCACCTCGCCCTTGGCCGAGACCGTGATCTTCCGCGACAGGTCGCCCTGTGCCACCGCCGTCGAGACCTGCGCGATCGAACGCACCTGGTTGGTCAGGTTCGACGCCATCGTGTTCACCGAGTCGGTGAGGTCGCGCCAAGTGCCGGCCACGCCGCGCACATCGGCCTGGCCGCCCAGCTTGCCCTCGGTGCCAACCTCGCGGGCGACCCGCGTGACCTCGCTGGCGAAGGAGGACAGCTGGTCCACCATTGTGTTCACGGTGCGACCGATCGTCAGGAACTCGCCGCGCAGTGGACGCCCCTCGATCTCCAGCGCCAGCTTCTGCGACAGGTCACCCTCGGCCACCGCGACGATGACGCGCGCGATCTCGGTGGTGGGCCGACCCAGGTCATCGATGAGGTTGTTGACCGCGCGTACGCCGTCCGCCCACGCGCCGTCGTAGCTCTCCTCGTCGAGGCGTTCGGTCATCCGGCCCTCACGGCCGACCACCCGGCTGATTCGGACCAGTTCCCGGTTGCGCTGGTGCTGGAGGGCCACGACCTCGTTGAATGCGTCAGCCACCTCCCCCGCGAGGCCAACCCGTCGAGTCAGCCGCACCTTGAGATCGCCCCGACCCACCCGGCGCAGCGCCGCGGCCACCTCGGTCAGGAATGCCGACCCATCTGATCCAATGTGGACATTTCCGTCGCCGGGGTTGGCGGTAGGAGCGGTCGGCAGGCCCGCTTCGGTCTGTTTCGCGGAGTTCATTGGGAGTCCTCGCTGCATGTCGGTTATCCGCTGCTGGCCGCCCAGGGCCGGGCCGGTAGTCAAGCCCTCATCATTGCGCCAAAAACCCCGTCGGGGCGAGCTTAGAGATTGGAAAGCATTGACGCGCCGGGAGAGACTGCGTGTTGTGCCAGCCGAGGTCGTCCGCCGCGTCCGTTTGCCCGCGGACCGCCGCACACCATCCGCCGCCCGTGCCGTCGTGCGCGCCGTGTTGTCGGAGGCGGACCTGACCGACCTGCTGAACGAGGCGTTGCTGCTGACCACCGAGCTGTCCACCAACGGAGTCGTCCACGCGGGCACGGACCTGGATCTCGAGGTCGTCGCGGACCAGGATGGCGTGACGGTGACGGTGACGGACTTCGCCGGCGGGCCGGTCGAGCAGCTGACCAGACGCGCCGGTGGCGAGGGCGGACACCCGGCGGAGCAGGGCTTGGGCCTGGCGCTCGTGGACCACTTCGCCTCCCGGTGGGGCACCACGCATCTGCCCTCCGGCAAGGGCGTGTGGTTTCGCTTGGACCGCACGAGGCCAGGTGCGTCGGGCGATGGCCACCGTACCGGTCCCACGGGCGCGACACAGTCGCCGGACACCGCCGGTGGACTGACCCCCAGCGCAGAGGCCCTGGCGGCGCTGATGCGCATCGCCCCGGACGCCACGGCAGCGGACACCGTCGAGGACTTCGCGGCCGAGTTGCTGGCCCAAGCGGCCCGCATCGTCGGAGCGTCGGGAGGCGCCATCCGGTTCGACCGCGGCGACGGCGCCGGGCTCCGGCTGCTCGCCCGGTACGGCCGGCCGCCGTACGCCGACGCGGATGCGATCCGGGTGCCGCTGTCGGTCGGCCGCCCTCGCTCCGGCGAGCTCGAGATGGACGCATCGCCGTCGGCGTACGCCCGGCCGGTCGCCACCCTCGTCGCCGAGCGGGTGTCGCTGTACCTCGAGAACGACCGGCTCCGCCGCGCCGACCTGCGGCGGCAAACGTGGCTGACGTTCCTCGCCGAGGCGAGCGAACTGCTCGCGCAGTCCCTCGACGTGGAGCTGACGCTCGCTCTGATCCCGCAGCTGGTGGTGCCGAGGCTGGGTCAGTGGTGTGCGATCCACACGGCCGACGAGTGGGGTGCGCTGCGGCTGGCCGCCGCCACCCACGCCGAGGAGGCGGCGCTGCCGTCGCTGTACGCGGCGCTGCGGGACACCGGAGCGGACTCCGTCACGGCGCGGCTACGGGACGCGTCGCGGACCGGCTCTCAGGTCCCGCTCGGCGCGCCCACCGAGGGGATCGCGGTCCCGCTCGCCGCCCGCGGTGCCAGCCTGGGCACGCTCGCGGTCGGGCGACACATCGGGCACCGACACGAGCCAGACGAGATAGCCGTGCTGGAAGACGTCGCGCGCCGCGCGGCGCTGGCGATCGACAACGCCCGGATCCATGCCGAACGGCGGAGGGTCGCGCACACCTTGCAGCAGTCGTTGCTGCCGCCGGTGTTGCCGATCGTGTCTGGGATCGCGTTCGCCGCCGAATACGTGCCGACCGGCGGCGACAACGAAGTCGGTGGCGACTTCTACGATGTGGTGCCGCTGCCGGATGGCCGGTGGCTCCTCGTGATCGGTGACGTGTCCGGCAAGGGTGTCCAGGCCGCCACCGTGACCGGCCTGGTCCGGGACGTGATCCGGGTGTTGGTCCGCGGTGGCCGGCCGCTGACCGAGGTGCTGACCACGCTGAACGAGACGCTGGTCGAGCGCGGTGGCGGTCGCTACTGCACCCTCGCGCTCGCCTCGGTCGGCCGCGGCGCGGAAGGCATGCTCGACGTGTCACTGCACCTCGCCGGCCACGACCGACCAGTTCTGCTGCGCGCCGACGGTCAGGTGGGATTCGTCGGCAAGGGCGGCACCGCGCTCGGCCTGCTCGCCGACATCGCCTCGCCCTCGATGACGGTCGGGCTCGGACCGGGCGATGCACTGGTCTTCTACACCGACGGTGTGACCGAACGCCGGCACGGTCGCGAGCTGTTCGGCGTCGATCGGCTGCTGAAGGCGGCGGAGCCGCTGGTGGGGTATTCGCCGGAGGTGGTCGCCGCCCGCCTGCGCACCGTGACACTGGGATTTTCCCCCGAGGCGCCGCGCGACGACATCGCCATCCTCGTGCTGCGCAACGAACCGCCCGCCTAGCGACCCGCCCGCGACGCTCAGATGCCGCCCGGGTACCTGCCCGGCGCCAGCAGGTGGCCCGGGTCGAAGCGCTCCTTGGTCTCCCGCAGGTCGCTCAGCCGCGGCAGGTCACCCCACAGGTCGACGGCGGCGGCGATGCGGCTGGGCGCGGCCAGCACCACGCACGACCCGCCTCGGGCCAGCAGCACACCGCGCACTGCCGCCAGGATCGCGGCGACGCGATCGGGCGCCGTGCCACCGGGCAGCGCCGCGAACACCTCGCCGACGCCCGCGCGCCCCCGCACCGGGACCGGCACGCCGGCAGCGTCTCGCAGGGCGTACACCGCCGCGTGCAGGTCGGTGATCGGGACCGTGACGCGCAGCGCCACGTCGTCGGCGCCGAACGGGTATCGGCCCCACCACGGCGGTGCGACGTCCGTGGTGGCGGCGTCCCCGCGCAACAGCGCGATCAGCTCCGCGGCCCGCGCCGCCACCTCGGTGAGCCGACCCTCCAGGAGGACGCCCAGCGAGCCGGCACCCCCGCGGCCGCCCCTCGCCCGCTGTTGCGGCAACGGCGCCGACGTGGCGGGCAGGTTCACCTCGACCGCGGATGGCCTGATCGGCGCGGCGAGCAGCTCCGCCACCAGGTCGTGCACCTCGAGGGGCGTCCAGACCGACCGCACCACCCACACCGCCGCCGAGGGCAACGGGTGCGTGCGAACGGTGGCCGACACGAGCATGCCGAGTGCTCCGTACGACCCGCACAACCGATCGGCGTCAGCGGCCCGTTGGGCGGGTGCGGGTGCGGGTGCGATCGCCTCGGCCATCTCGGCGTGCTCCAGGGCGCCTCCGGCTCGGACATAACTCGCCGCGACCAGCTGGTCGCACGGGGAGCCGTACCGATGCCTGAGCGGCCCGGACTCGTCGGTCATGACAACGCCGCCGAGCGTCGCGCCGGGCGAGGCCGGATCGAGCGCGAGCCGCTGGCCGGCTCGGGCGAGCGTCGCCTCGATCGCGCGGATGGGCGTGCCGGCGCCAGCCTCGGCCAGGTGCTCCGCGGCGGCGTGGTGCCAGACGCCGGCCAGCCGGCCGGTATCGAGGACGAGGTCGACATGGGACGGTGGCGCACCCCAGTCGAGCTTCGTCCCGGCGCCCCGAGCCACCACGGCGAGGTCCCGGTCGGCGACCAGCCCCAGCAGGGTCGCGACACCGTCGATGCTGCCCGGCGCGGCGACCCAGCGCGCGGGCACTCCAGCCACCG
The DNA here is from genome assembly GCA_036506495.1 of Micromonosporaceae bacterium. Lineage (GTDB taxonomy): Bacteria > Actinomycetota > Actinomycetes > Mycobacteriales > Micromonosporaceae > DASXRC01. The sequence goes on along the minus strand of DASXRQ010000130.1, from coordinate 45,719 downwards.
CGTCCGCCGCCCCGGCCTCCCGGACGAAGCCGGGACCGCAGATCTGGGCGAAACGCCTGGCGATGTCATCGCCGCCCGACCGGGCACCGCCGTTGTGCATCTAACGCCCCCGTGTCGGGTGCTGGGTAACCGCCGCGCTTCCAAGGGAAGCACCGCAGGCACTCATCGTACACCTGTTCGAACGAGACGGCCAGCCGCACAGCGGTGCGATGCCGGTAACGTTGGCCGGCGTGACCAGCCCCACGCCTCCCGTCGCCAAGCGCGTGCCCACTGAGCGCACTCACCACGGCGACGTCGTCGTGGACGAGTACGCCTGGCTGTCCGGCAAGGACGACCCGGACACGCTCGCCTACCTGCGCGCTGAGAACGCGTACACCGAGGCGGCCACCGAGCACCTCGCCGGCCTGCGCGAATCCGTATTCGCCGAGATCAAGCACCGCACCCAGGAGACGGACCTGACGGTGCCGAGCCGGAAGGGCGACCACTGGTACTACGTCCGGACGGTGGAGGGTCAGCAGTACGGCATCCACTGCCGCCGCGCGGTGCTGCCGGGCGAGGTCGACCCACCGTCGACCGGGGACGGTACGCCGCTGCCGGGCGAGGAGGTGCTCCTCGACGGCAACGCCCTCGCCGAGGGTCATGATTTCTTTGCGCTCGGCACCTTCGACGTCAGCCCGGATGGGCGCCGGCTGGCGTACTCCACCGACTTCTCCGGTGACGAGCGGTTCACGCTGCGGATCAAGGATCTGCAGACCGGCGAGGTGCTGCCCGATGAGATTCCCGATACGTCCTACGGCACCGCGTGGTCTGCCGACGGGTCGGCGGTGTTCTACCTGACCGTCGACGAGGCCTGGCGTCCGCATCGCGTGTGGCGACACACCGTAGGCGGTCCGCCGTCCGAGGACGACCTCGTCTACGAGGAGACCGACGAACGGTTCTGGGTCGCCGTCCGGCTGACCCGCTCCGAGCGCTTCATCCTGATCGACTCGCACAGCAAGGTCACGTCCGAGGTGCGGTTCGTCCCGGCCGATGAGCCGACGGCATCGCCGATCGTCGTAGCCCCGCGACGGCAGGGCGTCGAATACAGCGTCGAACACCACGGGCACCGTTTCCTCATCCTGCACAACGACGGCGCCGAAGACTTCGCGCTCGCCTACACGTCCGTCGACACCCCGGGCGAATGGGTGACGATGATCGAGCACGATCCGGGCACCCGGCTGGACGCGGTCGACGCGTTCGTGAGCCACCTCGTGGTCTCGCTGCGGCGAGACGGGCTGACCGGCGTGCGGGTGATGCCGGTCGGCGGCACCGACTGGTACGACGTCGAGCTGCCGGAGCCGATCTACAGCGTCGGTCTGGACGCGAACCCAGAGTACGAGACCGCGTCGGTGCGGTTGCACTACGCCTCGCTCGTCACACCGGACTCGAAATACGACTACGACCTGACGACCCGGACGATGACGCTGCGCAAGCGCAAGCCGGTCCTGCCTGGACCGGACGGGCGGCCGTTCGACCCGGCGCGCTACGAGCAGCACCGCGACTGGGCGCTCGCCGACGATGGCACCCGCGTGCCGATCTCGCTGGTCTGCCGCGCCGGTACGCCGCGCGACGGCTCGACCCCGTGCGTCATCTACGGGTACGGGTCTTATGAGGCGTCGATGGATCCTTGGTTCTCCATTCCTCGCCTCTCACTCCTCGAGCGCGGCGTGATCTTCGCGATCACGCACATCCGCGGCGGCGGCGAGCTCGGCCGGCGGTGGTACGAGGACGGCAAGCTGCTGGCCAAGAAGAACACCTTCACCGACTTCGTCGCGTGCGCCCGACACCTCGTCAAGTCCGGCTGGACCTCGGCCGACCGGCTCGTGGCCCGCGGCGGCTCGGCCGGCGGCCTGCTCATGGGCGCGGTCGTCAACCTCGCACCGGACGCGTTCGCCGGGATCGTCGCCCAGGTGCCGTTCGTCGACGCGCTGAACACGATCCTCGACCCCTCGCTGCCGCTGACGGTCACGGAGTGGGAGGAGTGGGGAAATCCGCTCGCGGATCCGGACGTGTACGCGTACATGAGGTCGTACACGCCGTACGAGAACGTCGCGCCGCTCCGCTACCCGCCGATCATGGCGGTGACCAGCCTCAACGACACCCGGGTGCTCTACCACGAGCCGGCCAAGTGGATCGCCCGGCTACGGGCGGTCGCCCCGGACGGGACCTATCTGCTGAAGACCGAGATGGAGGCGGGGCACGGCGGGCCGAGCGGTCGGTACGACGCCTGGAAGGAGGAGGCGTTCGTGGCGGCCTGGATGCTCGACCGCCTCGGGCTGTCCTAGTCGTCCGCCGCGACCAGCTCGGCCAGCACCACGGGGTCGATGTTGCCGCCGCTGACGACCGCGACGGTACGCCCGGCGGGCAGCTCGGCGCGGTGGAACAGTCGGGCCGCGGCCGCCACCGCGCCGCTCGGCTCGACCACGATCCGCCCACCGCGCACGAGCCGGCCGACCGCGCTCGCGATCTCCTGCTCGGACACGGTCACGACCGCGTCGAGCCGCTCGCGCAGGTGAGCGAATGTCAGCTCGGAGAGGTTGACCCGCACGCCGTCGGCCATCGTCCGGTAGCTCCGCTCGACGGGCCAGGTCAGAAGCCGGCCGGCGGCGAGCGACTCCTTGGCGTCGGCGGCGAGCTCGGGCTCCACGCCGATGACTCGGGCCGCGGGACGGAGTGCCTTCACCGCGGTCGCCACGCCCGAGGCGAGCCCGCCGCCGCCGACCGGCACCAGCACCACGTCGACGTCCGGCATATCCTCGACGATCTCGAGCCCGACGGTGCCCTGACCGGCGATCACGTCCCTATGGTCGTACGGCGGCACGACGGTCATCCCGCGCTCCGTGGCGAGCGCCTCGGCCACACGCGTCCGGTCGGCCGGCGGCACGAACACGATCTCCGCTCCGGACGCCCGGGTCGCGGCGACCTTCACGGCGGGCGCCACGTCCGGCATGACCACGACGCACGGGACCCCGAACGCGCGCGCAGCGTACGCCAACGCCTGCCCGTGGTTGCCGGATGAGTGCGTCAGCACCCCGCGCGCCCGCACCGAGTCGGGCAGGCACGCCACCGCGTTGTACGCGCCGCGCAGCTTGAACGCGCCGACCGGTTGCAGGTTCTCCGGCTTCAGCCAGAGCCCGTCCTCGGCCGGGAACGACAGCAGCGGCGTACGCACGACGACGCCCGCGAGGTGCTTCGCCGCGCGCCGGATCGCGTCGAGCGTGACCAGCTCCATCCGCCCGATCCTGTCACGGCCGCCGCGCCGCTAGCGACGACGGCGATGTCGTCCTCGCTCCCCGTCACTCTGCGGGCGCGGCGCGCCGTGGGGTACGGTTCGGGGCGGGAGGTCGCCAGATGTCGTTGACGGTGAGTACGCAAGCACAGCGCGGCATGGCCGTGATCTCCGTGGCCGGGGAGCTGGACATGGCCACGGCGCCGTTGCTCCAGCAGCACCTGACGGAGCTGCTCGAGCGGGGACAGAACCGGCTCGTGTTCGATCTCGCCGACGTCTCGTTCTGCGACTCGACCGGACTATCCGTGTTCGTCCGCGCCAAGAACAACTGCGACGCGGTGGACGGCCTGGTCCGGCTGGCCGCTCCTCAGCGCGGCGTGCTCCGCATCCTCGAGGTCAGCGGGCTGGTCGACGTGCTGCGGACCTACCCAACGGTGGCCGAGGCGGTCGCCGGCGACGAGGCGTCGCACCCGGTCTCGGCCGACTGACGGCCGACCGCGTCCTCGACGAATCGCGGCCGGGCCGCGGCCAACCCGGCGGCCGTCTGCACGGCGAGCGCCGCCAGCAGGAAGCCGATCGGCAGCCACCACCCAGCACTCGCCTCGTACAGCAGGCCGACCACCAGCGGTCCGAGCGCGCCGATGACGTAGCCAGTGCTCTGGGCGAACGCGGAGAGCGCGACCGTGCCGCGCGAGGTGCGGGCCCGCATCCCGATCATGGTGAGAGCGAGCGGGAACGCGCCCTGGCCGAGCGCACTGGCCACCACCCAGAACACCGCGCCTGTGTGCGGCGCCACCGCGAGGCCCAGGTATCCCACGGCCATCGCCGCCGACAACGCGAGCACGAGCGGCCGCATGTTCGCCCGACGCGACGCGATGGTCGGCATCAACAGCGCCACCGGTATGCCGATGGCGGTGACGGCGGCCAGTAGCAGCCCCGCGGTCGCCGGCGAGTACCCCGCGTCGCGGAATAGCTGCGCGAGCCAGCCCATCAGGGCATACCCGCTCAGCGACTGCGTGCCGAAGTAAAGGGCCAGCGCCCACCCGAGGCGGGTGCGGGCCGGCGTGATCCGGGCCCGGCCACCGTCGCCCGGCTCGGCCGCGGTCGTTATTGCCCGAGCCGCAGTGGTACGCCGCAGAGCCCCGGGCACCCAGGGCAGGGTCGCCACGACCGCAAGCAGTGCCCATACGCCGAGCCCGGCGCGCCAGGTCCCGGCCGCATGGGCTATCGGCACGGCGGTCGCGGCCGCGAGCGACGCGCCGGCGATCATCGACATCGTGTACACGCCGGTGACCAGCCCAACACGGTCGGGAAAGTGCTGCTTGACCAGCCCGGGCAGCAGGACGTTGGCGACCGCGATCCCGCCGAGGGCGAGCACGCTGGTCGCGATGAAGATCGCCGATGAGTCGGTGGCCACCCGCAGCGCCTGGCCGACCGCGAGCAGCACCATCGTGCCGGCCAGTAGCCGCGCGGCCGGGAATCGCCGGGTCAGCCACGGGGTGAGCCCGCCGAAGGCCGCGAAGGCGACCGCGGGAAGCGTCGTGATGACTCCGGCGAGGGCGCCGGAGACGTGCAGGCCACCGCGCACCTCTTCCAGGAGCGCACCGAGGCTGGTGATCGCAGCCCGCAGGTTCACCGCCACCAGCAGGATGCCGACCAACACCAGCGTGCTCGATCCGACCCACGACCGCCGCCGCGTCGCTGCGGCCATGTGCGATGACTCCACGGCGAGCGTGGCTGATGGCGGCGGCATACATCCGATCGTAGAATCATGGGATGAATTCGCAAGGGCGGTGTGAAAAGTGACACTGCGGGTGCCCGCGCGGCAGACGCTCGTTCCTCAAGTCATCGAGCAACTGCGCGCGCAGATCACCTCGGGCGAGTGGCCGGTCGGCGGACGGATCCCGACCGAACCCCAGCTCGCCCGGGCGTTCGGCGTCGGGCGCAACACGGTCCGCGAGGCGGTACGCGCGCTCGTGCACGCCGGGATCCTCGAGTGCCGGCAGGGCTCCGGCACCTACGTCACCGGCACCGACGAGTTCGCCGGTGCGGTGGCGAGACGGCTGGCCGGGGCGGAACAGGCCGAGGCGGTCGAGGTGCGGCGCGCGTTCGAGGTCGAGGCCGCTCGGCTCGCGGCTCTCCGGCGTACGACCGCAGACCTCGCCGCCCTCGACGGCGCGCTCGCAGACCGGGAGGTCGCGTGGCGATCGGGCCGGGCCGCCGAGTTCATCGAGGCCGACGCGGTCCTGCACACGACGATCGTGGCGGCGGCGCACAACCGGATGCTCGCCGAGCTGTACGCGTCGTTCGGCGCGGCGCTGCGCGCCAGCCTCGCCGGCGCGATCGGCACCGAGCTCACCCCGGAGCGGTATGTCGACCACTCTCGACTGATCCAGGCGATCCGGGATGCCGATCCCGCCCGCGCGGCCGCGGAGGCCGGGGCGTTTCTCGAGCCGTCGCACTGATCCTTGATTACGGTGGGTTCGATCCGTCCCCCCACCGGTTTGGAGTGCAGATGATCAGGGGGTTCCGCGACTTCATCATGCGTGGCAATGTCGTCGACCTGGCGGTCGGCATCGTCATCGGCGCCGCGTTCACCGGCCTGGTGACGCAGTTCACGGCGTCGTTCCTGAAGCCGTTGATCAACCTGTTCGGCAAGCTCGGCGGCACCGCGGATGCCTCGTTCAGCCTCGGCACGAGGAACCCGGTCGCATGGGGTGCTTTCATCACCGCGGTCATCACGTTCGGGCTCACCGCCGCCGCGCTGTTTTTCCTCGTCGTGCTCCCCATGAACAAGCTGGCCGAGCGGCGCCGGCGAGGTGAGGTGCCGCCGCCGGAGGCGCCGAGCGAGGAGGTCCAGCTGCTCACCGAGATCCGCGATGCGCTGGTCGCCGGCCGGGTACCCCAGCAGGCCCGCACCGTCAGGCAGGATCAGCAGCCGGCCGAGAGCTGAGAGACCGTCCACTTCGGACGATCTCTCAGCCAGGTCACAGCCACGGCAGAGTTCACTCACGTGGGCGGGCTCACAGGAAACGCGATTCCGCTGCGGCTCACGCCCGGCGTACCGTATCTCAACAGCAGTTGAATTCGCGCGGGCGGGGGGCGAACACCATGATCTTCGGGGTCGAGCTGCCCGCGGTGGCCGTCCTCGCGTACCTCATGGTGTTCGCGATGGCGGCGCTCGACGTCTTCCTGCCCGTGCTGCCGGCCGATGGAACCATCATCGCCGCCGGCGCGCTCGCGGTGAGCGGCCAGCTCTACCTGCCGCTGGTGTTCGTGGCCGGGTTCGCCGGCGCCTGGACCGGCGACTTCGTCTGCTACCACGTCGGGCGCCGGTTCCTACGGATCCGGCCCACCGGCACGCATCGACGGCCACCGGCATCGGCGTCGTTGCGCCGATGGGCCGCGCTACGCGCGCGGATCAACCGCAGCTGGCCGGAGCTGTTCGAGGGCCACCCCAGCGCGCTGCTCGTGATGTGCCGGCTGATCCCGGGCGGGCGAACCGCGGGCGCGCTCGCCGCTGGCCGGTTCGCGTTCTCCCGCCGGCGGTACGCCGTCGTCCAGCTCGGCATCGCCGGAACCTGGGCAAGCTACGAGACCCTCCTCGGCTACCTCGGCGGCCGGCTCCTGCCGGAGGGGGTCAGCGCCGGATATGTCCTCCCGATTGCCGAGCTCGTACTGTTCTTGATCACGTTCACTATCGGGGTACGCCTCTGGCGTGCCCTCGCCAACCGCGAGCCGGCTCGTGGGGCGGTCGCCGCCGCCGAGGCGACGGCCACCCCGTAGCAGACCGTCGAACGCATGTTCGATAAAGTGTTCGGGTGGAGCAGCGCAAACACTGGTGGAACGGCAGCTGGGGGCGGCTCGCACGCAAGGACGTCTACCTGCGTACGGACGGGGACCAGTGGTTCGTCGAGCAGCGCGCGGGCGGCGCCGAGGGCGCATCGCGGTTCTTCGAGTTCGGCAACGAGGACGACGCGTACGACGTCATCCGGGCGCTTCTCGTGGAACCGGATGAGTGGCGTGAGCTGTCCGGCTGACCGTCACCGCTGCGGCGCCGACGGCCCGACGACCGCGTCCGCCACGATCGCGCTGACGTTGTCGGGTCCGCCGGCACCCAGCGCGAGCTCGATCAGGCGCTCCGCGCACTTGTGCGGATCCGCATACCGATCCAGGGCCTCCGCGATCGCCGCCTCATCGACGAAGTCGCTCAACCCGTCGCTGCACAGCAGGTAGCGATCGCCGTCGCGAGGCTTCAGCTCGACGAAGAGCGGACTCAGCTCCCGACCCTGCACCGCCTGCGTGACGAGCGAGCGCTGCGGGTGCCGCCGCGCCTCCTCCGCGGTGATGGCTCCCTTGTCCACGAGCGACTGCACGAACGTGTCGTCCTTGGTGAGCTGCGTGAGTACGCCGGCGCGGAAGCGGTACGCGCGGGAGTCGCCGACGTGCACCAGCGCGATGCGGTCGCCGCTCAGCAGCATCGCGGTCATGGTCGTGCCCATGCCGGCCAGCGACGGGTCGGCATCGACCACCTCGCCGATCTGGCGGTTGGCCCGCTCGACCGCAGCCCGGAGCACCTCGATCGGCTTGCCCGACGCGTCCGCCGACTCCTTCTCGAGCGCGGCGAGGGACCGGATCGCGATCTCACTCGCGACCTCGCCGGCCGGCAGTCCGCCCATGCCGTCGGCCACCGCGATCAGGTTGTCACCGGCGTGGACCGCGTCCTCGTTGATCTCCCGGGACAGGCCTCGATCACTGACCGCCGCGATGCGCAGGACCATCATGGTAGGGAGCATGCCAAGCGCCGGCCGATTCGTCTCTAGGCAGTAGTACGTATCGTGAAGCGATGTTGCCCGTGCCTCTGATCGGTCGAGCGGAAGAGCTCAGTGAGCTCGTGCTCACCTGGTCACGGGTGGTCACGAACCCGGCCGCCGGGCCGCACACCGCGGTAGTCACCGGACCCGCCCGCGCCGGCAAGAGCCTGCTCGTCTCCACCGCGCTGGAGACGTTCGACCCGCGCCCCGCCGCGGTGCTGTTCGGGCGCGCGCGGCTGCACTCGCCGGCGCCGTACGACTGGCTGGCCGCGCTGCTCAGCGGACAGGACACTGTGGACCTGCCGATCCCGCGTGACGCGCTCGCCTGGCTCGCGCAGGAGCCCGGGTCGCCGGCCCGGCGCTACGCGCCGGACGCGCTGCTCCGGCTCGCCGTGCGTACCGTCCGGGCGCTCGCCGGGAACGGCCCGACCGTGATCGTGGTAGAGGACCTGCACGCGCTCGACGCGGCCAGCCTCAACCTGATCGCGGAACTGACCACGGCACCCGGACTGCCGGCGTTGGTTGTCGTGGCGAGCCGGCCGCCGGAGGACGCGGTCAACCCGGGGCTCGTCGGCGAGGCACTGACCCGGCTCGAGGGCACGCGAGGTGCGATCCGCCAACGGCTGACGCCGCTCCCGACCGGGCCGGAGACGGCGGACTCCGCATCGCTGCGGGCCGCGCGCGCCCACCTGGACGCCGGCCTGCCGGAGACGGCTCTTCATGCGGTACGCGTCGGCCTGCGGACCGGCGAGGCCGTGCTGCCGCTGGTGCGTACCGGTGTCACCGCCGCCATAGCGGCCGCCCGGTTCGAGGAGGCCGGTTCGTACGCGACCGGCTGGCTCGCCCTGACTCCGGCCGACGATCCGCTGGACCGAGCGGCCGCGCACCGCGAACTGGCGGTGGTCGCCAGGCGGCTGAACCGCGGCGACGAGTGCGCGGCCGAGCTCGTGGCCGCCCGCGACCTCTTGGCCGAGGCGCACGCGGAGGGTGGCGCCGACTGGGCGCGGTACCTCGCGGCGCGCGCCGAGGCGGAGCTCGACGACGGCCGGACCGGCGACGCGGCACGGACCGCGCGAGAGGCGCTCGCGGTGCCGGACGTCGACCCGTCCGTTTCGGCGGCCGCGTCGGTGACGCTAGCGGGCGCGCTCGCCGAGCTAGGTGAGCCGGAGCCCGGTCTTGCGCTGCTGCGGACCGCTCGGCGCACCGCGGCCGAGCGACGCGACCTCGCCACGCTCGGGCGGGCCGTCGACTGCCTCGTCACGCGGCACCTGCACCACCTGGACGAGTCCGCGGCCTGGTACGCGTTCGACGAGGCGGTGGCGACCGCCACGCGGTTCGGCCTCGAACACGACGCCGGCCGGACGATCGTCGCCGGCGTACGGCTCGCACAACGCATCGGCAACGCCGCCCGCGCCCGGGAGCTGGCGACAGCGCGCCTGCCGCTGGAGCCGGACCCCGCGTTGCGCGCGGTGCTGGCCGCGGCGGCCGGAGCGCTCGCGGTCGAGGCCGGCGACCGGACGGCGGCGTCGGTCCTCGCCGACCGCGCCGACGAGGACGCCGAGCGGGCGGAGGCGACGCCGGCGATCGCGGCCGCCGCGCTGTTGCGCGTCGCGCTCGGCCAGCCCATCGAGGAGTACGCCTCGCGTGTCCCCGCCGCGTACGACCGGCTGGATCGGGGCCCATTCCTGGAGGCGGCGCGGCGGGCGCTGGCCGCTGGCGCGCCGTGGCAGGCCGTGCGTGCGCTCCACCGCGAGCGGCTCGGGTCGCACGGTCGCCCGGCGCGGGGGGACGCTCAGCTGCGGTGTGCCCTGCTGGCGGTGGCGGGTCGGGACCACGCCGCGGTCGCGGCCGGCGTCTCCGGTTTCGAGGGGCGCCCGGTTGCGGCCTGGCTGGACGCGGACACCCACCTGACCGTCGCCCATAGTTTGGCGCGTCTCGGCCGAACGTCGGAGGCGCGCTCGCACGCGGAGCTCGCCGCGGGACTGCTCGACCGCTGGCCGGGCGCGCTCCGCGAACGGGTCGCCGAGCTGCAGACGTCGCTCGCGGCCGGTGCGGCCGGCGCCGAGCTCACCGCGCGGGAGGTCGAGGTGCTCGCCTGCCTCGCCGCCGGCATGTCCAAACAAACAGGTCGCCCGGTCGCTGGGCATCTCGATCCGGACGGTGGGCGTCCATGTGTCGAACCTGCTTCGGAAGACGCGATCCGCGTCGCGGACCGAGGCGGCGCTCTGGGCGGTCCGCCACCGAGTGGCCGTCGATGCCCTCCATTCCGTCGATCATGGGCTTGTCGTCGTTGAAACGTGATCGAATCACGGCAGCTAGCCCATGATCGACGCGGATGGCCTTGATCGACGGTCGGCGCGCGACGCGTCCGGTCGGCCGGCGGCGGGTAGCCTGTTCGGCAACGGGCCGCTAGCTCAACTGGCAGAGCAGCGGACTTTTAATCCGTTGGTTCAGGGTTCGAGTCCCTGGCGGCCCACAACCCGCGCTTGTGCGCGAAATGCTGTAGCGGTTGGGTTGGCCGTCTCGTCGGTCCGCCCATCGTTGATGGGCACGCGGAAGATCGGGATGAGCCGGTTTCCCTCGATCTTGATCTCGGAGACGTGGGTTTCAATGACGGCTTTGCGTTGGCCGGGTGTGCCGTGGTCGAGTACGTCGGCGAGGTGGTCGCGCAGTGCTGGATGGCTTGTGGGCTGGGCGACCGAGGCCGTCCCCCGTGAGGTCGGCGCAAGCAGCTCGACACTCAGTCGTGTCCGTGCAGTCGACCAAGCCGCTCACGGCCGACGTCCGTGATCCATCTTCCGTCCGGTCGCATGACGAGCAGACCCGCGTTGTAGTAGCCAGCCATTCCACGGTTGTCCATGCCGGCACGCGCGGAGATGCTCCGGCTCTCGTCGTCCGTTACACCTCGGCGCTCGTTGTCGTTGATGCGCGCCACCGAGCTGAGAACCTCGTACATGCTGTCCGCGCTTCCAGCAACGGGCTTGTCCGGGGCTCGGACGGACTGTGGCTGCAGTTCCTGATCGAGCACGTCTGCGAATGCGCGGGCTCCTGCCGCCAGAGCACGGCTCATCACTTCATCCACGTCGCCACCCCACTTCTCGCCGTGAACACACCATGACTCTACATTTCGTGCGTGTTCATGGCAAGTTCAGGCATGACTGGCAGGACGAACTCGCTTCGCAGTCGCCGGGAGGGAGCCGGCCCGGCAGCAGATGCGGTACATTGCATCTGGAATGCAGCCCAAGTAGTTTGGCTGAAGAACGGGTGAGGGACTGAGGGTAAGGCCGTGAGCACATCGACGCTGGGATTCGCGGTGGCTGACGAGGACCGGCCGGTCCTGGATGAGTTGGTGGAGTACTTCGGCAACGGCAACCGGTCGGCGTACCTTCGCGCCACGCTGAAGGTCATGCGGTCGGTGAAGCTTGCCGAGGAACTGCGGGAGTTGCAGGCGTACGGTCAGAGCACGCTCGCCGCCGAGGGACTGACGATCGACGACGTCGCGGATGTGACCCGGAGGGTCCTCAAGGGCCGGTCCTGACACAAGCCGTGGCACCGATCCCCGTCGTCTTCGACGTCAACGTCCTCGTGGGCGCCGCCGCGGGCGGCAACAGCCCGTTCCGTTCGTGGCCCTCGCCCCCGCCCACCTCGGGCAACGCCTACGCCGACTGTCTGGGCATCATCGTTGACGCCGCCGAGTTCGGACTCTGGCTGTCGCCCCACATCCTGGACAACACCGCCCGGGTCCTTACCGAGGGTCTCAAGTGGACAGAAGAAAAGGCTGAGCTCTACCTCCGCGTGCTGGCGGAAGTGACAGACCACAGCGGTGGCGGCATCATCGACCCGCCAGCGACTGTCCACGACTGCCGCGACCACGAGGACAACCGCATCCTGGACCTTGCCGCCGAAGTCGGTGCGTTGCTCGTCGTGTCGGAGGACACCGACCTCACCTCGATGTCGCCCTGGCGCGGTACACCGATCCTGCGCCCCCGCGAGTTCGCGGCCAAAGTCGACGGCATGCGCCGCCACCGGCGCCGCTGAACATCAGCCACGATCCCCCACAGCGCGGCGCCCGGTACTTACTCTGCCCGCGACCTGGCCAAACGCGTCGGCAGCGGGCGTCCCGCCACGGTGATGGCGGTGTTCGCATTCTGTATCGTCAGGCCCACCAACAGCACATGAGCTGGGCAAACGCGAAACCGATATAGCAGCACCCGAACCGTTCGGTCAACGGTCCCATGAGTTCAGCCGTGAGCGAGGTACTGAAGCCGACGGCAGGGCCACTGTGGCAGCCGATGCGAACCGCGCCGCGGAACCGACCCGAGGCCACACGTCGTTGTGGAGACGTTGTGGCCCATTCAAGCTCCGGCGCTCCGTCGCCAGCACCGTTTCGTCGGTCCGAGCGAGTCTTGGCCGGTCAGGCATCAGAATCGCGCGACGCGTAGCCCCGGTTGAGTCATCACCGCGCACTTCCCGCGGCAGAAGAGTGCGTTGAATTCAAGTCAGGCGTCTGCACTGCGACAGGCCGATTCGGCCACCTCGGCAGCGGCAGGGCGATTTGGTGGTCGATACGACGCCAGCTGTCTTTGCGTGGCGACGTCCGCATGTACCTGGGGTAGGGCTAATGCATCGCGGTTATGTCAGGCCGCTCGGTCACACTGAGGGTATGACGTTGACGACTCGGATGCTCACGCCGGAGACCTGGGACGACTTCGCCGCGCTCGTCGAGGCCAACAACGGCGTGTGGGGTGGTTGCTGGTGCATAGGATTCCACCCGGAGGGTGTCGGTGTCGGGCACACCCGTGAAGGAAACCGGGAGGCGAAGCGTCGGCACGTGACGGGCGGAACGGTCCACCAGGTGCTCGTCTACGACGGTGACCACTGCGTCGGCTGGTGCCAGTTCGGCCCGCCGCCGGAACTTCCCAACATCAAGAACCGGCGCACCTACGACCAAGGGGCCGACGATCCGCCGGACTGGCGGATCGGCTGCGTCTTCACCAACGCGAAGGACCGCGGCAAGGGCGTCGCCGCCGCTGCGGTCGCGGCGGCACTCGACGAGATCAGGCGGGCCGGCGGCGGCGTCGTCGAGGCCTATCCAGAGCAGACCGAGCAGCGGCCGCCGCAGCGTGGCGCTTACCTGCACACCGGACCGGAGGAGTTGTTTGCGCGATACGGCTTCACGCGGGGACGGAAGATCGCGAAGTGGCGGTGGGTCATGCGCACCAAAGTCTGATCCCACTGCTCGCCACCCGTTCTCGCAGATGATGCGGTCTCGGTAGTGCGCCGTTCTGGGCCGGACGCGTGCGTCAGCGTGTCACGCAAGCTTGTCAGCTACCCGAACCGTCGTCCGCCCTCGCCTGTCGGCGCGCCAGCTCGGCAGCCGAGCTCAAAGTTGTTCGACCGTCGCACACAGATCCGGCGGTGAAGCAGTGCTACGCCATCAGGATCGACGCGCATCGCCAGTAGACGCGGATCCGGTTTTGGTCATACTTTTGACCATGGAAGCGATGCCGTTGGGCGAAGTGAAGGCACACCTATCGGAGTTGGTGGGCCGAGTCCATGACCACCACGAGCGGATAACCGTAACCGTGCATGGCCGGCCGTCGGCAGTCTTGGTCGCCGTCGAGGACCTGGAGCGGCTAGAAGAGACGCTGGCGATCCTGAGCGACCCGGCGACGCTGCGGCGGCTGGCGGAGTCCGACGCCGAGCTGGCCCGGGGTGAGGTGGTCTCGGCTGACGAGCTCGCCGACACCATCCGGCGACGCCGCTCCCCGGCCGCGTGAGCGACGACGAGTCCGCCGAGCCGTACAGTTTGCGCACCACGCCGACCGTACGACGGGCGCTTGTCGAACGGCCGCCAGAGCCGATTGCCATCGCCGCGTACGAATTCATGATCGGACCGCTCGTGCGTGACCCGTACCGGGTCGGCAAGAGGCTGCTTCCGCCGTTTGCAGACCGGTTCAGTGCCCGCCGTGGCACGTACCGAATTATCTACCGGGTCGACGAAGCCAGCCGCGCAGTCACGGTCGTCGATGTCGACCACCGTCGCGATGTCTATCAGTGTTAGCTGCCCCGTCGTCGGCCGCCGCCGTCGCCAGGCGACACCCGGCATCGTGTAAGGGACGCGACGCCATCTGCGCCAGTGGCCTGATCTCAGGCCCACGCGCAGGCACGTCGTGATGCGGATCTAGTCCTCACGGGAGGCCTCACTGGCCCGAGCTCGCCACTGCCGCTCGATCTCCCGCGTGGCCGCCGGGTAGACGATCAGATGGCGGAACGGCCTGATCCCGGCCATGTAGGCCCTCCCGAGCAACCCGTTCGGCTTTACCAACACCGCCATCTGGCCGTGGTAGCCGCCGGTCCCGTCCGGAACCCAGCCGAGGTGGAGCACACCGTGCATGGTCCGGTTGGCAATCTCGGCCGCGAACTCGTCGTCGATCAGGTACAGCGAGATGAAGGGGAGCGCGGCGAAGTCCGGGCCCGGGGCATCGCGTAGATCCGTCGGCAGCCGGTCGCGCAGCGTCGGCACCCGGGAGCCGATGCCGGCGTCGTCGCGATCCAAGCCGAGCAGCTCGCCGAGCCGCCAGCGGATCGCCCACAGCGCTCGGGCGGCGTGGGAGGAGCCTCGCGCGGGGTCACCGCCGACGATTCCCGCCACCAGCCGATGGAAGTCGTCGGGGCCGCCGGGCGTCTGCAGCTCCCACACGTCTTCCAGGCGGAAGTCCGGCGTCAGCTCGTGGATCCGCCACGGCCGAGAGGTGTGCGCCGTGCTCGGCAGCCTCATGTCCGCGCCAGTTCGGCGGCCGTACGGTCGCGAAGAGCCACGGCGGCCGCGAGTGGCCGGAAGGGATGCATCGGGACCTCCTCCGGTCGGTCCTGCTGACTTGGCAACGGTAACATACGTACATGCATGTACGTGAGCGAGGGTCGCGCTCGACAACGCGGACCGGTCGAGGGCGTTTGACGCAGGTCGAACGGAGTGCCCGCACCCGCAGCGCGCTGCTGGAGGCGGCCGCCCAGGGCCTCTCCCGTTACGGCTACGGCAACCTGGTGCTCGAAGAGGTGGCGCGCGAGGCGGGCTACACGCGCGGCGCCCTGTATCACCAGTTCAAGGACAAGGAGGATCTGGCCCTCGCCGTGGTCGAATGGGTCGATACGACGTGGTGGCACGAGGTCGGTGAGCCGGCGGAGAACCAGCCCGATGCAGTGTCGGCGCTGATCGCGCTGGCGCGCCGCCACACCGTCTTCTGCCGTCGAGACGTCGCCCGCGTGATGATGGCGTTGCGGGTGGAGTTCGGCGACCAGGATCATCCGGTCGGGCGCGAGATTCAGCGGATCTCAAGGACGCTGGTCAAACGCTGCGCCACCCTGATCGAAGCGGGGCGCAGAAATGGATCCATTCCGCCCGGGCCGCCGGCCAAAGCGGTTGCGCTGGCCTTCCTCGGGGCGGTCGAAGGCGCGGTCATCGCGCTCGCTGGACAAGCGCCGCACGACGAGCTACTGGCCGCTCGCGTGGCCGCGGGGGTGCTCGGGCTGGACAGTTCGCACGGCGCATGACGGATGACTGGGTCTGCGACGGCCCGTCCCTCGGTGGTCGACCCGGGACGCACATGTCAGACTTTCCGGAGGTAACGGCGCCGACTGACGTGGGGTTTCATGCCAGACCTGAGGTACGGGCTGCGACCGGACATCGACACGTTCGAGTGCCAGGGCGCCACTGTTGCGCTCGTGGACGCCGCGGAGATCCTGCGCGAGGCCGCCGCGCGGCGGGTCGAGCTGTTACACGACGCCGCGTTTCCCGATCCGGTACGCCGGGTCCGGTTCACGATCACGAGCGGCACCAAAGATGCGTCTGCGGTCTACCTGCTGGACGCCACCATCCACGTCGGCCGGCGCGGCGAACGCGAGACCCCGGCCGGCCCGGCCCTGCTGCGCACGCACCCCATCGGCGTGCTCTTGGCCCGCCGTGCCGCGGCCGGTGACGAGTGGGCGACGCGTGTGGTCGACGGTGTGGAGGCGGCGACCGCCGAGGTGACCCGGCGGCTCGGGCTGGATCGACGCGGTAGCAAGCCGGACACGGCCGACGAGGGCCGGATCGTCCGCTCCGAGGTTCGCGAGGATGAGCAGGCCGGGCTACGAGCGAAGGTGATGTATCGCGAGATTCACGGCGACGGCGACCGGATCACGGCTCGAGCCGTGGTGCCGATCGACGTGATGTCGTCGCGGCATATCGGTTCGATGTTCGGCCTGGTGCTCGAGATCGTCGCCGAGCTGGCGGCCGGCACCAGCAACCGCAACGCACTCGCCGGGCGACGGTACGTCCTGACCCGGTCAACGGCCGGACGGGCGCCCGGGGCGACCACCCGACCGCACGTCACGCTCGACCAGGTGGGCGGCCTCGACGACGTCGTCGCACAGTTCCGGCAGATCGCCGTGTCGTTCCGGCACCCCCAGGTGATGGCGCGGTGGGGGGCGCGACGGCCGCAGGGCATCCTGATGTACGGCCCGCCCGGGACCGGCAAGACCATGCTCGCGCAGGCGCTGGCGAGCGAGGTCGGCGCCGACTTCCGCGAGATCCGTACGCCCGAGATCCTCGACAAGTGGCTCGGCTCGTCCGAGCGCAACATCAAACGGATCTTCCGCGAGGCCCGTCAGTACCGCAATCCCACCGTCATGCTCTTCGACGAGTTCGACAGCATCATCAGCTACGCGGGCGGAGGGTTCGACGCCGCGAGCCAGGCGGTCAACGCGGTGGCGGGCATCTTCAAGCAGGAGATGAACAACCTCATCGAGGACAACCCGGATGTCATCGTGGTCGCGACGACCAACTTCCCCCAGCGGGTGGACGACTCGCTGATCCGGTCGGGGCGATTTGACGTCAAGCTCGCGATCCCGGCCCCTGATGAGACCGGCCGCGCGGAGATCATCACGAAGATGATCCGCCAGCTGATCGACGTGCACGAGGTGGCCGGGTTCCGCATGTTCGCCGACGACATCGATCCGCGGGAGCTGGCGCGCGCCGGCCACGGCATGACGGGCGCCGACATCAAGGAGGTCCTCCGCCGCGCCCAGCTGGCCAAGGCCATGCAGGAGGCGCGAACGGGTATCCCGCCGGCGCCGATCGACCAGCGCGATCTGATGGGGCACATCGCCGAGCTGCGTCGCGCGGCTGCCGCCTAGCCCGATGCCAGGCTCGACAGTGGACTGAAGCACGCCGCCGCGGCGCGCGGTATTCGCCGTCCGAGTGGGTATCAATGTCTGCGACACGGCGGCGGATGGAGGGCGTGGACATGCCGGACGAGCACGTGGCGGATCGATCGCTGAGAATCGCGATGGTGGCTCCGCCGTACTTCTCCATCCCGCCGGAGGCGTACGGGGGAATCGAGGCCGTCGTCGCGGACCTCACCCGTGGTCTCGTGTCTCGCGGCCACCGGGTCACCCTCATTGGCCACGCAGCCGACGACATGCCCGGGAAGGTCGTGCGCGTCTTCGACGAGCCACAGTCGCACCGGCTGGGCGAACCCGGCCCGGAGGTCATGTACGCGGCGGCTGCCGCCCGGATCGTCGACGACCTCGATGTGGACGTCGTGCACGACCACACGCTCGCCGGACCGCTCACCGCACTCGGTCGTAGCGTGCCCACAGTCGCCACGATGCACGGGCCCATGGATGGGGAGTTGGGCGACTACTACCGGGAACTCGGCGAGGCGGTGTCCCTCGTGGCCATTTCGGACGCCCAGCGGACCGACGGGCCCGACCTGAACTGGCTGGCTACCGTTCCGAATGGCATCGACGTGGACAACTACCCATTCCGCGCCGCCAAGGAGGACTACGTGCTCTTCCTCGGCCGGTTCGTTCCGGAGAAGGGAGCACACCTCGCGTTGGACGCGGCACGGTCGGCCAACCGACGGATCGTCCTTGCCGGCAAGGTCAATGAAGCGGCGGAAGAGGAATACTTCGACGAGCACATCCGCCCCCGCCTCGGCGACGACGCGGTCTATGTCGGCGAGAGCGACTTCGACGGCAAGTGCGAGCTGTACGGCGAGGCCGCCTGTTTGCTGTTTCCCGTGCAATGGCCGGAACCGTTCGGCCTGGTGATGATCGAGGCGATGGCCTGCGGTACGCCGGTGGTGGCGCTGCGCTCCGGGTCGGTGTCCGAGGTCATCGACGACGGCCGCACCGGCGTCATCTGCGACACCCCGGACGAGCTGGCCGCCGGCATCGATCGGGCGGTGACGCTGCGGCCGGCCGACTGTCGCGACCACGTCACCCGACACTACGACGTGAGCGTGATGGTCGAGGGCTATGAACGGGTCTACCGCGTTCTCGTGGAGGACAGCGGCCGGGACCCTTGGTAGCGTCCCGACGCGTGCCACCGGTCAGTGGACGCTCGCCGGAGCGTTGCTCACCTCGGACTCGCGAATGATGCGCTGCCGTCGCGTGATGGCCGGGCCGAGCGCCAGGATCGCCGCGCCGGAGAGCGCAGCCGTCAACAGGCAGACCACCCACAGCAGACCCTGGCCGATGCCGAACAACCAGGTGCCGGCGAGCGGACCCAGCAGCGAGGCTGCGCCGAAGGCCGTGCCGACCAGGCCGTTGTAGCGTCCTCGCAACTCGGGCGGTGCGATCTCGGCGATGAGTGCGGGAGCCACGGCGTTGAATCCGATCTCACCGATCGTCCAGATCACCACCGTGAGGGCGAACAGCGGAACCGAGTCCGCGAACGCGGTCAGCCCGAAGCCCACGCCGACGACGAGCGCCGAGGCCGCCATCGTTGGGACGACCCGCAGGTGATCGATCAATCGCATCACCAGAGGCTGGGCCACGATGACGGTGATCGGGTTCACCGCATAGATCACCCCGTAGGCGCTGGCGGTGAGCCCAGTCGCGCGCACGGCGAGCGGCAGCGTCACGAACTGCTGCATGTAGACGGTCGTGCTGAGCAGGATGGAGACGAACAGGCCAACTGCGATGCCGTCCCGCAGGGCGCGGGCGTAGCTGCCGGACTCGCCGGGAGTGGGCTTCGGACGGGTCTCGGGGACCGCATGCGCGATGATCACGGCGAAGCCCAGGCAGGTGACCGCGTCCACGATGAAGAGCAGCCAGTACGAGCGATCTGCCAGCAGACCACCGAGGATGCCGGCCACGGCGACGCCGAGGTTGATCGCCCAGTAGATCAAGGCGTACGCCGTCGGCCGGGCATGACCCGGGACCAGATCCGCGACCGCCGCCGACATGGCAGGTCGGTACACATCGAGGAGCAGCCCGGTCAGCGTCGCCGCGACCGCGATCAAGGCGAGATGACGCACCGAGGCCAGCAAGATGAAGCAGGCCGCCGTGCCGACCATCCCGACCATCAGCGTCGTTCGACGACCGAACCGGTCCGCCAGGTAGCCGCCGACGATCTGCGACACAAACGAACCCGCGCCGAAGCAGGCCAACACCACACCGACCGTTGTCGGCGTCAGGTGGCGCGGCCCGGCCAGATACAGCGCGAGAAACGGCACGACGACAAAACCGATCCGGTTGACGAACGTGCCGACCATCAGGTGCCAGAACGGACGCGGCAGGTCGGCCGACATGCGTGACCACCAGCGCCTCAGGCTCACGGGCGGCAGCCTACGAGAGGGGTGTGACAGAACCCGCCGACGGATCACCCGCGAGGCAGAACTCGTTACCCTCCGGATCCGCCATGACGTACCAGGTCTGCCCGTACTCCCGTAGCGGTACCGGCGTCAGCCGGGTCGCGCCCAGTGACTCCAGCCGGCTGACCTCGGTCGGCAGGTCGTGCACGAGCAGGTCGATGTGCATCCGGTTCTTGACGGTCTTGGCTTCGGGAACGCGCTGCAGCGTCAGGCTGATGCCGTCCCCACTCAGCAGGATGTACCGATCCTCGATCACGCCCTCGACCCCGCATCCAAGCGCCCCGGCCCAGAAGCGCGCCTGCGCTTCAAGGTCGGTGCAGTCGAGGGTGAACTCGATTCGCATCACGCATAGTCTGCCGCGTTCAAACGCCGCCCGCGCAGCCCGGCGATGAGCACGGCCGCGACAACCAGATGCATGCCGGCCAGGGTTGCCGCGCTGGCGCCATCGACGCCGCTGCCGAGCGGCCCGGCCAAGGAGACCACGAGCACCGCGACGGCGGTCACCGTCCACACGCGCAGCGACCACGTCGGACGCCGGGACCGGGTGTTGAACCGTTCCAACACCGCGAGGAAGGCCCAGCCGGCCAACCCGGCGAGCAGGCTGACGGCGGCGACCGCCGCGGGCCCGACCGGACGGACGCCGCCCCCGCCGTCGTGGACGCGGAGGTTGATGCCGGCGACCGGGTCGGCCACCGCCCAGACCAGCAACGCCGCCGCCGATGCGCCGGCGACGACCAGACCTCGCTGGGTACGCGCGCGGCGCGGCGGCCGCGGAGGAGTCGTGTGGATAGACATGAGCATTTCCTTTCGCGTACGCAGTGGATGAACGCCCGTGCAGCCTGGCCGGCGCACACCGCTGGCCGCATCGATCCCGTGGCTACGCCCGGTACGCCCCTGGTCGAGTCAGGAGTCGACTTTGGGCTGTGTCGGACCGCCTTCCCGCCCTCCTACCCTTGCCGACGTGAACGACGTGACGTGCTGGGATGCGGAATCCGACGAGCCGGGGCGGGTCGTCGTCGCTTGGGCGACGATCGCCGTGGGCCTCTTGACAGGGCTCGCGCTCTGGGGCCAGTACACGGCCCACCACAAGCCCTGGGTGTTCGGGTTGGACGTCGCGGTCGCTGTGCTCAGCGTCGCCCTGATACCCGTGCTCGTTCGCCGGCCGGTCACCGGCGGGTTGGCCCTCTCGGCGCTGGCCGCGCTCTCGGCCGTCGCCACCCCGCCGGCGACGGCCGCCGCGCTCGTGGTAGCCCGGCGGCGGCCCTTCCCCGTTGCGGTCGCGGTCGCGGCGACCGGAGTCGCGGCACACGCCGTGCAGGGTCTATGGCGCCCCGTCGGCGGCCTGTCGTACGGCTGGTGGCTGCTTCTAATGATCATCGCGTACGCGGCGTTGGTCGGCTGGGGTGCGCTGGCCCAGGCCCGCCAGGCGCTCATCATGTCGCTGCGGGAACGGGCCCGCCGGGCCGAGGCAGAGCGGGACCGGCGGGTATCCGAGGCGCGGGCGCTCGAACGCGCCCGAATCGCCCGTGAGATGCACGATGTGCTCGCCCACCGGCTCTCCCTGCTGGCGACGTACGCCGGTGCCATCGAGTACCGCCCGGACTCCTCGCCCGAACGGCTCGCCCTCGCCGCGGGCGTGATCCGAACCGGAGCCCATCAGGCGCTCGACGAACTCCGCGACGTGATCGGTCTGCTGCGGGACGACGAACCGGATTCGGACGGTGGCGCGGGCACTCGGCCGCAGCCGGTGCTGGCCGATCTGCCGCAACTCGTCGCGGAGTCACGCGACGCCGGCATGCGCGTACAGCTGGACGACCGGCTGCCCAATCCCGCCACGCCGTCGGACCTGGTCGGTCGTACCGCCTACCGCGTTGTGCAGGAGGCGCTGACCAATGCCCGCAAGCACGCCGCAGGTCAGCCCGTCCAGGTGATGGTCGGTGGAGAGCCGGGAACGCGCCTCGTCATCGAGATCCGCAACCCGCTCCGCGGCGATCGCCCCGGGCCAGCCCAGCCGCCCACGCCCGCAGGCTCTGGCACCGGGCTCATCGGATTGACCGAACGGGTGCAGCTTGCCGGCGGGCACCTCGACCACGAGGTCACGCCGGCCGGCGAGTTCCGGCTGCGCGCGTGGCTACCATGGCCGCCGTGAGCCAAGACGTGCGGGTCCTGGTCGTGGACGACGACCCTCTCGTACGCGCCGGCCTGTCGATGATGCTTGACGGCGCTCACGGCATCGCGGTGGTCGGCGAGGCCGCCGACGGCGATGAGGTGCCGGCGGCGATCGATGCCCACCGGCCCGACGTCGTGCTCATGGATCTCCGCATGCCTCGCATGGACGGGATCGCGGCCATCGGTCGGCTCCGACGCCGGCGGCATCCACCGGAGGTCATCGTCCTGACAACCTTCGACACCGATGACAACGTCCTGCGCGCGCTCCGGGCCGGCGCCAGCGGCTTTCTCCTCAAGGACACCCCTCCGCCGCAGATCGTCGACGCGGTCCGGCGGGTCGCCGCCGGAGACCCGATCCTGTCTCCACAGGTCACCCGCCGGCTGATGGACCGGGTGGTCACCGAGGCCGGCGCGTACGAGCGGGCGCGGACCGCGTTGCGTGCCCTGAGTCCACGCGAACGGGATGTCGTGATCGCCGTGGCCCAGGGTCGCACCAACGCGGAGATCGCCGCGGAGCTGTTCATGAGCGTGGCGACGGTCAAGGCGCACATCACGCACATCCTGACCAAGCTCAGCCTCGGCAACCGCACCCAGATCGCGCTGCTCGCCCACGACGCCGGCCTCACCTGACGCGGCGCCGACGGCGCCTGCGCCGGCTAGCCCAGGCCCGCGGACCGCGCCGCGGCATCGATCAACCAGACGGCGGTGAGGACCAGCCCCAGCACCAGTCCGGTGCGGACCTTGGGGTCGACGGCGACACCGCGCCGCCGGGCTCGGGGCACCGTCCAGGCGAACACGCCGATCGGGACGATCAGCAGGAAGGGGAAGAACAGGCAGAGCACCGCTGCGGCGACCGACACCCAGCCGACGATGCTCGATCGGCGCGCACCGGTCGCCTCCACGACGCCTAGCTGAGTCAGTCGCTGGCGCTGGGCGTACACCCGGTCGACGATCGCCGACGAAGGCCGCCCCTGGTTGAGCGCGACGGCCAGGTCGGCCTGCGCCCGCTGGAGCCGCCGCACCGGCCGGATCGCCGCCAGGCCGCCGGCCACGAACGCGTTCCAGCGGGCACTGCGGCGAGTGCGGGCGGTGCGCAAGGCGGCGATCTCGGCCGGGGTGGCGAGCCCAGGGTCGCCTCGAGCGGCGAGCTCGGCCGTCAGCGGGCGGTACTCGCCGCGCCGGACGATGCGCAGCAGCACCAGGAACAGCGTGAGGATGAGGGCGCCCTTGACGAGCACGGCGAACAACGGGCCGTACGCGCCAGGCAGGCCGCCGGTGGCCGAGTCGAGCAGCGGCGAGTTCCACAGGAAGTGGCAGCTCCACGCCGCGAGCAGGGCGGCGAGGGCGACGCCGAGCCGCCTGGCCCACGATCGGTCGGTGCGCAGCACGGCGTAGGCGACGCCGGCACCGGCGATCGCGCTGTAGACCGTGTGACTCCACAGCCCGGCCAGCAGACCGCGCACCACGAACGTCTGCACAACGGGTCCGGCACTGTCGACGTCCGCCTGTACGACCGCATTGAGGCTGTAGATGACGTTCTCGACCTCCTGGAAGCCGAGTCCGACAAACGCCCCGTAGACGAGCCCGTCGAGGACGCTGTTCACGTTGCGGCGGGCGAGCAGCACCAACGCGACGATGCCGAGTGTCTTGAGAATCTCCTCGTCGGTCGGACCCTCGACGGCGGCGGCCCAGTCCCGCACGAACGTCAACGAGGTCAGCTTCGTCAGGATCGACTCCAGCGCCACGTTCGCGCGCAGCGCGTTGCCGGCCGCGATCACACCGCCCCAGATCAGCGCCGCGACGAGCATCCAGACCGGTTCGGGCTCAAGATAGTCGATGCTGCGCAAGATCAGCGCGAAGACCAGACCGTGCAGGGTGAACAGGACAACCGCCGTGGTCGTCGCCAGCGGGTTCCGGGCCGCGACGACACCGAATGCCCCCGCGAGCACCACGGCACCGGAGACGGTCAGCGCGACAAATAGCCACGACGCTGGCCAGCGCAGCGGGGCCCACCGGCCGCCGGCCGCTGCCTGGCCCGCCACGGCCGTCATGCCTGCGCCTCGAACCGCAGTGTCTCGACGCTGTCGTCGATGGCTTGCAGGTTCCGGGTCAGGCTCGCGTCGTTGCCGTCGACGACGGCGACCAATGCGACGCCACCCCGCAGGAACGCCGTGAACCAGCCCGACCGGTTCTGACCAGTGAACGCCGCCTGGACGCCCGCCACCCCCTGATCGCTGATGGCGACGTGGGGCGCCCCAACCGCCTGCAGCCCCTTCTGGCTGCGGAGCTCGTCGGCGATCCGCGTGGCGAGCTGGTCGAGTGTCCCGGTGAACGGCCGCTCGCTCACCCGGTAGGTCACCCCGTCGACGAGCAGCGTCAACACTCCCTCCGTCGGCGACGTCTGGTCAGCCACGAGCCGAGCGTGCGGGGGTGGCTCCACGCTCGCGTCCTGCGCAAAGTCCAGTGGCCGCCCCGCGGGTACGGTCGAATCCGGGATCGCGGCGTCGACTCCCGGCAATCCCAACGAGAATGCGGCCACCCCGGCGGCGACCGCGACGCAGCCGACCAGGTTCCGGCCCCACCGCGACAGCGCCACGCCAATAACATACCGAGGCGTACGCCGGCGACCGGGCTTTCCGCTCAGCCACGGTCCGACGCGACGAGCCTTGCCGACGACGTGACTGTCAACGACGTGACAATTCGGCGCGGCCGCGGCCGCTACAGTCCGTCGGGTGCGCGAGGCTCCTCGCGCATTCTCATTCGCAGAATGAGCTGACCGCCACACCGGATTGGGGCGGAACGTGCGTGGTCGCGGCACATTCGTTGGCATCCGCAAGACCGTCGGCCGACCTCGTCCAGGGGAACGATGGCGGGCGCTGCGGCTGACGTTGGCGGCGCTCCTGGCCGTTCCGGCCGTGGCCCTGACCGGGGTAGTGGTGAGTACGCCCGGTGCCGCTGCGCCACCCCCAAACTTCCAGACCTCGCTCGTTGTTGGCGACGGTCTCGACAGCCCTTCCGGGTTCGAGATCGCTCCAGACGGTCGCATCTTCGTTCTTGAACGCGGCGGAAAGATCAAGATCATCAAGAACGGCCAACTGCTACCGGAGCCGTTCGCCGACCTTCCGTCCGAGGCCACCGGTGACCGTGGGCTGATCGGCATCGCGTTCGATCCCGACTTCGGAGTCGCTAACCATTACGTGTACTTCTATTACACCGGGCATGACCTCTTGAACCATCTCGTTCGTTTCAACGCGTCGGAGGATGTCGGCACCGACGGCCCATACCCGCTTTTCCAGACGCAGTCGCCCTCTCAGTTGTTGCACGTCGGCGGCAGCATCGGGTTCGGTCCGGACGGAAAGCTCTACTTCGCCGTCGGTGACAACGGAAACGGCGATAATGCGCAGAACCTGAGCAACCCGCACGGCAAGATTCTCAGGATCAACAGCGACGGCTCCATTCCCACCGACAACCCGTTCTTCGGCCAGCCCGGCAAGCTCGGCGCGATCTGGGCGTACGGCTTCCGCAACCCGTGGCGGTTTCAGTTCGACGGCGCCACAGGCAAGCTCTACGTCAGCGATGTCGGCGACTTCACGTGGGAAGAGCTCAACCGCGTCGTCAGGGGCGGAAACTACGGCTGGCCGCTCCACGAGGGTCCGTGCACCGCGAACTGCGTCGGCTTCATCGACCCCATCCACGCGTACCAGCACGACGGTGAGAGCGCGGCCGTCACCGGCGGCCCGGTCTACCGGGGCGGCATGTTCCCGGCGGCGTACCAGGGCAGCCTGTTCTTCGGCGACTACGCGCGAGGCTTCATCAAGCGGGCCCAACTCGACGCGGACGGCAACGTCACGGCGGTGGACGACTTCGACGGCCAGGCCGGCAGCGTCGTGGACATGAAGGTCGCGCCCGACGGTTCGCTCTACTACGTGACGTACTACCCGGGCGCGCTGTACCGCGTCACGTACAACACCACCTCCCACGTGCCCATCGCCGGCGCGGCCGCCGACGTCACCCGCGGCGTCGAGCCGCTGACCGTCCACTTCTCCAGCGCGGGCAGCAATGACCCGGACGGGGATCCGCTCAGCTACCTCTGGACGTTCGGGGACGGAACGACCAGCACCGAGGCCAACCCGACGAAGACCTACCCGGACAAGGGTGTGTACACCGTCCGCCTCACGGTGTCGGCCGGGCCGGATCAGACGCCGGCCCAACCGATCGTCGTACAGGTGGGCCAGGCGCCCACGCTGACCGTGGCCGCGCCCACCGAAGGCATGCTCTACCGCGCCGGCGACACGATCACCTACAACGCGTTCGCGAGCGACGCCGCCGGTTTCGACCTCAACGACAACAACATCAAGACCGTGATCCGACTGCACCACGGGACCCACTACCATCCGTTCCTCGGGCCGCTGACCGGACGGGCCGGCACGTTCACGATCCCGACCACCGGGGAGCCCTCGGCCGACACGTCGTACGAGCTCACCGTCACGGCCACCGACGGCAACGGGCTATCCGCGACGAAGACCGTGACCGTACGCCCGCGCAAGTCGCACATCACGCTCGCGACCTCGCCGCCGGGCCTGGGATTGACACTCGACAGCATCCCCGTCAGCACGCCACACACGATCGAGGGCGTGGTCGGGTTCCACCGTGAACTCTCGGCGCCGACCACCGCGGTCGGAGCCGACGGCGTCACCTACCAGTTCGCGGGCTGGTCCGACGGCCGGAACATCCGGCACATCATCAGTACTCCGGACACCGACACGACCTACACCGCGACGTACCGGCCGGCACCGAGCTTCACCGGCGCGTACTACGACAACACGGCCCTCTCAGGCCCGCCGGTCCTGGTCCGGCAGGACCCGACAATCAACTTCGACTGGGGCTCGGGACCGCCCGACCCGTCGATGCCCGACGACCTCTTCGCGGTTCGGTGGACCAGGACACAGTTCTTCGGCGCGGGGCGCTACCGGTTCACCACCGTCACCGACGACGGCGTGCGGCTCTATATCGACAACCAGCGCGTGATCGACCACTGGCAGGGCCAGACACCCACCGAGTACACCTACGAGGCGAACCTCGGCGAGGGCAACCACACAATCAAGATGGAGTACTTCGAGGGCGGGGGCGGCGCGCTGGCGATGCTGACCTGGGACAGCACGCCGGAGCAGCCCGACGAGTCGTTCCACGCCGAGTACTGGAACATGCCGCCGGGAATCAACGCGATCCCCGCCGGCTCGCCGACGCTCGTCGTCGACGAACCGACGATCGACCACGACTGGGGCTCCGGCTCACCGGCGCCCATCATCTCGACCGACCGGTTCGCGGCCCGCTGGAAGCGGACCCTCAGCCTCGCGCCGGGCGACTATGAGTTCACCGCTACAGCCGACGACGGCGTACTGCTGACCGTCGACGGCGTGCGCGTCATCGACCACTGGGTGGACGAGGCGCCGACACGCTACTCGGCGCAGCTGCCGTTGGACGGTGGCCCGCACACGATCCTCATGGAGTACTACGAGAACGGTGGCGGGGCGCTCGCCCGGCTGACGTACAGCCAGGTGGGCGACCTCCCGGAGCAACCCGCGTACCGGGGCGAGTACTGGAACACTCCGGATGCGGGCACGTCGCCAATGATGCCGACCGGCCCGGCCGACCTGGTGCGCGACGACCCCGACCTCGAGTTCGATTGGGCGGACGGGTCACCGGCGCCGCAGATCACTACCGACCACTTCGTGGCGCGGTGGACCAGGACGGACGTGCTCTCGGCCGGCGTCTACCGGTTCAGTGGCGCGGCCGACGACGGTATACGGGTCTTCGTGGACAACACGCCGATCATCGACATGTGGCAACTGCAGAACGCCACGTTCAGCGTCGACAAGGTGGTGACCGGCGGCTCGCACGTCATCCGCGTCGAGTACTTCGAGCACGGCGGCGGCGCCCGAGCGATCCTCGACTACGAGCGCGTCGGCGAGGTCGTGCCCGCCGACGACGGCTACGCCGCCGAGTACTTCGCCAACCAGGACCTGTCAGGTGTTCCGGCGCTGACCCGGCAGGATCCCGCGGTGGACTTCGACTGGGGCGCGGGATCGCCGGGCGACGGCATCCCCGCGGACCACTTCTCCGCGCGGTGGACCAAGTCGGTGCAGTTGGCCGCGGGGTCGTACGCGTTCACCAGCACCACGGACGACGGGGTCCGCCTGTTCGTGGACGGCGTACTGGTGCTGGACAAGTGGACGCTCCAGGGCCCGACCACGTACGCGGTGACCCGTCAGTTGAGCGAGGGCACCCATCAGATTGTCATGGAGTACTTCGACAACAACGGCGGCGCGGTTGCACGGTTCGGGTTCGCGTCGGCCAACGAGCCGCCGCCACCCGTCATCCCGTACGCGGCCGAGTACTTCGCCAACACGACCCTGGACGGCACGCCGGCCGTCACCCGAAACGACGACTCCGTCAACTTCGACTGGGGCGCGGGCGCACCGGACACGGCGCTGCCACCGACGGCTTCTCGGCCCGATGGACACGGACCGCCACTTACGACGCCGGGACCTACCGGTTCACCGCCACGGGCGACGACGGCATCAGTGTGCTGCTGGACGGCGTTGTGATCATCAACGGCTGGAGCGACCACGGGCCCACGACCTACACCGCCGACGTGCCGGTCGGTGCGGGCCAGCACAGGGTCGTCATCGAGTACTACGAGCGCAACGGCGGCGCGGTCGCTCGCTTCACCGAGGCGCGCCTCTGACGATCCGCGAGCGCGTTTCGCGAACCCTCTTGCGGCAGCTGCTCGTGTGCGTATACTCGTAGACGAGTACCCGCACGCGAGGACGTGGAGGGAGGCGGGGTATGGCCAAGCGGCGCAAGGTCGGCAACCTGCTCGCCCTCGCGGTGCTCAGCACCCTGGCCGAGCGCGCGATGCACCCGTACGAATTGGCCTCTGTGCTCCGCGAGCGCGGCAAGGACCAGAGCATCAAGATCAACTGGGGGTCGCTATATACGGTCGTTCAGAACCTCGAGAAGCACGGCTTCATCGAGGCCGCCGGCACGAGCCGGCAGGGGCGGCACCCCGAGCGGACCATCTACTCGATCACGGATGCCGGCCGCGCGGAGCTGGCCGACTGGCTCCGGGAGCTGGTCAGCGTGCCCGAGCGCGAGTACCCCAGGTTCGAGGCCGGGCTGTCGGTCCTCGGAATCCTGCCGCCTGACGAGGCGATTCCGCTGCTCAGGCGACGGCTCGAGGCGCTGGACGCCGATGTCGCGCAGCAGCGGGCGGCGCTGGCGGAATACGGCAAGCAGATCTCGCGGATGTTCCTCATCGAGGCGGAGTACCACCTCGCCCTCACCAGCGCCGAGGCGAACTGGCTCCGGGATGTGCTCGCCGAGCTGGACTCCGGGGCGTTTCCCGACCTGCACCTCTGGTACGCGTTCCACGGGAAGGAGGTCCCGCCGAGCTAGCAAGAAAGACCCCGACGCGGTGCTGCAACACCTGCGCCGGGGTCGCGAACCTCGAACCGACACCGCACAGGGCACCCGGCCACGAGGTGGCAGCTCACAGAATAGCCGGGCGGCCCGGGATGGGTCGGTTCCACTCAGCCAGAACCGACTCGAAGGAGACCTGACATGACGTCCGGAGCGCACACGGCGTACGCCGTCCAGGCGCACGATCTCACGAAGACCTATCCCGGCGGCGTACGGGCCCTCGACGGCCTGTCGATCGACGTCCGGCGGGGCGAGGTGTTCGGACTGCTGGGACCGAACGGGGCCGGCAAGTCCACCACCATCAAGATTCTCACGACGCTGGCTCGGCCGGACTCCGGCACCGCCACCGTCGCCGGACACGATGTGCGGCGCGAGCCCGAGCGGGTACGCCGCGTCATCGGCGTCGTCGCCCAGAACTCGGGGGCCGACCCGGTCGCGAGCGGCCGGAACAACCTCGTGCTGCAGGGCCGGCTCTACGGCATGGGCGGTGGCGCTGTCCGGCGTCGCGCCGATGAGTTGCTCGAGCGGTTCGAGCTCACCGCCGCGGCCAAGCGCCCCGTGCGGGGGTATTCCGGCGGAATGCGGCGCCGGCTGGACGTCGCTCTCGGGCTCGTCCACCGGCCGGAGGTGCTGTTCCTCGACGAGCCGACCACGGGCCTCGACCCGGAGGTCCGCGCCGCGATGTGGGATGAGATCGGTCGGCTCGCCGGCGACGAGTCCCTAGCCATCCTGATCACCACGCACTATCTCGACGAAGCGGACCGGCTCGCCGATCGACTGGCCATTGTGGACCACGGTCGGATCGTGGTGTCCGGCAGCCCGGACGAGCTCAAGGGCGAGATGCGTGGCGACGCCATCCACATCGAACTGCGGGACACCGCCGACGAGCGCGCGGTGGGATATGTCATGGGCGACCTTTTCGGCGTACGCGATGTGTCGCTGGACGGCCGGCGGCTGAGCGCCCGGGCCGACGACGGAGCCGCAGCCGTACCGGCGGCGCTCGCCGCGCTCGACCAGGCCGGCGTGCCGGTCGCGTCCGTGACGGTCGCCCGGCCCTCGCTGGATGACGTCTATCTGCGGTACGCCGGCCGCCGCTTCGCCGAGGCCGAGTCGGCGTCGGAGACCCTGGTCACGACGAGCGCAGGAGGTGCGCGATGAGCACAGTGGTGGCTTCAGCGAGCGCGAGGAGTGAGCGAAGCGAGCCCCGCAGTCGCGAGCGACTGCTGGCCCAGACCTGGTGGATGACGCAACGGCGGCTGCAGACGTTCGTACGCCAGCCGGCGTTCCTCGGCATCACGCTGATCCAGCCGGCCATCTGGCTGTTCCTCTTCGGTGCCCTGTTTCGCAAGGTGGCGGAGTTGCCGGGCTTCGGAGCCGGGTCGTACCTCGACTACCTCGTGCCCGGCGTCGTGGTGATGAACGCGATGGCGTCGAACATGTGGGCCGGGATGACGATGCTCGAGGAGATCGACCGCGGCACCCTCAACCGGTTCCTCGTCAGCCCGGTCCGGCGCGGCGCCATCATGAACGCCAACGTGATCGAGCAGGGCATCAGCACGACGATCCAGTCGGTCATCATCGTGCTGCTGGGTCTGCTCGGCGGCGCGACGTACCCCGGCGGCCCGCTCGGCGTGGTCGTCCTCGTCGCCACCGCGGTGCTGCTGGGCACCATCTTCAGCGCGCTCTCCAACGCCTTCGGGATGCTGGTACGCCAGCGGGAAAGCATCATCGGGCTGTACACGTTCCTCATGCTGCCGCTGACGTTCCTGTCCTCGGCGTTCATGGCCAAGAACCTGATGCCCGGCTGGATGCAGGGCATCGCGAGCGCCAACCCGGTCAACTGGGCGCTGAACGCCGCTCGCGGCGCGCGGGGCGGCGGGACCGACTGGTCCGACGTGCTCATCCCGGGCGGTCTGCTCCTGGCTACGGCCGTGGCGATGGTCTGGCTGTCCACGCGCACGTTCCGGGCGTACCAGAAGTCGGTCTGACACGGTTCCCTGGGGCCGGGCCGCAGCGCGCGGCCCGGCCTCGGCGTCCGCCGGTGCGCGCCGCGGCGGAACGTCGGACCCGGCTGACACACTGGGCGCGTGACCAAGGGCTCGTTGAAGATCGGCGTCGACCAGCGGCGGGCACGGCTGGCGCGGCGTCACCTCCTGGCCGCCGGCGGCGCGGGCACCGGTCCGGACGAGGTTGCTCGCGCCCTGGTGGCCCTCCACGCCACCGACCCGGCTACGGTCTACCTCGCCACCGCCGCCCGGCTCGTCTCGCCAAAGGTCGACCAGATCGAGCACGCGTTGTACGAGCGACGGTCGCTGATCCGGATGCTCGGCATGCGCCGCACGATGTTCGTCCTCCCGGTCGAGGTCGCGGCCGCCGTCCAGGCGGGGTGCACGGCCGCGATCGCGGTGACCGAGCGCAAACGCCTGCTCGACCACCTGCGGCGGGCCGGAGTCGGCGGGGACGACGCCTGGCTCGCCGACGTCGAACGCAGCACGGTCGCCGCGCTCGCCAGGCGAGGGAGCGCAACCGCCGCGCAGCTCGCCGCCGATGAGCCACGCCTGCGCACCCAGCTGTTGATGGCCGAGGGCAAGAAGTACGAGTCGGTCCAGAACATCACGACTCGCGTGTTGACGCTGTTGTCCGCGAACGGTTACATCGTCCGGGGGCGCCCGCGTGGCTCGTGGATCAGCAGTCAGTACAACTGGTCGCCGATCGAGGCATGGCTGCCGGGCGGCCTGCCACCGCTCGACGCCGAGACCGCCCGGGTGGAGCTCGCCCGGCGGTGGCTCGCGCGGTACGGTCCG
The DNA here is from genome assembly GCA_036506495.1 of Micromonosporaceae bacterium. Taxonomy (GTDB): domain Bacteria; phylum Actinomycetota; class Actinomycetes; order Mycobacteriales; family Micromonosporaceae; genus DASXRC01. The sequence goes on along the minus strand of DASXRQ010000130.1, from coordinate 13,540 downwards.
GGCACGCCGGCCGACCTCAAGTGGTGGAGCGGGTGGACGATGGCGCAGACAAGGGCGGCACTGTCCAAGCTGGACACTGCGCCCGTCGACCTCGATGGCGCCGCCGGGGTCGTGCTGGCCGACGACGTGGATCCGGTCGCCGAGCCCGAGCCGTGGGTGGCGCTGCTGCCCGCCCTCGACCCGACCGTCATGGGTTGGGTGGGGCGCGACTGGTACCTCGGCGAGCACGGCCCGGTGCTCTTCGACCGCTCGGGCAACCCCGGGCCGACCGTCTGGTGCGACGGTCGCATCGTCGGTGGCTGGGCCCAGCGCGCGGACGGGCCCGTCGCCGTCCGGCTGTTCGAGGATGTGGGCCGCCAGGCCGCCATCGCGATCGACGAGGCGGCCGCGAGCCTGACCGACTGGCTCGGGCCGGTCCGCGTCACGCCCCGGTTCCGTACGCCCCTCGAGTGGGAGTTGTCGGGGCTTGGCTAGGCACCCGGACCGGTGGCCTCGCTGGCGCGGTGCTCGGCGAGAATGTCCCCGCCGAAGTCGCTGGCCGGTCGTCGCAGCACCGTGTGGGCGTGGTTGCCGTCGTCCGACGTGTTGTCGTACTCGACGAGCAGGTCGGGTGCCTGTAGCCGGTAGTAGTGGCGACGGCCCGGGACGACCGAGCCGGCCCACGCGAAGTGAAGCGCTCCGCGGTCAATCCGGTTGGACTCCGCCGCGGCGAGGGCCGCGGGCAGCCGGTCCAGGTATAGCGCGAGCAGCTGGTCGAGCACCACGCGTGCGGTGGGGGTGAGCGCGGCGCCGGCGACCCCGGGCGGCTCCAGCCTGACCGGCGCGTACGGCAGCACCGAGCTGCGGATGTCCGCCGGCGCCTGGTCGTCCACAATGGCCTGTTGCCGGCCCGCCGAGCCCATCGCCTCGAGCAGGTCCCGAGCCAGGTCCTCCTCCGGGGCGAGCGGACGCAGCACCGGCCGCCCGGCGTAGCTGACCCGCGCGGGGTTGGCTCCGAGGAACACCGGCGTCGGCGACACCTCGTCGCCCACGACGGTCATGGTGACCGACAGGTGGTGTCCCTCGAACCGCCACGTCCACGGCGCGTCACCGGCCGGATCGCCGAACACCACGACCCAGTAGTCCTCGCTGTGCCGTCCGCGCGCCCAGCCTTCGCGTCGGTCCAGCACCTCCTCGAGGGCTACGACGGCCATCGCCTGTGCGTACGCGTGCGGGCTCAGGCCCGTCGCGAGCAGTCGATGCGCGGCCTTGCGGGCTGCGCCATCCAGATCTGCCAGCGGTACGCCGGGGCGGGGCCGCGGCCGGTATTCGATCCGTCGGCGTGCCTCATCGTCTGGGAACGGTCTTCGGGCGGCCCGGGCTCGGGCGTCGTCGAGCCGGGCCAGCAGTCGCTGCGCCGCGTCGCGCATGGCGGCGGCCGGGTCGGAGGAGTCCACGTCTCTGGTATACCCGACCACGCCGCATACCGAGGGCCAAGTCCTCCCCGCCGATCATGGCCTTGCCCACCGATCATGGCCTTGCTGTCGTGTTTCAAAGATCAACGCCCGACAACACCGCCATGATCGACGCAGGAGGCCATGATCGGCGCCGCGTCAGGCGGCCGGCGGGGCCGGCGCCGTCGAACCGCGGACCACCAGCTCGGGCTCGAAGAACAGCTCGTCCGCGGGAACGTCCACGTCGTCCATCTGCCTGACCAGCAGATCCACGGCCGCCTGGCCCATCGCCTCGATCGGCTGCCGGACGGTGGTCAGGGGCGGGTCGGTGCACATCATGAAGGCAGAGTCGTCATAGCCGACGACGGAGACGTCCTGCGGCACCCGCCGCCCGAGCCGGCGCACGGCCCGGATCGCGCCGAGCGCGAGCACGTCGCTGGCGCAGACGATGCCCGTCGCTCCCCGCTCCACGAGCTTGGCCGCGGCGATCCGCGCGCCCTCCATCGAGAAGCTGGAGCGCTCGACGACGTCCGTCGCGCCCGCCTCCCCGGCCGCCCGGGCCAGCGCGTCGACCTTGCGTTGCGACGGGACGTGGCCCTCCGGCCCGACCAGCGCTCCGACCCGCCGGTGCCCCAGCGACGCGAGGTGCCCGAACGCCTGCTCGGCCGCGACCGCGTCGTCGGCGGACACCCGTGGATAGCCGAGATCGTCGACGCCGGCGTTGACGAGCACGGCCGGCAGCTTGCGGTCGCGTAGCGTGCGGTAGTGCTCGTGCTTCGCGTCCGCGAACGAGTATTGCCCGCCGGCGAAGATGACGCCCGAGACCCGGTGCTCGAGCAGCATGTCGAGGTATTCGCTCTCCGAGACTCCGCCGATGGTGCGGGCGCACAGGGCCGGCGTGAAGCCGCGCTGCACAAGTGCGCCGGTGACGACCTCCGCGAACGCCGGAAAGATCGGGTTCTGCAACTCGGGCAGCACGAGCCCGACCAGCCGGGCGCGCTCGCCCCGCAGTTTGGTGGGGCGCTCGTAGCCGAGCACGTCGAGCGCGGTGAGCACGGCCGTGCGGGTTGCCTCAGACACCCCGCCACGGCCGTTGAGCACGCGGCTCACCGTGGCCTCGCTGACTCCGGCCTTCTTCGCCACCTCGCTGAGTCGTCGCGTCATGGCGGCAATAGTAGGGCAGGTTTTTGCAAGAACGCGTCAGTCGAATGGAGCATTGTGCAAGAACTCGACCGACATGAGCGCGGCGGCGTGCCGATCACCTCGTCTCCCGGCGAGGGCCCGGAGGTCGAGCTGCGGGTCCCCCGCTAACCTGCCGTCGTGGAGCTCCTGCATTCCGGCAAGGTCAGGGATGTGTACGCCGACGGCGACGACCTGATCCTCGTCGCCTCGGACCGGGTGTCGGTATACGACGTCGTGCTGCCCACTCAGATCCCCGACAAGGGACAGCTGCTCACCCAGCTGTCCCTGTGGTGGTTCGAACGGCTGGCCGACGTGGTGCCGAACCATGTTGTCTCCGCCACCGACGTGCCGGTCGAGTTCGCCGGCCGTGCGATCCGGTGCCGCCGGCTGACGATGGTGCCGGTTGAGTGCATCGCGCGCGGTTACCTGACCGGTTCGGGGCTCGCGGAGTACGTCGTGACCGGGGGCATCGCCGGGTCGCCCCTGCCGACCGGCCTCTCGGACGGGTCACGCCTGCCGGAGCCCATCTTCACGCCCACGACCAAGGCCGCGATCGGCGAACACGACGAGCCGATGACGTCCGACGGCGTCGCGGCGACGGTGGGCGCCGCGCCAGCCGCTGAGCTGCAGAGGATCACGCTGGAGGTCTACCGCCGCGGCGCGGAGATCGCGGCCGCCCGGGGAATCATCGTCGCCGACACCAAGATCGAGCTGGGTTGGGCACCGGACGGGACGCTGGTGCTCGCCGACGAGGTGCTGACTCCGGACTCGTCCCGCTTCTGGCCGGCGGATTCCTGGCGGCCGGGTGGACCCCAGCCGTCGTTCGACAAGCAGTACCTGCGCGACTGGGCGGCAGCCACCGGATGGAACAAGCGGCCGCCGGCGCCCGAGGTGCCGCCCGAGATCGTCGAGGCGACCCGAGCCCGCTATGTCGAGGCGTACGAGCGGCTCACCGGCGCGCGATGGTGAGGGTCACCTCGACTACGACAGGTTGCGCAGCGCGTCCTCGATGGCCCGGTGGAACGTCGGGTACGCGTAGATCATGTGCCGGAGCCGGTCCACCGGGACCTCACCGTGCACGGCGACGACCAGCGCGGACAGCACCTCGCCACCGACCGGGCCGGCCGACGTCGCGCCGACCAGTACGGCGCGGTCCCCGTCGGCGATCAGCTTGATGAAGCCCGCATTGCCGGCCTTGTGAATCCAGCCACGCGCCGAGCTGGGCAGCGTGGTCTGTCCGATGCGGACATTGAGGTGCCGGTCGCGGGCCTGCTGCTCGGTGAGGCCCACCGCGCCGATCTCCGGATCGGTGAACGTGACGCGCGGCAGCGCGCGATAGTCGGCCGGCGGCCCGTCCTCGCCAAGAATGTCCGCGATCGCGATGCCGGCCTGGTACATCGCCACGTGTGTGAACGCGCCCCGGCCGGTGACGTCTCCGACAGCCCACATCCGCTCCCCGGCCCGCATCCGATCATCGACCTCGACGAAGTTCGCGTTGGGGTCGAGCCCGACGGTGTCCAGGCCGAGCTCGTCGAGCTTCGCCCGCCGGCCCACCGCGACGAGCAGCGCCTCCGCGCGGAGAGTGCCGCTCGCCGAGAGCGCCACGCGGAATTCACCGTGCTCGTACGTGACGCGCTCCGCCGCCACGCCGGTGCGGATCTGAATGCCGTCCGCGCCCAGGGCCTCCGCGGCGAGGGCCGACGACTCTGGCTCCTCCATCGCCACCAGCCGGTCGAGCGCCTCGACGACGCTGACCCGCACGCCGAACCGGGCGAACACCTGGGCGAGCTCCACGCCTATGGAGCCGCCGCCGAGCACGATCAGCGAACCGGGCAGCGTCTCGACCTCGACCGCCTCCCGGTTCGTCCAGTACGGCGTGCCGGCCAGCCCCTCGATCGGTGGGATGGACGGGGCGGTGCCCGTCGAGATCACAATCCCCCGCCGGGCCTGGAACTCCTGATCCTCTACCTGCACCCGGCCCGGCCCGACGAGCCGGCCGTAGCCGCGGACGAATCTCCCACCCTTGCCGGTGAACCGGTCGACCGCGACGGTGTCGTCCCAGGTGTCGGTCGCCTCCTCCCGGATCCGCCAGGCCACAGGCGTCCAGTCCGGGTCAACCCGGGCCTGCCCGGCCATGCCGTCCACCCTCCGCGCCTCGGCGAGCAGGTTCGAGGCCCGGATCATCATCTTGGTCGGCACGCAGCCCCAGTACGGGCACTCACCGCCCACCAGGTTGTGTTCGATGCCGACCACCGAGAGGCCGGCCTGGGCGAGCCGCCCGGCCACCTCCTCGCCACCGACGCCCATTCCCAGCACCACGACGTCCACGTCTTCGGCCACGAAGCCCAGCATGCCATCGCACCGGCGGACCCGGGACGCCGATTCTCCGCGCTCGTACGGTCGCCCGCCCCGGGATCGGCGACGATGTCTGGCATGGTGGTGTTCGCCGAGCGCCGGCGGCGGCTCGCCGCCGCCGGCGCCGCCGTCGCCGCCCTCGCGGGCCTGGCCGCACTCGCGCTGGCCGCGGTGTCGCCCCCGGCCGCCCGCCGCGCCAACGCGCCAGCGGACGAGTTCAGCGCCGGCCGGGCATACGCCCATGTGCGGACCATCGGCGCGCAGACGCATGTGGCTGGCAGCCCGGCCAGCGACCAGGTGTCCAGGTACCTCGTGGGGGCCCTGACCGAGGCCGGCGTCTCGGTCCAGGCCCAGCACGCGACCGGGCTTGACACCAAGGACGCGGAGGCGGTGGCCGCGGCCCAGGTCAAGAACGTGATCGGCATGATCGACGGCACCGAGCCGACCGGCCGGGTATTCCTCGTCGCACACTACGACTCGGTCCAGGTCGGGCCCGGCGGCAGCGACGACGGCGCCGGCGTCGCGACCGTGCTCGAGACCATGCGCGCGCTGGCCGCCGGTCCGCCGCCGCGCAACGACGTGGTCGCGCTGTTCACCGACGCCGAGGAGGCCTGCCTGTGCGGGGCCGAGGCGTTCGTCAAGCAGAACCCGCTCGCGACGCAGGGCGGCGTCGCGCTGAACTTCGAGGCCCGCGGGACCCGGGGCCCCGCGATCATGTTCGAGACCTCGCGCGGCAATGCCAGCCTCGCGAAGGCGTACGCCCAGGTCCCGCGCCCCGTCGCCACCAGCTTCGCGGTCGAGGTCTACCGGATGCTGCCCACCGACACCGACTTCACCCGCTTCCGCGAGGACCCGCGCTTCACCGGGTTGAACTCGGCGTTCATCGACGGCGTCGCCGCGTACCACACGCCGCAGGACACGCCGTCCAGACTGGACCGGCGCAGCCTGCAGCACCACGGCGACGCGGCGCTGGCGCTCGTGCGCGCGCTTGCCGGCGCCGACCTCTCGACCCTCGCCCGGCCGGCCGGGCACGACGACACGTACTTTCCGGCGCTCGGGATGCTCGTGCGGTATCCCGGCTGGCTCGTGTGGCCGCTCGCGATCCTCGCCGTGCTCGCGGTCGCCGCGGTGGCCTGGCTCGCCCGGCGCCGCGGTGAGGTCCGCTGGACGGGCGCCACGGCCGGGCTCGGCCTGACGCTGGTTCCGCTCGTCGTGGCGCCGGTCGTCGCGCAACTCCTCTGGGTGGCGCTCGTCGCGGCCCGCCCCGGGTACGCCGAGATGATCGATCCGTGGCGACCGGGGTGGTACCGGTGGGCGGTGGTCGCCCTCTGCGCGACGGTCCTCCTCGGGTGGTACGCGTTGCTGCGACGTCGACTCGGTCCGGTGACGCTCGCGCTCGGCGGGCTGGGCTGGCTCGCCCTGCTCGGCGTGGTGCTCGCGGCGGTCGCCCCGGGTGGGTCCTACCTGACCGCCCTGCCCGCGCTGTTCGGGGCCGCGGCCCTCGCCGGTGCGCTGCCGGTCCGCCCGCCCATCGCCGCGCTGAGCGTCCTGGTGGCCGGCGGGGCGGTCGCCATCGTCGTGCTCGCTCCGACCGTCGCGCTGTTCTTCCCCGCGCTCGGCCTCGCTGCCGGCGGCGCGCCGGCCCTGTTCGTGGTTCTGCTGGGGCTCGCTCTGCTGCCGGTGCTGGACCTGCTGTTCACCCCTTCCGGGGCGGCCCGGACCCGACGGCTCCCCGACGGCGCACCGGCCCAGACCGGCCGCCGGCGGCGGAGCCTGGCGGCCTCGTTGCCCGCCGCGGCGTGCGGCCTCCTCGCGATCGGGTGCGTCACGGCCGGCCTGGCGACCGACCGGTTCGACGCTCGGCACCCGATGCCGTCGCAGTTGATGTACGTCATGGACGCCGACACCGGTGAGGCACACTGGGTCAGCAAAGAGAATGTGCCGGACGCCTGGACCAAGCAGTACGTACACGGGCGGGAAAGCCTCGCGGACGCGTACCCCATCCTGGAGGGCCGCCTGGCCACCGGCCCGGCGACGACCGCCGACCTGCCGCCGCCGCGGGTCACGGTCGTTTCGGACGCCACGAGCGGTGGCGAGCGGGCACTCTGGCTCCGGCTGATCCCACAGCGGCCCGTGCGCCTGGCGTACCTGCGCGTGGAGGGCTCACCGGTTGTTCGCGCGGTGATCGCCGGTCGGGAGGTGTCGACGGCGCAGCGCAGCCGGTTCGGGGTGCTGTTCCATGCTCCGCCGGCGGGTGGCATTGACATCCGGCTCGTGGTCCGTCCGGGTACTCCGCTGACGCTGCGCGCGATCGATGGCAGCACGGGCCTAACCGGGCTGCCCGGGTTCCGGCCACGCCCGCCCGGCGTGGGCATCGCCGGTGACCACCTCTCGGAGCTCGTGCTGGTGGCGCGCACCATCCAGCTCAAGTCGCAGTCACAGGCCGGTGGCGGCGAAGGGCCCGGCACCGGTCCCGGCCAGCCCTGACGCGCTGGGCGACCGCCAGTGATCGCCGCACCGCTACGCTGGCGGTCGTGCGCACGGTGAGCGGACCGACCGACCGCGTGGTCATCGTCGGCGCGGGGCTGGGCGGCCTCGCCTGCGCCCTGCATCTGGCCGGGGCCGGCCGCCAGGTGACCGTGCTCGAGCGCGAGTCTGCTCCGGGCGGGCGGTGCGGCCGGCTGACCATCGACGGGTACGAGTTCGACACCGGCCCCACCGTGCTCACGATGCCGGACCTGATCGCCGAGGCGCTCGGCGCGGTCGGCGAGGAGCTGTCCGCCTGGCTCGACATCGCGCCGCTGGACCCGGCGTACCGTGCGCACTACCCGGACGGGTCGACGCTCGACGTGCACGCCGACCCCGCCCGGATGGCGGCGGAGATCTCGCGCGTGTGCGGTTCCCGGGAGGCCACCGGTTACCTACGGTTCGTGGAGTACACGCGGCGGTTATGGCGGCTGGAGCGCGCCGATTTCATCGAGCGCAACTTCGACTCCCCGATCGACCTGGTCACCGCGAACCTGCTGCGCCTGGGCGCCGCGGGTGGCTTCCGTCGGCTGCAAACGAAGGTCGACCAGTTCTTCGCCGATCCGCGTACGCGTCGCATCTTCTCGTTCCAGGCGATGTACGCCGGCGTGGCACCGCACGACGCCCGCGCGCTGTACGCCGTCATCGCCTACCTGGACACCGTCGCCGGTGTCTACTTCCCCCGCGGCGGCGTCCACGCGGTGCCGCGCGCGCTGGCCGGCGCGGCGGAGAAGCACGGCGTACGGCTGCGGTACGGCGCCGAGGTGTCCAGAGTGGAGACCGCGGGTGGGCGAGCGATCGGCGTCCTCACCACCGACGGTGAGCGCATTCCGGCGGACGTGGTGGTGCTCAACCCGGACCTACCGGTCGCCGCCCGCGAGCTCCTGCCGCCGGGTCGGCATCCGGCCCGCCGGCTGCGCTTCTCGCCGTCGTGCGTGGTGCTGCACGTGGGCTCGAGCCGGGCGTACACCCGGATCGCCCATCACAATGTCCACTTCGGACGATCGTGGCGGCGCACCTTCCACGAGGTCATCCGGCGCGGTCGGCTGATGAGCGACCCGTCCCTGCTGGTCAGCAACCCCAGCAGGGATGACCCGTCGATCGCACCGGCGGGCCGCCACACCTACTACGTGTTGGCGCCGACGCCGAACCTCGATCGGGCACCGCTCGACTGGCGCGGTGACCTGGCCGGCCGATACGCCGATGCGCTCGTCGCAACGTTGGAGAAGCGCGGCTACCACGGCTTCAGCGACGGCATCGAGGTCGCGCGGTTGGTCACACCGGCCGACTGGGCCGCGGCCGGCATGGCCGCCGGCACCCCGTTCGCCGCCGCGCACACCATGTGGCAGACCGGCCCGTTCCGGCCGAACAACCTCCATAAGGGAGCGTCCAATGTGGTCTACGTCGGATCGGGCACCCGGCCGGGCGTCGGCGTACCAATGGTGCTGATCTCGGGCAAGCTGGCGGCCCAGCGCGTCACGGGGGCGACCCGATGACGGCCCGCGAGGGTCACCTCGTCGAGCTGGTCGACCCGGATGGCCGGCCCGTCGGTGCCTGCACGGTCGCCGAGGCACACGGTGAGCCGGGTCGGCTGCACCGGGCGTTCTCCGTCCTGCTCGTCGACTCGGAGGGGCGGACGCTGCTCCAGCGCCGGTCGGCCGAGAAGACCCGGTTCCCGCTCCGGTGGGCGAACGCATGCTGCGGGCACCCCGCGCCGGGCGAGGCGCTGGCGACCGCGGCCGGACGGCGGTTGGCCGAGGAGATCGGGTTGCGCTCGGTCCCGCTCACCGAGCTCGGGGTGTACGCCTACCGTGCCTCCGACCCGACCTCGGGCCTCGTCGAGCACGAGTACGACCACGTCCTGCTCGGCAGGGTCGGCGCCGCCCCGGCATTCGACCCGGACCCGATGGAGGTCGCCGAGCTGCGCTGGATAGCTCCGGACGAGCTGCGTCGAGCGCTAGCCGCCGACCCGGACTCGTACGCACCGTGGCTCGCGGGCGTCCTCGCCCAGCTGCCGGACGGCGGCGCGCCCCACTGACGCGTTGTCGGCCTCCCGCGTGTCGCGGCCTTCTGCTTGGTGCCGGATTTCGTTAGCGTGAGGCGGCCCGTTTCCTATCCCCCGGGAGCGTTCTGCCGATGAGGCGACCTGGCGTACCCGCCACCGCGCTGGCGGTCGGTGCGCTGGTCGCGGCGCTGCTCATGGGCGTACGGGTCGCCGGCACCTGGCAGCACCGCGACATCGTCGCCGCTCATCCGTCGCCCACGGTCACCGCCCGACCGGGCGGTCCGGCGGGTTCCGGGCGGGCCGGCTCACGGCAGGACGCCCTCGGTGTGCAGAGGGTCACCGGGTCGGCGGACATCGCGCTGACGTTCGACGACGGGCCCAGCCCGACGTGGACCCCCAAGGTCCTCGACCTCCTCCGCGCGAACCGCGTGAAGGCCACGTTCTGCCTGGTGGGCGCCCAGGTACACAAGTACCCGGCGCTGGTGGCGCGGATCGTCCGAGAGGGCCACGTGCTGTGCAACCACAGCTGGATCCACGATGTCAAACTCGGCGGTCGCCCGGCCGCCGCCATCCGGGCAGACCTGGTCCGCACGAACGCGGAGATCAGGAAGGCGGTGCCCGGCGCGAAGATCGCGTTCTTCCGGCAGCCGGGCGGGCGGTGGACGCCGGCCGTGGTCACGATCGTCCGCGCGCTGGGCATGATCCCGCTCGGCTGGGACGTGGACCCGCGTGACTGGGAGAAGCCCCCGGCGCGGACCATCCAGCAGCGGGTGCTCACCGGCGTACGCCCTGGATCGATCGTGCTGCTGCACGACGGCGGCGGCGATCGCACGCAGACGCTGGCCGCCTGCCGGAGCCTGCTGACGCAGCTCCGCGGCCGGTTCCACTTCGTCCCGATGCTGCCTTGATCTTGCACCGCCTCCGCCTGGGACGGGTGGTTTTGGCCCCGCCGACGGGCTTCGCGTATGCTTGCCAGGCCTCCGGCGGGGCCGGGTGGGAGCTCAGCCGCCTCGATCGTCCGTGTGCGATGATGGCGGAGCCGCCCCCATCGTCTAGCGGCCCAGGACGCCGCCCTTTCAAGGCGGTAGCACGGGTTCGAATCCCGTTGGGGGCACGTCACACCCGGCCCAGCCGGCACACAAGGTCCTGTGGAGCAGTTGGAGTGCTCGCCGCCCTGTCAAGGCGGAGGTCGCGGGTTCAAGTCCCGTCAGGACCGCTAGCACGACCCGGCCAGGTAGCTCAGTTGGTACGAGCGTCCGACTGAAAATCGGAAGGTCGGCGGTTCGACCCCGCCCCTGGCCACATAGCTTTTCGCCGGGCTATGAGACGCCTGCCAGCGGAAACGCCGGTGGGCGTTTCGCTATCTCAGGGACGGGTCTCGATGTCGTCGGCCCGTCGATGACCGCGATTGCCAGCTGATCCCCGAACTAAGGGCATCGTCCCAGGAGCGGATGCCTGACCCCTCACCGAAGGAGACGTACCAGTCCTGCCCGTTCCACGGTTCCTTGCCGCCCTTGCGGCGAGGGCCACCCGCGTCGGAGGTCTGGGTCGTCGGAAGCAGCCAGGTACGGGCAAGGTATGCCCGCTCGCCGTCGACGAAGTACCGAAACATTGCGACATTGATCGGCACCTAGTAGCCAGCGAGGTAGGCGATGATCCGCTCAGTGGCCGGGTCCATGTCGCTGGCGACGATGGTGAGCACGTGCGACGTGTTGATTTCTTCGGGCGGAGCAACTCCGAGGCGGTCCGCGAACGCCTGCTCGAACGATATGCCGGCCCGGTACTGGTCGAACAGCTCAAGCAAAGCCGAGCATCGAGCCGTATCGCCTCTGGGTCAACAGTGTGTGAACTGAGCAAGGCGCGCGCATGATGGTCGCCAACAGACCCAGCGCCGGGGAGGTGTCGGAGGTGACTGTGGGCGACCATTTTGCACGGGTAGCCGGCGTTTACGAATCGCTGCGCACCACCGACACAGCGCCCGTGCAGCGGATCCGCCAGCTTCTGCCTGATCGCCCCGTTACCGGCCTGGATGTCGGCTGCGGGACGGGACGCTACTCCCGGCTGCTGCGCAGGCTGCTGCCGGACGGCTCGCTGCTGGTTGCGAGCGACGTGTCAGCGGCCATGCTGGCAGAACTCAGGGCCGGCACCCACGGCCACGCCGTTGGGGTGGTGCCGCTGCTGTCCACCGCCGAGGAGCTGCCGGTGCGAACCGCGAGCCTCGATCTGGTCACCGCGTTCAACTGCGTTCACCATTTCGACCTGGCTCGCTTCTTGGCCGCCGTCGCCCGGGTGCTGCAGCCGGATGGCCAGCTCTTCATCTACACCCGCACCCCGGAGCAGAACGCACGAACGATCTGGGGCCGCTACTTTCCCGGTTTTGCCGACCACGAGCAGCGTCTGCACAGCGAGGCCGCGTTCCGCGATGCGGTCAGGCGGACCGACGGGCTCGAGGTGTTCGCAACGCAGACCTTCAGGCACCCGCGCTTGAGCACGATCGAGCGGCTCAGAGCCCAGGCCGAAGGGCGCCACTACTCGACGTTCTCCCTATACACGCCGGACGAGCTGCGCGCGTCCATCGCGACGTTCCTGGCCCGCGTGCAAAGCCCACAGGTCTCCTGGGTTGACGAACACCTGCTGGTCGTCGTCGGCCACGGTCTGCCAACTGGCTGATTCCGCCGGCCGCGGGCTTGGCGCGCAACAGGTCCTCCATTGGCACGACTGCTCGATCCCCACCAAGGTCAACCCACGTTCACACAGCGGATCGTGACCCGGCCCGTTCCGATGGCGAACTCCAGCACTCGGCCGTCCGGCGCCAGCCCAGTAAGAAAGTCAACCGTGGGACCCAGGACGTCCGGTGCGTACATGTCAGCGGCGTCCTCGTCGTGGCTAGCTGCCGCGCGCTCGTCCCACACCTCATCGATCACAACCGGATCATGGCCCGGGTCAGCGACCGGAGCGATAGGTTACACCGGCGTGGCGCCGGCTCACGACCGGCGAGGCCACGGTGAAGGACCGCGGCGTTGCGGTGGCAATGCTGCGGGGCAAAGCTGGATGCAAGCTGATCGATCGGGCTCACGGTGAAGGCGGGAGCCGTCCGGCATTGCCCCGGCGCCTGGAATCCGCGACGGCTCGTGCATCGCGAAGGGGGCCACCAGACCGGCAGCCGAAGTGCTGGAATGCCGGGAGGACGTTGGTGAACCCCGACGAGTTGGAGACGACCCTGTCCAAGGTGAACGGCCGCGTACTGGAGACCCACACCACGACGCACCGTCCGAACCGTGATGATCCTCATCGACGGCCCGGCGCGCACCGCCCAGGGGTGGACCGGGGGGACTCGCTGATGCGTCGGTCGGGCCCGTCCGTTCGCTTCTCATGCGTCGTCGACAAGCATGCCCGATTCACCGTCCAGGCGTGGGCATGGTTCACGACCCTACGGCACGTGGCCGGGCGCGGCCTCGCCGAGATAATCCTTCACGTGGTGGAGGGAACACCGACGGACCGGCTCTCCTACCTCAGGGGCTTCGGGGTTGAGGTCCGCACCGTCCGCCGGTTCGACGAAAGACATCCAAACTCCAACAAGCTCGCACAGTTGGACAGTCTTGCGCTCGCGGACGCCAGCACGGTGGTTCTCACCGACTGCGACTTGGTGTTCGCGGGTCGCATAGACGCCTTGTTCGCCGGCGGCGAGGCCGTAGCGGCAAAGCGCGTGGACATGGGAAGGCCCCGCTACGCGCGATGGAGGCAGATTTTCATGGCCGCCGGCTTTTCCGATCCGGACCTCGGGCTGTCCACCCACACCAAAGAGGCGACCTACGTACACAACTACAACGGAGGTATCTACGTCCTGGAGCAGCCGGCATTCCGCGCGCTCGGGGAGGCCTGGCCACGGTGGAACCGTTGGTTGCTTGACCGTCCTGAACTGCTCGGTCGGGAGATCTTCTACACCGACCAGGTGTCGTTCGGCCTGGCCATCCACGAGCTGGGCCTGACGGTGCGGATGCTCTCCTCCGAGTTCAACTTCCCGACGCATTACCCGAAC
>DASXRQ010000129.1:0-37226 GCA_036506495.1 Micromonosporaceae bacterium | reverse complement strand
GGCCCGATGACGGCCAGCGACATCGGGTGTGCCAGCAACTCCGCGGCGAGCGTGGCCACCTCGTCGGAGCTGACCGCGTCCACCTTAGCGAGCAGCTCGTCCACGGACAGCAGGTCGCCGTACAGCAGCTCGCCCTTGGCCAGGCGACTCATCCGCGAGCCGGTGTCCTCCAGGCCGAGCACGAGCGACCCCTTGAGCATCCCCCGGCCGCGTTCGACCTCGGCGTCGGTCACCCCGCGCTCGGCGACGGCCGCGAGCTCGGCCCGGGTCAATTCGAGCACCTCGTCGACCTTGCCCGGTGCGCAGCCGGCGTACACGCCGAACAGGCCAGAGTCGGCGTACTGGCTGGTATAGGAGTAAACGGAGTACGCCAGGCCGCGCCGTTCACGGATCTCCTGGAACAGCCGGCTCGACATCCCGCCGCCGAGCACGTTGTTGAGGACGCCGAACGCGAACCGCCGCTCGTCGAGGCGCCCGATGCCGGGGCCGCCCAGCACCAGGTGTGCCTGCTCGGTGTCCTTGGACCGCACGATGGCACCGGGAAGCTCCGTCGGCGCTACCGGCGAGGTGGGCCGGCGGGTCGCTGGCGTGCCGTCACCGTCGACGAGCGGCGTGTCGGCCAGTGCCCGCCGCACCAGCCTGACCACCGCCGCGTGCGACAGGTTCCCGGCCGCGGCCACCACGATCGACGGTGCCGCGTAGCGCCGGCGGTAGAACGTCTGGATCTGCCGTCGGCTCATCGGCGAGATCGTCTCGGTGGTGCCGGAGATGAGCCGGCCGAGCGGGTGGTCGCCGTACATCTTCGCGGCGAACAGGTCGTGCACCTCGTCGCCGGGCTCGTCGTCGTGCATCGCGATCTCTTCGAGGATCACGCCCCGCTCGGTCTCCACGTCCTCCGCCGCGAGCACGGAGTTGGCGACCAGGTCGCAGACGACGTCGATGGCTAGCGCCAGGTCCGCGTCCAGCACCCGCGCGTAGTAGCAGGTGTACTCCTTCGTGGTGAACGCGTTCGTCTCGCCGCCGACCGCCTCGATCTCCGCCGAAATGTCCAGCGCGCTGCGCTTCTTGGTGCCCTTGAAGAGGAGGTGCTCCAGGAAGTGGGAGACGCCGGACTGCGCCGGTGTCTCGTCGCGCGACCCGACGGCGACCCAGATACCGAACGACACACTCCGCATCGCGGGGATCGCTTCGGTGAGGATGCGCAGCCCGCTGGGCAGAACCGTGCGGCGCACGGTCCCGCCCAGCGGGTCGGAGGCGATGGTGCGGGTGACCACGCGGGCTGGCGCGCCAGCGCCAGCTCCGCGCGCGGCTGGCTCAGCGTGGGTCATCGTCAGGAGTGCCGGTGCCGGCGCCGGCGGCGCTCGCCACCGTCGCCACCCTCGCCACCCTCGCGGCCGTCGCGGCTCGGGCCGCGGTCACCGCGCTCCCGGTCGCCACGATCGCGCGGACCCCGGTCGCGGTCGCGGCCGGCCGGGCGGTCGCTGCCCTCCGGGGCCTCTTCGCCCTCGGCCCGCGCCTTGTCGAGGTAGATCTTGCCGCGGGCGTCGATGTCCGCGATCTGCACCTCGACCTTGTCGCCGACGTTGAGGAAGTCCTCGACCCGCTCGACGCGCTTGCCGTCGCCCACCTTCGAGATGTGCAGCAGTCCGTCGCGGCCCGGCACAAGTGCGATGAACGCGCCGAACGCGGCCGTTTTCACCACGGTGCCGAGGAACTTGTCGCCGACCTTCGGCATCGTCGGGTTTGCGATCGCGTTGATCCGCTCGACGGCGGCCTCGGCCGACGGGCCGTTGGTCGCGCCGACATAGATCGTGCCGTCGTCCTCGATCGAGATCTCGGCGCCGGTCTCGTCCTGGATCGCGTTAATGGTCTGGCCCTTCGGCCCGATCACCATGCCGATCTTGTCGACCGGGATCTTCACGGTGGTGACCCGCGGGGCGTACTCGGACATCCGGGCCGGCGACTCGATCGCGTCCTGCATGACATCGAGGATCGTGTGCCGGGCGTCGTGTGCCTGCTCCAGCGCGCCGGCGAGCACGTCGGACGGGATGCCGTCGAGCTTCGTGTCCAGCTGCAGTGCGGTCACGAACTCCCGTGTGCCGGCGACCTTGAAGTCCATGTCGCCGAACGCGTCCTCGGCGCCGAGAATGTCGGTCAGCGTCACGTACTGCGTCTTGCCGTCGACCTCGTCTGAGATCAGACCCATGGCAATGCCGGCGACCGATGCTTTGAGCGGCACGCCGGCGGACAGCAACGACATGGTGGAGGCGCAGACCGAGCCCATGCTCGTCGAGCCGTTCGAACCCAGCGCCTCGGAGACCTGGCGGATCGCGTACGGGAACTCCTCGCGGCTGGGCAGC
Organism: Micromonosporaceae bacterium; assembly: GCA_036506495.1. GTDB lineage: Bacteria > Actinomycetota > Actinomycetes > Mycobacteriales > Micromonosporaceae > DASXRC01. The sequence goes on along the minus strand of DASXRQ010000129.1, from coordinate 34,866 downwards.
ACCGGAAGCAGCGCCCGCTCGGCCAGCGCGCCGTGGCCGATCTCGCGCCGCTTCGGCGCGCCCACCCGGCCGGTCTCACCGGTCGAGAACGGCGGGAAGTTGTAGTTGTGCATGTACCGCTTGGCCTTCTCCGGCGAGAGCGTGTCGAGCGCCTGCTCCATGCGCAGCATGTTCAGGGTCGTGACGCCGAGGATCTGGGTCTCGCCGCGCTCGAAGATCGCCGAACCGTGTACGCGCGGCAGCACCTGCACTTCGGCGGTCAGCGGCCGGATGTCGCGCAGCCCCCGGCCGTCGATGCGCACGTGGTCGCGCAGCACGCGGGCGCGGACCTCCGCCTTGGTCAGCGAGCGGAACGCCGCGCCGATCTCCTTTTCGCGGCCCTCGAAGTCGCCGGCGAGCCGCTCGTAGGTGGCGTCCTTGATCCGCTCGAGGGCGTCCTCGCGCTCGGCCTTGCTGGCGATCCGCAGCGCGTCGGCGACCTCGCCCCGCGCGGCGGAGGAGACGGCGGCCAGGATGTCCTCCTGGTAGTCCAGGAAGACCGGGAACTCGGCGACCGGCTTGGCCGCCACCTTGGCCAGCTCCTCCTGGGCCCGGCACAGCTCGCGGATGGCCGGCTTGGCGGCCTCCAGGCCACCGGCCACGACCTCCTCGGTCGGTGCGGTCGCGCCGCCGGCGATCAGGGCCACGGTGTTCTTGGTGGCCTCCGCCTCGACCATCATGATCGCGACGTCGCCGTCGGGCAGGACGCGGCCGGCCACGACCATATCGAACGTGGCCCGGCCGAGCTCCTCGTGCGTGGGGATCGCGACCCACTGGCCGTCGACGTGCGCCATCCGGGTGGCCCCGATCGGGCCGCTGAACGGCAGCCCGGACAGCTTCGTCGACATGCTCGCGGCGTTGATCGCCACGACGTCGTAGGGGTGCTGCGGGTCCAGGGCGAGCACGGTCTCGACGATCTGGATCTCGTTGCGCAGGCCCTTGACGAACGACGGCCGCAGCGGCCGGTCGATGAGCCGGCAGGTCAGGATCGCGTCTTCGCTGGGTCGGCCCTCGCGGCGGAAGAACGAGCCGGGGATGCGGCCCGCGGCGTACATCCGCTCCTCGACGTCGACCGTCAGCGGGAAGAAGTCGAACTGTTCCTTGGGCTGCTTGCCGGCCGTGGTCGCGGACAGCACGACGGTGTCGCCCAGCTGGGCGAGCACCGAACCGGCCGCCTGCTTGGCGAGGCGCCCCGTGGAGAACATGATCTCGCGGGTGCCGAACGCGCCATTGTCGATCACGGCGCGGGAGTGTTGGGTGCCGAGAGTCGTCTGCTCGGTCATGGGGTTGTTGTGCTCCTTCGGTCGAGGGCGTCGACCTCGGCGAGCTGGCACAGGCGGCCGGTCTTCGATCGAAGCGTCCGGGGCGTGCCGGCGAAACGCCGGCGGGCCCGGAAGCCACTACCGAGGACCGGTGCGCCGACCGGCTCCCCAAACATGGTTGTGGTCGTACGCCTGTCTTCGTGGTTATGGATCGGGGGAGCGACCCACGGGTCACTCCCCCGCCGACTCACCGCCGCAGGCCGAGCCGCTCGATCAGCGCCCGGTAGCGGTTGATGTCCTTCTTCTGCAGGTAGTTGAGCAGTCGCCGGCGGCGGCCCACCAGGAGCAGCAGGCCTCGGCGGCTGTGGTGGTCGTGCTTGTGCACCTTGAGGTGCTCGGTGAGGTCGGCGATTCGCTTGGTGAGCACCGCGACCTGCACCTCGGGCGACCCGGTGTCGCTGTCGGCGGTCGCGTACTCCTTGATGATCTTGTCCTTGATGTCAGCGTCGAGCGCCATGATCTCCCTGTTCTATGGGTTCCGTCACGCCTCGCACCCGCGGCGTCGAGCAGGCACGCGAAGCTCCGCCGATAACCCGGCGTCGCGTCAAGGTTACCAGCCGGGTGAGATCGCACCCGGGTGGCCGCCCAACTCCGTCACAGTTGGGCGCTCGGGCCGCCGCCGAATGCCCGACTCTGACGGAGTTGGGTGCCCGCGGGCGCCCCGATGCGGGTCACGGGGCCAGCAGCGCCCTGGTTTGGGCTATGTCGTCCCGGATCTGGGTGACCAATGGCTCGATCCCGTCGTACGTGCGCATCTCCCGAAGGTGCGCGACGAAGTCCAGCGCCACCCGCTCGCCGTACAGGTCGCCATCGAAGTCGAGGACGTACGCCTCGACCCGGCGCTCCCGCCCGGCGAACGTCGGATTCGTGCCGATCGACACCGCGGCGGGCAGCCGCTCGTCGCCCCGCACCAGCCAGGCCGCGTACACGCCGTCGCCCGGGACCGCGGCGTACCGCCCCGTCATCAGGTTCGCGGTCGGGAACCCGATCTCGCGCCCTCGGCGGTCGCCGCGCACGACCACTCCCTCGAGCCGGTGCGGCCGGCCCAGCGCGGCGGCCGCCGCCGCCACGTCGCCGGCGTCCACACAGGACCGGATGTACGTCGATGAGAACACCGTGCCGTCGTCGGCGACCAGCGGCGGGGACTCGACGCCGAAGCCGAACGTGCGGCCCAGCCGCCGCAGCAGCGGGACGTCCCCCGCGGCCCGGTGCCCGAACCGGAAGTTCTCGCCGACCACGACGAGCGCCGCGTGCAGGTGTTCGACGAGCACGTCGTGGACGAACGCGTCGGCGGACAAGCGGGAAAACTCCGGGGTGAACGGGATCACGCAGAGCACGTCCGCGCCGAGCGCCTCGATCAGCTCGGCCTTGTACGCCGGCTCGGTGAGCACCGCCGGGTGCGAGCCCGGGCGGACCACCTCGGCCGGGTGCGGGTCGAAGGTGACCACGACGGACTGCACGCCGAGGTCCTTGGCGCGCTTGACGGCGCGCCCGATCGTCGCCTGGTGACCTCGGTGCACGCCGTCGAAGACCCCGATCGTGACGGCCGCGCGACCCCAGCCGCCCGGCGCCGCGTCGTACCCTCGCCACCTCTGCATCAGTGCCGTCCCTCCGCCTCTCCGCCCGACGTCAACACGACCTCGGGTCGCGCCCGGCCGTCCCGTTCGCTGACGATGGCCACCAGCCCGCCGGCCGGGTCGAAGACCGCGTACGGCCCGGCGATGCCCACGGCCGGCAGCTGGCCGCCGTGGGAGAGCACGCGCGTCGCCTCCGCATCCGCCTCCCGCTGGGGAAAGCAGCGCCGTGCCGCGACCGCCATCGGCATAGTCACCGGATTCTCCCGCTCCGCCAGCTCCCCGAGCGGGACCGCCTCGGCGATCGTGAAGCCGCCCACGGCTGTGCGCCGGAGCGCGGTCAGGTGCCCGCCCACGCCGAGCGCGGCGCCTAGATCCCGGGCGATGGCGCGCACGTACGTGCCGGACGAGCAGGACAGGTCGACGTCGACCTCGATGACGCCCGACGCGTGCCGCCGGATCGCGAGCACGTCCAACCGGGACACCGTCACCCGCCGCGCGGGCAGCGCGACCGCCTCGCCGTCCCGGACCCGCTTGTACGCCCGCCGCCCGTCGATCTTTATCGCGCTGACCGCGCTCGGCACCTGGTCGATCTCGCCCGTCAACGCGGCGAGACCGGCCCGGATCGCCTCGTCGGTGACGGCATCGGTCGACGTCGATTCGACGACGTCGCCCTCGGCGTCGTCGGTGACCGTGGTCTGGCCGAGCCGGATCGTCGCGATGTACTCCTTGTCAGAGCCGATCACGTAGGTCAGCAGCCGGGTCGCTCGGCCCACGCCGATCACGAGAACCCCGGTGGCCATCGGGTCAAGCGTGCCGCCGTGACCCACGCGCCGCGTGCTCGCCAGCCGGCGTACCCGGGCGACGACGCCATGCGACGTCATGCCGGCCGGCTTGTCCACGACGATCAGCCCATCGGTCCCCACGGCCAACAGCCTCTCAGACGGGCTTCCGTGGACGCGCGCCCGTTGCGACAATGTCGCCACGCGTGGCCCATACCGAGGCGGACACATGCCGACCGAGCCCGACACCGAGCTGGTCTGGCACGTGCCACATCCGGACGACGTCGAACTGTCGTCGGTCGGCCTCTGGTTGGCCGAGTCGGGCAGCTTCGCGTCCAATGTCGACTGTCGGATGGCGGAGAAGGGATTCCTGGCACCCCGGATCCGGATGACGTTCGAACCGGCGACGTGCCCGGCGATGAAGATCCGGACACCGACTTCGATCCCAACCGGTCGATCGACGTCCAGGGCACCTTTTAGCGGGTCGCGCCGAGGACCACCCAGCGGCCGGATCGGAGCCGGAGCAGCAGCGCGATCAGCCGGATCACGATGAACAGAGTGAGGCCGGCCCACACGCCGCCCAGCCCGAGATTCAGGGCATACGCGAGCCAGATCGCCGGAAGGAACCCGGCCAAGGTGGCAATCAGCGTCAGGTTGCGCATGTACCGCACGTCGCCCGCCCCGATGAGCACCCCGTCGAGCGCGAACACCACGCCGGCCATCGGCTGCATCGCCACGAACCACGGCCAGGCGAGCATCGCCGCGGCGTACACCTGCGGGTCGGAGCTGAACCACGACGGCACCGTGCCGGCGCCGGCGGCGATCAGCGCCGCGAGCGCCGCGCCGGATGCGAGGCCGATGAGCGAGATCCGGCGGGCTAGCCAGCGGGCCTCCTCTGCCCGATGGCCGCCGAGCGCGGCGCCGATCAGCGACTGGGCCGCGATCGCGACGGCGTCGAGCGCGAGTGCGCAGAACATCCACAGCTGCAAGGCGATCTGGTGGGCGGCCAGTGAGGCGGCGCCGAACCGGGCGGCGACCGCGGCCGCGGACAGGAAGCAGGCCTGGAACGCCGCGCCGCGCAGCAGTAGGTCGCGGCCGAGGACAAGCTGCTGCCCGATGACCGCCGGCCGCGGCACGAGCGAGACGCGCTCGGCCACCAATGCCCATACGAATAGGCCGCCGGCGGCAGTCTGGGCAACCGCGTTCGCGATCGCCGAGCCGACGAGCCCCAGTCCGACCTGGTACACCAGCAGTGGGCAGAGCAGCGCGGACAGCACGTTCGCGCCGAGCACGTAGTAGAGCGGGCGCCTGGTGTCCTGCACCCCGCGGAGCCAGCCGTTGCCGGCCGTGGCGACGAGCAGGCCGGGAGCGCCGAGCGCCGCGATGCGCAGCCACTGGGCGGCGCCGTGGGCCACGTCGGTGCCGCCGCCGAGGATCCGGGTGAGCGGGCCGGCGCCGAACTCCGCGACGATCATCAGGAACAGACCGGCGGCGAACGCGAGCCAGGACGCCTGCACGCCCTCCGCGACCGCCGCCGAGCGGTCGCCGGCGCCGAACCGGCGCGCGGAGCGGCCGGTCGTACCGTAGGCCAGCACCGCGCCCACCCAGGCGGCGACCGACATGACGCCGCCGCCGAGGGCGAGCGATGCCAGGGGGGTACGCCCGAGATGCCCCACCACCGCCGTGTCGACCAGGACGTACAGCGGCTCGGCGGCGAGCACGACCAGGGCCGGCAGCGCGAGCGACGCGATCCGCCGCATGGTCGGTGCGGCGCGTGGCCGGTCGGTGGTCTCGGCGAGGCTCATCAACCCGGATGCTGGCACACGCGCCGTAAGGCGTGCAAGGCGCCGCGCTAGTTACGAGAGGCGCCGGCGGGCCCTCCCCGCTTTCCCAACTACTGGCGCGTGTCCATCGAGGTCTGCAGAGCCCGGCGCGCCTGCTCGCGCGCGTCGTCGGTGGCCTCTGGCTTGGGCTTGCTGGGCATGATGAAGGTCCTTCCAGGGTGCCGAACGGGCTCCACCTTCGCGGCCTGGGAGCGCCGACCGGCCTACGGGCACGTCGTGTGGGTCGCCAATGTCGGCCGTCCGGGATGACCGGACACGGTGGCCGGGGCAGCGTGAGCCCGGGTCGGTGGACCCTGGGGGCAATGGGTCGTCTGGTGGCGCACCTTGACTCGCTCCCGCCGCGTTCAGCTCATGACCAGCGCAATCACTCCGCGGCGGGGAGCTGGCCTACGTCGAGCAGGTCCCGCCGCGGCGGCGAAGGATGAGTACGGTGCGCATTACCGACCAAGCTATCGTTCAGGTCCACATGTTGCGCATGATTCCCGCGATGCGGGACGGCCCGCCATCAGCCCCGGTCGATCTAGGGCGAATACCGGTGAGTTGATCTTCAACCACCAGTATTCGCCCTAGATCGACGCAAAGGGGCGGCCTCAGCGGGCGAAGAAATGCCAGCCGACCCACCACCAAAAGCCGAGCACGGCAATGCGCCCGACCGGCAGCCGGCCGGCCTCGTACTGCATGACGAACGCGGCCACGTCGCTCACCGTGGGGATCTTCGACTCCTCCCGGCGGGCCCGCCACTCGACTAACGCGACGAGCAGCGCGACGACGACGAAGCCCGCGATCGCGAGCAGCCGGGTCGCGCTCATCGCTTGATCAGCCCCCAGAATGCGGTCAACCAGCCGAAGTACACCGCGGAGCGGACCAGCGTGTCATCCAGTGCGGGGTCGGCCAGTAGCGACAAGGTTGGATGGTCGTACGTGGAACCAAGCGCGAAGTTGACCAGCTCGACCGCCGCGAAGGCGAGCACCGGCACCAGCCACCACGCGCTGCCCGTTCCCAGCCCTCGGGGTGCCGGGCGGCGAGGCACCCGATGGGTTACCCCGAGCCACACCAGCGCCCCGCCCGCCATCAGGACATAAAGGTTCGCCGACACGGAGAAGGAGGGGAATTGGCCGCCGACAAGCGATAGCAGCGCGAACACCGGCACCATGACCACCGGCCTGGCGGCCCACGGCCGCACTTCGGCGGTGATCTCCGTCGGCTGTTCCATGGTTAAATTCTCACCGCGCCCTCCGGCCCTCGGTAGGCCTAAGGCCCCCCGCCTCGCCCTGAACCTCCTCGGGGTCGCCGCCGTCGAGCTGCGCGCGGATGGCCCCCACCACGTCGTCGAGTGACCCGCGCCCGGTGAACCCGGCGGCCAACCGGTGCCCGCCACCGCCGAGCGCGACCGCGACGCGGCCCACGTCGACCGCGCCCTTACTGCGCATCGAGACCGCCCACTCGGCCGGTGCGAGCTGTTTGACTACACAGGACACATCGGCCTCCGCCGCCGCCCGGACCGAGTCGATCAGGCCCTCGAGCACATACGGCCGCTGGTCATAGCGGGCCAGGTCGTCCAGCGTGGCGTACGTCCAGACCAGGCCCTCGCCCTTGGCGGCCGCCGGCTCGAGCTGGGCCCGGCCGAGCACCTCGCCGTAGAGCTTGACGGCGCCGAACGGCCGCGTGTCGAACACGCGCCGAGAGATCTCCCCAGGCCGGATCCCGGTCCGCAGCAGGCGGGCCGCGAGTTCGTGGACCGACGGCGTGGTCATGTCGAATTTGAACGAGCCGGTGTCGGTCGCCAACGCCACATACAGGCACTCGGCAATCTCGGCATCCAGCCGCACGCCCAACCGGCGGAGGAGCTGCTCGGCGACCACCGACGTGGCGGCCGCCGTCGGGTCGACGAGGTTCAGCCGACCGAACCGCGTGTTCGAGGCGTGGTGGTCGAGCACCACGTTCGTCGGTGCCCGGTCCAGGCGGTCCACGAGAGCGCCCAGCCGGGAAGCGCTGGCCGCGTCGAAGCACATCAGCAGGTCGGGGTCGGCGGCCGCGCGGTCCTCTGGCACGAGCAGGTCCAGCCCGGGCAGGTCGCCGAGCGGCTCCGGAACCTCCGGCCGCCCGGGGAACGTCGCCTGCAGATTCCGTACGCCGAGGCGGCGTAGCCCGAGGCCGACGCCGAGCATGCTGCCCAACGCATCGCCGTCGGGGTTGACGTGGCAGACCAGGAGTACCGTCGAGTCGGGGCGCAGCGCTCGGACCGCCGCGACCGCGGCGGCCCACTCGCGCTCGGTGGGCCCGACCTCCGCCGTGGCGTCACCCGCCTCGTCGCCGCCCGCACCATCTCCGGTCGGGCGGGCCGAGCGCACCCGGGCCACCGCGGACCCGATGTCGCTCACGTCGCCTCTCGCTTCGCTCGGTCGGTGCCCTCGGCGTCGCCGGCGTCCGGTTCGAGGTCGTCGTCGCCGCTCACGCGGTACGGCTGGGGCTCGCCGGCGTACTCCGCCTGGGCGGCCTTCCGCTGCACTTCGGCGTCCGCGGTGCGCGCGGCGGCCAGCAGGTCATCGATGTGCTTGGCGTGGTCCTGCACGTCGTCGAGGACGAACGTGATTGTGGGCGAGTGCCGCAGGCCGAGCGCCTTACCGACGGTGCTGCGCACCAGACCCTTGGCGCTCTCGAGCGCGGCCGCCGTGCCGCTCTGCGCCGCGGCGTCACCGAACACGGTGTAGAAGACCGTCGCGTCGCGCAGATCCGCGGTGATCCGCGCATCGGTGATCGTGATCATGCCCAGCCGAGGGTCCTTGATCTGGGTACGCACCACCGAGGCCACCAGCTCACGCACGCGCTCGGCGTGCCGCCGCACCCGGGCCGGGTCCGTCATCTCGTCACCTCCGCGGGAGCTGCCTACCGTTTGACACTACCCGTGGCCGACCGGGCTTCGTGGGCCTGCGCGACGGTCGTTCGCGCCGGCCACGGGCCGCCGAACGTCACTCGTCATCCCCGTGTAACTGGCGCTTCACCGAGAGCATCTCGATCTCGGGCCGGGCCGCGACGAGGCGCTCGCAGGAGTCGAGCAACTCGACGACATGACCGGGTTCGGCGGCGATCGTGGCAACCCCGATCTCGGCCCGACCGTACCGGTCCAGTGCGCCCACCTCGGCGGCCGCGACCTCGAACCGGCGAAGCGCGGCGAGGATCGGGCGCACGTACGAACGTTTGGCCTTCAACGACCGGGAGTCGCCGGGCAGCAGCACGTTGAACAGCGCGGTCCCGGTGTACACGCGGTGCAGCGTACGCGCCACCTGCGCTACCCGATCACAAAGATCGCGCCGGGCCGGGCCACGACGACCGGCTCGGGCTCCTGCGGCAGCTCCGCGGCACCGGCCGCCGGGCGCGGACCGGGCCGGCGCCGGTCCCGGGCGCCCGCTCCACCACCGCGGCCGGGGTAGACGAACCTGCCGTTGACCGGGTCCGGCACCGCGTCCAGGGCTGGCTGGACGCCGGGCAGCGCCCGGAACCTGTCCCAGTCCGCGTCGGCGGCGAAGGCCACCTCGAACACAATGCCCCAGCGGAGCACGACTCAGTTCCATTCGCGTACACCATGCGTGATAGCGGCCTCGACGAGCGCCGCCTGCACCGCGAGCGCCGCGGCAGCGCCTGGAGGCGAGGACGACGCGGCGAAGCCGTCGTCGCCCGGAGCCGAAGGCGCTGCCTGCGAGCGGCGCGAGCCGCCCGAGCGGAGCGAGGGCCAGTAGCACGGCGGCCCGGGACCGTGTGGTCCCGGGCCACCGTCGTGCCGGTCGCGCGCTCAGGCGCGCGGCTTCTCCCGCATCTCGAAGGTCAGGATCGTGTCGCCGACCTGGATGTTGTTGTAATTGTGCAGGGTCAGACCACACTCGAAGCCCTCGCGGACCTCGTTCGCGTCGTCCTTGAACCGCTTGAGCGAGCTGATCGTCAGGTTGTCCGCCACGACCACGCCGTCGCGCACGAGGCGCGCCTTCGCGTTGCGGCGGATGAGACCCGACCGGACGACACAGCCGGCGATGTTGCCGATCTTCGACGAGCGGAAGACCTCGCGGATCTCCGCCGTGCCGAGCTCGACCTCCTCGTACTCCGGCTTGAGCAGCCCCCGGAGCGCCGACTCGATGTCCTCCAGCGCCTGGTAGATCACCGTGTAGTACCGGATCTCCACGCCCTCGCGCTCGGCCAGCGTCTCGATGGCCTTGCCCTGCGCGCGGACGCTGAACCCGACGATGATCGCCTCCGAGGCGCTCGCCAGCATGACGTTGCTCTCGGTGATCGCGCCGACCCCACGGTCGATGATCTTGAGCTGGACCTCCTCGGGGATGTCCAACTTGAACAGCGCGTCCTCGAGAGCCTCGACCGAGCCGGAGACGTCGCCCTTGAGGATGAGGTTGAGCGTGCTCTTCTCGCCCTCCTTGATCTGCTCCATGAACGTCTCGAGCGTCGCCCGCCCGCGCGCGTTCGCGAGGCTGGCCGCCCTGCGGCGGGCCTGGCGCTGCTCGGCGATCTGCCGGACGGTCCGGTCGTCCTCCGCGGCGAGGAATGTGTCGCCCGCGCTGGGCACGGCCGTCAGACCGAGCACCAGCACCGGCCGTGCCGGACCCGCCTCGGCGACCGGCTTGCCGTTCTCGTCGAGCATCGCCCGCACCCGGCCGTACGCACCGCCGGCCACGATCGAGTCGCCGGCGCCCAGCGTGCCCTTCTGCACGAGTACCGTGGCGACCGCGCCGCGCCCCTTGTCGAGGTGCGCCTCGATTGCGACGCCCTGCGCCGGCCCGTCCACCGGAGCGGTCAGCTCCAGCGACGCGTCGGCGGTCAGCAGGACCGCCTCGAGCAGCTCGTCGATCCCGATGCCGGGCTTGGCGGCCACGTTGACGAACATCGTGTCGCCGCCGTACTCCTCGGCCACCAGGCCGTACTCGGTGAGCTGCTGGCGTACCTTGTCCGGGTTGGCGTCGGGCTTGTCGATCTTGTTGACGGCGACCACGATCGGCACGTCCGCTGCCTTGGCGTGGTTGAGCGCCTCGATGGTCTGTGGCATCACTCCGTCGTCCGCCGCGACCACGAGGATGACGATGTCGGTCACCTGGGCACCGCGGGCACGCATGGCGGTGAACGCCTCGTGGCCCGGGGTGTCGATGAACGTGATCGCCCGCTCCCGGCCATCGTGGTCGATGCGCACCTGGTACGCACCGATGTGCTGGGTGATGCCGCCGGCCTCGCCCTCGACCACGTTGCTCTTACGGATCGCGTCGAGCAGCTTGGTCTTGCCGTGGTCGACGTGACCCATGACGGTCACCACCGGCGGCCGGGTGACCAGCCGGTCGGACGCGACCTCGGCATCGAGGTCGATGTTGAACTGCGCGAGCAGCTGGCGGTCCTCATCCTCGGGGCTCACGATCTGCACGTCGAAGCCGAGGTGCTCACCGAGCAGCATCAGCGTGTCGTCGGAGCACGACTGCGTCGCCGTGACCATCTCGCCCAGGTTGAACATCTCCTGGACGAGCGAGCCCGGGTTCGCATTGATCTTGTCGGCGAAATCCGACAGAGACGCACCTCGGGACAGCCGGACCACCTGGCCGGTGCCGCGCGGCGCGCCGGAGCTCATCGTCGGGGCCGACAGGTTGTCGAACTCCTGACGCCGCTGCTTCTTCGACTTCCGTCCGCGGGTGGGCCGGCCGCCAGGGCGCCCGAATGCGCCCGCGGCGCCGCCGCCGCGCCCGCGGCCGCCGCCGGGACGTCCACCGGTGCCGGTTGGCGCGCCGACGCCGGGACCGCCCCGGAAGCCGCCGCCACCGCCACCACCACCGGGCCCGCCCCGGAAGCCGCCGCCACCGGCGCCCCCGCCAGGCCCGCCACGGAAGCCGCCGCCAACACCGGTGCCCCCCCCCGGACCGCCACGGAAGCCGCCGCCGGCGCCGGGACGACCGGCTCCGCCGCCGGGACCGCTGGGACGGCCGGCAGCCCCGCCGGGACGACCCGGACGCTGGGTGGGCATGGACGACGGGCTGGGCCGCGGCGGCATGGCCGACGGATTCGGCCGTGGCGGCATCGCGGCCGGGTTGGGCCGCGCCATACCGGGCGGAGCCGGCCGCCCACCAGGCGTGATGCCGAACGGGTTGTTGCCGCCGCTACGCGCCGGCGGACGCGCGCTGGGTCGCGCCGGAGCGGCCGCGGGGCCGGCCGGTCGGCCACCGGCGACGGGTGCGGCCGGCCGCGGCGCGACGGCGCCAGGACCCGGCTTGGGGCCGGTCGCGCCGTCGACCGGCGGCTGCGTACGCTGCCGGGCCGCGGTCTGCTGGGCGGCCTTGACCGCCGCCGCCTGCTCAGCCTTGAGCGCCGCGGCACGCGCCTCGGCGGCCGCGACCTCGATGTCATGGGCGCTCGCCGGCTTCGCCACCGGGGCGGGCGCGGACGGCGCTGTGCGAACGGTTGCCTTCGGCTTCGCCGCCGCCCTCTTTGGCGGCGCGGGCTTGGCCGAGACCTTTGGTTCGCCAGCGGTCACCGCCGATGCCACCGGGCCGGGCGAGGCGACGAACACCTCACGCAGCCGGCGGGCGACGGGAGCCTCGACGGTGCTGGACGCCGACTTCACGAACTCGCCCATTTCCTTGAGTCTGGCGAGAACGATCTTGCTTTCGACGCCGAGCTCCTTCGCAAGCTCGTGTACGCGGGCCTTGCCTGCCACTGCACTCCTCACTCCGAGGCCGCGCGGGCAGGTACCCGCGGCGACCTCACTTGTGCACTTGAAGCCTGATCATTTCAGCGACTTCATCGTGTGCTCATGTCGGTCGTCCTACCTTGCTGATCCGGGTGGGGCGAACTGCCACCACCATCGGTGGTTCCGGTCGGCGCGGAGACCGCCCGGAGATGCTCGACCAGCGGACCGGTGTCCAGGACACCGGTGATGCGCAACGCGCGCCCGAAGGCGCGGCGGCGCTCCGCCAGCGCGACGCAAGCCGGATCGGGATGTACATGAGCTCCCCGACCCGGCAGTCTGCGAGCCGGATCGGGGACGAGACTGAAATCAGCTCCGCGCCCGACCGCGACCACGCGCAACAACTCGGTGGCCGGTGCACGCCGCCGGCAACCCACACAGGTGCGTTCCGGCCACGCACGTCCTACCACCGAGAAAGTCTACCCCTAGTGGCCGGCGATCTCACCGCCGGCCGGCGGTCCCGACCCGCAGAAGGAACGTGACGAGCAACGCCCCGGCCGTCGCGATCATTCCGAGCTGGCGAGCGGCTCCGGAACCCCGCCAGTCGGCCGGGCGGGCGCCGGGTTCTCGGTGTCCGGCCTGATGTCGATCCGCCAGCCCGTGAGCCGGGCGGCGAGCCGAGCATTCTGGCCCTCCCGGCCGATCGCGAGGGACAGCTGGTAGTCCGGCACGGTCACCCGGGCGGTCCGCGTGGTGGCGTCCACGACCTCGACCCGCAGGGCCTTGGCCGGAGACAACGCGTTGCCGACGAATGCGGCCGGGTCCTCGGACCAGTCGATGATGTCGATCTTCTCGCCGTGCAGCTCACTCATCACGGATCGGACCCGCTGGCCCATCGGCCCGATGCAGGCTCCCTTGGCGTTAACGCCGGGCGCGGTCGAGCGTACGGCGATCTTCGTGCGGTGGCCCGCCTCGCGGGCGATCGCCGCGATCTCGACCGTGCCGTCCGCGATCTCCGGAACCTCCAGGGCGAACAGCTTCTTGACGAGGTTCGGGTGCGAACGCGACAGCGTGATCTGCGGGCCGCGGAAGCCCTTCGCGACATGCACGACGACACACTTGATGCGCTGGCCGTGCTCGTACAGCTCGCCGGGAACCTGCTCGGCGGTCGGCAGCACCGCCTCCAGCTTGCCCAGGTCGACGGTGACGATGCCCTTTTCGGTGCGGGCCTCGTGGGCCTGGATCACGCCGGTGACCAGGTCGCCCTCGCGCCCGACGTACTCGCCGAAGTGGGCCTCGTCGGTCGCCTCGCGCAGCCGCTGCAGGATCACCTGCTTCGCGGTCATCGCCGCGATCCGACCGAAGTCGTGAGGGGTGTCGTCCCACTCCTGGATGATCGTGCCGTCCTCGGCCACCTCCTGGGCGTAGACGGTCGCCACGCCGGTCCTGCGGTCGATCTCCACGCGGAAGTGCTGCTGGGCCCCTTCGGTATGGCGGTACGCGGTCTGCAGCGCCGTCTCGATCGCCGCGAGGATTGTTTCGAACGGGATCTCCCGCTCGCGCTCGAGGGCGCGCAGCGCCGCGAGGTCGATGTTCACCTCTCCTCGTCCTCCACTTCCTCGTCGTCGATCTCGTCCAGTTCGTCGTCGCCGACCTCGTCCGGCCGGGTGAACTCGACCTGGACACGACCCGGACCCAGCCGCACGTACGGGAGGTCCCGGGCCTGCCCCGCTACGTCCAGCGTCACGCGCTCGTCATCGGCCGCGGCGATCCGCGCAGTGAGCTGCCGGTCCTGCACCGTCACGCGGACCAGGCGACCGACGTTGCGGCGCCAGTGCCGGGGCAGCGTGAGCGGCCGGTCCACGCCGGGCGAGCTGACCTCGAGCAGGTACTCGTCCGTTACGAACTCCCCGCCGGTCTCCTCGGCCGCGTCGAGCGCCGCGGAGACCGCCCGCGAGACGGTGGCGATGTCGTCGAGGCTCACCCCGCCGTCGCCGTCGACGACGACCCGCAGCAGGTGCCGGCGCCCGGCCCGGGACAAGACCAGCTCCTCGAGGTCGTACCCGGTGTGGCGCACGACGGGCTCGACCACAGCGCGCAACCGGTCACGGTGCACGACAAGGTCACCGCGCGGGCGTGAGGGCGCGTCGCCGGGCCGGCGGCCGGCGGTGCGATCGCGTCGTGCCATGTCGCGCACCCCCTCGATGTGACCTACGGCACCGCTGCCGGGAACACCGGCGGTCGATGCCCATGCCAGCACGCCACCGGGCCGGCGGCGCCCGGCGGCTGCGCAGAGCGTAACGCGCGAGGTCACCCCGCTGCCCGTCGCCGCACCGAACCGTCGGGGCCACGACCTCCCTGGTTGCCCTCGGGAACGGGTCGATGGTGTTCACTTGTGCCGGTGCGGAACAGAGCAGAAGATCAACAGTACGCCGGGCGGCGGTGGACCCGCCGTCGGCTGCTTCGCGCCGGCGCCGGGGGTGCGGCCGGCTCGGCCGCGGCGTACGCCTTGGGGGGTTGCGGCCTGTGGGACCACGACCCGAGCCCGGCGCCCCGCGCCGACCCGCTCGAGCCTGTCCGCATCGACGCCCTGCGCTTGGCCGCGCTCTGTGACGCCGCGGTCGTTGCACATCCCGAGCTCGCCTCGCGCGTGAACCCGATCCGCGAGGCGCATCTCGCGCACGCGGCCGAGCTGGCGCGGGTGACCGGCGCACCGTCACCCAACCCGGCCTCGGCCAGCCCGGAACTCGCTCCCGTCGGTGGCGCAACGGCGGCCTTGATCGCCCTGCGTGCCGCCGAGCAGGCGGCGCAACGAACGGCCACGCCGCTCTGCCTCGCCGCGCCACCCTCGCGCGCCGCACTCATGGGCTCGATCGTCGCCGCCCTGGCCACCCATCGGGAGGTGCTCCGGTGAGCGAGCGAACCGCGACGTGCCGGGCGCAGCCCAAGGTCATCGCAACCTCGCGCAGGTTGCGGTCTTGGGCCCATGTCGATCGGCCAACCTGTGCGGGATTGCGCCGTGTCGGGGGGCGCGCGTGAACGATCGGAACCTGACCGATGGGGCGGCGGCGCTCGGCGCCGCGCTGGCGGCCGAGCACGCCGCGATCTTCGCGTACGGGCCGATCGGCGTGCGGCTCACCGGCGCCGCGGCCGATCAGGCCCGTTCCGCGGAGGCGGCACACCGGGCCCGGCGGGACGCGCTCGTCGTCACATTGACCGACGCGGGCGCGACCGCGCCGCCCGCCCAGCCGACGTATGCGCTGCCGTATCCGGTCACGGACCCCGCGAGCGCGCTGCGGCTGGCGGTGGACGTCGAGGACCGCACCGCCGCGTTGTGGCGTGCCGCGCTGCCCGCGACGACGGGCAACGACCGCGAGAGCGCGCTGGTCGCCCTCATAGACTGCGCCGTCCGGGCGACCCGCTGGCGCCGCATCGCCGGTGTCGTACCGGCGACCGTGGCGTTCCCCGGCAAGCCGGCCTGACCGTTCCTTCGGGAGCGGGTCTTGCCAGGCACATACCGAGTATGCATACTCCGTAGCTATGTCCATCCGTCACGGTCTGCTGGCCCTTCTGGAGCGCGGCCCGATGTACGGCTACCAGCTCCGGGCCGCATTCGAGGAGACGACCGGAGCCACCTGGCGACTCAACATTGGGCAGGTCTATACGACGCTGTCCCGGCTCGAGCGGGACGGACTGGTGCGCCCGCTGCCGGAGAGCGACGGGGGGCAGCGGCCGTACGAGATCACCCCTGACGGGCGCGCGGAGCTCCGTGAGTGGTTCGCGACCTCCGTCAGCCGGACCGACCGGCCGCGCGACGAACTCGCCATCAAGCTCGCGCTGGCGTTGACTACGCCCGGTGTCGACGTACACGACGTGCTACAGGCGCAGCGCACCGCGACGACCCGCACGCTGCGGGAGTACACCCGGCTGAAGACGCGTGAGCGTCCCGGCGACCTCGCGTGGCGGCTCGTGTTAGACGCCATCGTGTTCGCGGCGGAGGCGGAGATCCGCTGGCTCGACCACTGCGAGGCCAGCCTCGCGCGCAACGCCCCGTCCGCACCGGCGGGCGTCCCGACCGTCGATGCGCCGTAGCGGCACAATCTGTGCCATGCCTGCGCTCGGTGACCTGCTCCGACGGCTCGGCCATCACCGCTTGTTCCCCACCGTGCTCCGTCCGCTGGTGCCGGTCGACCGGTTCGTGGGACGGCTGACCAGCGGGCGCGTCGTCGCGTTGGGCATCGTGCCGTCGCTGCTGCTCACGACGACAGGTCGCAGGTCCGGGCGACCCCACACGACTCCGCTCACGTACGCGGTGGATGGCGACTCGTTCGTCGTGATCGGGTCGAACTGGGGTCGGCCACACCAGCCGGCGTGGGCACTGAACCTCCTCGCCGACCCGCACGCGACCGTGCGGGTCGGCGGCCGCGAGGTGTCGGTTCGGGCACGGCGGGTCACGAGTGCCGAGCGCGAGCGGCTCTTCACGCTGTTGTTGCGGTTGTGGCCGGCGTACGCGACCTACGTGGAACGCGCCGCCGGCCGCGAGATCCCCGTGTTCGTGCTCGAGCGCAAACCGGTGCCCTGACCTGGTTCATTTGCTGGTGACTTTCGTGCTCGACGACCGAGCGCGGTATCGCGTGTTCGGCCGCGGCGTGGCGGACAATGACGGCCGTGCGGATCGAGGACAGAGTCATGGCCAACCCGCGCTGGGTCGTCGCCGACGAGGTGGCCTCCGCGGCGCGGCGGCGCTTTCCCCGTGAGGTGTTGGCGATCGGCGTCCACGGTTCGTTGGCGCACGGCGACGACACCGAGGGCAGCGACGTGGACCTCGTGGTGGTCACGCACGCGCCGGACACCGGTCCGCGGCCCAACACACGGCGCATCGACGGCGTTCTCGTGGACCTGGGTGTCATCGGCGCCGACGAGTACCTGGGCCACGCCCGTACGCTGTCGACATCGTGGCCGCTGGCCGCGGACCGGTACCTCACGACGCGGCCCATCTACGACCCGCACGCGTGGTTCGAACGGCTGCGCGACACTCATCTCGGCCGGTTGGCGGAGGCCGCCGACTGGGAGTTCACGGCGCTGGCTCGCGAGGCGTGGTGCCAGGGGGCGTCGGCCCACGCGAAGGCGACCCGGCTGGCCGGGTGGTACGACACCGACGCCGCGCTGCTCCTCCTCGCCGAGGGGCGGCTCGCCGCGGCGATGGTCGCCGGCTTGCTGGCCCGCACCTACTTCCGCAACAGCGCCGACGCGGTGCGGCGCACCGGCCTGGCCGCGGCGAACGTCACCGAGCTCGGTGCGGTCTTTGACGCGCAGGCCGAAGAGCTGGCCGGCCGCGGCCGGCCGGTCGACGGCACCGTGAGCGCGCTGTTCGACTGACAGGCCACGCGTCGATAGGCTCCGCGCGTGGATCTCGGCCGCTCCGAGGCGCCTCCCGACGCACCCCGGCGCACGACTCCGGCTCGCGAGCCAGTGCCTCCGGTGGCGTGGCGACCGCTGGGCGCGATCGCCGGGGCGACCGCCGCCGTGCTCGTGGCCTTTAGCGGCCGGTACGGCTACCACCGCGACGAGCTGTACTACCTCGTCGCCGGCCGGCACCTGGCCTGGGGGTACGACGACCAGCCGCCGCTGATCCCGGCGATCGCCCGCCTGATGAACGCCGTCGCGAACGGATCGCTGGTCGCGCTACGGCTGCCGACGGCGCTCGTGGTGGCCGCGACGGTGCTGCTGGTCGGCCTGCTCAGCCGGGAGCTCGGCGGCGGCCGTGGCGCGCAGCTGCTCGCCGCGGGGTGCTGGGCAACCTCACCGTTCACCCTCATCTCTGGACACCTGCTGAGCACGACGCCGTTCGACGTGCTCAGCTGGACTCTGCTGGCGTACCTGCTCGCTCGGTGGATCCGCACGCGCGACGACCGACTCCTGCTGGCCCTCGGACCGGTGCTGGGCATCGGCATGCTCGTCAAGAACCTGCCGGTCCTGTACGCGGTCGCGCTGTTCGCCGGCATAGTGATCGCCGGACCCCGGGACGTGCTGCGCCGACCGCAGCTGTGGATCGCGGCCGCGATCGCCGCCGCGATCTGGGCACCTAACCTCTGGTGGCAGGCGACGCACGGCTGGCCGCAGCTCGAGATGACCGCGTCGATCCGCGCCGACGCGGACTTCGGCGGGCAGGCCGGGCTTCTGCCGTCCCAGCTGCTCGTGATGGGGCCGCCGCTCGCGCCCATCTGGATCGCCGGACTCTGGCGGCTGCTCCGCGCCGAGCAGCTGCGGCCGTTCCCGGCGCTCGGCTGGGCGTACGTCTGCACGCTGGTCCTGGTTCTGGTGACCGGTGGACGGGAGTACTACCCGGCCGGCGCCTACCCGGCGCTGTTCGCGGCGGGCGCGATCGCGGCGGTCCGCTGGGCGAGCGCGGCCGCCGGGTGGCGACGCGTCGCGCTCGGCGGCGTCCTCGCCGTGAACGCGGCCGCGTCCGTCGCGCTGGGTCTGCCGATCTACCCGGCGGGCACGCTTGCCCGCACCCCGCAGGCGGCCGTCAACTACGACGCCGGCGAGACGGTCGGCTGGCAGGAGCTGACGGCGACCGTCGCGTCCGTGTACCGGTCGCTGCCGGTGGCCGACCGCGACCGCGCGGTCATCCTGGCCCGCAACTACGGCGAGGCCGGCGCGATCGACCGGTACGGCCACGCGCTCGGCCTGCCCGCGCCATACAGCGGCCACAACGCGTTCTGGCGCTGGGGTCCGCCGCCGGAGACCGCGGACGGGCCGGTGATCGTGGTCGGATGGCGCCAGGCCGACCTCGCGCGGTACTGCGGGTCGCTCACCCGCGCGGCGAGGAACGACAATGGCTACGGGCTCGACAACGACGAGCAGGGCGTGCCGATCTGGCTCTGCCGCGAGCGGACGGAGCCGTGGTCGCGCATCTGGCCGGACGTCCGTTCGCTCGGCTAGGGATGTCGCGTGGTCAGCGGCGTCAGCCGACCGAGACCCCGATCGCAGCGCCGATCAGGTAGGTCGCGGCGGTCGCCAACGCCCCCAGCACGAGCTGACGCAGGCCGCTCGCCCACCACGCCCGGCGGGTGAACCGCGACACGAGCGCGCCGGTCACGAACAGCCCCACCCCGCCGACGGCGAGCGCGAGCCACAGCGAGGTCGAGCCGAGCAGGAACGGCATGAGCGGGACGAGCGCCCCGATCGAGAAGCAGATGAACGAGGAGATCGCCGCGACCCACGGACTCGGCTGCTCCTCCGGGTCGACGCCGAGCTCCTCCCGGGCGTGGACGCGCAGCGCCTCGTTCACGTTGCGCTTGAGCACGTCGGCGACCTGGTGGGCCAACTCGGGCGGCAGGCCCCGCTTGACCCAGTTGTCGGCGAGCTCCTTGGCCTCGGCGTCCGGGAACCTCTCCAGCTCCCGCCGCTCCTTGGCCACCTCGGCGGCGACCTGCTCGTTCTGGGTTCGGACGCTGGTGAACTCCCCCAGACCCATCGAGATCGCACCGGCGACAAGCCCGGCGACGCCGGTCAGGATGATCGTACGCGGCGCGGCTCCGCCACCGCCGACGCCGGCGATCAGGGCGATGTTGGTGACCAGCCCGTCCATCGCGCCGAACGTGGCCGCGCGAAGCCAGCCGCCCGAGACGTCGCCGTGGTGGTCCGGTTCGAGCGCGGCGGGCCGCCCGGCCGACGAGGTCGCCGTCATGGCCGGGTGAGGACCTCGTAGCCGTCCTCGGTCACCACCACCGTGTGCTCGAACTGCGCCGTCCATTGGCCATCCCGGGTGACGACGGTCCAGCCGTCCGGCCACATCTCGTACTCGTACGTCCCCAACGTGATCATTGGCTCGATCGTGAACGTCATACCGGGCTCCATCACGAGGGACAGCCGCGGGTTGTCGTAGTGCGGCACGTACAGTCCACTGTGGAACGACTCGCCGATGCCGTGACCGGTGAAGTCGCGGACCACGCCGTAGCCGAACCGCTTGGCGTACGCCTCGATGACCCGGCCGACCGCGTTGAGTGGGCGGCCCGGCGCGACCGCCCTGATTCCGCGCATCATGGCCTCGTGCGTGCGCTCGACGAGCAGCCGCGCCTCCTCGGAGACGCCACCCACGCTGAACGTCGCGTCGGTGTCGCCATGGACGCCGCCGATGAAGGCGGTCACGTCGACGTTGATGATGTCCCCGTCCTCGATGACCGTCGAGTCGGGGATGCCGTGGCAGATCACCTCGTTCAGCGACGTGCAGCAGGACTTCGGGAACCCCTTGTAGCCGAGCGTCGACGGGTACGCGCCGTGGTCGCAGAGGAACTCGTGCACCACGCGGTCGATCTCGTCGGTGGTGACGCCCGGCTTGCAGTACTCCCCGGCCGCCTGCACCGCCTGGGCAGCGATCCGGCCCGCGACTCGCATCTTCTCGATCGTCTCCGAGGTCTGGACGTGCGAGCCCCGCCAGGGAGTCGGCCGCTTCTTCCCGACGTACTCGGGGCGAGCGATCTGCGGCGGCACCTGCCGCCGGGGCGAGAGGGTGCCAGGGGTCAGCGGCGCACGGGCGTTCATCGCCCCAGCGTAGCCAGCCAGGCCGGATCGCTGTCGGTAGAGATGTCATTGCCGCGCCTCGACGGCTGTGGAATCGTGTCGACGTGGATCACGACGCGGCGTCGGTGTTCTCCGCCACGACGGTGGTGAGCGGTGATACCACCACCGTCGTTGTCAACGGCGAGGTGGACGTGGCGACGGCGCCGCGCATGTACGCGGCGGCGACCAACCACCCGGCGGCCGCGGTCACACTGGATCTCCGCGGCGTCTCGTTCTTCGACTCGGCCGCCATCCACGCCTTGATCAAGCTCACCGAACGGTACCCGGGCACACTCACCGTGCTGCCCTCCAGACAGGTCCGCCGGATTCTGGAGATCACCGGCCTCGCCGACCAGCCCTGGCTGCGGAACGATTAGCCCGGGCACGGACAGCCGGCGCGAACCTAGCCACCCGACAGCCGGCGCCGCAGCGTCACCGTCGTGCCGCGCCGGCTCCGGTCGACGCTCAACTCGGTCAGTACCCCGATGAGCGCCAGCCCGCGGCCGCGCTGACGTCGACGGGAATCGCTCGAGGGCCGCCAGCGACCCGTGTCCCGGACGATGGCCAGCACCTCGTCTGGCTGCACGGCCACCTCGACGGAGATCATCAAGTGGCTGGGCGTGACCGGGTGTTCGATCGCGTTCGCCGCCGCCTCGGATAGCGCCACCATGAGGTCGGTCGCGTCTGCTTCTGGAACCCCGTGCGCGAGCAGGAATCGGTCGACCCGGTGTCGCAGCCCACTTAGCTGCCTCGGGTCGGCGGGTAGCCGCAGGTCGAGCCGGTTGACCTCGGTCGCCTCGAGAGCGAGCAGCGCGACGTCGTCGCGGGGCGCCCGCCCGGCCATCCGGGTGATCAAGAGGTCGAGCTGCTCGTCGAGATCCGCCGTGGGAGCGGCCGCCTCGCCCACCAGCCGGCTCAGGCCGGCCTCCACACCGGCCGCCAGATCCTTTTGCACTCCATCCGTGTACAGCACGATCCGCCCGCCGACGGGGAGTACGTCCTCCTCGGTCCGGAACGTGACGTGCGCCAGCGCCCCGATCGGCGGGCCTAGCGCCTCGCGGTGCAGGAATCTGACCGGCCCGCCGGGATCGATCGCCAGTGGCGGCGGGTGTCCGGCGCTGGAGATTCGCACGCGCCGCGAACCCGGATCGAACCGCAGGCACGCCACCGTGGCGATGGTCCGCCCGCCGAGCGTGCGGGCCAGCCGGTTCAGCCGGGCGAGCGCCTCGCCCGGCTCGAAACCCTCCAGGACATACGCCCGCAGCGCGTTGCGGATCTGCCCCATGGCGGCCGCGGCCCGCACCCCCTTGCCGACAACGTCGCCGACGACGAGCACCAGGTGACCGTCGGGTCCGACGACCGCGTCGTACCAGTCGCCGCCGACCTCGGCCTCGCGGCTGCCCGCCCGGTAGCGGCTGGCGATCTTCGCGCCCGGCACCTTCGGCAGCGCTTGCGGCAGCAGGCTGTGCTGGAGCGTGGCGGCGATGCGGTGTTCGGCCTCGACCAGCCGCGTGCTCTCCAGCCGCAGCACGATGAGCCGGCCGAGCTGGGCGAGCATCGTCTGGTCGGCCGCGGGTAGCGTCGCGGCCGACCGCCGGTCGCCGTCGGGCCAGAACCTCAGCTCGCCGCGCGGCTCTCCGGACGAGCCGCGCAGCGGTACGACGGCCGCCGGCGACTCGGCGGCGACATCCAGACGATCTCCGTTCACCTCGTACCGCCCACCCGGCACGGTGATGAGCACCCGGCCCGCCCCGGCCAGCCGACGGGCGTGCTCGGCCGCGACCTCGAGCACCTCGTCGGTGGATCCGGCGGCGGCCAACGCGACGGCGGCGTCCACCACGGCGACGGTTGCATCACCCGCGCGCGACCGGAGCGTCATGGCCCGACCAGCCCGTACGCCACCGCGCCGTCGAGCACGCCTGCGGCGAGCACGGCCGCGAACTCCGGTGGGGCTCGTTCCGCCCCACGACCACCGAGCGCGGGGGCACGGTCGGATGGGCTCCGCATCCAGCCTCCCGCCGGACCCGGACGCGGCCGGGTCGTGTCATCGATCGCGATACACGACACATACCCAGGCGCAGCGGCCGTAACACGGCGCGCCCGTGCCACGCCCCCGCGGGGGTGCTCAGGCGGTGACGGAGCGGCGCTGCCGCGCCGCCTCGACGAGGGCTTCGAAGAGTCGGAAGTCGGTGGTGTCCTCCGGGTGCCACTGCACCCCGACGGCGAAGGTGCGGCTCGCGTCCTCAACGACCTCGATGAGGTCGTCCTCCGGGCACCAACCGACCGCCGTCAGCTGGCCCGGGTCCGCGATGCCCTGGTGATGGAAGGAGTTAACGAGCACCACGTCGCCGAGGACAGCGTGGCAGTGGGAGCCCGGCTGCAGGCGTACGGTGTGCTCGCCAAACTTCGGCCCGGTCATCGGGCGGTGGTTGAGGTGGCCGAGCACGTCCGGAAGGTGCTGGTGCAGGCGGCCGCCGTAGGCGACCACCATCAGCTGCATACCCCGGCAGATGCCGAGGATCGGCAGGTCCGCCGCGAGGGCCGCACGCAGCAAGACGATCTCGGCCGCGTCCCGTTCCGGCTTGACGTTGGTGGTCGGGTGGGGTTGCTCGCCGTAGAGCGCCGGGTCGACGTCCGAGCCGCCGGTGAACATGATGCCGTCCAGCCCGGCGAGCACGTCGTCATCGGGTTCGTCGGGGGCGATCAAGACCGCGCGGCCGCCGCTGGAGTGCACGGCGTGGACGTACGAAAACGGAAGCACCGCGGCAAACGTATCTTGTAGTCCGAATCTGGCCTCTTCGGCGTAGGTGGTCAAGCCGATGACGGGCCTGGACATACGTTTTCACTCTCCCGGGGGTGGCTCTCGCTAACTTAGCCCGGCATCGGATGATTGTCACGTTCGGGTGCCAAACCGGCACGTTCGGTCGATCCGGTCACGCCGCCCGTACCAGCGCCTCGAACGGCCGGAGGTCACCCGCCTCCTCCGGATGCCACTGGACGCCCACGACGAACCGGCGGTTCGGATCCTCCACCGCCTCGATCACGTCGTCACCCGCCCACCCCGTCGCCGAGAGCCCGCCCGGGTCGGCGACGGCCTGGTGATGGTACGAGTTGACCTCGTCCGCCTCGCCCATGATCGCCGCGACCCGGCTGCCGGGGGCGAACCGGACACCGTGGCTGCCGTGGACGCCCGGGCCCGGGCGGTGCTTCTCGTGGCCGATCAGCTCGGGCAGATGTTGGTGCAGCGTCCCGCCGTACACGACCGCGAGCAGCTGCATGCCCCGGCACACACCGAGGATCGGCAGGTCCGCGCGCAGGGCCGCGGCGACGAGCGCCGCCTCGCCGCCGTCGCGCTCCTGCCGGCTCCTGGTGCGCGGGTGCGGCGGCGCGCCGTACCGCCGAGGGTCGATGTCCGGGCCGCCGGCGAGCACGAGCGCGTCGAGGACGTCGATCACCTCGATGCCCGCGCCGTCGGGCGGCAACACCACGGCGCGGCCGCCGGCGTCGGACACCACACGGACGTACGCGTACGGCACGAGTGCCGCTACGCTCTCCCATACTCCCCAGCGGGCACCCTCCACATAGGACGTGATGCCCACGATCGGTCTCATCGTCGGTCTCCTACCCGGCGGGTGCCCGCCGAAACCGTCACAGTGGCGTCACGTACGCACCGGTGATGCCGCCATCGACGACGAACTGCGTGGCGGTGACGAATGAGGCGTCGTCGCTGGCGAGGAACGCGACCGCCGCCGCGATCTCCTCCGGCTCGGCGAACCGGCCGACCGGCACGTGGACGAGCCGTCGCGCGGCGCGCTCCGGGTCCTCCGCGAACAACTTCATCAGCAAGGGTGTCGCGACCGGCCCCGGACAGAGGGCGTTGACGCGGATGCCGTCCCGGGCGAACTGCACGCCGAGCTCGCGGGTCATGGCCAGCACGCCGCCCTTGCTGGCCGTGTACGCGATCTGGCTGGTCGCCGCGCCCATCAGCGCCACGAAGCTGGCGGTGTTGATGATCGACCCTCGGCGCTGCCGCCGCATGTGCGGGATCGCATGTTTGCAACACAGGTAGACGCTGGTGGTGTTGGTGCGGATGACCCGGTCCCACGCGTCGAGCTCGGTCACCAGGATCGAGTCGTCGTCGGGCGGGGAGATGCCGGCGTTGTTGAACGCGACGTCGACCCGGCCGTGCCTGGCCGCCACGCCGTCGAACAGGGCGCGCACCTGCGCCTCGTCCGACACGTCACACGCCACGAACTCACCCGCGACCTGGTCGGCGGCCGCCTTGCCGGCGGACGGGTCGATGTCCACGCAGATCACGGTCGCCCCCTCGGCGGCGAACCGCCGCGCGGTCGCGAGGCCGATACCGCTGCCCGCACCGGTGACCACCGCCACCCGACCGGCCAGCCGCGCCGTAAGATCCACCCTCACTCCTCCGTGCCGATGAATACGTTCTTGATCTCGGTGAACGCGAGCGGCGCGTCGGGGCCAAGCTCACGGCCCAGGCCCGACTGCTTCACCCCACCGAACGGGGTCCAGTAGCGCACCGAGGAGTGCGAGTTCACGCTGAGGTTGCCGGACTCGACGCCGCGGGCGACCCGGATGGCGCGTCCCAGGTCACGGGTCCAGATCGAACCGGACAGCCCGTACTCGGTGTCGTTAGCGAGCGCGAGCGCGTCCGCCTCCTCGTCGAACGGCAGCACCGAGACGACCGGGCCGAAGATCTCCTCCCGCCAGTGCCGGTCCCGCGTCGTGCCCGCGAGCAGCACCGTCGGCGGGTACCAGAACCCCGCCCCGGACGGGCAGCCGCCGGTGAACGCCACCGCCGCCTTGTCCACATAGGACGCCACCGTCTCCCGCTGCGACGCGGAGATCAACGGCCCCATCTCGGCGGTCTCCCGGGCCGGGTCCTCCACCCGGAACGCCCTCACCGCCGGCTCGAGCAGCTCCAGGAACCGGTCGTACGCCGAGCGCTGCACGAGGATCCGCGACCGGGCGCAGCAGTCCTGACCCGCGTTGTCGAACACGGCGTACGGCGCGGTGGCGGCCGCCCGGGCCAGGTCGGCATCGGCGAAGACGATGTTGGCGCTCTTGCCCCCCAGCTCGAGCGTCAACCGCTTCACCTGCCTGGCACAGCCCGCCATGATCTGCTTGCCTACCTCGGTGGAGCCGGTAAAACAGATCTTGCGAACCGCCGGGTGGTCGACGAACCGCTGCCCCACCACCAGGCCGCTGCCCGGCACGACCGTGAACACGCCCTCGGGCAGCCCGGCCTCGAGCGCCAGCTCGCCGAGCCGGATCGCCGTCAACGGGGTGAGCTCCGCGGGCTTGAGCACCACCGTGTTGCCCGCGGCGAGCGCCGGCCCGAACCCCCAGCCGGCGATCGGCATCGGGAAGTTCCACGGCACGATCACCCCCACGACGCCGAGCGGCTCGTGGAACGTGACATCTAGTCCACCCGGCACGGGGATCTGCCGGCCGGACAGGCGCTCCGGCGCGCCGGCGTAGTAATCGAGCACATCCCGGACGTTGCCCGCCTCCCAGCGGGCGTTGCCGATCGTGTGCCCGGCGTTGCGCACCTCCAGGAGCGCCAGCTCCTCGACGTGCGCGTCGACCACCGCGGCGAACCGCCGCAGCAGCCGGGCCCGGTCCGCCGGCGCAAGCCGCCGCCACGAATCGAACGCCCCCCTCGCGCGCTCGATCACGGCGTCCGCCTCGTCGGTTGTGGCGGCCGGGACCTCGGCCACGACCTCCCCGGTGGCCGGGTTTCTCACCAGGCTGGTGGTCATAGCCGTTCGAACCCCCGCATCAGCTCCCAGTCGGTGACCGCGGCGTCGAACGCCGCGAGCTCCACCCGGGCGTTGTTCGCGTAGTGCTCCACGACGTCCTGACCAAACGCGTCGACGGCGATCTGCGACGCGGTCCACAGGTCGAACGCGTCGCGCAGCGTGTGCGGCACGCGCGGCGCCGACGCGTCCTCGTACGCGTTGCCGGCGTGCTCGGGCTCAAGCTCCAGCCCGGTCTCGATCCCGTGCAGCGCCCCGGCCGCGAGCGCCGCCAGCGCCAGGTACGGGTTCACGTCGGCACCGGGCATCCGGTGTTCGATGCGCAGGCCCGACCCGTGCCCGACCAGCCGCAACGCGCACGTGCGGTTGTCGCGACCCCAGCGCAGCACCGTGGGCGCGAACGACCCGGGCTGGAAGCGCTTGTACGAGTTGATGTTCGGGGCGAGGAACAGGCTCAGCTCGCGGGTCACCGCGAGCAGGCCGGCCACCACCCGACGGCCGAGTTCGGACAGCTCCGCCGGCCGGTCGCCCACCATCGCGAACCCTCCGTCGGCGGTACGCAGCGAGAAGTGGATGTGGCAGGAGTTGCCCTCGCGTGCGTTCGGCTTGGCCATGAACGTGAGCGCCATCCCCTCCTGCGCCGCGATCTCCTTCGCGCCGTTCTTGTAGATGACGTGGTGATCGGCGCAGGTCATCGCCTCGGCGTACCGGAAGGCGATCTCGTGCTGGCCGAGGTTGCACTCGCCCTTCGCGCTCTCGGGCTTCAGCCCGGCGTCGGCCATGTCGACGCGGATCCGGCGCAGGAGCGGCTCCACCCGCGCGGTGCCGAGCAGCGAGTAGTCGACGTTGTAGACGTTCGCGGGCGTGAGGTCGCGGTAGCGCCGCTGCCAGGCGTCCTCGTACGAGTCGCGGTAGACGATGAACTCGAGCTCGGTGCCGGCGTACGCGGTCAGCCCGTGCGCCGCGAGGCGGTCGAGCTGGCGGCGCAGGATCTGCCGTGGCGACGCCGCCACGTCCCCGCGTCCGTCGAGCCAGGCGAGGTCGGCCAGCACCATCGCAGTGCCCGGCTGCCAGGGCACCCGGCGCAGCGTGCGCAGGTCCGGCACCATCGCGAAGTCGCCGTAGCCGAGTGCCCAGCCCGACATCGCGTACCCGTCGACGGTGTTCATCTCCACGTCGACCGCGAGCAGATAGTTGCACCCCTCGGTGCCGTGCGCGACGACCTCGTCGAGGAAGTGCCGCGCGTGGAACCGCTTGCCCTGCAGGCGACCCTGCATGTCGGTGATGGCGAGCACGACGGTGTCGATCTCGCCAGCCTCGACGGCGATCGTCAGCTCCTCAACCGTCAGCATCGGCCGGGCGATGATCATGGACGACCCTCCATGCCGAAAAGGTCTACCGGCAAACCAATGACACGTCAAATCACCCGAGCAATCCGCGGAGCAGCTCGGCCGTGCCATCGCAGTGTTCCTCCATGGCCGCGCGCGCGGCCGGCGCGTCCCCGGCCAGGATCGCCTCCACGATGCGCGTGTGCTGGGCGTCCGAGTGGTCGAGGTTGCGGCGGATCACGGGTATCGCACCGAGCAGCCGGTCGAGCGTGAGTTGCACGTCCGCGATCGCCGAGGCCAACGAAGGGCTGCCGCTGGCGCCGGCAATGGCCAGGTGCAACCGGGAGTCCGCGACGCGCCGGGTGGCGGAGTTGCGCTCGCGGGACGCCACCAGGCAGGCGACGAGGTGTTGTCGGTCGCCGGCGGCGAGCGTACGCGTGGCGGCCAGTTCCGCGGCACCCGGTTCGAGCACTCGCCGGAAGTCGAGCGCGTCGTGCAGCGCATCGCCCATCTCACGGGCGAGCGCCTCGGCCTCCGGCCGGCTGCGCCCCGACGCCGCTCCGGTGGCCGTCGCGACCACGAACGTCCCGCCGGCACGGCCGCGCCGCGATTGCAGATAGCCCGCATCGCGGAGCGCGCCGATCGCCTCGCGCAGGGTCACGCGGCTGACCTGCAGCCGGTCGGCCAGCTCCCGCTCGGCGGGCAGCCGCTCACCGACCCCGACCAGCCCCAGCTTGATTGCCTGCACGAGCCGAGCGACCGTGATCTCGAAAGCGTTGCCGCCGCGCACAGGCCGCCACATCGGTACGCCGTCGGTCGCGCGGTCGCCGCGGTTCTGCCCGGCGGTCCGAGCCCTGAGCACCGCGTTGCCAGCCATTCGGCGTACACCCCCACCGCACGCTGCGAACCGCGACCCGTGGCGGGCGCGCTCGCGCCCGCCACGTGTCGACCAAGCTACTCCCCGCCCCCGTCGGTCGCCGCCGTGGCGGCGGGCCCGGCCGCCTCGGTGCGGGGCGCGGGAACCGAAGAGCCCGGCTCCTCGACCGTGTGCCGCGGTCCGGTGAACCACCGCCGCGCGCCGAGCACCCACCACAGCCAAGCGCCGCCGACCACGACGGCCACCGCGACGATCGTGTAGTTGAAGTTGGTCGCGGTGATCGGGCCCGCGGTCGGCAGCACGAAGAGCACACAGATGATCGCGACCCAGACGATCGCCGCCCAACCGATCGGCGCGCTCCACCGGCCCAGGTTCCACGGACCGGGCTGGAAGTCGTCTCGCCGGCGGCGCAGCAGGACCGGGGCAACATACGAGATGTACAGACCGATGACCGCGATCGCGGTGGCCGCGAGGTACGCGGTCGTGTTCCACAGGGACGGCAGCACGAGCAGGGTCGAGCAGGCGACGCACAGCCAGACCGAGTTCGTCGGCGTACCCGTGCGCGGGTTGACCCGGCGCCAGATGCGCGAGCCGGGCAGTGCGCCGTCCCGACTGAACGCGAACGACATGCGGGAGTTCGCCGTCACCGACGCCATGCCGCAGAAGAACTGGGCGACCACGCAGATGAACAGCAGGAACTTGCCGAGCCCGCTGCCGGCCGCGTCGATGAAGATCTGCGCAGGGGGGAGGCCGAGGGTCGTGGTCCGTTCGGCGTCGTAGTTCTGGATGGCGCTGGTGATCGCGATGAGCAACACGAAGCCGGCGATGACCGAGACGACCACCGACATCACGATGCCGCGCGGGGCACTACGCGCGGCGTCATGCGTCTCCTCCGAGACGTGCGCGCTCGCGTCGTAGCCCGTATACGTGTACTGGGCCATGAGTAGACCAATCAGCACCGCGTACACGCTGGCACCGGCGAACGTGAAGCCGGTCGCGTTCTTTACCTCGAAGAAGACGTCGGACAGCGGCTTGTGGTGGTTCGGCACCACGGCGAGCGCCACGACGATGACTGCCACGCCGATCAGGTGCCACCATGCGCTGACGTCGGACAGCAGGCGAACCAGGTTGACGCCGAACGTATTGAGCAGGCCGTGCGCCACGATGATCACCAAGAACACGAGGAACACGTTGGTCTTCGTCACGTTCATGTCCAGCGTGAGGCTCAGGAAGGCGGACGTCGTGATCGCGGCGCCGAAGTCGATCGCCGCGGTGACCGCCACCTCGCCGAGGAAGTTGAACCAGCCGACGAACCAGGCCCAGGCGGCCTTGTTCCGTTTGGCCAGCGCCGAGGCCCACCAGTAGAGGCCGCCCGCGGTCGGGAAGACCGAGCACACTTCGGCCATCGAGAGCGCCACCAGGGTCACCATGATGCCGACGCCCAGCCAGCCGAGCGTGATGACCGCGGGACCGCCCGCGGTCATTCCTATGCCGTACGACGTGATCGCACCCGCGAGGATCGAGATGATGGTGAATGAGATGGCGAAGTTCGAAAAGCCGTGGAGCTTGCGCCGCAGTTCCTGCTTGTAACCGAGCTGAGCGAGGCGCCGTTCGTCCGCGTCCAGTGGAGGCGGTGGTACGCCTTCGGTTGCCGTTGCGCTCATGCGTGCCGCCCTTCGGTCGATGGGACGTGCGAGTGACCCGCGTCACTGCGGGGATCATCGCGCCGACCCAGATCCGCGTCAACGGATCTCGACCGATTATTTGGCTGGAACTAGACCTTTAGTCGCTGCGATTCCACATCGATGCCGCGCAATGGGCTGAGCCACGCGACGACGGCCGCGACGAACGCGGCGAGCAGGACGTGCGGCGCGGTCAGGCCGCCCAGGGCGTACGCCACGGGCACGCTGCCGAGGACGATCGCGTTCGCGAGGTCGGCGCGCATCCGGGCGATCCAGTAGCGCCGGAAGTCGGGCGAGCGGCGGAGCGGGAGGAGCGGCTCGGTCACGCTCGTCTCGCCCGCGCCGCGAGCATAGTGACCGCTCCGATAGGTTTCCGGCATGGCCCATGAGTGGGCGGGCCGTGCGGCCGTGGCCGGGGCGACCTGCGTCGTCATCGGCGGCGCGTTGGTAGGGATCGCGGTCGCTACGACGCCGGAGGTGGGGCTCGCCGACTACGTCAGCGAGGCGGGCGTGCGATCGGCGCCACACGCGTCGGCGTACCGCATCGGGATCCTCGTGCTCGCCGCGGCGCTGGCGCTGCTCGCGGCGGCGCTACTTCCCACCGCCCGGCTCGCCGCGGCGGCGCTGGCGAGTGCCGCCGCTTTCACCGTGGCCTCTGGGTCGGTGACATGCAGCGACGGCTGCCCGCTGCCACCATTCGAGCGGGCGACCGGCGCCGACCTCGTGCACGGTGGCGCGAGCATCCTGGCGGTCGCGGTCTGCGTTGGAACCATGCTGCTGCTCGCCGGCGGCGCCGGACCCGCGGTGTTGACCCGGCCCGCGCGGGTCGCCCTGGCGGCGGCGGGGCCGCTATCCGTCTCGGTTGGCCTCGCGATGCTCGTCGCCGGCCACGGGGCCGCGACGGGTGTGCTCGAGCGCGCCCTCCTTCTGGTCATCGCCGGCTGGCTCTTCGCCGTCGGTGCCCTACTCAGACGGCGAGCACCCCGCCAGCGCCGCCGTGATCGCCGCGACCGCTACGGAACCCGCAGTCCCACCTGAGGTTCCGTAGCCGCCGCGGCGATCTACGCGGAGGACCGTCCTTGACTCACACCCGGCCGGTCGATGCGGCCCGCCGGCGGGAGATCGCGTCAACGCTCGCCGCCACCAGCAGCACCAGCCCGGTCACGATGAACACGATGCTGGACGACTGGTTGAGCAGACCCATTCCGTTGATGATGATCGCGATCACCAGGCCGCCGAGGATCGCGTCGAGGACGCGGCCCTTGCCACCGAACAGACTCGTGCCACCGATGACCGCGGCGCCGACGGCGTACAGCAGGGTCGACGCGCCGCCGGTCGACGGTGAGATCGAGTTGTCGCGGCTGGCGAGCAGGATGCCACCGACGCCGGCCAGCGTGGAGCCGATGATGAAGCAGGACAGCCTGATCGTGGCGACGTTGATGCCGGCGCGCCGGGCCGCCTCCGCGTTGCCGCCGACGGCGTAGACGTGCCGGCCGAACGCGGTGCGGGTGAGGACGAAGGTCAGCCCCAGCAGAAGCACCAGCAAGAGGGCGACCACGACCGGGATGCCCTTGATGGAGGAGACGGCCGGGTTGCGGCTGCGCTCACGGCTCAGGTAGAACGTGGCCGCGCCCAGCAGCACCGCCAGCGTCACGACCTTGGCGATCGTGACGATGGTGGCCTCGGCCTTCAGGCCGACCGACCGCCGGGACGCGGCACCGCGCAGCGCCATCAGCGCGTACCCGCCGACCACGACGGCGTAGAGCACCCAGCCCAGCCAGACCGGCATGTCGTTGTTGTTGATGGCCAGGAGCGTCTTGTCGCGGATCGCGATCGTGCCGCCCTCGCCGACGAGCTTGAGCAGGACGCCCTGCAGGGCGAGGAAGGCGGCGAGGGTGACCACGAACGACGGGATGCCGAGGCGGGCGACGAGGAGGCCGATGGCCACGCCGATGACGGCGCCGGTCGCGAGGCAGGCGATGATCGCCAGCCACCACGGCCAGCCGTGCTCGGTCGACGCGATGCCCATCACGGCCGCGGCGGTGCCGGCCGCGAACCCGGCCGACAGGTCGATCTCGCCGAGCAGCAGCACGAACACCAGGCCCATCGCGATGACGATGACCGCCGCGGCCTGGTGCAGGAGGTTGGCAAAGTTGAACGCGTTGGTGAACGTGTTCGGCCGCAGCACGGTGAAGACGGCCACCAGCACGAGGATGCCGAGCACGGCCGGCAGCGAACCGACGTCGCCGCCGCGCACCCGGTCCAGGTAGTCGCGGAATGCCACGCTCAACGCACTGGACGGCGGCGGCGTGGCCTCGGTCTGGTCCTCGGTCAGCACGGTCATGCCGTCACCTCGCCGGATGCGTCGTTGCGCTCGGGGCGTCCGTCGTCGGGCTCCGCCCCGTGGGCCAGCCCGGTGTCTCCGGAGTGGCCGGCAGTGATCATCTCCACGACTTGGTTGCGCTTGACGTCCGACGCCTTGACCTGTGCCGCCATCTTGCCGAGGTAGAGAACCGCGATGCGGTCCGCCACCTCGAACACGTCGTTGAGGTTGTGACTGATCAGCACTACCGCCAGCCCGTTGTCGGCCAGCCGCCGTACGAGCCGCAGCACCTGCTCGGTCTGTGCCACGCCGAGCGCCGCGGTCGGCTCGTCGAGGATCACGAGCTTGGAGTTCCAGATCACCGCCCGCGCGATGGCCACCGTCTGCCGCTGTCCACCGGAGAGGCTCGCGACCACCTGACGAATGGACTTGACCGTACGCACGGAAAGGCCCGCGAGCGTCTCCGACGCTCGCCGCTCCATGGCGTGCTCGTCGAGCAGCCCACCCCGGGTCAGCTCACGCCCGAGGAACAGGTTGTCGACGATGTCGAGGTTGTCGCACAGCGCGAGGTCCTGGTAGACGACCTCGATGCCCAGCGCGTTGGCCTGCTTGGGCGTGGTGACGTGCACCGGTTGGCCCTCGAACACGTACTCGCCCGCGTCGAACGGCTGGGTGCCCGCGACCCCCTTGATCAGCGTGCTCTTGCCGGCGCCGTTGTCACCGACGAGCGCGTTCACCTGGCCCGGATAGACATCGAAGTCCACGTCCTGCAGGACGTGGACGGCGCCGAAGCTCTTGTTCACGCCCCGCAACCGAAGCAACGGCGCGCCGTCGCGCACCGCCGTGACGCCCGGGGCCTCAGCCGCCACCGTCATGCCCACCTCGCTCGATGAGGGGTGAACGGGCCCGGCGGGATCGCTCGCCGGGCCCGTCGCACGCTACTTGATCCCGGCTTGCGTACAGAGAGCAGCGTAACTCCCCGTGCAGATGTCGCTAGCCTTCCAGAACCCGTCGTCGATCACGTCCTTCACGTTGTTCTTGAAGATCGACACGGGGGTCTGCAGCGCCGATGGCACGTCCTTGTTCGCGACGGTGTCCTTGACCGTCTTGCTGGCGATGCTCGACGCGTCCTGACCCTTGATCAGCGCGATCGCGAGCTGCGAGGCCGCGTCCGCCTCTTTCTTGATCGCCTTGTAGACGGTCATGCACTGGTCGCCGGTGAGGATGGCCTGCAGGCCCTCCTTGCTGGCGTCCTGCCCGGTGACCGGGATCTTGCCGTTGAGGCTGTTGGACTTGAGCCGCGCGATGATGCCCTGCGCCATCGTGTCGTTGGCGGAGACCACACCGTCGACCTTGCCGCCGTTCTGGGTGTAGAGCTGCTCGAACGCCGTCCCGGCCTTGGTGAGGTCCCAGTTGCCGGTCTGGTCGCCGACCAGCTTGTAGCTTCCGTCATCGAACTTCGGCTTGAGCGCCTCGGCGTACCCCTGCTTGAACAGCGCGGCGTTGTTGTCGGTCGGGTCACCGTTGATGAACACGACGTTGACGTTCTTGGTCTTGCCCTTGTCGGTGAGGCACTTCTCGAGGCCCTGACCCATCAGCTTGCCGACCTCGACGTTGTCGAACGAGACGTAGTACGACGCCCCGCCGCCGAGCGTGAGCCGGTCGTAGTCGATCGTCTTGATGCCGGCGGTCTGGGCCTTCTTCAGGCACGCGGCGCCGGAGTCGGAGTCGAGGTTGACGATCAGCAGCACATTGACGCCGGCATTGATCATGCCGTCGCAGATCGTGGCGAACTTGGACTTGTCGCCTTGGGCATTCTGAATATCGGACTGGATGCCGGCCTGATCGAACGCAGCCTTCAACAGCGGACGGTCGTTGGCCTCCCACCGAGGCGACGTCGCCGCGTCTGGCAAGATCACACCGACCTTGCCCCCGCTCTTGCCGCCACCGGAACTACCCGAATTGTTGTTGTCACCGCCGCAGGCGGCGAGCCCCAACGCCACCGTCGCGAGAGTCGCGACGATCGGCAGAAATCGCTTCCGCATACCTGACTCCTCTGTGGGCCCATATGATCAATACT
>DASXRQ010000128.1:0-61375 GCA_036506495.1 Micromonosporaceae bacterium | reverse complement strand
ATGAGGTGTAGGAAGAAGCGGGGCCGGCCCACCGCGTGCAACCCGCAGCCGCCGGCCGCCAAGGAGGACAGCACACGTGACCAAGAAGGTCCGTCAACTGGATCGAGTGGTCATCCGATTCGCCGGCGATTCCGGCGATGGTATGCAGCTCACCGGTGACCGGTTTACCTCCGAAACCGCCCAACTCGGTAATGACATCTCCACCTTGCCGAACTTCCCGGCCGAGATCCGGGCGCCGGCGGGAACGCTCCCGGGTGTCTCGAGCTTCCAGGTGCACTTCGCCGACTACGACATCCTCACCCCGGGCGACGCGCCCAACGTCCTCGTGGCGATGAACCCGGCGGCGCTGAAGGCGAACCTGGCCGACCTGCCCCGCGGCGCGGACATCATCGTCAACACCGACGAGTTCACGAAGCGAAACCTGACCAAGGTCGGGTACGCCTCGGACCCGCTCGAGGACGGCTCCCTCGACGGCTACAGCCTCCACCCGGTGGCACTGACCAGCATGACGGTGAAGGCTCTGGAGTCGCACGGGGTCTCGAAGAAGGACGCCGAGCGCGCCAAGAACATGTTCGCGCTGGGGCTCCTCTCGTGGATCTACTCGCGGCCGTCGGAGTCGACGATCGCGTTCCTGGAGCGCAAGTTCGCGGCCCGGCCCGAACTGGTCGCCGCGAACATCGCCGCGTTCAAGGCGGGCTGGAACTTCGGCGAGACCACCGAGGACTTCGCGGTCCGGTACGAGGTCAAGCCGGCCAAGATGCCGCCGGGCAACTACCGCAACGTCACCGGCAACACCGCGCTCGCTCTCGGCATCATCGCGGCCGGCGTGCGCTCCGGGCTCCCGATCTTTCTCGGCGCGTACCCGATCACGCCGGCCTCGGACATCCTCCACGAGTTGTCGAAGCACAAGCGCTTCGGCGTCACGACGATGCAGGCGGAGGACGAGATCGCCGCGATCGGCGCGACGCTCGGAGCGTCGTACGGCGGCGCGCTCGGCATCACCAGCACCAGCGGCCCTGGCGTGGCGCTCAAGGGCGAGACGATCTCGCTCGCGGTCGCGCTCGAGCTGCCGCTGATCATCGTTGACGTGCAGCGCGCCGGTCCGTCCACCGGCATGCCGACCAAGACGGAGCAGGCCGACCTGAACATGGCGCTGTTCGGTCGGCACGGCGAGGCACCGGTCGCCGTGCTGGCGCCGCGCTCCCCGTCGGACTGCTTCCACGCCGCGATCGAGGCGGCCCGCATCGCCCTGACGTACCGCACGCCGGTCATCCTGCTCTCCGACGGCTACATCGCGAACGGCTCGGAGCCGTGGCTGCTGCCGTCGGTCGAGGACCTGCCCGACCTGCGAGTGCAGTTCGCCACCGCACCGAACGGGCCGGACGGCCAGTTCCTGCCGTACCTGCGCGACCCCGCCACGCTGGCGCGGCCGTGGGCCATCCCGGGCACGCCCGGCCTGGAGCACCGCATCGGCGGTCTGGAGAAGGCCGACCGGACCGGCGACATCTCGTACGACCCGGCCAACCACGACTTCATGGTGCGCACCCGAGCCGCGCGCATCGAGGCCATCGAGGTGCCCGACGTGGAGGTCGAGGATCCGGACGGCACGGCCCGGGTGCTGGTGCTCGGCTGGGGCTCGACCTACGGTCCGATCGGCGCTGCCTGCCGGTCCCTGCGCCAGCGCGGCCTACCGATCGCCCAGGGGCACCTGCGGCACCTGGCGCCGATGCCCCGCAACCTCGGCGGGGTGCTCAACGCGTACGAGAAGGTCGTCATCCCGGAGATGAACCTGGGCCAGCTCGCGCACGTCATCCGGGCCCGCTACCTCGTCGATGCGCTCCCGTACAACCAGGTCCGCGGCCTGCCGTTCACCGCGGCGGAGCTGGAGACCACGCTGGAGGAAGTCGTTAAAAATGCCTGAGTCGGTCGCCCTCACGCTCACCGCGAAGGACTTCAAGACGGACCAGGAGGTCCGCTGGTGTCCGGGGTGCGGTGACTACGCGATCCTGGCCGCCGTCCAGCAGTTCATGCCGGAGCTGAACATCCCGCGCGAGCGCATCGTCTTCGTCTCCGGCATCGGCTGCTCGTCGCGGTTCCCCTACTACATGAACACGTACGGGATGCACTCGATCCACGGTCGGGCGCCGGCGATCGCGACCGGCCTGTCGGTGAGCCGGCCCGACCTGTCGGTGTGGGTGGTCACCGGCGACGGTGACGCGCTGTCCATCGGGGGCAATCATCTAATCCACGCGCTACGCCGCAACGTCAATCTGAAGATCCTGCTGTTCAACAACCGGATCTACGGGTTGACCAAGGGGCAGTACTCGCCCACCTCGGAACTGGGCAAGATCACCAAGTCCACCCCGGTGGGCTCGGCCGACTCGCCGTTCAACCCGCTCTCGCTCGCGCTCGGCGCGGAGGCGACGTTCGTGGCGCGCACGATCGACTCCGACCGCAAGCACCTGCAGTCGGTGCTGCGGGCGGCGGCCTCGCACGAGGGCTCGGCGTTCGTGGAGATATACCAGAACTGCAACATCTTCAACGACGGCGCCTTCGACACGCTAAAGGAGCCGGCGAGCCGCGACGACTACCTCATCCGGCTGGAGCACGGCCAACCGATCACGTTCGGCGCGGACGGCCAGTTCTGCGTGGTGCACCCGCCGGGCGGCTTCGGGCTGGAGGTGCGCGAGAGCGGATCCGTGGCGGACGAGGAGGTCGTCGTCCACGACGCCACGGTCGCCGAGCCGGCGTACGCGTTCGCGCTGTCCCGATTGCCGCAGCAGGACGGTCGCAACACGCCGATCGGCGTGTTCCGCTCCGTCGAGCGCCCGTCCTACGACGGGATTGTCCGCACGCAGCTGGACGCGGCGAGGGCCAAGTCCAGCGGTACGCCCGAGGAGCAGCTCGCCGGCCTGCTGAACTCCGGCGACACCTGGACGATCATCTAGCCCGCCGCCCTCCCGCCCAACTTTGACGGAGTTGGGCAGGTACGGGCCGCCCGATAGCCCAACTTTGACGGAGTTGGGCGGGGAGCGGGCGCACACGGACGCCCCGCGGCAAATATGTCGCGGGGTTTCTGTGTGCCTTTTTCCGCGCCCGTCGGAAATCTCCACTCTGGACAGGCATTCGCGCTCGCCGATGCGCTGACACTGAGATCACTCCGGTTACCCGCCGGTCACCGCGCTGTTATCCCCACGGTCCGCATGACGGGCCGTCGCCCCCCGGAGGTAACGCGATGTCCCGTCGGCTCTCCACCCTTCTCTCCAGCACCGTCGTCGCCACCCTGCTCGCCGTCGTCGGCCTCGCCCAACCCGCGGCGGCAGTCACGATCGACGAGAAGGTCGCCGTCCTGTCCAGCTGGACACAGACGAGCCGCACCAGCTACGACGCCTGGAACGCGGCGCGTCAGAACCAGGCCGCGTGGGCGGCGTACGCCTTCGACTGGTCCACCGACTTCTGTTCCAGCAGCCCCGACAACCCGCTCGGCTTCGACTTCCGGCTGCCGTGCTGGCGGCACGACTTCGGGTACCGCAACTACAAGGCGGTCGACCTGTTCGCGGCGAACAAGCCCCGGGTCGACAGCGCGTTCTACGAGGACATGAAGCGAAAATGCGCCACGTACAACGTCTTCGTGCGGCCGGCGTGCTACAGCCTCGCGTGGACGTACTACCAGGCCGTCAAGGCGTTCGGTTCGGTGCAGGTGTCCAAGGCTGATCTCGACCGGGCGGCGAGGCTGAAGGCCGAGGGCGAGCGGCGAATGGCGAGTGCCCTCGTGCCGAGCCCCGCGGCGCCCTAAATCGGCTGGGTGTCCCCGACGTCGGCGAACCGCGACGAACCGGCCTCGAGGTCTGGATGCTCGACGGCCAGCGCCACCGCAACGGCCTCGGACAGTCCGAGCGCGCCGCCCTCGGCGTGCGCGGCGTCGAATGCCGCGTCGCCGATCGCGGCGCGCACCCGCGCCTGGTGCTCCACCCAGTAGGGGCCGAACACCCCCGGTGTCGCACGCAGCAGCGAGCGGGTGGCCTGCGCGGCGCCGAAGAGCCGGGCGGCCGCTACCGGGTCGCCGCCGAGCGCGCAGCGCACCGCCATCGCGCTGATCGTGTCGCACGCGCGCCCGTGGAAGCCGTGCGCTATGCGGGAGCGCAACGCGACGACGAGGTGGTCGTGCGCGGCGATCAGGTCGCCGCGCGCGAGCGCGACCATGCCGAGCAGCATGTCGACGCTGCGGCGGCCGCGCTCCGCCGGCTGGGAGGCCTCAACCGGACGCGCCGAGCCGAGCAGCTCGGCGGCCTCGTCCAGCGCACCCCGCCGCCACAGCAGCTCGGCGAGGCTGTACACCGCGAACAGCGCATCGCCGGCCACGTCGTGCGCGGCGGCCCAGTCGATGACCTCGCGGCACGCCTGCTCGGCGTCGGCCGGCTGGCCCATGTCCATCAGCGGCGCGGCTCGCCCGGCCAGCACCCGGGCGAGCAGGCCCGGTTCGCCGGCCTGCCTGGCGGCCGCCTCCGCGCGCTGAGAGAACCGCAGCTCCTCGGCGAACTCGCCGTCCGCGCCGGCGTGCCGCGAGTGCATGTGGTACGCCAACGCGAGCTCGCCCTCCGGGATCTTCTCCCCGGTCTCCGCGATCCTCCCGTACAGCCGGAACAGCCAGAGCCGGCCCTCGCGCGCCAGGCCACGCTCCCGCCACCACGCGTCGAGGCCGCGGGCTATCCGGAGCCCGAGCCGGGCGCTGCCGCCGGTCGCGGTCCAGCGCAGGGCGGCCCGCAGCTCGTCGGCGAGCGGGTCGAGTGCGTACAGGGAGAGGGTCACCGGCCGGCCGTCGGGGCCGAGGCACGCGCGCTTCAACGCGTGCAGCGACCACGCGAGGTGCCGCTCGCGGGCCACCTGCTCCTCGCCCGCCTCGACGAGCCGCCGGGCGGCGTACGCCCGGATCGGGTCGAGCATTCGGTAGAGGGTGGTGCCGTTCGCGCTCGGCTCCGCTTGAAGCATCGACTTGTCCACGAGGACGGACAGCGGGTCCAGCTGGTCGTCCTCGAGCAACCACTCCACGGTGGACAGCTGCACCGGGCCGGAGAAGACCGACAGCCAGCGCAGCAGGTGCGCGGCGCGCGGCCCGAGCGTGCGGTACGACCAGGTGACTGTGGCCTGCATCGTGGCGTGCCGCTCCGCGCGAAGCCGGGCTCGGTTCGCGGCGTACCCCGCGACCGGCTGGCTGCCCTTCACGGAGGCGATGCCGATCGCGACGCCTGACCCGCGCGGCGGCGGGTCGCTGCGGCCCGCGTCGAGCGTGCCGAGCACGTCATCCAGGCGCTCGGCGAGCTGGCCGGCGGAGAGCACCCGCAGCCGCGCCGCGGCGAGCTCGATGGCGAGCGGCAGCCCGTCCAGCCGGGACACGACGCGTTCCAGGTGGGCGAACTCGCCCGGGTCGGCGCCGCGGCCGCCGCGGGCGGCGCGGGTGCGGTCGAGCAGCAGCGCCACGGCGTCGCTCGGGCCACCGTTCGGGGGCGGCTCCAACGAGAGCGGGGGAATCCGCCAGACGACCTCGCCGGGCACGCCGAACGGCTCGCGGCTGGTGGCGAGCACCCGTAGCGCGCTGCCTCCGGTGAGCAGCCGAGAAACCACCTGGACGGTGGCGCCGAGCTCGGCGTCGCAGGTGTCCAGGACGAGCAGCATCTGACGGGCCGCGGCGAACTCCACCAACGTGTCGACCATCGGGCGTCCCGGCTCCGGCCGCAAGCCGAGCACCGCGGCGATCGCGAACGCGACGAGCCCCGGGTCCGTCACCGTCGCGACGTCCACGAACCAGACCCCGTCCGGGTACGCCTCGGTCAGTTCGCCGGCGAGCTCGATGGCGAGACGGGTCTTCCCGGCCCCGCCGGCACCCACCACGGTGACCAGGCGATGTTCCGCGGCCAACCGGCTAAGGTCCGCCTGCTCCCGGTTCCGGCCGACGAACGAGGTCGCCTGGGCGGGCAGATTGTGCGAGGTTGCCTCCAACGTGCGCGGGCGCGGGAAGTGACGCTCCAGGCCCGGCGCGACGAGCTGGTAGAGGCGCTCGCGGTCGTCGAACCCGCGCAGCCGGTGCAGGCCGAGGTCGACCAGTCGGGACTCGGGCGGCAGCGGGCTGGCGTGCCGGGCGGTCGCGGCCGAGCAGAGCACCTGCCCGCCGTGCGCCGCCGCCGCGATGCGGGCCGCGCGGTGGACCTCCGGGCTCGCGTACTCGCCGCCGTGCGGCTCGGCGTACCCCGTGTGCATGCCCATCCGCACCCGAGGACGCGCCTCGGGCGTGGGCCAGTCGTGCGTGGCCAGGGCGCGCTGCGCGTCGAGGCACGCGTCGAGCGCGGCCGACGCCGCCGAGAACGCGATGAAGAATGAGTCACCCTCGGTGGCCATTTCCGCTCCGTCGCTCGCGGACAGCGTGCGACGGAGCAACCGCCGGTGCTCGCTCAAGACCGGGCGGTAGCCCGAACCGAGCATCTGGGCCAACCTCGTTGAGCCCTCGATGTCGGTGAATAGGAAAGTCACCAGCCCACTCGGCAGGTGAATCCGTGCCGACACGCCTAACCTCCGCCCCCCTGGAAGTCGCGGTTCATGCTGCCGCACCCCCGCAGGCCGCGCATCGTAAGAACGGCCGACGGAGAGCAGCCCCAAGGTCGAAACAGGGCGATCTCACCAGCTCGTTTCGAACGGGCGGTGTACTGCGGGGGTGCTACGCGAGGCGTAACGACGACAGGTTTGCGTGGATATGGCACTCAAGGTCAGACCTGCTGATCCCTACGGAGGATCACCGCAGGTCAGGACCCTGCCAGCCCCGCCTCAGCAGCCGCAGGCACCGCCGCAACATCCGCCGCCGGACGGCGTCGGACCCGCAGTGGACGCCATCGGGCCCGCATCGGATGCCCCGGCTCGACCGCCGACCGCGACGGTGGAGAGGAGCTTGACCGTGTCGTCGTGGCCCTGTGGGCACGACGCCGGAGCGCTCGACTCGCTCATCGGGCGGTTGACCTCGAAAGTGTCGCCGCACGCGCGGCAGCGGAACTCATAGCGGGGCATGCCCACAGGGTACGCGCGCGTACGACGGTTCCGCGGTGGGCCGGCGGGCGGCCGCCCGTGCCGGCCACCGACTGCATGGGCGATACTCGACGGCGTGGTGTCTGACGGGGACGAGACGCGCCCGGCGGCGCGGCTGCGTGCGGCGGCTCCCGACGCGGGCGAATCGTCCGGACCGACCGATCCCGAGGCAGCGCCGGCGGCCGCCGACGCCCCGGTGGCCGCTGACGCCGCCGACGCCCCGGTGGCCGCTGACGCCGCCGACGGCCCCGACGCCCCCGTGGCCTCCTCCGTGTCGGGTCGGGCCGCCGCGGCCGCAGCACTGTCGCGCCGGGCCGCCGCCCTGTCGCACCGGGCCGCCGTGCGGGCCGGCAGCGAGGTCGGCCGCTTCGCCCGCCGGCCGAGCGGGCGCATGGCGTTGCCCAGCCTGCTGCTGCTCGGCCTCGTCGCGGTCACCGCGGGCGCCGGGGCGTACCTTGTCTCGGGTCCCGGCGGTGAGCGCGCGCGGGCGACGGCCGGACCCAGCGGAGCCGGGCAGCCCACGGTCGTCAACGGCCAGACCGCGGTCCCCGGCGACGCGCCGACGCTTGCTCCGACGCTGGACCCCACCGCCGCGCCGACGCTCGGCCCGACCGCCGGCGACGTCCAGCGACCGGCCGACGCGCTGGCCACCTGGGCGCAGCAGGTGTCGGCCAAGATCGACGTGCCGCCGGTCGCGCTGGAGGCCTACGGGTACGCCGAGCTCGTCCTCGCGCAGACCCGGCCGACGTGCCGGCTGAGCTGGACCACGCTCGCGGCGATCGGGAAGGTCGAGTCCAACCACGGCCGGGCCAAGAACGCGAGCCTCCTCGCCGACGGTCGGGCCGTGCCCGCCATCATCGGACCGGCGCTCGACGGGACCGGCGGGCGCAAGATCATCCGAGACACGGACATCGGGGCGCTCGACGGCGACCGCACCTGGGATCGCGCGGTGGGTCCGATGCAGTTCCTGCCGAGCACCTGGGCACAGCACGCCATCGACGCGGACAACGACGGGGTACGTGATCCCAACGACATCGACGACGCGGCGCTCACCGCCGCGTACTACCTGTGCGGAGCCGACCGGGACCTGTCGACGGCCGCGGGGTGGTGGGCGGCGGTGCTCGCGTACAACGAGGTCCAGCCGTACG
Organism: Micromonosporaceae bacterium; assembly: GCA_036506495.1. Taxonomy (GTDB): domain Bacteria; phylum Actinomycetota; class Actinomycetes; order Mycobacteriales; family Micromonosporaceae; genus DASXRC01. Next base: position 53,156 of record DASXRQ010000128.1, on the reverse strand, counting down.
CCCAGGCCGTGTTCACCGCGGCCAATGATTACGGCGTACGCAGCCGCACGTAGAGTAACCCCGCAGACACATTGACGCACCAAGCTACTTTCGCGGGCAGGCCGGGACCGGCAAGCTAGACGGGTGATGGTGCGCGACTGGGATCCGAGGACCGCGACAGCCGCCGAGATTGACGCACTCGTGACCGCGCTCAACCAGGTCCTCGCCGCCGACCTCCCCGAAGATCCGCAATGGCGCGCGGACCGCATGCGCGAGTACCTCGCCGAAACGATGCCGGGCGAGCGGCGGATCTCCTGGGTCGCGGAGGAGGCGTCGGGAGCGGCCGAGCACGGCGGCCCGATGCTCGGCCACGCGAACGTCCTCCTGCTCGGCGATATCGGCGTGGTCGAAGTCTTCGTGCCCCCCGTCGCCAGGCGCGCCGGCGTCGGCCGCGAACTCCTGGCTCGCGCGGCGCGGCGAGCGCACCAGGAAGGATTCTCATCGGTCGGCGCCGAGGTCGTCGGCGGTACGCCGGCCGTCGCCTTTTACGAGGCGCACGGCTTCACCTGCGCGTACGTCGAGACCCGCAGCGTTCTGCGACTGTCCAATGTCGACTGGCAACTCCTCCGCGAGATGGCGCGCGGGATCGGCGCGGGCTACCGGATCGAGTTCTTCTCCAGTGGGCCGCCCGATGAGCTGATCGAGGCGTACGCCAAGGCCAAGGCCGAGGTCCGCGACGTCGACGACGACGGCGACCTCGACCTGCGGCCAAGCTCATACGACCCGCAGCGACTGCGGGACAGCGTCGCCACCCTGCACCGGCGCGGCATGAAGCCCTACATCGTCGTGGCCATCCACGAGCAGTCGGGCGCGGTGGCCGGCCTGACCGAGGTGGTCGTGCCGGCACAGCACCCGACCCGTGCCGACCAGTACGACACGATCGTGGTGCCGGCGCACCGCGGCTCCGGCGTGGGCCGCGCCATCAAGGCACGGATGCTGTTCGAGCTGCGCGAGGCCGAGCCGACGCTCACCGAGGTGCAGACCTGGAACGCGGCAGTGAACGAGGCGATGGTGAAGGTCAACGCGGAGCTGGGGTTCCAGCCCGACCGCGAATGGCGGGAGTACGAGGCCGACGTCGCCGACCTCGTGGGCCGCTTCGACGCGGCGGCCTGAGTTCACCCGACCCTCCGTGACGGGATAGACGTGCCTCACCTTCTGTGCGTACGGTGCGTGGGTCTGCCCTGGGGAGGAAGCCCATGCGCCGCACGCTCGCCGTCGTCGCCGTCGCCGCGCTGGTGGCAGTCGGCCTCACGCCCGTCCCCGCGGCCGCCGCGCCGACCGAGCTGTTCATCTCGGAGTACCTCGAGGGCACCTCGAACAACAAGGCCATCGAGGTGTTCAACGGCACCGGCGTGCCCGTCGACCTGGCCGCCGGGGCGTACAACATCCAGATGTTCTTCAACGGCGCGCTGACCGCGGGCCTGACCATCAACCTGGTCGGCACCGTCGCGCCCGACGACGTCTTCGTCCTGGCGCAGGCGTCGGCCGCCCCCGCGATCCTGGCCCAGGCCGACCAGACCAACGGTGCGGGCTGGTTCAACGGGGACGACGCGGTCGTGCTGCGCCGGGGAAGCACGATCGTCGACTCGATCGGACAGGTCGGTTTCGACCCCGGCACCGAGTGGGGCACCGGGTTGACGAGCACCGCGGACAACACGCTGCGGCGGCAGCCATCGGTCAGCGCGGGCGACACGGACCCGGCCAACGCGTTCGACCCGGCCGCGGAGTGGGCCGGGTTCGCGACCGACACGTTCGACGGTCTCGGCTCCCACGTGATCGATGGTGGACCGGTGGACCAGCCCGCGGTGCTCACCTGTGGTGGCACGCTGGCGACCCCGTACGGCATCGCGTCGAGCCGGACGGTGACCGCGACCGACCCCGACGACACGATCGTCGACGTTGCGGTGTCCTCTGTGGACCCGACGCCGGCGGCCGGCTCGATCGCGCGCACCGCCTTCACACCGGCCGCGGGGACCGGAGGCACCGCGAGCGCCACCATCACCGTGAGCGCCGACGTGCCGGTCGGGTCGTACGCCGTGACGGTCACCTCGACCGACACCGACGGCACGACCGCCTCGTGTTTGTTGACGGCACAGGTCACCACCGTGCTGACGGTCGGCGAGGTGCAGGGGCAGACCACGGACGCAGAGGCGGGTAAGGCCGACCGTTCGCCACTGGCGCCCCGGTCCGGCAACGGCACGAGCGCCCAGCTGTACGACGTGCGCGGCGTGATCACCCAACGCACGCTCGCGCGGACCGCGGCCGGCACCGACCAGTACGGCTTCTTCCTGCAGAGCCGGCTCGGCACCGACGACGGCGACCCGACCACCTCGGACGGCATCTTCGTGTTCATGGGTGGCTTCACGTCGCTCATCGGCGGCTACGTGCCGACCGTCGGCGATGAGGTTGTGCTGCGCGCGCGGGTTTCCGAGTTCTTCAACCTGACCGAGCTGTCCAGCGCCTCGCTGGTCCGGCTCGTCGGCACGGGCGTCAACGTCGACACCGAGGTCGCGATCACGGATGCGGTACCACCGCCCGACCTGGCCGCGGCGGACCGGTTCTGGGAGCGGCACGAGGGTGCCCGCATGCGCGTACGCGGCGGCAGCGGCGCCACGAGCGGTCGGGACGTCTTCCCCTCGACCGCCGACGCGGAGATCTGGCTCGTCGACGTCGACGACCCGCTGCTGGCTCGAACGGACCCATATGCCCGGCGGGTGTTCCGCGACCCGCACCCGCTGGACAACAACCCGACCCCGCTGTTCGACGACCGCAACGGTCAGCGGATCATGCTGGGCAGCCTGGGCGTGAAGTGGGCCGCACACGACAGCAGGGCGCTGCTGCCGCCGGCGCGGGTGTTCGACACGCTGACCGGCGACGCGGTGGGCGCGCTCTACTTCGCCTTCGACAAGTACGGCGTACAGGGTGAGCAGGTCGCGTTCGCGGCCGGCGCCGACCCGTCGGCCAACCACCCGCCGCAGCCGGCGAACCGGTCCCAGGAGTTCGCCGTGGCGACGTTCAACATGGAGAACCTGTACGACTACCGGGACGACCCGTTCGACGGCTGCGACTTCGTCGGCAACGCCGGCTGCCCCGGGGTCAGCCCGCCGTTCGACTACGTGCCGGCCAGCGCGCAGGCGTACGCGGCGCGGCTGGGCGTCCTCGCCGACCAGATCATCACCGACCTCCACTCCCCGGACCTGATCCTGGCCCAGGAGGCGGAGGACCAGGACATCTGCGCCGTGGCCGGCGGCGCGCTCGTGTGCGGCGCGACCGACGACGCGGACGGCGCGCCGGACACGCTGCAAGAGCTCGCGCTGACGATCCAGGCTCACGGCGGTCCGTCGTACGCCGCGGCATACGACCGGGACGGTGCCGACGACCGCGGCATCACGTCGGCGTTCCTGTACCGGACCGACCGGCTCGCTCTCGCGGCGCCGGCGGCCACGGACCCGGTTCTGGGGTCGACGCCGGGCGTGACATACCGCTCGGCCGGGTTGGCGTACAACACCGAGGTGTCCAACCCGAAGGCGCTCAACGCCGTGCTCCCGGCCGACGTCGACACGTCGACCGGTGTCGACGGATCCAATGTGTACACCCGGGCGCCGCAGATCGCCCGGTTCACCGTGGCCGCTCAGCCAGGCGCGGACGAGGCCCTGACGCTGTGGGCGGTCAGCAACCACTTCTCGTCCACCCCGGACGCGCGCGTCGGCCAGCGTCGGGAGCAGGCCGCGTACGGCGCGGCGGTGGTGGCCGCGATCGAGGCCGCCGACGTGCACGCCCGCGTGGTGTACGGCGGCGACCTGAACGTGTTCCCGCGGCCGGATGACCCGATCGCGATGTCGGACAGCGACACGCCGTCGGACCAGCTCGGCCCGCTGTACTCCGGTGGACTGCACAACCTCTGGGACGACCTGGTGGCGGCCGCGCCCGCGGCGGCGTACTCGTACACGTTCCAGGGCCAGGCGCAGACGCTCGACCACCTGTTCGTCAGCGACGCGCTCCATGGCGACCTCATCGACATGCGGGCGGCGCACATCAACGCCGGCTGGCCCGCGGACTTCGACGGCGACGGCGCGCGCGGATCCAGCGACCACGATCCGCAGATCGCCCGGTTCCGGTCGCGGGCTTCGCTGTCTGTGGGGGACGTCTCGGTGGCCGAGGGCGACCGCGGTACGACGGCGATGACGTTCACCGCGACCGTCTCGCGGCCGCTGTCCACCGATGTGACGGTGTGCGTGGCCACGTTCGACCTGACCGCTCGCGCCGGCTCGGACTACGACTCGTTCATCGGCTGCCGGACCCTGCCAGCTGGACAGACAGCATTGACCTTCCCGGTGGCGGTCCGCGGCGACAAGCGGGTGGAGCCGGACGAGAGACTCGGCCTGCTCGTGGTCGGCGCACCCGGCCTTCGGCTGGTCGACCCGGTGGCGACCGGCACGATCGTCAACGACGACTGAGGCGGCCGGCGCGGCGACCGCCCGGTGCGGCCACCCGTCAGGGCCACTGTCCGGGGACGAGCGGCGGCGGCGGTTCGCCGCGATGCCGCGCGACTCGTACCTCCCATTGGCTCCGACGCCGCTGCCGGTCGCGGAGCCACCGGCTGCGATGGAAGGTCTCGGGTGGCCGGGCCAGGCCGTACTTGTCGGCCCACCATTCGCCAGGATTCGGGTCGAGGATCACGTCGAGGTGGGCCGGGTATCGCCGCTCGGCGCCGTCTCGGATGTCGTCGCGGTCCTCCATCGGCTCGACAACGTGGCCGTCCTGGTCAACGACGATCAGGTACAGGCCGGCCGCGCCCCAGCAGGCGAGCGAGGACGTCGACGCTCGGCACGAGCGCGCCGGTCTCCACCTTGCCCACCGTGCCCGGTGCGACCCTGGCGAACCGGGCCATCTGCCGCTGGCTCATGTCCGCGATCCGCCGCGCCCGCCGCACGAGACCGGCGATCGGGTATCCGGCGAACGCGCGGCGCCTCGGCTCGCGATCGAAGGTAACGGACACGTCGGGCATCGTGGCAGGGCCTCGCCGGGCGCTCAACCGGCCGTGCGAGCGTGTGGACAACCTGTGGATAACTTGCGCCCCACGGACGCGACAACACCCCGCCGACCACCTTTGCTCTGCTTCCCTGGGCGATACACCAAGAGACCTAGGCGCGGCCTCGTCCGTTTGGCGTCTCCTCTACGGAAGCAGAGCAAACGTGGTCGCACGCATGCCTGGGGGGAGGCGCGCGACTACCACCACGTCAGTAACGGGCGCGCAGCAGCCGGGCGGCCTCCACCGCCCAGTAGCTGAGGATCATCTGCGCTCCGGCGCGCCGGATCGCAGTGAGTGTCTCCAGCATCCCCCGCTCGCGATCGAGCCAGCCGTTCGCCGCAGCCGCCTCGACCATCGCGCACTCCCCGCTGACCTGGTAAGCGGCGACCGGCACGTCGAACGCAGCACGAACCGCGACGACGACATCCAGATACGGCAGCGCCGGCTTGATCATGACCACGTCCGCGCCTTCGGCAATGTCGAGAGCGGCCTCGCGCAACGCCTCACGGACGTTCGGCGGGTCCTGTTGGTACGTCTTGCGGTCCCCGACCAGCGCCGACTCCACCGCGTCCCGGAACGGGCCGTAGAACGCGGATGCGTACTTCGCGGCGTACGCCAGGATCGAAACGTCGGCGAAACCCGCCGCGTCGAGCGCGCTGCGCACGGCGCCCACCTGGCCGTCCATCATGCCGGACGGCCCGACCACATGGACCCCGGCGGACGCCTGGGCCACCGCCATCTCGGCGTACCGGGCCAGGGTCGCGTCATTGTCGACGGTACCGTCGAGGGCGAGCACGCCGCAGTGCCCGTGCGAGGTGAACTCGTCCAGGCACAGGTCGCCCATCACGACCGTCGTGTCGCCGACCTCGGCGATGACGTCCCGGATGGCAACGTTGAGAATGCCGTCCGGGTCGGTGCCGCCCGAGCCGATCTCATCGCGCGTCTCGGGCACGCCGAACAGCATGATCCCGCCGACCCCGGCCGCGACCGCCTCGGAGGCCGCCTTGCGCAGCGAATCCCGCGAGTGCTGCACCACGCCGGGCAGTGAGGCGATCGGGCGCGGCTCGGTCAGTCCCTCGCGGACGAACATCGGCGCGATGAGGTCGGCCGGGTTGAGCCTGGTCTCCTCGACCAGCCGACGTATCGCCGGCGAGCGGCGCAACCGCCGCGGTCGCACGTCCGGATACGACATTGCTACCGCCTCCTCACCGGAACCGTAGCGCAGTCGGTCCCTGCACCTTCGAGCCGCGGCGCTGCTTGGGCGGCATCGCGGCGAGCTTCTCCCGCAGCTCGACCGCGTACCCCGCCAACGCCTCGACCAGATCAGGCACCGACGCGTGAGTCGGCTGGACGTCAACCCGCAGCCCGAACTCGGTCGCTGTCTCGGCGGTCTTGGGGCCGATCACGGCGACGACGGTCCGCGCGTGCGGCTTGCCGGCGATGCCCACGAGATTGCGGACCGTGGACGACGACGTGAAGAGCACGGCGTCGAACCCGCCGGACTTGATGGCGTCCCGGATCTCGGCCGGCGGCGGGGCCGCGCGAACCGTCCGGTACGCGGTGACGTCGTCGACCTCCCAGCCAAGCTCGGTCAGCCCGGCCGCGAGCGTCTCGGTCGCGATGTCCGCTCGAGGCAGCAGCACCCGGCCGACCGGGTCGAGGACCTCGTCGTGCGGCGAGAACTCGGCCAGCAGTCCCTCGGAGTTCTGCTCCCCGCTGGGCACCAGTTCCGGCTGGATGCCGAACGCCCGCACCGCGTCCGCGGTCGCATCGCCGATGCATGCGATCTTTACGCCGCCGAAGTGGCGTGCGTCGAGCCCATGCTCCGCGAACTTCTCCCACACCGCGCGTACGGCGTTGACCGACGTGAAGACGACCCACGCGTACCGCCCGTCCACCAGGCCCTTGATGGCGCGCTCCATCTGCGCCGGCGTGCGCGGCGGCTCCACCGCGATCGTCGGCACCTCCGACGGGATCGCGCCGTACGTGCGCAGCCGCGCGCTCATCGCCCCGGCCTGCTCCTTCGTGCGGGGCACCAGGACCTTCCAGCCGTACAGCGGCCGGTTCTCCCACCAGCCCAGCTTGTCGTGGTGTGCCACGCCCGCGCCGAGGGCCAGAGCGACGCGCCCGGTGAAGCCGAGCGCGGCCGCGACGAAGCTGTCCACGGTTGACGTGGTCGTGTACTGCGTCTCGCCGGTGCCGTCGCCGGTCACGGCCACCGCCGTGCCGCCATCGACGCCGGCCGCGAGGAGGCCGTCGCGCACCGCGGCCAGGTCGCCGGCGTCCACCGCCAGCCCCACCGAGCCGCGTGCCGCGAGCGCTGCGGCCAGCGCCTCGAAGTCGAGCGTCGTCACGTCGTCGACGTCGGCGACCGTGCGTACGCCGGGCAACGGAACCCCGGCGTACGTCGCCACGCCCTCAGCCTGGCTGACGCCCGGCACGACCTCGAAGTGCACAGCGGTACGCGCCACCGCCTGCACCTCCTTCACGACGGACTCGTGCCCGAACGGGTCGCCGGCGACCAGGTGCACCGCCGAAAGGCCCGAGCGGGCGGCCGAGAGCAACACCTTCGCCACGTCGCCGGGCGCGCCCTCAGCCGGGCTGAACTGCGCGTCCTCCTTGGCGCCCGCACGCAGCGCGTCGAGCAGCGGCTCGGGGACGGCACGGTCGTACACGACGTGGTCGGCGTCGGCCAGGGCGTCGTGCGCCCGCCGGGTGAGCAGGCCCGGGTCGCCGGGGCCGGCCCCGACGAAGGCGATGTGGCCGGCGGGCTTGCGGGTGCGGGTCATTGCTGAGCTCCCAGTACTGTGTCGGCACCGGCGTCGAGGAGATCGGCGGCGAGCGCCGCGCCGATCCCGGCGGCGTCGGTGAGCGTTCCGATGCGGGACAGCCGGACGGCCGCGCTGCCGTCCGGGCTGATGACCGCACCGCGCAGGTAGATCTCCGGGCCGCGTTCGCCCTCGGCCACTTCGGCGAGGGCCGCGACCGGTGCGCTGCACCCGGCCTCCAGCGCGGCGAGGAGGGCCCGCTCCGCGGTCACGGCGGCGCGGGTCGTTGCATGGTCGAGCGCGCCGAGCAGCTCGACCAGGTCGGTGTCGCCGGCCCGGCACTCGACCGCCAGGGCACCCTGTGCGGGCGCGGGCAGCATCAGCATCGGGTCGAGCGTCTCGGTGATCTCGGCGGCGCGCCCCAGCCGCTCGAGGCCCGCCCGGGCCAACACGACCGCGTCGAGATCGGCATCGGGGCCGAGCACGCGGCGTACCCGGGTGTCCACGTTGCCGCGGATCGGGGTGACCTCGAGCTGCAGGCCGAGCGCGCGCAGCTGTGCCATCCGGCGCACCGCGCCGGTCCCGACGACCGCGCCCGGCCGCAGCTCGGCGAGTGTGCGGCCGTCGCGCGCCACCAGGGCATCCCGCGGATCTTCGCGCGCCGGCACCGCCGCCACCTGCAGGCCGTCGGGCTGCGCGGTGGGCAGGTCCTTGTACGAGTGAACCGCGATGTCGATCTCCTTCGCGGCGAGTGCGTCCCGGAGGGCCGAGACGAATACGCCCACGCCGAGGCGCTGCACCGGTGCGGACGACCGATCGCCGGCGGTGACTATCTCGACCAGCGCCACGTCGCGGCCGGAGGCCGCGCGCATGGCGTCGGCGACCTGGCGGGACTGGGCGAGGGCGAGCGCGCTCGCCCGGGTTCCGAGCCGCAGGGTCATGCCACGTCACCCCGGTCGATGCGGGGCACCTCGTCGACCTGCGCCGTGTGCGGGACGTCGAGCTGGAAGAGCTCGCGCAGCAGCGCCGCGTACTGCTCACCGCCGGGCTCGGCCGCGAGCTGGCGCACGCGCACGGTCGGCGAGTGCAGCAGCCGCTGCACGACCCGATGCACGGCCTGCGACACGTCGGCACGCTGGTCGTCGGTGAGATCGGGTCGGCGCTGGCCCAGCCGCCGCAGCTCGGCGGCGACCACGTCGTCCGCGCGGGCGCGCAGCGCCGCGACGGTCGGTGAGATGTCCGTACCGCGCAGCCAGCCGAGGAACGCCTCCACCTCGCCGCCGACGATCTGCTCGGCCGCCAACACGTCGGCCGCAGTGGCGCTGTCGTGCAGGTCGGCGCCGAGCCGCTCGATGTCCACCAGCAATACGCCGGGAAGGTCGGCAACGGTCGGCTCGACGTCCCGCGGCACGGCGAGATCCAGGATGACCAGCGGTCGGTCGCGATCCCCCGTGCGTCGCGCGAGCGCGGACGCGATCAGGTCGCGGCGGAGTACCGGTTCGGTGGACGCCGTGGCGGTGACCACGACGTCGACGGCGGCGAGCGCGTCGGCCAGCGCGTCGATGCGCACGGGCCGGGCGTGGTACGCCTCGGCCAGGCGGGTCGCCCGCTCTGCGCCGCGGTTGGCCACCGCGAGGGGGCCGGCCCCGGCGCGGGCGAGGGTGGCCAGACACAGCGCGCCCATCGAGCCGGCCCCGATGACGAGCGCCGGCCGGCCGGCCAGGGCGCCGCCGTGGTGCCCGGAGGCGACGTCCAGCGCGGCGCTGACGACGTTCTGCCCGGCGCGGTCGATGCCGGTCTCGGCGTGTATGCGCTTGCCCACACGCAGGGCCTGCTGCGCAAGCTCGTGCAGCAGTCGGCCGACGCTGCCGGCCTCGGATGCGGCCTGGTATGCCTCTCGCAGCTGGCCGAGGACCTGCGCCTCACCGACCACCATCGAGTCGAGGCCGGCGGCCACCTTGAAGGCGTGTTCGACGGCCGCCTCGTCGTAGTGGACGTAGAGGTGCGGCGCGAGCTCGGCGTCTGACCGGCCGGAGTGCTCGGCGAGCACGGCGCACACGTCGGCGAGTCCGCCGTGGAATCCGGACACCGCGGCGTATACCTCCACGCGGTTGCAGGTGGAGAGCACGAGGGCCTCGTGGACGTACGCCTGGGCGAGCAGCCGGGCGAGCGTACGCGGCAGCTCGGGACGTGGCACCGCCAGCCGTTCTAGCATCGAGACCGGGGTGGTCCGGTACGACGCTCCGACGACGATGAGGTTCACGTGCCCACCGCCTCTCCGGGACTGGGGGTCGACAGCCCGCCCGGCAATGCCGTGAGCCCCGCCGCACCGCCGGTGGGCAGGGCGGTCAGCGCCGCCTTGCGATGCTCATGGAATGAGAGAATCTGCAGTTCAATAGCGAGGTCGACCTTGCGGACGTCCACACCCTCTGGAACCGAGAGTACGCACGGAGCGAAGTTCAAGATGCTCGTGACGCCCGCGGCGACGAGCCGGCCGGCGACCGACTGGGCGGCCGAGGCCGGTGTGGCGATCACGGCTATCGCGATGCCCTCCGCCTCGATGACCTCCGGAAGGTCGTCGATGTGCTGGACAATCAGGCCGCCGATCCGTTCGCCGACGCGGGCGGCGTCGGCGTCGAACAGCGCGGAGATCCGGAAGCCGCGGTTGGCGAAGCCGGCGTAGCCGGCCAGGGCGTGACCGAGGTTGCCCACGCCGACGAGGGCGACCGCCCGACGGTGGGTCAAGCCGAGCACGAACTCGATCTGGTCGATCAGGAGGCCGACGTCGTACCCGACGCCCCGGGTGCCGTACGAGCCGAGGTGGGACAGGTCCTTGCGCAGCTTGGCCGAGTTCACGCCGGCCGAGTTGGCCAGGCCCTCGCTGGACACCGTGTCGTGACCCGACTCGGCGAGGTGGTGCAGCGCGCGCAGGTACTCCGGGAGCCGAGCGACCGTCGCCTCCGGAAGATCCGGAAAGTCCGGCACCGCCGCCGCATGGGCGGACGTACCGGACTCCGGGCCGGGGTGGTGCTGACTCATGAGACTCCGTGCTGCGGTGCGATCCGTTCCCGGCCTCGCGACCGGGCGCTGTCGGCGAACCCGCCCGGGAGCTCGGTTACCCGCTGTGTTAGCGAGGTTCGTCGGGGTAACAGACTAGGCGCTTGTGAAGGTGCGCACAAATCGCGATCTTGCGCGTGTCGGCCGTACCTAGGCGGCCGAGGAGAGCGCGGCCGCGGCCAACGCCACGGCCCCGACTAGCGTGTCGGCGACGGGTCGGCCTGTCGCCCGCAGCCGGTCCGGGTCAGTGAACCCGCCGCCGTAGAGGACGCACGCGGCGCCCACCGCCGCGGCGGCGTCCGCGTCGTCGACCGAATCCCCGATCAGCACCGCCTGTTCGCCCGGCACACCCAGCGCCGCGAGGTGCCGGGCCAGGTGCTCAGCCTTGAACGGCAGCCCGCCGCCCAGCAACACCCGCTGCCCGTCGACCCGGCTGAAGTAGCCGCTCAGGCCGTGTCGCTCGACGACTGACACGAGCTCGTGGTGGAACCACATCGACAGCAGCGACTGCGTGCCAGTCCACGCCCGCAGGGCCGCGACGGCGTCGAAGACCAGCGCGCAGGTGGGAAGCCCGGCCTGGTACGAGTCGTGGAAGATGCGGTCGAGCCGGGCGAACTCCTCGCCGTCGAGCGTGCGCCCCAGCGCCTCGGCATAGAACTCCGCGATCGGTCGCCGGAACCGGCGCCGGTGCTCGTCGGCGCTGATCGGCGGGGCGCCCGAGCTCAGGAACGCCTCGTTCGTCGCGCATACGACGAGTTCAAGGTCGTTGAGCAGGGTGCCGTTCCAGTCCCAGACCAGGTGCATGCGCCGAGACTAGCCGCGACTAGCCGCCCAGATCCCGCAGCAGCCGGTCCTCCTCGACGCGCCAGTACCCGTGCTCCCGGCCGTCCAACAAGATCACCGGGAGCCGGTCGCCGTACTCGCGCTCCAGCTCGAGGTCGCCGGTGACGTTGACCTCGCGCCACGTCTCCCCGGTCGCCTCGGCGACCCGGTCCATGGCCTGTCTGGCCACCTCGCACAGGTGGCATCCGGGCCGGCTGAGCAGGGTGAGGCGCGGCTCAGGCATCCGGCTCCCCCGAGCGCAGCGCCGACTTGCGCACCTTTCCCGTGGCCGAGTGCGGTAGCCGGTCCACGAACTCCACCGACGTCGGGCACTTGAACCGGGCCAGGTTTCGCTCGGCGTGCCGCATGACCTCCTCCGCGGTCACCCCGCTGCCGGGACTGCGGACCAGGTACGCCTTGACCGTCTGCCCGGTGTACGGGTGCGGAACGCCGATCACCGCCGCCTCGGCGATGCCGGGATGCGACTCGAGCACCAGCTCCACCTCGCGCGGGTAGACGTTGAAGCCACTGACGAGGATCAGCTCGCCGAGCCGGTCCACCAGGAACAGGTCGCCGTCGTCGTCGGCGTAGGCGACGTCGCCGGTAGCCCACCAGCCGTCCGGATCAGGTCCGTCGCGGCCGTCCGGCCAGTAGCCGCTGAACAGGTTGGACCCCCGCACGACGATCTCGCCCGGGTCGCTGCCAGGGCTGCCCGGCGCCTCGGGCTCGAAGTCCCGGCCGCCTTCCTCGTCAGACCAATCCAAACCGGAACCGCCCGCGCGCCACACATCATCACCACCAGCGCCGACCAGCCGCACCTCGACGCCGGGGATCGGGCGCCCGATCGAGCCGACCTTCGGCACCGGGCTCGCGAGCGTGGACGTGACGACCGGGGCGGTCTCCGTCAGCCCGTACCCGATCAGCACCGGGTGCCTGGTCGCCGCGGTGAACCGCGCCGCGGTGGCCGAGTCCAGCGGCGCGGCGCCGCACGCCGCCACGCGTACCGACTCCATGGCCTCGCCCAGGTCCGGCAGCAGCGACCACCCGAGGTACATCGCCGGCACTCCGACCACGACGGTGACCTGGTGCCGGGCGATCAGCCGTAGGGCGTCGGCCGGGTCGAAACGCTCCGCCAGCACGCCGCTGGCGGCCTGGTACGCGACCGCGCCGAGTCCGGAGTTGAGTCCGTACGCGTGGAACAGGGGCACCACGAGCAGCGCGCGGTCGTCCGGGGTGAGCGCCGGCGGCTCGATGGCTGCGAGCTGGGCGTGATTGGCGATCAGGGCCCGATGGGACAGCATCGCACCCTTCGGACGCCCCTGTGTCCCGGACGTGTACAGGAGCACGGCGAGGCCCTCACCGCCGCCCACGTCGTCCGCTCGCGCGCCGTCGGACTCCGGCAGGCGATCCACATGTACGCCGCGGAGCTGCGACAGGTCGCCGCGCAGGCCCTCGACGGTGGCGCAGACGTCCGGCGTACCGACGAGCACGCTCGCCGCGGAGTCGCCGAGCACCTGGCCGAGCTCGCGGGCGGTGTACCCCGGATTGATCGGCACGGCGACGAGCCCGGCGCGCAGAGTGCCGAAGAACGCGGTCGCGAACTGCGGGGTGTTGGGCAACGCGATCGCAACGCGGGGCGGACGGTCGCCGACGGGATCGAGCGACAGCGCCCGCAGCGCCCTCGCCACGCCGTCGCACGCCGCGTCGAGCTCGCCCCAGCTGAGCGTCTGGTCGTGCCAGATGAGCGCGGGACGGTCGGGTCCCGCGGCGGCGGCACGTCGGACATATCCGGCGAGATTGGCCGGCGTGGGCCCGACGGCGTCGACGCTGCGCGGTTCCTGCACGGACGCTGAGTCTGGCACAGCCTCGCCCTCGTGGCCGACCCGCTTTCGCGACGGATCGGCGACCGATCGTGATCGACGAGCACGCGGTGTGCACTTGCATGCACGGCGTGTCGCGGACCATCGGCGTGTCGGGCGTGTCGCATGCGTGTCGAATCCGCGTGGCGCACAAGATGTGCGACGCGTCGGCGTCGTCTGACGAAATACTTCTGGCTCTCTGTAACGGACTACGCACGCCTGGGTGACGTTGGCCCTATCATCACCAAGGGTCGGCTCACCCCCTTTACGTGTGAGTCCGGACCCCTCACCCCGAGGAGGCCGCTGTGCCCGGTAACGCACCGCCTCAGCACCTCACCGCCGTCTGTCGGCTTGCGGCACGCCCCCGCCGATTGGCGCAGGGCCGCGCCGGGCCGTCCGCAGATCGCACCGGGACGCTGCGCGGGCACACGGAGGAGGGGCAGTGAGGAAGGGCACCGGCACGGCCGTCGCCACGACGACGGGCGGGGCGAGCGCATGAGCGGGTACGAGCTGACGAGCGATATCAGCCCGGCGGTGTACGCGGCCCGGGCGGCGCTCACCGAGGGCCTCCGGCTCCTGCGCGGCTCCATGACCGACATGCTGAACCTGGGGGTCCGCGGCGAGAGCGGAGCCAAGCGGACCCGTACCCGGCCACACACCAACGAGGCGCCGACCCGGCACGCACCAGCCGGGACCGGCAGGCGGGTCAACGGACGCCCGAGCGGCCCGGCCCGTCCGACGATGCCGACCCAGCACGGTTCCGACCGGCCGGCGCACGCCCCGCATCCACCCGCCCCGTCCGACACCGACACGGTCATCCTGCCCAGGGTGCCGATCGACGCCACCGCCTCGGGCCCCGACGGACCGGGCGGTGCGCGCCCCGGAGGCGGCGCGCCGAGCGGCCATCCGGACCGACCCGATCCATCCGACGCGGCGGCCCAGGCGTGGTCGCTGGTGGAGCGGGCGCAGGGTGGCGAGGCCGAGGCGTTCGGGCTGCTCTACGACCGGTACGTCGACACGGTGTTCCGGTTCGTGTACTTCCGGGTCGGCCACCGCCAGCTCGCCGAGGACCTGACCTCGGAGACCTTCCTGCGTGCGCTGCGCAGCATCGGCCGGTTCACCTGGCAGGGTCGCGACCCGGGCGCCTGGCTCGTCACGATCGCCCGAAACCTGGTGGCCGACCACTTCAAGTCCGGCAAGTACCGGCTGGAGGTGACCACCGGGGACGTTCTCGACGCGGACAGCGAGGACCGCGGGCCGGAGGGCAGCCCGGAGGCCGCGGTCGTCGACCACATCACCAACGTGGCGTTGCTGACCGCGGTCAAGCGGCTCAACCCGGAGCAGCAGGAGTGCATCGTCCTGCGGTTCCTGCAGGGCTTCTCGGTGGCCGAGACGGCCCAGGCGATGGGCAAGAACGAGGGCGCGATCAAGGCGCTGCAGTACCGCGCGGTCCGTGCCCTCGCCCGGCTGCTACCCGACGGGCTGCAGCCGTGACCCACCGCGACCACACCGCCGGGCCCGTAACCGAGCGTGCCCGTCGGCCGTTTGTCCGAGTACTACCGGCAATCCGCGCTCGGTCGGTCCCGACCGGCGGATCCGCCGGCAGAACCGCCGTGGCCAGCGAAGGGAGGTGCTCACGGTGAATCCTGCGACCTCCGCGCGTCGGCGCGTCGAGCGCTTCGCGCAGCTGCTCGAGGAGGCCAATGGCGGACGTCGTCACCACGTCCGCTCCCCGCTGGATGAAGAGCTCGCCGAGCTCGTCGCCGTGGGTCACCGGGTTGCGTCGGTCAACCCGACCGTCGAGATCGACTCCGAGTTCCGGACCGGGCTGCGCGCCATGCTCGTCGCCACCGCGGAACGTGAGGGCATCGGCGTCACGGCCCAGAGCGGCCGGGAGCCGCGATCGATCGGCCGACTCCGCCGCCCCGCGGCGGGCCGTCGCCCGGTCGGGCGTCCGGCCAGCGCGGTGGTGGGCCGTCCAGACCCCGCGCCGAACCGCGCCCGCGCCCGTCGAACGATCATCATCGGCGTCGCGGTCGGCGCCATCGCCGTCTCCGGCATGTCCACCGCGAGCGAGAGCGCCATGCCCGGCGACGCCCTGTACGGGGTCAAGCGCTCGACAGAGAAGGCCCAGCTCGCCCTCGCCGGCTCTGAGGTGACCCGTGGCCAGCTCTACCTCGAGTTCGCGCGCAGCCGGCTGGACGAGGCGCGGGCGGTCCGCGATGACACCGCCGGCTTCTCGGACGCGCTGGCTGAGATGGACGCCGACACCCGCGTGGGCACGCGTCTGCTCACCACGGCGGCCGTCCAACGCCGCGACGCGGCGGCGCTCGACGCGCTCACGACGTTCGCGAGCGTCCAGACTGCGCGGATCCGTGACATGGAAGACGCCGGGCTGCCCGCCGCCGACCTTCAGCGGGCCAACGAGTCGCGGAGCCTGCTCGGCCGGGTCAACGAGCGCGCCGACGCACTGCGCTACCTGCTGCGGTGCGACGGCACCACAACTGGCCGTAACGATGACCTCGGCCCGAAGCCAGGGGCCTGCGGCAGCGCCGCCGGGCAACCGACCGGCACGCGCGCGGCGCACGCCGACGCGCCCGTCATCGACGCCTCCGGCCAAGCGGCGCCCGGCGCGCGGGCTGCGACCGACGCGCCCAGCCCCTCCGACGACAACGGCGGCGGCATCCTGGGAGTCATCGGGCGGTTCCTGGGTGGCCTGCTCGGCTAACAGACGACGCGTGTGGTGAGGGCGCCCGACCGAGGTCGGGCGCCCTCGCGTGCCGGGCAGCGAACGCGTTGCGGCGGGCCGGTTACCCTCGCGGGAGGTGTGTGCACGACCGGCGGAGGGGAGGCAACGTCGTGGTCCGTAGCCGAAAGGTGACGGTGAGCAGCGACCAGTTCGGCCATACCGCTGGCTGGGCGGCCGCCGAACTGGAGGACGCGCTCGCGGTGCCCGAGGACCCGACGGCCGCCGCCTTCTTCGACGTCGACAACACGCTGATGCAGGGCTCGTCGCTGTACTGGTTCGCCCGGGGAATGGCGGCCCGCAAGTACTTCACGCCAGCCGACCTGGCCAGGTTCGCCTGGCAGCAACTGCGGTTCCGGATCATGGCGACGGAGCGCGCGGGCGACATGTCGCAGACCCGCGAGCTCGCCCTCGCGTTTGTCGAGGGCTGGCGGGTGTCCGACATGGAGCGGCTCAGCCGGGAGATCTTCGACGAGCTGATGGCCGACCGCATCTGGCCGGGCACGCGCGCGCTCGCACATCTGCACCTCGCGGCCGGCCAGCGGGTGTGGCTGGTCACCGCCGCGCCGGTCGAGCTCGGCCAGGTCATCGCCGAACGGCTCGGCCTCACCGGCGCGATCGGCACCGTGGCCGAGGTACGCGACGGCGTGTACACCGGTCGGCTCGTCGGCGACCTGATGCACGGCACGGCGAAGGCGGACACGATCCGCCAGCTCGCCGACGTCGAGGGCCTCGAGCTGGATCGCTGCACGGCGTACAGCGACTCGGTCAACGATGTGCCGATGCTCTCGGCGGTCGGGCATGCGGTCGCCGTCAACCCGGACAGCGCGCTGCGCCGGGAGGCCAGGGAGCGGGGCTGGGAGGTGCGCGACTTCCGCACCGGGCGGAAGGCCGCGAAGGTCGCGGTGCCGACGGCGCTGGCCGCCGGCGCGCTGGTGGGCGCGGTGAGCGCCGGCGTGGCACTCAACCGGCGCCGCCACGTCCGAAGCGTCGACCAGGGCCCCGACCGGAGGGCCGGCCGCGAGCGGCGGAGCACGTGACCGGCGACCACGGGTCCGGCATCGCGGTCGGCGAGAAGACCGAGACGACCGACGGGTACGCGGCGCGGCACGCAGGCTCGGCCGCGGCCGGGCGGCACCGGCGCGCGGCGCGGTTGCGGTTCGGCGGGGTCATCGGCCTCGTCGTGGCGCTGGCCGCGTCCGGGGTGCTGCTCCTGACGTCCAACACGAGGCACTCGCGCGGCGCGGGCGGGGAACAGACTCTGGCCGAGGCGTGGCCACGGGCGAAGCAGGGGACGCTCACCGGATTCGTCCCGGACGGCCCTGCGTACAGCCCGCTGTACTTCTTCGACGTAGGTACGTCGGTCGGCACCGCGCCGAGCCAGGACGGCCGGTATATCCGCCTGCTCGTGCGCCGCGGTGACGGCCCCCCGACCGAGCTACACCGGCTGCCCTATCCCGACAGTCCACAGTTCGGCGGGTTTACGTTCGCCCGCGACACGCTGGCCTGGGCCGAGTCGACGATCGGCCCCGACGGCCGCGACGTGACCCGGATGTGGGCACTCGACCGGCGCTCGGGCGGGGCACCGCGCGCACTCACCTCCGACACGGGCGACGTCGCGTTCTTCAACTCCGACTACGACTCAGTGATCGCTGGCGGCCGGCTGCACTGGGTTGCCGTTGCCGCGAGCCAGGAGCCCGTCACGGAGTTGCGGTCGGTCGCCCTGACCGGCGGCCCGGTCAGCCGGCGCGACCTGCCCGGCGCCTGGGCCATGACGCGCTGGCCGTGGCTGGTCAGCGCGGGCGCCGGCCAGGCCGGACCGACCCGGCTGCACAACCTCGAGTCGGGCAAGCTGGTCACGGTCGGCGGGCCGGCGACCGAACTCGACACGTGCTCCCCCAGCTGGTGTCGCGCACTCGTGCTGGCCGGCGATGGCAGCCCGAGCCGCACCGATCTCATGCGACCGGACGGCACGGACCGGCGCCGCATCGCCGGGGCGACCGCCACGGCCGCGCTGATCGACGTCGCGGTGCTGGACCGGTTCGAGGTGCTGACGCGCGCGGGCCAGGACGGCTCGCCGACGAGCAGCCAGGATCTGCTGCTGTACGACCTGAAGCAGCGGCGGACCGTCCTCGTGGCGACCGCGGTCGGCATGGTGCTCTGCCGCGCGGGAATGCTGTGGTGGTCGACCGGCGATAACGAGGCGCTCGCCTGGCACGTCCTCGACCTGCGGACGCTGCGGTAGTCCGGGGCGTCGCGCTACGGAGCGAACGGGTCGGGGCGCCGCTCGAGCAGCCCGTGCAGCGTCTGCTGGATCGTCTCGCGTACCTGGTCGGCGAGGTTGAACACCACTATCGGGTCGTCGGCGTGCTCCGTCAGGTGCGCGGTCGGGATGGGCGGGCAGAACTCGATCAGCCACTTGCTCGGCAGCGGGATCATCCCGAGCGGGCCGAGCCAGGGGAAGGTGGGCGTGATCGGGAAGTACGGCAGTCCCAGCAGCCTGGCCAGCGGCTGGAAGTCGGCGAGCATGGGGTAGATCTCCTCCGCGCCGACGATCGCGACCGGGACGATCGGCGTCCCGGTGCGCAGCGCGGCCGAGACGAACCCGCCACGGCCGAACCGCTGGAGCTTGTACCGGTCCCGGTAGCGCTTTCCGATCCCCTTGAACCCCTCGGGGAACACACCGACCAGCTCGCCACCGTCCAGCAGCCGCTCGGCGTCGGGGTTGCACGCAACCGTGCCGCCGGACTTGCGGGCCAGCTCGGAGACCAGGGGCATCCGGAACACCAGGTCCGCGCCGAGCAGCCGCAGGTGCCGGTGGCGGGGGTGCTCCTCGTGGATGGCGACCGAGAGCATCAACGCGTCGAGCGCGATCGTCCCGGAGTGGTTGCCGACCACGAGCCCGGCGCCGGAGGCCGGCAGGTGCTCGACGCCGAACACCTCCGTCCGGAACCACTCCCGGTAGAGCAGCCGCCCCAACGGATGAAACAAATGCTCGGTGAGCTCGCGATCGAAACCGAACTCGTCCACCTCGTAGTCGCCGGCGAGACGACGCCGCAGGAACGCCAGCGCGCCGGCTACCCGGCGGTCCCACTCGTCGACCGGGCCGTCGGGCACCGCCGCGTCGCTCGGGGCGCCGGCGGGTCCGCGGCCGTTGCTCCGCGCCCGCGACCCCAGCCCGTCCTCCAGCAGCGGGGATACGCCAAGCCGCCTGCCCTGTTCGGCGGTCACGGCGACGTCTTTCCGGCGGCGCGGCGGGCGACCCAGCCCATCTCCCGCACCCGGCGAATGCCGTCGAGCACGCCCTGCTCCACGTCGGCGAGCCGCTCGGGGCGGATGACCGAGCCACCGGCGTGGCCGCGGATGAAATCGTCGAACGCGGCCGCGGTCGTGCGCGGCGTGAAGCCGTACTCCTTGATCAGGCGCGAGGTGTCGACGACCCGGCCGTGCACGAAAAGGTCGACCTGGTCGAGCCCGAAATGCCCGATCCCGAGGCTCTTGGCGAGCCCGGCGACCGCGGACAGCCCCGGTTCGAGCACGGGCACCGCGACGCGGGCGGCCCGGCGGATCGCCTGGGACAGCGAGAGCACGCCGGCGCCCGCCACGTTGAAGGTGCCCGGGTGGTCCTCGGTGATCGACCGGTGCAGGATCTCCAGCGCGTCGTCGATGTGCACGAACTGCAGCCTGGGATCGCGGCCGAACACGGTCGGCACAACGGGCTGGGAGAAGTACCGGGTGAGGGTGGTGTCCGCACGCGAGCCCACGAACGGCGCGAACCGCAGCACGGTGGCGAGGACGTCGGGACGGCGGCGGCGGAAGCCGCGCACGTACGCCTCGATGTCCAGGATGTCCCGCGCGAACCCGCCGCGCGGCAGCTCGCGGGGCTCGGTGTCCTCGGTGAAGACGGCCGGGTCGCGGAACGACGCGCCGTACGCCGCGGTCGACGAACGCACCACGAGCTTGCGCAGCCGAGGGGCCCGCTGGCAGGCCGCGAGCAGCTGCATCGTGCCGATGATGTTCTGCTCCTTCATCGCCGCGCGGCCGCCGCGGTGGTGGTCCGGCAACGTGGTGATCGCCATGTGGACGACCGCGCGCGCGTCGAGGTCGGCGATGACTGTGGCGGCCGACGCGCTGTCCCCGCGGACGTGCTCGACGTCGCCGAGGACGGCGGCGAGTTCGGTGGGCGGCTCGACCGGGTCGAGCCCGATCACGCGGTCAACGCGCGGGTCGGCGGCGAGCCGCGCGGCGACGTGCGCGGCGAGGAAGCGGCTCACGCCGGTGACGACGACCACCTGCGGCACCGAGTCCGGGGTCCGGCGCGCCGGGCGAGCCGGCGCGGAATCCGGCCGGTCGGTCGCGCCGTTGCGGCGGCGGTCCTGCGCGGCGGTCACGATGCTCCAGGCGTTGGTGGACGGAACCAGAGGGCAACACAGTGCGGACGCCGGGGCGGCCAGGGCCCGAGCGCCCGCGGGAGATCACTTGCCGAGGCGGCGACGCTGGACGCGGGTCTTGCGCAGCAGCTTGCGGTGTTTCTTCTTCGCCATGCGCTTGCGGCGCTTCTTGACCACCGAGCCCATACGACAACCCTCTCGACACGTGTGGGTCGGGCTGGCAACCGCGAGGTGCGCCGCCGGTGCCCGAGACGGACAGTGGACCGGCGACCCGTCCTGGACGGCAGGCGCAGCGACGCGCGCGGGTCACGGTCGCGTCCAGGGTAGCCGGCGGCGACGGCCCGAACCAACGCACCCCCGACACGGGGTACACGCCCGCCGGCTACGCCGATTCGCGGAACGCCTCCCGAAGATATTGGTGTACGGCGTGCTCAGGCACCCGGAATGAGCGACCCACGCGTACGGCGGTCAACTCGCCCGAGTGGACCAGGCGGTAGACGGTCATCTTGGAAACCCGCATGAGCGTCGCGACCTCGGCGACCGTCAGGAACTTGACCTCGGCCAACCCGCCCTCGGACTGTGGTGATGCCATGACTGCCAACCCATCAATCCCCGGCGCGTGCCGCCCCGGACGGATGATCCGCGTCGAGGCAGTCAACGCACGTGTTACTAGTACGGTAACGGGACGGCTGTGACCGGCGCGATCCTTCGCGCCAAATGATCATGGCGAGGCCATGGGAGATCATTCGGAGCGCAGCGCTTCGACCGGGTCGAGCCGGCCGGCGCGCTGGGCCGGAACCACGCCGAACACGATGCCGACGGCCGCCGAGACGCCGAAGGCGAGCGTGAGCGACCACCAGGTGACGGCGGCAGGCACCGGGGACACGGCGGCCACCAGCAGCGCCCCGCCCACCCCGAGCGCCATACCGGTGGCACCGCCCAGCGTGGTCAGGAGCACGGCCTCGAGCAGGAACTGCACGCCGATATCCCGCGGGCGCGCGCCGACGGCCTTGCGCAGGCCGATCTCCCGGGTCCGCTCGTGCACCGAGACCAGCATGATGTTGGATACACCCACTCCGCCGACGAGCAGCGAAATGCCGGCGATGGCGGCCAGCACGGCGGTGAGCACTCCCAGGATGTCGCCGAGCACGCCCAGGATCTGCTCCTGCGTCACCGCGCTGAACTCGGTGTCGGGATGGCGCGAGGTCAGCTCGTCGACGATCCGCCCACCGAGTCGGGCGATCTGGCCGCGGTCCGGCGCCTTGACGGCGATGCCGTCGATACGCTGCGTGCCGAACAGGCGGTGTGCCGTCGTGACCGGGATGTGCACCTCGTCATCGCGGTTCACACCCAGGCTCTGGCCGAGCGGGGCGAACACGCCGATGACCCGGAACCGCACGCCGGCGATGCTGACCTGCTGCCCGATCGGGTCCCGGTCACCGAACAGAGACCGGGCCACGGCGGAACCGAGGACCGCGACGCGGCGGCCGGTATCCACATCGGAGCGTGTCAGGTACGCTCCGCGCGACAGCGAACGGACGAACACCGACGGTGTCGTCTCGAGGACGCCGAGCACGCTCGTGAACCGCGATGCGGTGCCGGCGCGTACCGTCTCGCCGGAGGTCACCGACACCGCGACCCGCGACCGGTCCCCCACGATCCGGGTCACAGCGTCCACATCGGAGAGTGAGAGCCGCGACACCGCCGGCGCGGAGCCGAAGTCGACCCTGCCGGGCACCACGATGAGCAGGTTGGAGCCCAGGCCCTCGACCTGCCGCTCCACCTCGCGCTTCGCGCCGGTGCCGATCGCGACGAGCACGACGACCGCCGCCACGCCGATGACCACGCCGAGCATGGTCAGTCCGCTGCGCAGCCGGTTGGCCCGCAGGGAGTCGAACGCGACCCGCCAGGCCTCCGCCAGTCTCACGACGGCCTCTCGGAGGGTGGGATGGGGCGCCGCGGTCCGTCGTCGGCCGAGGGACCGGGCGCCCCACTGGGAGCAGACTCAACTATTGCCGATCCGGGCCCCTCGGTCGTTCGCACGATCATCCCGTCCCGCATGACGATCTGGCGATGTGCCCGAGCGGCCACGTCGCGGTCGTGCGTGACCAGCACGACCGCGACCCCGACCGACTCGTTCAGCGCCTCGAGGAGCGCGAGTACCGACCCGCCGGTCGCGGTGTCCAGGTTGCCGGTCGGCTCGTCCGCCAGCAGAACGGACGGCGAGGTGACCAGTGCGCGGGCGATAGCGACGCGTTGCTGCTCGCCGCCGGACAGCTGACTGGGCCGATGCCGCAGCCTGTGTGACAGGCCCACCCGCTCGAGCATTTCGGTGGCCCGCGCGCGCCGCTCCTTCGCGCCCAGGCCGCGATACACCAGCGGCAGCGCCACATTGTCCACAGCGGACGTACGCGGCAGAAGATGGAACGCCTGGAACACGAAGCCGATCGTCTCGTTTCGTAGTCGGGCCATCTCCGGCGCCCGTAGCCCGGCGACATCCCGACCGCCGATGACGATGCGGCCATTCGTCGCCCGGTCCAGCCCGCCCATCACGTGCATGAGGGTGGACTTCCCGGAGCCGGACGGCCCGACGATCGCGAGGAAGTCACCGACCGCGACGCTCAGCGAGACCCCGCGCAGGGCGTGCACGGCGACACCGTCGAGCTCGTACACCCGGGTCACGGAGACCGCCTCGATCGCGGCCACCGAGCGCGTGGGCGCGGTCACTACGGCACCTGTTGGTCGACGTGAACCTGGTCGGCGCCGCGCACCACGACCCGCTCGCCCAGCCGGACGCCGTCCAGGATCTGCACCACGTCGCGACCCTGGACGCCCACGGTCACCGTGGTCCGCTCGGCACGACCGCCGCGCACGAGCCAGACGGCGTCGTGACCACCGGTGGAGAACACCGCCGCGGCCGGCAGGGTCACCGCGGACGCGGCCTCGCGTACCCGCAGGTGCGCGACCGCGCTCATGCCCGGCCTCGGCGTGGGTGCCGACCGGCCGTCGGCGTACCGACCGGGGCCAAGGGTCAGCCGGACCCGGTACGCCACGCCGCCGCGCGCCGAGGGCGTGGGCAGCAGGTCGACGGTCCGCACGGTCGCGTCGTAGCTCGCGCCGGTCGCGGCGTCGAGCTCCACCGACGCGGGGACGCCCGGCCGGACGAGCAACACGTCGGTCTCGTCGACGTCCGCGAGCAGTCCCAGTGCCGTGGTGTCCACAATGGTCAGCACGGGGGTACCCGCGGAGACGCGGCCGCCGACCGGGACGGTTCCGTCGACGCCGGGTAACACGGCGGAAGCGCCACCCGAGGGTACGGCCGGAACCGCAGAGCCGACGCCGGCGATGCCGGTATCGGCACCCGCGGCGCCGAGCAGATCGGTCAGCGAGGCGGCGCCGATGGCCGAGGTCGGTCCACCGAGCTGCACCACGCCGCCGATCGGCGCGTGCAACGTCAGCGCATCCACAGTGGACTTCGCCAGCGCGTACGCCTGCTGGGCCTGCAGCCGCTGGGCGGCGGAGAGTGCGCCGACGGCGGAGCTCAACCCGGCGATTCCGCGTTGGACGGCGCGGACCGCTTGGTTGGCGGCCCGGGCCGCGGCGTCGTAGCGCCGCTCCGCGGCGGCCACCTGCGCGAGAAGCGCCTCCCGCAGCGGCTGGTCGGCGATCCGCTGGGCGGCGTCACGCGCCCGCGCGAACGCGTCGGCCGCGGCTCGATCGGTGGACCGAGCAACGGCGACGAGGTTCACGCCTCCACCATCACCACCGCCGGCCCGGGACGCCGCGGCCAGAGCCGTCTTCGCCTGCGCCAACCGGGCCCGCGCGGCCGGAGCGTCGATCACGGCGAGCACCTGGCCCGCGCGGACGCGATCACCCGCACCGACCCGGAGCGACACGAGCGTGCCATCGGCGGCCGCGGTGAGCGTGGCGGCCGCCCGGGCGGTGACGGACGCCGGGGCGTCGACCACCTCGACGACCGAGCCCTGCGTGGCGGTGCCGACGGCGATATCGCCGGACCTGTTGTTACAGGACGCGGCGGCCAGCGTCAGCGCGACGGCGCCGGCGAGGGCAACGACGAGAGATGGCGGCGAGGGGGCGCGACGCACGCGGACCATGCTATGCCGGCCCGCGAAGTGTGGTCGGCCGGCGACGTGGGGCCAGGGCGGCCGGTCGTCAGGCGGCCGAACGCACGTAGTCGGCGCAGTCGTGGGCGACGCCCGTCCAGTCGGCGTGCAGCTCCGTCGTCGCGGCGTCCGCCAGCGAATAGCCTCCGTTCACGACCAGGCCGAAGAAGCTCATCATCGTCGGCTGGCCGAACCGGGCCGCGAGACAGCGCATGGCGAGCATCGAGACGCCGTAGCGCGCCGCCACCTGCCAGTCGGGTGCCGAGTCGGTGGGCGCGGCGACCTCGATGTCGCCGTCCCAGCCGCCATGCACCCAGCGCCGGGTCTCGGTGACCGAGTCGTACGCGGAGAACGGCCGGCCGAGCATCGCGACGTAGTCCGCTATCCCCTCGATCATCCAGAACTTCGCCGACGTTCGGGCGCCCCGCAAGGTCGCCACGTGTGTCATCTCGTGGCGGAGCAGATCATCGAGGAACCCCAGGTCGTGCTCGATCTCGGCGGCCCGGACCACGACGTCGATCCGGTTTCGGGAGACGGGAATCGCCTGGCCCACCGACCATTCCGGCTGGCCGCCGCCGTACCACCGCCGCCACTCCGCGGAACCGGCGTAGAAGATCCGGAACCGGTCCGGGGCCGGATGCACGACGACGAACGGCTCGACGACCGCCGCCGCCCTCTCGGCCTCGCGCAACAGCATGGGCAGGCGACCGGCGTACCGCGCCGTCGTCGCCACCACCGTGTGCGGACCGAGGGCAACCCGAAGGTCGCTGACCTCCCACGGCAGCGGCCCGTTGTCGCTCTTGGACGTCGTGCCGAGCTTCACCAACAACGGCTTGCCCGCGCGCTCCACCCACGTGGTGGAGACGTTGACGGGGTCGAGGCTGCAGTTGACGACGGCGACGCAGTACTCCCAGGTCACCGGCACGACCCACTGCTTCTTGGGACCCGACGGCCCGACCGGCGCGTCTACGCTGGCCGACCATCGCTCGACCTTGAGCGCCCGCAGGGATCGGTACCGGCGCTTGAGCTCCGCGACCGTCGCCGGCACGGTCGGGTCCGCGACGGCGAGGAACGCCGCCTCGTCGCCGCGGCGCAGCGCGGCCCCCTGGTCCCGGAGCGCCGAGTCGATCCTGGTGCGCAGCGCCTCGGCGGCCGGCGTCGACGGCGAGGCGGCGGTCGAGCGCGCCGGATTCGAGGGCGCCGACCCGGCGGACCCCGGCTGTCCACCCTCGACGCGGGCGACCACGATGACGAGCGCGGCGGGCAGCCCGCACACCACGAGCAGGGCGACCAACCCGAGCACGGCCCAGAGGATCCAGCCACGCCGCCGGCGTTGGGACTGGACCGGACCGGGCGGGGGTGGGTAGCCATACCCCGGCACCGCGGGCGATGGCGGATAGCTTGGCGCCGGCCACTGGGGGGGCAGTGGCTGCTGGCCCGGACCTTCGGGCGGCGCGCTGTCCGGATCCATCGACGTCGACTCCTCGGGCGCCCGCGGCGCCGCCTCCCCATCGTCCCGCACGGGCGCAGGTTACGTGTCCCGCGGCGACGGCGCGAGTCCGCCCACCGGCGGACGTGACACCAACCGCGCCGTGGCCTACTTCGTGGACGTCAGCGCTCGTAGGAACAGGCTCATGTTCGCCGGGCGTTCGGCGAGCCGGCGCATCATGTAGCCGTACCACTCGGTCCCGTACGGCACGTACACCCGCATCGTGTAGCCCTCGCCGGCGAGCCGGCGCTGCTCCTCTGGCCGCACCCCGTACAGCATCTGGAACTCGAACTCGTCTGGCGACCGGTCGAACCAGCGCGAACGGTCCTCGCCGATGGCGACCAGTCGCGGGTCATGCGTGGCGAGCATCGGGTAGCCGTGGCCCGACATGAGGATGTTCAGGCATCGCACGTATGACTTGTCGACGTCCAGCTTGGACTGGTACGCGACCGACTCTGGCTCCTTATACGCTCCCTTGCACAGCCGGACCCGGGATCCGGTCGTCGCGAGCTCGCGGCAGTCCGCCTCGGTCCGACGCAGGTACGCCTGGAGCACCGCCCCGGTGGTCGGAAAGTCCTTCCGGAGCTTGCCGAGGATCTCCAGCGTCGAGTCGGTGGTGGTGTGGTCCTCCATGTCCAGGGTGACCGTGGTGCCGGCCTCGGTCGCGGCGACGCAGATCGCTCGGGCATTGTCGTACGCCAGCTGTTCGTCGAAGCGCTGACCCAGGGCGGAGAGCTTGAGGCTGATCTCCGCCGCCGGGGTGAGTTCGGCCCGACGCAGTGCGGCGAGTAGCTCGAGGTATTCGTCCCGAATGTGCGTGGCCTGCTCGGGGGTCACCGTGTCCTCGCCCAGGTAGTCGAGGGTGACCGCCAGCCCGTCGTCGACGAGTTCACGGGTCGCCCGCAGCGCGTCGTCGGTCGCGATACCGGCGATGAACCGACGAACGACATCCCGGCTGATGGGGGCTGTCTCGACAAGCCGCTCGACCCGCGATGAGCGGGCGGCAGCGAGGATCACCGATCGGAACATGCGCCGAGCCTAACGCCCGCGGGAAGGGCCGGCCGGGCGGACGAGCCAGGCACCGCCGCGGTCGACTACCGTTGTCGCGTGAACTTCGATGCGTATGCCCGGACCGCGGTCGACCTGGTCAACGCCCCACTGGCGGACCTGGCCGACCTGCGTGCCGTGTTCCCCGCGGACAGCTGGATGCGGGGCGAGGTCACCGAGCGGGAGGTTGCGATCTTCCGCCGGGTCCAGAAACGGCTGCGCGACGTCTTCGAGTGCGGCACGTCGGGCCGGCACGCCGAGGCCGTCGGCGAGCTCAACGCGCTGCTCGAGGCGTTCCCGGTCCAGCCGCGCATCTCCGGGCACGACGCCAGCGACTGGCACATGCACGTGACCAGCCGCGGCGCCTCCGTCTCCGCCGAGTACCTCGCCGGCGCGGTGTGGGGCCTGTCGGTGTGGCTGTGTGAGTACGGCAGCGAACGGTTCGGTGTCTGCGCCGACCAGCGTTGCGGCAACGTCTACCTCGACACCTCGTCCAACTGCTGTCGCCGGTTCTGCTCGGAGCGGTGCGCGACCCGATCCCACGTCGCCGCACACCGCGCCCGCAAGCGGGCCGCGACAGACCTGACCTCGGTCAGCTGAGCGACCGGCTTCGCTCGCGTCGCGGCGGCGTCTGGAGCCCGAGGAGGACGCGCGAAGCGTCGTCCCCCACAGGGCGAAGACGGCGCCCTCAGGCGACGCGAGCCGCCCGAGCGGAGCGAGGGCGAATTTCAAGGTGCTTCCTCGCGAACGCGAGCGCCTCGGCGAGGTCCGCCTCGCGTTCCGCCCGACTGCCCGCCCGTCGGGTGGCCACCTCGACCGCGACCGCGCCGGTGAACCCGCGGCCGCCCAGGGACGCCAGCAGCTCGGCGCACGGCTGCCCGCCGCGGCCGGGCACCAGGTGCTCGTCGCGCCCCTCGCCGCGGCCGTCGCCGAGGTGGACGTGGGCGAGGCCGGCACCCATCGCGTCGGCCATCGCGAGGGCATCCGACCGCGACGCCGCGCAGTGCGAAAGATCCAAGGTGTACGCGTCGTAGCCCGTGACGGTCGGATCCCAGCTCGGCACGTACGGAACGAAGTCGCGGCCCGCCATGCGTACCGGAAACATGTTCTCCACCGCGAACCGCACGGTGCGGTGCTGGCTCTCGAGCCGGGACAGCCCGGCGTGGAGGCCGCGCGCGTAATCCCGTTGCCAGGTGAACGGCGGGTGCACGACCACGATGCTCGCGCCGAGCGTCTCGGCGAGCCCCGCCGCACGGCGCAGCCGCTCCCACGGGTCCGGGCTCCACACCCGCTGGGTTACGAGCAGGCACGGCGCGTGGACGGACCGCACCGGTACGCCGTAATGATCGGCCAGACCGCGCAGCGCCCCCGCGTCCTGGCTGACCGCGTCCGTCCAGACCATCACCTCGACCCCGTCGTAGCCGAGGGTGGCGGCCATCTCGAACGCCGCGGCGGTGGGCTCGGGGAAGACGGACGAGCTGGACAGGATGACGGGGACGGTCACGACAGTCAGAGTATCCCCAGCCGCTCAGAACGCCGGGACGGGCGGATCGAGCTGGTCGAGGCGACCCAGGATGACCCCCTCGCGCAGCGCCCAGGGACACAGGTCCAGCGCGTCGATGCCCAGCCTGCGCATCACGGTCTCGGCGACGACGGCGCCGGCGAGCAGCTGGTGGGCTCGGCGGACGCTCACGCCGTCGAGCTCCGACAGCGTGGTCGGGGGGATCAGGCGGATGAAGCCGAGGACCTGTTGTAGTCCGGTGCGGGTCAGCTGCCGCGGCGCCCACAGCCCGGCGCCGGACGGGGCCGCGCCCGCGAGACGAGCCAGCGTGCGGAACGTCTTGGACGTGGCCACCGGCCGCTCCCAACCCGCCTCTACTAGCTTCGCCACGGCCGGCTCGATCGTCGAGTCGACGTACTCGATCAGCTCGTCCACGGCGTCCGCGTTCGGCGGGCGGGTCGAGTCCTGGTCGATCCGGAGCCGTTCGCGGGTCAGCCGGCCGGCGCCGAGCGCCAACGAGAGAGCCAGATCGGGCTCCTCGTCGATGCCGGCCGCGATCTCGAGAGAGCCGCCGCCGATGTCCAGCACCATCACCCGCCCCGCCGACCAGCCGAACCAGCGGCGTACGGCCAGGAAGGTCATCCGGGCCTCGTCCTCGCCGCTGAGCACCTCGAGGTCGACACCGGTCTCCCGGCGTACGCGGGCGAGGACGTCGGCTGAGTTCGACGCGTCGCGTACGGCTGAGGTCGCGAACGCCAGGAGGTCGTCGGTCTCGAGCCGGGCGGCGGCCTCCTTCGCGTCGGCCACGGCCTCGATCAACGCGTTGGCCCCCGTCTTGGTCAGGTGGCCGTCGCGGCCCAGCTGTTCGGCCAGGCGTAGCACGCTCTTCTCCGAGTACGCCGGCCACGGGTGCGCGCCGTGGTGGGCATCCACCACGAGCAGATGCACGGTGTTCGAACCGACGTCGAGGACCGCGAGCCGCATGAACGAACACTATTGCGTCGCTCCCGGAAGTTGCCGGCACACCGGGCGTAGGCTTGCCGGGTGGCAAGCCGCAGCGAGCTTCGCGTCCTGGTCGACGACCCGTCCGATCCTCGCAGCCGGGAAGTCGACCTCGACTTCCCCCGGGAGTGGGTGGAGTTCGTCGACCCCGGCGACCCGGAACACGTCATCCGTGCCGACCTGACCTGGCTGCTGTCCAGCTGGACGTGCATCTTCGGCAAGGGATGCCATGGCATTGCGGCGGGCCGGGGCGCGGAGGGCTGCTGTTCGCACGGCGCGTTCTTCACCGACGCCGACGACGAGCAACGTGTACGCGGTGCGGTCAAGCGGCTCACGCCACTGACCTGGCAGCACTTCCGGCGTGGCTTCAAGAACTACACCGAGATGGACTCCATCGACGGCAAGAAGCCCGCCCGGCGCACCGCGACCGTGTCCAACGATGGTCCGTGCGTGTTTCTGAACGACCCTGACTTCCAGGGCGGCGGCGGGTGCGCGCTGCACGCGCAGGCGCTGCGCGACGGCGTACACCCGCTGGAGTACAAGCCCGACGTGTGCTGGCAGTTGCCGATCCGGCGCGACCAGGAGTGGACCAAACGACCGGACGGCACCAAGGTGCTGCTGACCGTGCTGACCGAGTTCGACCGGCGGGCCTGGGGCTCCGGCGGCCACGACCTGCACTGGTGGTGCACGTCCTCACCGGAGGCGCACGTCGGCCGCGAGCCGATGTACCGGTCGTATGAGCCGGAGCTCGTGGCGCTTGTCGGCAAGAAGGCGTACGCGAAGCTCGCCGAGCTGTGCGCGGCCCGTGCCGCTCGCGGCCTGGTCGCCCCGCACCCGGCCTCCCTCGCCGACTAGTATCAGAATTGATACCATCGGTGATACCATCACTTCATGGCGATGACCCTTCGACTGGACGAAGACCGCGAGTCCCGGCTCCGCATCGTCGCTGACGAAGAGGAGCGTTCGATGCACTCGGTCGTTGTGACCGCGATCGACGATTACCTCGCGCGGCGCAACGCGAAGAGGTTCGGTGCGCTCACCGACGAGATCATGGAACGGCACCGGACGCTGCTCGATCGTTTGGCGGAGTGATGCCCGACAGCACTTACTTCCCCACGCTCCCAGATGTGGTTGGTGTCGCGCGCAAGATCGATGCCGTCGTGCGCGACGCCGGGTTGATCGAATCGGCAGTCGCCCGGCCACAGACCACGGTCTTCGGCGAGGATGCCTACCCGGACCTGTGGACAAAAGGTGCGGCGCTGCTGCACTCGCTCGTGAGCAACCACCCCTTTGTGGACGGCAACAAGCGCATAGGCTGGATCGTCGCCGTCGGTTTCCTGTATCAAAACGGGGCCCTCGACCAGACCCACGTCGCGAATGTGGACCAGGATGCAGCGTACGACCTCGTGATCGCCGTAGCCGAAGGCCGATTGGTCGAGGTCGGCGACATCGCGGCCGAGCTGCGCAAGGTTTTCGGGACCTAGGGCTCGAACTTATAGCCCAGGCCGCGGACGGTGACGATGTAACGCGGTTGCGACGGTTCCGGCTCGACCTTGGAGCGCAACCGCTTGACGTGCACGTCCAGAGTCTTCGTGTCGCCCACGTAGTCGGCGCCCCACACGCGGTCGATGAGCTGGCCGCGGGTGAGGACCCGGCCAGCGTTGCGCAGCAACAACTCCAGCAGCTCGAACTCCTTCAGCGGCAGCTGTACGGCTTCGCCGTCCACCGTCACCACGTGCCGCTCGACGTCCATGCGTACCGGCCCGGCCGCCAGCGTCGGCGCGGAAATGTCGACCGCGTCCCCGACCTGCCGGCGAAGCACCGCCCGGATCCGCGCGACGAGCTCGCGCGGAGAGTACGGCTTCGTCACGTAGTCGTCCGCCCCGATCTCGAGCCCGACGACCTTGTCGATCTCGCTGTCCCGCGCCGTGACCATGATGATCGGCACGGCGGAACGCTGGCGTAACTGCCGGCATACCTCGGTGCCCGACATCTCGGGCAGCATGAGGTCGAGAAGCACGATGTCCGCGCCCGATCGGTCGAACTCGGTAAGCGCCGACGTCCCGGTCCCGGCCACCGAGACCTCGAAGCCCTCCTTGCGGAGCATGTACGACAAAGCGTCGGAGAACGACTCCTCATCCTCCACGACCAGTACGCGGGACAACTGACCTTCCTTCCTCTGCACTAGACAGCGGCGCAAACGGAGCACGGTCGCGCTCGATCTCAACCGACGCCGGTAGCGTGCCGGCGGCATCGCGCGGACGCGCAGGCAGCCGCAGGGTGAACGTCGAACCCTTGCCCAGCGCGCTCGCGACGTCGACACGACCGCCGTGGTTTGTGGCGATGTGCTTGACGATGGCGAGACCAAGGCCGGTTCCGCCGGTGGACCTCGACCGCGCCCGGTCCGACCGGTAAAACCGCTCGAAGATCCGGTCGAGCTCGTGAGCGGCGATGCCGATGCCCTGATCGGTCACGGAGATCTCGATGGTCTCCTCATCCCCCCGCGTGAACACGGCGACCTTCGTACCGGTCGGGGAGTACGCGATCGCGTTCTCCACCAGGTTGACGACGGCGGTCGTGAACTGGCTGTCGCTGCCGTAGACGGTCAGCCCGCGCTGGCCGGAGAAGCCGACCTCGATCTGCTTCACCGAGGCCGCGGTGCGGGTCCGGTCCAGCACCTCGGCGACGATCCAGTCCACCTGCACCGGCTCGGGTTGCGGCAGCGGGTCCGCTCCCTGCAGCCGCGACAGCTCGAGTAGCTCGCTGACGAGCCGGCCCAGCCG
This sequence comes from Micromonosporaceae bacterium, assembly GCA_036506495.1. Lineage (GTDB taxonomy): Bacteria > Actinomycetota > Actinomycetes > Mycobacteriales > Micromonosporaceae > DASXRC01. The sequence continues at coordinate 20,496 of DASXRQ010000128.1, read as the reverse complement.
GGTGGACTCCTGCTGGATCCGCTCGGCGAACCGCCGCGCGGCGGCGACGTCCCCGCCGCCGTCGGGCGAGCCGGGCGAGCCGGGATCGGTCGCACCGAGCAGGGCCTCAGCGAGCAGTTGCAGCGCGCCGATCGGGGTCTTGAGCTCGTGGCTCACGTTGGCCACGAAGTCGCGCCGGACCCGGGCCACTCGGTGCGCCTCCGTCACGTCCGCGGCCTCCACGGCAACGTAGCCGTTGGGAAGCCCCACCGCCCGCAGGTGTACGCCGAGCGGATCCTGGGCCCCGCCCGGGCGACCCCGCGGCAGGTCCAGCTCGACCTCTCGACGCACGCCGGTGCGGCGAACCTGGCCGGCGAGGGTACGGATGATCGGGTGGGCCGCCACCGCCCCTGGGACATTGCCAGCGCGCAACAGACCCATCGCCCGCGCCGACGGGTTCACGACCACGGGAGTGTCCTCGGGGTCCAGCACGACCACTCCCACGTTCAGGGAGTCCAGGCTCTTGCGGCCGAGACCCGACGGCCGGGTCTTCTGCTCCTTCGCGATGGCGGGCCTCCCATTGTCACCACTCGCCGCGTCCGAGGCCCCGGGCGGGCCACTCACCAGACCATTCGCGGCGGTGGGCCGCACGCGCCCAGAGCGCAGAAGCAGCAGGTACCCGAGGGCACCCACCGCCAGACCAGCGGCGAGACCGCTGGCCACGCCAACACTGACCGCCCACTCCACGAGGCGATCGTAGGTCCATTGTTAACCTGCCGCCCTCCCACAATGGGACAAAACCGGCGCGCATCCTGCAATGTTCACCACTCGGCCCGGCCTCATTCACCGCCGTTCACCGGCGCGCTTCCGCGCCGTCATACCTTGGGCGCGGCCAGCCTCGACCCGTCTGGGGCCCGACCGTCAGGATGGGGATATGCGCGAAGAGTTCCGGGCCGATCTCCTCGAGGTGGGCCGTCTGCTCGTCTCGATGGCCGAGGCGGTGCAGACCGCGATGCGGCACGCGACGGCGGCCCTCCTCACCGCCAACCGCCTTGCGGCAGAGACGGTGATCGCCAAAGACCACGAGATCGACGAACTGGATCGGCGGGTCGAGGACACCGTGTATGACGTCCTCGCCCGACAGGCACCCGTGGCCTCGGACCTGCGCCTCGTGGTCACCGCGCTGCACATCGCCGCCGACCTCGAGCGGATGGGCGACCTCGCGGACCATGTGGCGAAGACCGCCCTGCGCCGGCACCCGTCGCCCGCCGTGCCCGCGGAGCTGCGCGGGGTCGTGGCGCAGATGGCCGAGGTGGCCGACCGAATGGCCGGCAAGATCGGCAGGTGTCTGTCCTCACAGGACGTCGTCGTCGCGGCCGAGCTCGACCGCGACGACGATGCGATGGACGAACTCCACCGCCAGCTGCTGGCCACCCTCCTGGGCGACGACTGGCCATACGGTGTGGAGACCGCGATCGACGGCGCGCTACTCGGCAGGTTCTACGAGCGGTACGCCGACCATGCCGTCAACGCCGGCCGGCACGTCATCTACCTGGTCACGGGCGAGGCGCAGCGGGCGTAACTGTCGGCGCTCGCTCCCCCGCGTCGCCCGGGTCACCTACCCTGGTTCGCCACCGCCGCGGCCGCCTCGACCGCGGCCTCCGGGTCGAGGTACGTCCCGCCGACGGTCAGCGGCTTCATCGTGGCCCGATCGAACTCGTACCGCAGCGGCATCCCGGTCGGGATGTTCAGCTTCGCGATCGCCTCGTCGGAGATGTCGTCCAGGTGTTTGACGAGTGCCCGCAGCGAGTTCCCGTGCGCGGAGATCAACACCGTCTGGCCGCTGAGCAGGTCGGGGATGATCGAGTCGTACCAGTACGGCAGCACCCGCGCGACGACGTCTTTCAAGCACTCGGTGCGTGGCATCAGCTCGCGCGGCAGCTGTGCGTACCGGGGATCGCCTTCCTGCGACCACTGGTCACCATCCTCGATCGGTGGCGGTGGCACGTCGTACGACCGGCGCCAGAGCATGAACTGCTCCTCGCCGTACGTATCGAGGGTCTGCTTCTTGTTCTTGCCCTGCAGCGCGCCGTAGTGCCGCTCGTTGAGCCGCCACGACCGGCGCACGGGAATCCACTGCCGGTCCGCCACGTCCAGCGACAGCTCGGCCGTGCGAATCGCGCGGCGCTGCACGCTCGTGTGCACCACGTCGGGGAGCAGCCCGTGCTCGCGCAGCAGCTCGCCGCCGCGGCGGGCCTCCGCCTCACCCTTGGCGGACAGGTCGACGTCGACCCAGCCGGTGAAGAGATTCTTCGCGTTCCACTCGCTCTCGCCGTGCCGGAGCAGCACCAGGGTTCCGACGGTCATGCGAGACATCCTCCCGCAGCCTCGATGCGACGTCGCCGCCCCCCAGGCGTGACGACGCGGAGCCCCACTCCGGGCACATGTCGCAACTACGTTTGCTCTGCTTCCCCAGGGGAGACACCTTTCGGCCGAGGCCTCGCCTCAGCCTTTCGGCGTGTCCTCCGCGGAAGCAGAGCAAAGGTAGTCGACACACCATCCCGAGGTCGGTGGGGCGAAGCCTCAGCTCCGCACCCGGGCGCCTTCGGCTACCACTGGGTAACAACCCCGTCGGACAGCAGGTCGTCCAGGTCCGGGATGCGGAAGCCGGCGAGCACCTCGCGGGTGTGCTCCCCGGGGTAGGGCGGAGGGCGCCGAGGCGGCCCCGGCGGCGTGCCGCCGAACCGCGGCGCCGGTGCGGGCTGGCGGATGCCGTGTGCCTCGATGAACGTGCGCCGCGCCGTGAGGTGGCGATGCCCGGGTTCGTCGTAGCCGGCCGCTTCGCGCAGCGACAGCACCGGCGCCACGCACGCGTCGCCGCCGTCGAACACCGACATCCATTCGTCCCTGGTACGCGTGGCGAGCCGCGCCGCGATCGCCTCGCGCAGCCGCGGCCAGCCGGCGACGTCGTACTGGCTCGGAATCTGCTCCGGATCCAGGCCGAGCCGGGCCACGAACTCCGCGTAGAACTTCGGTTCCAGCGGCCCGACCGCCAGATACCGGCCGTCGGCAGTCGGGTAGACCCCGTAGAACGGGGCGCCGCCGTCGAGCAGGTTCGCGCCGCGGTCGTCCCGCCAGAGTCCACTGTGGAACAATCCGTACAGCTGGGTCGCGAGCAGCGCGGCGCCGTCGATGATGGCCGCGTCCACGATCTGGCCGGTCCCGGTGCATTGGGCGGACCAGAGCGCGGCGAGCACGCCGGCCGCGAGCAACATTCCACCACCGCCGTAGTCGCCGATCAGGTTGAGCGGCGGCACCGGCGAGCCACCCGCCGGTCCAATCGCGTGCAACACACCGCTGATCGCGAGGTAGACGACGTCATGGCCGGCCGTCTGTGCGAGTGGACCATCCTGGCCCCAGCCCGTCATCCGGCCGTAGACCAGCCGAGGATTGACCGCGTGGCAGTCGGCCGGGCCGACGCCGAGCCGCTCCGCGACCCCCGGCCGGAAGCCCTCGATGAGCGCGTCCGCTTCGGCGGCGAGGGCCCGGACGACCTCCGCTCCGCGCGGCCGTTTCAGGTCGACCGCGATGGATCTCTTGCCGCGGCCCAACAGTTCGTGGCGGGGATCGCCCGGCGCTATGGATCCGTCCGCGGTCGCCGACCTTACGGGCCGATCCACACGGATGACGTCCGCGCCGAGGTCGGCGAGCAGCATGCCGGCGAACGGCGCCGGACCGATCCCGGCGAGCTCGATGACGACGAGCCCGTTGAGCGGGCCGCTCATGATGCGTAGACCTTAGAACGATGGCCGCTGCGCCGGCGGTGGCGGGCGACGCTCACCCCCGTCAGCGTCGCCCGCTCGACCGCCGGTCTGGAGTGGCGATCCGCCACCCATCCCCCGTGCGATGACGCTAGTTCCGGCGACTTTGCGGGCACAAGCGAAATCCGTGTCTCCACAGTCACACTGCGATCGTCGTCACTGTGTCGGTCGCGGCTCACCGAAGAGGTGGGCGAACGCCGCCAGGTTCGCGGTCGACTCGCCGCGCGACACCCGCCACTCCCACTCGCGCCGGATCGCCGAGCCGAAGCCGATCTCGAGCATCGTGTCGAAGGATTCGTCGGCGTACGTGAGGACCGAGCCGAGCAACCGGTCCACCTCGTCGGCGTCGAGGCCCGTCAGTCCTACCCGGCCGGTCAGGTAGACGTCGCCCACAGCGTCGGTGGAGAACGCCACCCCGTACATCCGCGCGTTGCGTTGCAGCAACCATGACCACAGCTCCTCGCGGTGTTCGTCCGGTTGGCGCATCACGAACGCCTCGATGCGCAGCGAGTGCTCTCCAACGATCAGGTTGCAGATCGTCTTGAGCTTGTGCGTGCCGGGAAGCGTGACGGCGTACGAATAGTCTCCGGTCGGCTCGCAGGCCAGCCCGCGCTCGGCGCACGCCGACTCGATGAGCCGGGCGACCTCCACACGGCTCATAGAACGCCCGCGCTCAGCGCCGCCGCCTCGTCGGCGAGCTGCGCCGCGATCCGGCTCCGCGACTCGGCCACGGCCTCACGGTAGACGGCCAACAGCCCGGACGCCGTGCGAGTCCAGGAGAAGTGCCGGGCGTGCTCGACGGCGCCGCGGGCGAGCCGCTCCCGGTGGGCAGGCGCGGCGAGCAGTCCACCGAGCACGCGGGCCCAGTCGGCCGCGTCGTGCCCGTCGACGAGCACGCCGCTCGCTCCGTCGTGTACCGCCGTGACTAGGCCGCCGACCGCGGCCGCCACTACTGGCGTACCGCACGCCTGGGCCTCGAGGGCGACGAGGCCGAACGACTCGTTGTACGACGGCACGGCGACCAGGTCGGCCGCGCGGTACAGCTCGGCTAAGTCCGGTCCGGCCTGCGGCGGCAGGAATCGCACGGATCCGCCGAGGCCGAGCGAGGAGGCGAGTTCTATCAGCCCGTTCGGTCGGTCCAGCCCGCTGCCGCTGGGCCCGCCGACGACGACCAGGGTCAGCGCGCGGGCGAACTCGGGGTCGCCGGCCCGCAGCGCCGCGGCGGCGCGCAGCAGCACGTCGGGCGCCTTCAGCGGCTGGATCCGACCGATAAACGCGACGACGTACCCCCGCTCCGGCAGGCCGAACCGGCGGCGGGCGCGCAGCCGGGCCGCGGCCTCGGACCCGGCCGCGGGTGGCCGGAACCGGTCGAGGTCAACGCCCGGCTCGACGACGGATACCCGGTCGACCGACGCGCCGTACATGTCGATCAATTCGCCCGCCTCGGTCGGTGTGTTCGCGACGAGCCGGTCGGCCTCGGCGACCACCTGCTCCTCGCCGATCACCCGCGCCCTCGGCTCGGGTCGGTCGCCGTCCGCGAGCTGACGGTTCTTGACCTTGGCCAGGGTGTGCGCGGTGTGCACGAGGGGTACGCCCCAGCGGTCCTTGGCCAGCCAGCCGACCTGGCCGGACAGCCAGTAGTGCGAATGGATCAGGTCGTAGAAGCCCGGCGGGCGGGCCGCCTCGGCCCGCAACACGCCGTTGGTGAACGCGCAGAGCTGGGCGGGCAGGTCCTCCTTGGCCAGCCCCTCGTACGGCCCGGCGGTGACGTGCCGCACGTGCACGCCGGGGGTCACCTCGACCGCCGGCGGCAGTTCGCTCGAGGTGGCGCGGGTGAACACCTCGACCTCGACGTTCGCCTCGGCGAGCCGCTTGGCGACCTCGACGATGTAGACGTTCATGCCGCCGGCGTCGCCGGTGCCGGGCTGCTCCAGCGGCGATGTGTGCACGGAGATGGTCGCGATGCGTCGGGGGGTCGGCCACTCGGGGCCGCGTTGCCGGATTACGCCAGATCCGCCAAATCGCGCCACCTTGGCTCCTTTCACCACGAAACAGGCCGCATCTGAGCGGCGAGCCATGCGGATCAACCAATACGCCGCCGGTCATCTTCCCGCGTACGCGGGAGCGCACACCCCCGCCCGCGGTCTGCGTGACGGTTGTCTCCCGTAGTGCGGCCCGCAACCGTCGTCCGGCATCATCGGGGCATGTCGCAGACGCCGATCGCCATCGTCACCGGGGCCTCGAGCGGGATCGGGGCCGCCACCGCCCGCCGCCTGGCGGTCGAGGGCTTCCACGTGGTCGCCGCGGCCCGACGAACCGAGCGGCTCGGGGAGCTCGTGGACGAGATCGGCGCCGGTGGCGGCGAGGCCACGCCGGTGACCTGCGATGCCACGTCCGACGAGTCGGTCGCCGGTCTGGTCGCCGCCGTGGCCGAGCTCGACGGCCCGGTCACCCTGCTCGTCAACAACGCCGGCGGTGCTCGCGGCGCCGACCCCATCGAGAGCGGATCGGTCGCGGACTGGCAGTGGATGTACGACGTGAACGTGCTCGGCACGCTCCGCGTCACCCAGGCATTTCTTCCGGCCCTGGAGAAGTCCGGCGCCGGCACGGTCGTCGTGCTCAGCTCCACCGCCGGCCTGATCGTGTACGAGGGCGGGGGCGGCTACGCCGCGGCCAAGCATGCCCAGACGGCGTTCGCCGAGACGCTGCGGCTGGAGGTGAGTGGGCGGCCCATCCGGGTCGTGGAGATCGACCCGGGCATGGTGCGCACCGACGAGTTCGCACTCGGCCGGTTCGGGGGCGACCGGGCCAAGGCGGACGAGGTCTACCGGGGCGTGGCCGAGCCGCTGGTCGCCGAGGACGTCGCCGACTGCATCGTCTGGTGCGCCACCCGGCCGCACCACGTCAACGTCGACCGGCTGGTGGTTCGGCCGCTCGCCCAGGCCGCCCAGTACAAGGTGCACAGGGTGCCCTGACGCGAGCCCCGAACGGGCCATAGTGGACGGCATGGACTGGACCGTGCTCGCGCAGATCGCGGCGGCGGCCGGGCTGGGCGCGGCGATCGGGCTGGAACGCGAGCTGGGCGCTCAGCCGGCCGGGCTCCGTACGCACATGCTGGTCTGCCTCGGCGCCGCCGTTTTCACGCTCGCCGGCGTCGACCTCCTCGGAAGTGACCCCACCCGGATCGCCGCGCAGGTCGTCACGGGCATCGGCTTCCTGGGCGGCGGCGCGATCCTGCGGGAAGGCGCCACGGTCCGCGGCCTCACTACGGCGGCCTCGCTGTGGGTGACCGCCGCGATCGGGGTCGCGGTCGGGCTGGAGCGCTGGCTGGCGGCGATCGGTGCCGCGGTGCTGGCGCTCGGCGTGCTGGTGCTGGTGAGGTACGTCGAGCGCGAAGCGTTGCCGCGCCGGCGGACGCTCGAGGTCACGTTGACCCTCGAGGCGGGCGCACCGCTGGACGAGGTCGAGCACCAGGCCCAGGCGATCCTGGGCCGCAGCCGGGTGCTGCGCCTGTCGTACGGCGCCGACCGGCAGGCTCTCGTGCTGACGGCGCAGCCGACCAGCGGCACGACCCTGACGCTCCTGGGTGATCGGCTACGCGCGCTGTCCGGCGTACACGGGGTGGACATCAGTCGGTAGCCGTGGCGAGCACGGCGGCGAGCGCCGTAACCGCCTCCGCCGCGTCGTCGCCGATCGCGCGCAGGACCACCGTGGTACCGGCGGTCGCGCCGAGCGCCATCACACCGAGCACGCCACGGGCGCTGACCGTCCGCTCGCCGTACGAGATCTCGATCTCGGAGCTGAACCTGGTCGCCGCCTGCACGACCTGGCCCGCCGGCCGGGCGTGCAGGGCAGCGGTCAGCACCACCCGGGTCTCAGAACTTCCGGACATGCTGCGCCTCCCGCGCCGCAGCGACCACGGTGGCGAGGTCCGCACCGCTGGCCGCGATGACCGCGGCGGCGACCGCGCCCTCCACGAAGGGGGTGTCGACGAGCACGACGTCGGGCGTGGGGTGATCCGCCAGCACGGCCCGCGCGGTGAGCACCGAGCTGCCCAGGTCGGGTAGCACGACCACTCCGGAACCTCGGTCGGCGCGCTTGACGGCGGCGACGACGAGGTCGTAGCTGGTGCCGAGTCGGCCGTCCGCCGTCCCGCCGGCCGCCTCCACCGCGACGCCGTCCGCCGCCACCTGGAGCAGCAGGGAACGCAGTCCGCTGGCCAGTTCGCGGCTGTGGGAGACGAGTACGATGCCCACGGATCTCGTCATGAACGGAAATGGTAGATTCCAAAACGCTGTTCGGCAATAGCGAACGGGGGTCAACCTCGAATGGTGCAGTCAGTGGCCCGCGCGATCGAGATCCTCCGCGTCCTCGGCGGCTCGGCGCGCGGCGCGGGCGTCACCGAGGTCGCCGAGCGTCTCGGGGTGGCAAAGCCGACCGCGCACGCCCTGCTGCGGACGCTCGAGGCAGGTCAGCTCGTCTCGCAGGACCACGAGACCGGCAAATACCGGCTGGGCCCCGCCCTCCTCGAGCTCGGTAACGCGTATCTCGAGACACATGAGCTGCGAGTGCGCTCGGTCGCCTGGGCGGACGGCCTCGCCAACCGGGCCAACGAAGCGGTCTGGGTCGGTGTGCTCTCCGGCGACCACCTGCTCGTCGTCCACCACGCGTTCCGGCCGGAGGGTGCGGTCCAGATCCTCGAGGTCGGCGCCGTTCTCCCGTGGCACACGAGCGCACTCGGTAAGGCCGTCGCCGCGCACCTGCCCGACCCGGAGCTCGGCGCGCTCCTCTCCGGACCGCTACCCGCCCTGACCGGCGCCACCATCACCGACCGGGACGAACTCTCCGCGCAGCTCGAGGCCGTCCGGAGCAGCGGGTACGCCGTGGAGGACGGCGAAGCCGCGATCGGCGACGCCGGGATCGCGGCGCCCGTGTTCGACCACACCGGCGACGCGGTCGGCGCCATCGGCGTGGTCGGCCCGGTCGAGCGGTTGCTGGACCCGCCGGCCAGGGACGCCCTGGCCGTCGCCGTCCGGGAGACCGCCCGGCACCTGTCGCGAGACCTTGGAGCCTCGCGACCGACCGCCCGCCGCTGGGTGGCCGCGGCCTCGTGATGCTGCTCCTCTCCGGCGATCTTGCAGTTGTGATGCGTCGTATATGGCCCAAGTCCGGTCAAACAACCCACCACATGTGCAAGATCGGCGGCAGGGGTGGGGGTTGCGGCGGGAAAGTGACCCTTGACACGCCGCCGTGGGCCACGCTAGGTTCCGAACACCATTCGGTAATACTGAACACCGTTTGGAATCCGTTCCCGTGTCGTAGCCGGAGGAGGTATGCCGGGCGGCGTATCCGCTCAGGCGCCAGGCATGGCAGAAATCTCGTACCCACAGAAGCTCCTCGCCGAGGTCATCGGCACCGCACTGCTGGTCTTCGTCGGGGTCGGCTCCGTGCCGGCCACGCTCATCGTCGCCGGGGACGCGCCGTTCACGATGGCTCAGCTCGGCATGATCTCCTTTGCTTTCGCGATGATCGTTGTCGCGCTCATCTACGCGATCGGCCACGTCTCCGGCTGCCAGATCAACCCGGCGATCACCGTCGCGCTCGCGGTAACCGGGAAACTGCCGTGGCGGGACGTGCCGGGCTTCATCGCCGCCCAGGTCGGTGGCGCGATCCTCGGCGCCGTGTCCATCATCGGCGCACTCGGCGGGAAGGCGTCCGACGTCGGCCTGGGCGTCGCGGCGTACGGCCAGGGCGTCGGCGCCGGGCAGGCCTTCTTTGCCGAGGCGCTCGGCACGTTCATCCTGGCGTTTGTGGTGTTCGGAGCTATCGACCGGCGGGCACCCGGCGGGTTCGCCGGGCTGGCCATCGGCCTCGCCGTGTTCGCCGCGATCATCCCGGTGGCGCCCGCGACCGGCGCTTCGATCAACCCGGCCCGCACGTTCGGCCCGATGCTCGTCCAGCAGATCGCCGGTGGCACGGTGCACTGGAACCAGCTGCCCGTGTACGTGATCGCGGAGTTCGTCGGCGCGACCGCGGCCGGGCTGGCGTACGGCGTGGTCGCCACCGCCCGCGCGGCCACGCGCCAGGGCGTCCCTGCGCAGCCGCAGGTCACCCCCGAGCCGGAAGGAGTCCGCTCGTGAAGAAGTTCATCAACCACCCCGACGCGGTGGTCAGAGAGGCACTCACCGGCCTCGCCGCGGCCCACCCCGAGCTACGCGTCGATCTCGAGCAGCAGATCATCGTGCGCGCGGACGCCCCGCGCGCGGGCAAGGTGGGGCTCGTGTCCGGCGGCGGTTCGGGTCACGAGCCCCTGCACGGCGGGTTCGTCGGCCTGGGCATGCTCGACGCGGCCTGCCCCGGCGAGGTGTTCACCTCGCCGGTACCCGACCAGGTGCTCGCCGCCACCAAGGCGGTCGACGGCGGCGCCGGCGTGGTGCACATCGTGAAGAACTACACCGGTGACGTCATGAACTTCCAGATGGCCGCCGAGCTGGCCGGCGACGACGGCATCGACGTACACACCGTGCTTGTCAACGACGATGTCGCGGTGGAGGACTCAACGTGGACTGCCGGTCGCCGCGGCACCGGCGCCACGCTGATCGTTGAGAAGGTCGCGGGCGCCCTGGCCGAGACCGGCGCGACGGCGGCCGCGGTGGCCGCGGCCGGCAGCCGGGTGAACGAGGCCAGCGCCTCGTTCGCGGTCGCCCTGACGGCGTGCACCACGCCAGCGTCCGGCAAGCCTGGATTCGACCTGCCCGAGGACGAGATGGAGGTCGGCGTCGGCATCCACGGCGAGCCCGGTCGCCGCCGCGAGAAGCTGCGCCCCGCCAAGGACATCGTCCGTATCGCGACGGACGCGATCCTGTCCGCGAAGCCGCTCGCCGCCGGCGATGAGACCATCGTCGTCGTCAGCGGCCTCGGCGGTACGCCGCTAATCGAGCTGTACCTGCTGTACGGCGAGGTGGTGTCCGTGCTGGACGCGGCCGGTGTCCGGGTCGCCCGCAACCTGGTCGGCAACTACGTGACCAGCCTTGACATGGCCGGCATGTCGGTGACCGTGTGCAAGGTGGACGCCGAGATACGCCAGCTGTGGGACGCTCCGGTACGCACGCCCGCGCTCCGCTGGGGAGCGTAGTAACCCGCGCATTCGCAGGAGGTCGCCGTGGACATCGCGCTCGCCCGCTCGTGGATCGCCGCCGTTGCCGCCGCAATCGCCGAGCAGGCCGACTATCTCACCCAGCTAGACTCGGCGATCGGGGACGCCGACCACGGGGTCAACATGAACCGTGGCTTCACGGCGGTACGCGCCTCGCTGGAGGGCGCCCAGCCGGCGAGCGTCGGCGAGGTGTTCGTCCGCACCGGCAGCACGCTCGTGTCGCGGGTGGGCGGCGCGTCCGGTCCGCTGTACGGCACGGCGTTCCGGGCGATAGGCAAGGCACTCCCCGCCGGGACCACGGTGGACGGTGCGGCGCTGGCCACCGCGTTGCGGGCGGGGCTCGAGGCCGTCCAGAAGCTCGGCGCCGCGGTGCCCGGAGACAAGACCATCGTCGACGCGTACGCCCCCGCGGTCGCGGCGTTCGAGAAGGAGCTCGACGGCGGCGTCCCGGCGGCTGCGGCGGCCGCGGCCGCCGCGGCCGCCGAGGGAATGCGGGCGACGACGGCGCTCCAGGCACGCAAGGGCCGCGCCTCGTACCTCGGTCCACGCAGCGTCGGCCATCAGGATCCCGGTGCGACCTCGACCTGGCTGATCTTCCGGGCGTTCGCCGATGTGACAGCCGGCTCGCCGTGACCGCGGAACGGCGGCATCACGGCCGCCCCGGTGCGCCCGGCGTGGGGCTCGGCCGGCTCCTGCGGGTCGACCCCGACGATGAATCTCCGGTGCACGCGAGCGCGGCCGACGTGGCGGCCGCGTTCGACGCGGTGGCCGCGCAGCTGGACGCCCGGGCAGCGGTTCTGCGGGCGGAGGGACACCGCGAGCCGGCCGAGGTCGCGGTGGCCACGGCGCTGATCGCTCGCGACCCGGAGCTGCGGGCGGCCGCGGTCGACGCCGTGGGTGCGGGCGTACCGCCCGGGCGCGCGGTCACCGCGGCCGCCGGCCGGTACGCCGACCTGCTGGCCGCCCTGCCCGATCCCACGCTCGCCGCCCGCGCCACGGACGTCCGCCAGGTGGGTCGCCGCGTGGTCGACCACCTCCGTGAGGACCCGCGGACGTCGACGGTGGACGGTGACGTCATCCTCGTCGCGCATGAACTCGGCGCCGACCAGCTCCTCGACCCGCCCGGGACGGTGGTCGGGGCGGCGTCGCGGGTCGGCGGCGCCGGCGCTCACGTCGCGATCGTGGCGCGCGCCCTGGGCGTACCGCTGGTGTTTGTCGACCTGCCGCGCGCGACGGACGGTGCGCCCGCGGTCATCGACGGCGGCACCGGGGAGCTGACCGTACATCCGACGGCGGTCCGGCGTAGCGCCGCGCGCGCGGCGGCTGCCGTGTCCGCCCAGCGCGCCGCGGCGCTCGCCCGGGACCGGGCGCTTCCCGCGGTCACCCTGGACGGGCGGCCGATCGCCCTGCTGGCCAACGTGAGCACGGCCGCCGACGCCGCCGCGGCGGTGTCCGCCGGCGCCGAGGGGGCCGGGCTGGTCCGCACCGAGCTGCCATTCCTCGCCGCGCCCGCGTGGCCGACGGAGGCCGAGCACGCGGCCGCGTTGCGTCCGGTGCTGGCCCCGCTGGCCGGACGGGTGGCAACCGTGCGAACGCTGGACTTCGCGCCCGACAAACTGCCGCCGTTCCTGGCCGGCGTGCCGACCGTCCATCGCGGTCTGGAGATGATGCTGGCCGCACCGGAGGCGCTCGCCGCCCAGCTGCGGGCGGTGCTGGACGCCGGCGCCGAGACCCGGCTGCGGGTACTGGTGCCGATGGTGGCCTCGGTCGACCAGCTGCGCCGTTGCCGGGACCTCCTCGACGCCGCGGCCGCTCGCCGAGGCCTCGCCGCCCCGCCGCTCGGCGCGATGATCGAGCTGCCGCAGGCGGTCGAGGCCATCGAGGACCTGGCCGCCGAGGCGGACTTTCTCTCGGTCGGCAGCAATGATCTGACCGCCGCGCTGTTGGGGCTGGATCGGCGCGACCCGACACTGCGCCCGGGGCGGGCCTCCGAGCCGGTCGTCCTGCGGGCGATCGCGGCCGTCGCCGAGGCCGGCCGACGGCACGGTCGGAGCGTGTCCGTGTGTGGCGACGCAGCCGCGGACCCGGCCGTCGTGCCGGTGCTGCTCGCCACCGGGGTCACCGGGCTGTCCGTCGCGCCCGCCGCCATCGACGAGGTGCGTGCTGCGGTCCGGGCCAGCGACAGCGCCGTCAGAGCGAGCAGTTGACCAGCACCGGCTCCGGGTGCAGGACGACGCCGAACCGGTCGCGTACCCCATCCCGGATCTCGGCGGCGAGCGCGAGCAGCGCCGTCGCCGTGCCGTTCCCGCGGTTCGTCAGCGCGAGCGTGTGTTTCGTCGAGATGGCCACATCGCCCAGGCCGTAGCCCCTCCCGAAACCGGCCCGCTCGATCAGCCAGGCCGCGCTGACCTTCACCGTGCCATCCTGGCCTGGCCAGGCCACGGGCTCGCCGAGGCCGTCCGCACGCACCAGCAGCTCGCCGTAGGCCGGCGCGCCGAGCACCGGGTTCGTGAAGAACGAACCGACCGAGTAGGTGTCCGGGTCGGCCGGGTCGAGCACCATGCCCTTGCGGCCGCGCAGGGCCAGCACCGCCTTCCGGGCGCGCGCGAGCGGCACCCGGTCGCCGGTCTCCACGCCGAGCGCGCGGGCGAGCTCGGCGTACCGGATCGGGGCCGAGAGCGGGGTGCGCGCCAGCCGGAAGTCGACCGACAGCACCACCCAGCGGTCGGCGTACTTGAAGATGCTGCCCCGGTAGACGAAGCCGCAGTCGGCGGGCGCCAGGGTGACCACGGTGTCGGCCAGCCGGTCGTACGCCCGGACGGCGGTGATCGTCTCGGCGACCTCCTGCCCGTACGCCCCGACGTTCTGGATCGGCGTAGCGCCCGCCGAGCCCGGGATGCCGGACAGGCATTCCAGCCCGGACCAGCCGGCGGCCACGGCCGTGCGGACGACCTCGTCCCACGGTTCCCCGGCCTCGACCCGGACCGTCACCGAGCCGGTGTCCTCGGCCAAGACCCGCAGGCCACGGGAGCGGATCAGCGCGACGGTGCCGGGGAATCCGGCGTCGGAGATCACGACATTGCTGCCCCCGGCAAGGACCAGGACCGGCTCCCCTCGTCGTGCGCATTCCCGAACTGTTTGTACGATCGTGTCCGAGTCGACCGCCGACACCAGCCGGCCGGGCGGCCCACCGAGGCGCAGCGTCGTAAACGCCGCGAGGGAGCCCGCCGGGACCCGCGCGGCGACGACCGGGGAGTCGGCGCTAACGTCTGGCACGCCCCTCACCCTAGGCTGGAGGTCGGCGGTTCCGGCCACCGGCGGTGGTTGGCCCGCGGGAGGATGGCGATGAGCAGGCTCCATCACGGCACGAAGGACTTCTGGCTGGGCGCGCTGCGCGTCGATGGCCCGGCGTTTCGTGCCGCCGCGGCCGAGGCGCCACTCGACGCGCCGGTGCCGTCCTGCCCCGGCTGGGCCGTGCAGGACCTCGTCCACCACGTCGGCGTCATCTACCGGTGGGTCGGGTCGCACGCCGGTCGGGGGATCACGAACAGACCGGACCCGCGTCCCAGGTCGTTCGAGGGCCTGCCGACCGGAGCCGCCGCGCTGGCCTGGTGGGACGAGCAGTACGCCCACCTGATCGAGCTGCTCGACGCCCTCGATCCGGAGCTGCCCGCGTGGAACTGGGCGCCGCAGACCAAGAAGGCCGTGTTCTGGCACCGCCGGATGGCTCACGAGACGTCGGTGCACCGGTGGGACGCCCAGATGGCTCTCGGACACGCGGAGCCGATCGAGGCCAAGCTCGCCGCGGACGGCGTCACCGAGGTGCTGGACACCTGGCTTCCGGCCGGTCGCGGCCGCGGTCCGCGGGACCGTCGCGGCGTCGTCCACCTGGTGGCGACCGACGCCGAGCAGGAGTGGTACATGCGGCTGCGCGACGTGGGAGTGGCACTCCTGGACACCGACACGATCCTGGACACCGACGACCACCACACCCGCACCATGGCGGTCGGTACGGCCAGCGACCTGGTGCTGGCGATGTTCGGCAGGGTGCTGTTCGAGGTGCTCGACGTGACCGGCGACCCGACGCTGCTGGAGTGCCTTCGCACCGGGTGAGCCCCGCCGCCGTGCTGTTCCTACCCCGCCATGAACGGCGAGCGGACATCAGAGCTCGGCGCGTACCCGCTCGGCGGTCTCATACATGGACCGTCCGAACAGGACGAGGCGCGCCTCGTGTACCCCCGAAGACCCGGCCGCACCCAGCACGGACAGTGCCTGGCGGACGGCGTCATCGGCAGGCCAGCCGTAGATGCCAGCCGAGATGAGCGGAAACGCCAGGGTCTGCGCGCCGAGTTCGGCGGCCACTCGGAGCGCGCTGGCGTAGCACGAGCGCAGCAGCGGCGACCGGTCCTCGCGCGCCGACCAGACCGGGCCGGCGGTGTGGATGACCCAGCGGGCCGGCAGCTCGCCCGCGGTCGTGGCGACCGCCTCCCCGGTGGGCAGCCCACCCGGATGGCTCGACGCGCGCAGCGCGCGGCACTCCGCGAGGATCGCCGGCCCGCCGGCACGGTGGATAGCGCCGTCCACGCCACCGCCGCCGAGCAGCGACGAGTTCGCCGCGTTCACGATCGCGTCCACCCGCTGCCGGGTGATGTCCCCCTCGACCAGCACGATGTCCATGCCGCACCTACACGAGGCGCACCCGGACCCGCCGGTTGGCCCGGCCCTTGCTCTCGACCTTGACCACCTGCACCTTGCCGATCTGCGCGGTGGACGCCACGTGCGTCCCCCCGTCCGCCTGCACGTCCAGGCCGACGATGTCGACGATCCGGATCTCATCCTCGTCGGCGGGGATCAGGTTCGACTGGGTGCGGATGATGTCCGGGATAGCGAGCGCCTGCTCCCGCGGGAGCACGTTGACGGCCACCCGCCGGTCGGCGACGACCTCGGCGTTGACGAGCTCCTCTAGCCGCGCCTTGAAGTCGGCCGGCACCTCGGGCAGGTTGAAGTCCATCCGGGCCTCGCCGGGCTCCATGTTGCCGCCCGTGACCAACGCGCCGAAGTCGCGGAACACAATGCCGCACAGCACGTGCAGCCCGGAGTGCGTACGCATCAGGAGCGTGCGGCGGTCATCCTCGACGGCGCCGGTGACCACGGCGCCGACCGGCGGCAGCGGGTCACCCTCCGCCGGGATCAGGTAGAGCTCGTCGCCCTTCCGCGTGCCGACGATCCGCGTCTGTACGCCCTGCCACAGCAGTACGCCATGGTCCGGCGGCTGCCCGCCGCCACCCGGGTAGAACGCGGACCGATCCAGGACGACGCCCTGCTCCGGGTCGGCGGCCAGCACAGTGCACTCCCAGTCGCGCAGGGTGGGATCGGCGAGATCCAGTCGGTGCGTCCGGCCGTGATGCGTGACTCCCATGCGTGGCAGCCTATCGGTTCAGTTCTCGTCGTTGAGGAACGTCGAGATTCGCTGGCGCAGGTCCGCACGCTGGGTCCAGAGCACGCCGGGCTGGTCGTAGATGTGGAGTGTCGCGTGCGGCAACGCGCCCGACAGCCGCTCCGCGACGCTCGCGGGATGGAGATCGTCGCCGGCGCAGCCGAGCACAAGGGCGGGCGCGCTGACGTCGGCGAGGACGGCGAGATCGTCGACGGCGACCTGGTCCGGCAGCTCGGCCAGCGCCGGCGCGAGGCCATCGCGCATCAGCTGATCGATCCGGTGCCGCAGGTACGCCCAAGCGGCCGGCGTGTTGCGCACCGACGCCGGCGCCTCGCTCGCGACCGCGTCGGCGACCGCGGACGGGTCACCGGACGCGATCGCGTCCAGCAGCGCGGTCAGCCGTGCCCGCGCGGCGGCCGGGCGGGGTTGGTCGAGCACGGCCGGGAGGAAGAACACCACCCGGTCGAAACGGCTCGGGCTGTCGGCGAGCAGCCGGCACAGCGCGCCGGCGCCGAGGCTGACGCCCACCGCGCGGGTCGCACCGGAGAGGTCGGCGACCGCCCGCAGGTCGCGCGCGAGGTCTGCGTACGTCCAGGAGCCGGCCGGCGTGGCCGAGCGACCGTGCCCGCGGAACTGGAAGAAGACCTTGCGGCCGTTGACCGCACTGCCCAGCGGGCGGGTCTCGGCGATGCCGTTGCCAAGGCCGTGGGCGAACACCGTCGTGGGCTCCCCAACCCCGGTGACCACGCGCTCCAGCAGGACCCCGTGCGGGGTGGCGGCGAGATCGCTCGGCGGCTCGGGGAGTGTCGGGCGGCCGGTGCGGGGCGCGGTGCGCCCGGGACCATACGTCCGCGGCCCGCTATCGGGCGGGGGCGGCCAGCGGAAGTCCCTCACCAGGGCCCGTGCCCGTCCGTGACGTCACGCAGGCCGGGACGCACGTCGAGCAGGTACACCGCGGCCGCGGCGAGTCCGATCATCATGATGAGGATGAACGAGGACCCCAGGAGCAGGGTGAACACGAACGCGACGCCCAGCAGGGCCAACCAGCCACCCTTGGGCAGCGTGCCGATCGCGGGGAACGCGTCGGACCGCTGGGTCAGGCAGTGCACGAACGCGACCGCCTCGACGACCAGGGCGAAGATGACGAGCACCAGGTTGATGCCCCGCACCACGTTGTCGACCCAATACGGACTGCTGCCCATGCGGTGAAGCTTATGCCGCGGGCCCCGGGCGCGTACGACGCGACTCCCGGGACCCGGCGGCAGCGATCACTTCGTGGTCGTGGAGCGGGTGCGCCTAACGGGCCTGGCGGTCTTCGCCGGCGCCTTCGTCGCCTTCGCGACCCTCGCCGGGGTGGCGGAGTCGTCGGACCTACCGGCACCGGTGGTCTCGATGTCGGCGTTGACCGTATCCGCGGCGTCGAGGATGCCGCCACCAATCACGCGCTCGCCGCGGGCGACCAGCTCGCCGTAGACGGCGACCGCCCGATGCTGGGCGGCGTGCGCGCCGGCCAGGAAGACGGCGGCGTTGCGCTTGGCCAGCTCACGCAGCCGGTCGACATCGAGGTCGCGGTTGCGGCGGACCACGGCCCGCTCGCGCAGCTCGGTCGCGGTGGTGTTCGCGGACTTGACCGTCGCGGCGGTCTTGTCCCGTAGGTCGGCCGTGCCGGTCAGGGCCTTCCCCCGCAGGTCGGCCGTGCTGGCGCGAACCTTCTCCCGCAGCTCGGTCGTGCTCGTGACAGCCTTCTCGCGCAGCTCCGTGCCGCCGGATGTGGCGGCGCGCAGCGTAGCGGCGGCCACCGCCGGAAGCTTGCGCAGCTTCTCGTACGCGAGTTCGCCGGCGCCGGCGGCCGCGTACAGCGGCGGGGGAATGCGGGTACGGGTCTGCTCAGTCATGAATCCTCCTTCGTGGCCGCGGGTGCGGCCTTGCGGGCCGTCTTGCGCACGGCCTTCTTGGCGGGCGTCCGGACGGCCTTCGGTTCGGGGGTTGGGACGTGCGCGGGCCTCGGAGCCGCGTCGGTGGCCGCGCCAGCGACGTCGGCAGCTTTATCGCCAGCGGGCGGCGCGCTCTCGCGCTCGTTCTCGCGACGGAACGTCTGGTAGATCTGGGTCAGCGACTGTTTCTGCGCGACGGTCAGGTCCTGATCGGCCGCTATAGCGGCGAGCACGCCCTGACCCTCCTTCGCGTCCAGTAGGCCGGCCCGCAGGTACATCAGCGGCGTGGATACGCGCAACGCGCTCGCGAGCTGCTGGAGCACCTCGGCGCTGGGCTTGCGCAGGCCACGCTCGATCTGGCTCAGGTACGGGTTGCTGACGCCCGCCTGCTCGGCAAGCTGGCGCAGCGAGATCCGCGCGTTGCGGCGAAGGTCTCTGATGAACTCGCCGATGTCGCGGGGTAGATCCTTGGCGGTAGCCACGACATCGACGTTAGTCTTCAGTGCTAGCTCTTGCAAGCGTTTTGCTAGCGAAAGCTAGCGTGATGCGCCTCACGCGGCGCCGGGACCGCGGCCGCCTCCCCTCGCCCTCGCCCAACTTCGTCGAAGTTGGGCCGTTGGTCGGCCGCGAGCGCCCGACTTCGACGAAGTTGGGAACCCAGGCCACTACCAGAGCGAGCGGACCACGCCGACGCGCTCCCCGCCGCCGAGCACGGGTGTCTGGGCGAGCTCATCGAGCACGTCGGCGGCGACGCGGAGGCGACGCAGCGCGGAGACCGCGACCGGCGCCGAGGCCCGATGCTGGCCATCGTCGATCTTCACGGCGACCGCGCCGACGCCCGCGACCGCAATCGCCTGGACGCCCTCCGCGCCACCCTTCGCCAACAGACCCGGGACGCCGCGCATCAGTTTCGCGTCGGTGGCCCCGGTGCCGGAGACCAGCTCCGGGTTGGCCAGCATCGCGTCGGCGACCGTACGCTCGACCGAGCCCGTCTCGGCGGAGACCAGGCGGAGGAACGCCGTGGCGAGGCCGGTCAGGGACGTCGCGAGCACCGGCGCGCCGCATCCGTCCACGCCGACCGCGGCGGCCTCCTCACCGGTCAGCTCCTCGATCGCGTCCCGGAGCCGGTCCTGCAACGGATGGGTCGGATCCCAGTACGACTCGGTCGCCCAGCCGGCGGCCACGCACGTGAGCAGCATCCCGGCGTGCTTGCCCGAGCAGTTCGCCAGGATTCGCGCACGCCCGCCGCCCGAGCGCAGCACCGCGTCGCGGGCCGCCTCGTTGAGCGGGAGGTCGGGCGGGCAGCGCAATGCGGACTCGTCCAGCCCGGCGCTCCGCAGCAGCGCCCGTACGCGGGCAACGTGGAATTCCTCCCCGTGATGGCTGGCGCAGACGAGGGCGAGATCCGCTGGGTCGGCGAGCCGGAGCCCGGACCGGAGCATGCCGATCGCCTGCATCGGCTTGTTCGCCGACCGCGGAAAGATCGGTCCGGTGACGTCGCCGGCCGCCGCGACCTGCCGCCCGTTGGCGTCGAGCGCCACCACCGACCCGCGGTGCATCCCCTCGACGAACCCCGACCGGACGACCTCAGCGAGCGTCACGCCACCTTCGTAGATCTTGCCCATGCCAGGACGGTACGCCGGCCCTACGCCGGTACGCCGAGCAGCTGCCGCGCCTCCGCGGTGGACAGCGGTGGCCGCTGGGCGAGCCGGGCGAACCCGACGGCCCGCGCGACGAGCTGCATGTTGGACTCCACGGGCTGACCCTTGGCGTACGTGATCGTGTCCTCCATGCCGACCCGTAGGTGCCCGGCCGAACAGAGGGACGCGAGCATCACGTCGATCGTCGTGCGCCCGATGCCGGTCGCGGAGAACGTCGTTCCCGCGGGCAGGTCGCGCAGCGCCTGCTTGCAGGCGACCAGCGCGTCGATCGTGCCCGGCATCCCGCCCGGCACGCCCATTACGAAGTCGACGTGGACGTGCCCGCCCGCGGGCAACCCGTACCTGTCGAGCAGCCGCCGCAGTGCGGTCAGGTGGCCCAGGTCGAAGATCTCGTACTCCGGCACGATCCCGCGCTCCTGCATGCGGGTGTGCAGGTCGACGATGAACTCCCACCGGTTCATGAACACGTCGTCGCCGAAGTTGACCGTGCCCATCGTGCAGGACGCCA
>DASXRQ010000127.1:0-7385 GCA_036506495.1 Micromonosporaceae bacterium | reverse complement strand
CATCGACGGGCGCCGGGACCTCACCGAGTCGACCCGCGAAGACATGTCCGGGTACGCCGGCGCCAAGCCGGTGCGGGTCGGCAACGGCGCGTTCAACCAACGGCAGAACGACGTGTACGGGGCCGTGCTCGACTCGATCCTCCTGCACACGCGGCGCAGCCAGCGGCTCCCGCGCCGGCTGTGGCCGATCGTCAACGCCCAGGCCGAGGGCGCCATCCGCGTGTGGAAGAACCCCGACCAGGGGATCTGGGAGGCTCGCGGCGAGCCACAGCATTACGTCTCGTCCAAGCTGATGTGCTGGATCGCCCTCGACCGGGCGGCCAAGCTCGCGGCCATTCGGGGCGACGCCCAGCTCGCCGAGACCTGGCAGGCGACCGCCGAGGAGATACGCGCGGACATCCTGGCCAACGGTGTCTCGGAGCGCGGCGTGCTCCGCCAGCACTACGCCACCGACGCGCTCGACGCTTCGACGCTGCTCGCCGCCCTGTTCGGCTTCCTGCCCCCCGGCGACGAGAGGCTGCGTAACACCGTCAACGCCATCGCCGATGAGCTGACCGAGAACGGCTTTGTGCTGCGGTACCGCACGGACGAGACCGACGACGGCCTATCGGGCAAGGAGGGGACGTTCCTGATCTGCTCCTTCTGGCTGGTGTCCGCCCTCGCGAGGATCGGCGAGATAGACCGCGCGCGCGACCTGATGGAGCGGCTGCTCCGCGTATCCTCACCGCTCGGGCTGTACGCCGAGGAGTACGAGGTCGACACGGGCCGCCACCTGGGCAACTTCCCGCAGGCGTTCTCCCACCTCGCGCTGATCCAGGCCGCCGCACACATCATCCTCTTCGAGCGGATCGAGGAGGTGAGGTGACCGTCGCGTGCGACCTCGTCATCGTCGAGACTCGGCCGGCGGTGGCACGTCGGCCCGCCACACGCTTGGTCTCAGGATGCCGAAACCGGCGCCTTCGCCGCTAGCGCCGGTTCGGTGGCACTCGTGGGGGTTGCGGGAGTGATCCTGGCTGACACCACGTATGCCACGACGACCGCGACGATCACGAGCGGCATGAGGGCGAGCCCGTCGGACAGTAGAAGCAGGGTGGCCAGCAAGACCGAGGTCATCGGGAGCTTGAGCATGGCAACGCACATCGCCCCGATGCCCATGGCGACGCCAGCGACCATCGGCAGCCCGGGCAGGTGAGATAGCGCGATACCGCCGGCCGCTCCCAGAAACATCGCCGGGAAGATGGGCCCGCCTCTAAAGCTGCTCATCGACGCCGAATATGCGAGTCCCTTGCAGGCGATGAGCAGCAGAAGCGTTCCCACGGTATAGCTGGCGCTGTTGGTGATGAGTGGGCCAATCGCGACCTGGCCCGAGAACAGTACGTCGGACGAGCGTTTTCCGGTCACTTCGGCGTATAGGACTGCCAGCCCGGCGATTACCAGGCCAACCACGGATGTGGCCAAGACGATCCGCCGCTCGACGTGGGGACGGATGAGCAGGGCGAGCCACCTGATGCCCGCACCGACAAACGCCGCGGTCACGCCGATAACCAGCGCCCAGCCGAACTCGGCTATGTCGGGCCGGCCGAACGGCGGCAGGTTGGGAATCGCCAGCGAGAGCGTGCCGAATCCGGTCCAGGCGTCCAGACCGACGAAGACGAGCGCGCCAACGCCCGCGGCCAGCAGGCCCGGCACCAACACCAGCCCCAGCATCGGCCCACCCAGCCCGGAGACCTCCATCAGCAGGAAGGCGGCAAGAATCGGCGAGCCCAGCAGCGTACTGATTGCGGCGAAGCTTCCCGCCGAGGCCACAACGGTAATGGTCCTCGAAGGCATGTCGCGTTTGGCCAGGCGTACCGCCAAGGCGGCAACCCCGCCACCCAGAACGATGAGGGGTGCCTCGGGTCCGAGTACGGCGCCGAGCGCCAGCGTGGCCAGCGCCGCGAAGAAGACGCCGGGCAGCTCGATAGGGGCGGCCACACCGCTGGGCTTGAATCCGTCGGCCGGGGAGTGGCCGCCCCTGCCGGGCAGGTAACGGATGGTCAGCCCGACCAGAACGCCCGCCACGCCGAGTACGGGCACCGGCCACCAGCTCGGCTCCGTGCCGAAGCCGAGCCCGTTGGGAAGATCGTCGAAGATCCACTCCTGGAGGAGGTCGACGAGCTTCAAGAAGAAGTACGCCCCCGCGGAGATCGGCACCCCGAGGATCGCGGCGAGCACAAGGAGCGCCAAGTAGCTGCGGGACCGCAGGAGCGTACCGGGATCGCCCGGGTCGGACCCGGTGCCCCGAGTTGGTGCCTGCTCATTCATCGTGCATCATCGCCGCGCTGATCACAGCCAGGCGGGCGCCGTAATGGCACCCGCGTATGAGAGTCGGCCTACACATGCAGCCAAGCCTTGAGGACGCGCACCGTCCTCACCCGTTGCAGATGAATCCAGGCTCAGGCGACGCCAAATCCCACCCATGACGGGTGATGCGGCTCCTGACCGACACGGAGATCGTGAACTGGCAAGCACCGGCCTGCCCGTGAGGGGGATAACGCGATGCCGAGCGCCACCGAGGGATTCTTCGCCGACCTGGCGAGCCGACCGGACGAGCCCCTGCTGCGAGCCGCGACCGGGACGATCAGGATCGACCTGCACCGGCCAGGCGGGACGGACCGGTGGTTCATCACGATCGAGCGTGGCGCCGTGACCGTCGCCAAGCGAGGCCGGGCCGCCGACTGCCGGGTGCGGATCGACGCGGAACTGTTCGACCGGATCGCCTCCGGGGAGACCAACGCGCTGGCGGCGTTGCTCCGCGGCCAGCTCGCGGTCGAGGGAGATCTGGAGCTGTTGATGATGTTCCAGCGGTTGCTGCCGGGCCGTCAGGCCAGCAGGTCGGGCGCGCGACAACCGGCCGCCGCGGGTAGGGGGGCGAAGTCATGACCGAGGAGATCCGGATCCTCAAGGGAAACACGTTCGTGGTCACCGACGGGCGGGGCGACATCGAGGCCTCCGCGACCGAACCCGACGGCCTGTTCGCGTGGGACACCCGGTTCCTGTCGCGGTGGGTGCTTACCGTCGACGGAAAGCGGCTCAACCCCCTGTCCGTCGACGACCTGCAGTACTTCGAGACCCGGTTCTTCCTGGTGCCCGGGACCGGAACCGTCTACGTCGATGCCAAACTCTCGGTGATTCGTGACCGCTCGGTCGATGACGGGTTCGTCGAGGAACTGACGGTGCTCAACCATGACGACCAGCCGGTCGAGATAACGATCCGGCTCGACGCCGGCGCCGACTTCGCGGACCTGTTCGACGTCAAGAACGCCCAGGCGAAGAAGGGCAAGCTGTACAGCCGCGTCGAGGCGGGGCGGCTGGTGTACGGCTACGAGCGGGAGACGTTCCACCGCACCACCACGATCACCACGACCGCGCCGGCCGCCGTCGACGAGGCCGGCATGACCTTCGGCGTACGCCTCGAGCCGCACGGCACGTGGGCCACCCAGCTGCGCGTGGCGCCCGCGGTGATCGGTCCCGGCGGGCGGCCGTTTCGGCTTGCCCACCCGCCCGAAGACGACCAGCCGGACATGCACCGGGACCTGCAGGCGTGGCTGGACGCGGCGCCGCGGCTCGAATGCGACTGGGAGCCACTGCACATCACGTACCGGCGGAGCCTGGTCGACCTGGCCGCCCTGCGCTTCGCGCCGTTGACGTCCGGCGGTCGCAGCCTGCCGGCGGCGGGCCTGCCCTGGTTCATGACCATGTTCGGCCGGGACAGCATCTTCACCAGCCTGCAGGCGCTGCCGTTCGCCCCGGAGCTGGCCGCGACCACGCTGCGCGAGCTGGCCGCCAGGCAGGGCAGTCGCATCGACGACTTCCGGGACGAGGACCCGGGCCGGATCCTGCACGAGATGCGGTACGGCGAATCGGCGGCGTTCGAGGAGCAACCGCACACGCCGTACTACGGCAACGCCGACGCGACCGCACTGTTCGTCGTGCTGCTCGACGAGTACGAACGGTGGACCGGCGACCGCGAGCTGGTGCGGGATCTGGAGGTCGAGGCGCGAGCGGCGCTGACCTGGGTCGACGAGTACGCCGACCTGGTCGGCAACGGGTACGTCTGGTACCGCCGCCGCAACGAGCAGACCGGGCTGGAGAACCAGTGCTGGAAGGACTCGTGGGACTCGATCTCCTATGCCGACGGCCGCCTGCCGGGTTACCCGCGGGCGACATGTGAGCTGCAGGGGTACGCGTACGACGCGAAGGTGCGCGCCGCCCGGCTCGCCCGCCTCGTGTGGGGCGACCCGGGGTACGCCGACGAGCTGGAGCGGCAGGCCGCGGATCTCAAGCGGCGGTTCAACCGTGACTTCTGGGTCGCCGACGGCCACTATTACGCGCTGGCGCTGGATCCGGAGGGTGGGCAGCTCGACGTGCTCTCGTCCAACATCGGCCACCTGCTCTGGAGCGGGATCGTCGACGTGTCCAAGGCCAGGGCGGTCGCTCGCCACCTGCTCGGACCGAGGCTCTTCTCCGGCTGGGGCGTGCGGACGCTGGCCGAGGGCGAACAGCGGTTCAACCCGATCGGGTACCACGTCGGCACGGTGTGGCCGTTCGACAACTCGTTCATCGCGTGGGGGCTGCGCCGCTACGGCTTCAAGAAGGAGGCCGCCCGGATCGCGGCCGGCATCCTGGACGCGGCCGAGTTCTTCGACGGGCGGCTCCCCGAGGCGTTCGGCGGGTACGAGCGTTCTCTGACGCGGTACCCCGTGCAGTACCCAACCGCGTGCAGCCCGCAGGCGTGGTCGACCGGTGCGCCGCTGCTGCTCCTGCGCACGATGCTCGGCCTCGAGCCCGTGGGCGACCACCTCATCGTCGACCCCGCCCTGCCCGAGGGGATCGGCGTGATCGCGCTGCTCGACATCCCCGGGCGGTGGGGTCGCGTCGACGCGTTCGGTCGCGGCCGAGTCCGGGTCGACACGAAGCCGCGGCTGCGCCCGCAGCTCGGCGCCGACACCTGAGACTCGTGGTCGTAGCCATCGTCGGGGCCGCTCCATCGCGGCTCGACGACGATCGTGTGTGCCACCTGACCGACGGCGAACACGAAGATCAGGTCGAAGTACAGCTCGAACCCGGGAGACCCGCTTACCGCCGGCCTCGCTCTCGGTCACGAGCCAATTCGATCACATGTGATTCGCGATCGTGGACCGGACGAGGGCCGGCCGGCCCCTGTCCGTTCCACGATCTGCACCACTCCGCTCAGTCATCCACAGCCGCGCGGCAACAGGCAGACGGCGCGGCCCGCATGGGCCACAATCGGAGCTCGTGCCCCGATACGCCCGCGTCGACGAGCCAGTCCGTTCGCCGTACTTCGACGAGATGTCGGAGCTTGAACTGCTGCTGTTCCGACAGGACAACGTCATCAGCCGCCGGCAGGCACTGCGGCACCTTAGCCTCGACGCGATTCGACACCGCCTGGAGTCGGGGCGCTGGCGGCAGGCCGTACGCGGTGTCTACGTCGCGCACTCTGGGCCGGTGACGGCAGAGCAGCGGTGGATGATCGCTTCCCTCGCGTGCGGCGCCGGCCGTCGCGCGCCGCTGGCGGGGGTGACGGCGCTGACGATCGCTGGACTCCGCGGGTACCCAGCGGGCGTGGTCCACGTGCTAATGCCCTGGCATCGGCGCGACCGGAACGCCCCGTACTGGGTGGCCGTCCACCGTACCCGGCACCTGCCGGCCAGCCAGGTGCACCGCCTCGCGACGCCGCCGTACACCCTGCCGGCCCGCTCCCTTGTGGACGCGGCGCAGTGGGCCCGCGATGACGACGCCGCGGCGGCGCTGGTGGCCTCCGCGTTCCAGCAACGCCTGGTCACGGCCGACGAGGTCAACAGCGTACTGGTCGACATGCCCGGGATTCATCGCCGCCGGTTGATCGGTGCGATGGTCGCCGATGTGGCCGGTGGCTCGCACTCGTTGCCCGAGCTCGAGTTCGTCCACGGGTGCCGCCGGGAAGGACTTCCCGAGCCCAGCCGGCAGGTGCGACGCGACGACTCGACCGGCCGGCGGCGGTACCTCGACGCGCTGTTCGAGCCGTACGGGGTGCACGTGGAGATCGACGGTGCCCAGCATCTCGAGGTGCGCCGTTACTGGGCGGACATGCAGCGACAGAACGACTTGTGGATCCCCGGCGAACGGGTGTTGCGCTTTCCCGCGTACATCATCCGCATGCGGCCGGATCTGTGGGTGCCCCAGCTGCGCAAGGCCCTTATCGAGGCCGGGTGGAACCCGATCGTGGACCGGACGATGGCCGTTCGGCCCTCGTCCGGTCCACGATCTCATAGGAGCTACTGATCGTCACGGTCGAGCAGGATGCTCCAGACGCTGCGGCCGTAGGTCGCGGCGTACAGCCTGTTGGTGCTCGCCTGGTACTCGATGTCGTCCACGGGCGCGCGGGGCAGCCCGTTGCCGAGCCGGTACCACGTGACTGTGGGGTTCTGGCTTCCGGCCTTCGCCACGTTCGCCGTGAAGACGCCGAGGTCGCTCGCGACGAAGAGCCGGTTCGGGTTGAGCGGATCCACGACGACATCCTGGGTCGGCGCGAACGGCAGGTTGCCGCTGATGTCCGTCCAATGAGCGCCGCCGTCGGTGGTACGCAGCACGTGCGCGTTGTTGTCGGCGTTACGCAGACCGGAGTAGGTCACGTACGCCTTGTTCGCGTTCGTCGGATCGACCGCGAGGTGAGTGACCCAACGAGTCGGCAGGGCGGGGTCGGTGAACCGGGTCCAGGTGGCGCCGAGGTCCTTGGTCCCCCACAGCCAGCCGTCGTCGGTGCCCGCGTAGATCACGTTGGGGTTGGTCTTGGCGACCGCCACCGTGGTGAGGGTCCCGAACGGGTACGACGGGTCGGTGCCCGACGCCGGATTGCTCAGGCTCGGACTGATCGCCGTGAAGCTCACCGCCATGTTCATGGACCGGTTCAGGATGTTGCCGCCGTAGTACACGGTGGACGGCGTGCTCGGGTCGAGCACGACGGGCGTCTCCCAGTTGCGCCGGTCCGCGGTGGTCGCGTTGATGAAGCCGGTGCTGTTGTTGCCGGCGTTCACCGAACGCGAGCAGAACCCGAACTGCGAGCAGGCGTACACGTTGTTCTGGTTGCTCGGGTCGATCACGGTGTACAGCCCGTCACCGCAGCCGCCGTACGAGCCCCAGGCCCCGGTCACCACGCCCGCGGAGTTCCACGACCGCAGGCAGCCGTTGTCCTGGGTGCCCCCGACGACCCGGTCGGC
The DNA here is from genome assembly GCA_036506495.1 of Micromonosporaceae bacterium. GTDB lineage: Bacteria > Actinomycetota > Actinomycetes > Mycobacteriales > Micromonosporaceae > DASXRC01. The sequence continues at coordinate 126 of DASXRQ010000127.1, read as the reverse complement.
CGTCTGCTCGCTGACGTCGACCGTGTAGAACTGGCTCCACGGCTCGTTCAGGGCCTCCGTCCACGTGCCGTTGGCACCGTTGCCGGTCGACCAGTAGAACCCACCGTCGTTGCCCTCGAAGACCCG
>DASXRQ010000126.1:0-30572 GCA_036506495.1 Micromonosporaceae bacterium | reverse complement strand
GTGCTCGCTCAGCGGCAGCGCGCTGCCGGCGTTCTTGAGGAGCACCTGCGACTCCGCCACGGCCTCGCGGGCGAGCGCCCGGTGCGCCGCGCTGCCGACCGCGCCGATGCCGTCGAGAGACGCGAACGGGTGCTCGAACAGACCGAGCTCGAACTTGGCGTGCAGGATGCGCCGCACGGCGTCGTCGATGCGGGCCATGCTCACGTTGCCGGCCGTGACCTCGGCGAGCAGCAGGGACTCGAACTGCCCGGAGCTGAACGGCTCCATGAACATGTCGGTGCCGGCGTTCACCCCGGTGCGCACCTTGTACGGAGTCAGCCCGCCGTTAGTCGGGTCGGACGGATCCGGGATCTGGTGGATGCCCTCCCAGTCGGAGATCAGGAACCCCGGGAACCCGAGCTGGCCCTTGAGCACGTCGGTGATCAGTTCGTGGTGGGCGTGCATCTTGACCGGGTTGCCGACGCCGTCCTCGGTGAAATCGACGCTCGAGAACGACGGCATCACGCTGCGGACGTCGTGCTGCCCGACCGCGGCCACGTACGGCGCGAGGTCGATGCGCCAGAAGTCCGGGCGGCTCGTGACCGTCACGCCCTGATCGATGGTGTACCGCTGCAGGTACCACGGCTTGCCGACGTTGTCGGCCGCCACCGCGGCGTCGTACTCGGTGTCGCCGTCGCCGGCGTAGTGCTTGGCGGTCGCCAGGACCCGGTCGGCGTCGTCGAGCTTGCCTGGGTGCCGGCCCTGCAGACCGTCGATGATGGACTCCATCCGCACGACCAGCGCCGGGTCCTCGCTGAAGCTCTCGTACGTGCGGCCCCACCGCTCGTCACGCGCCACGCAGACGCACGGCCCGAAGCTCCACGGAATGCCGGTCCCGCGCACCTCCTCGGCGGTGGCGTGCCCGACCTTCTCGACGAGCGCCGGGTCGCGGGTCGAACCGAGACCAATGTTGTGGGGGAAGATCGTCGCGCCGTACACGTTGCCGTGACCGTGCACCGCGTCGATGCCGTAGATGAGCGGGATGTGCAGACGCGTGCTCAGCGCCTGTGCCTGGAACGTGTTGACCATCTCGACCCATGCGGCCGGGGTGTTGGTCGCCGGCGTCGAGCCGCCGCCGGACAGCACGGAGCCGAGGCGCTGCTCGGCGATGACCGCCGGGTTGCCGGTGACCGCGCCGCGCTCGGCCTGCGTCATCTGGCCGATCTTCTCCTCGAGCGTCATGCGGCCGAGCAGGTCGGCGACGCGCTGGTCGATCGGCAGCTTCGGGTCGAGGTACGGCACGGTGCCGGCGGCGGCGGCCGAGACGGTGGCCGCCGGCCGCGAGGGCGCGGCGGCCGCCTGCACGGGGAGCAGGACGAGCGCCAGCCCGACGCTCACGGCGCCGACCCCGATGCGTCGGCGCAGTGTCGATGTTCGGGTGTCGTTCAAGGGGCCTCCTCGGATCGGATGCGGACAGCGCGGGCCACACAACCGATACGAGTCGGCGAACAGCCCGCAAATCGACTGAGGGCTATTGCTACTTCGCCTGCTAGCCAAACATCGTTGGCCAAACATATCTAGATGTATCGCGTGTCAATCCCGGCCGTCGCTGCCGCGCGGCGCCTCAAGAGTGCGTTTGAGCACCCAGAGACCCCGTTCCATGAGCCCGGCCAGGTGGGGCGCGGCGTCGTGCGGCAACACGTCGGCGATCCAGACGAACCGGGTGTGGTTCGAGCCGTCGGCCAAGACCTGCGCGGACGCGTTGTGGTGGGCGTACGGCCCGTCGACGACCGACCAGACAAGCCGCCGCGCCTCGTCGTCAAGGTCGACAAAGAGCTCACGCACCGTGGCGCCGTTGAAGAACGTGACGATGCGGTCCTCGCCGTCGAGGCGGGCGTCCACGACAAAGCCGGGCACCAGCCGCCGGTGCACGGCGCCCCAGTCCCGAAGCGCCGCCCACACGGTGTCCGGCGGTGCCTCGACCACAATCTCCCTGCGTACGGATGCCATGCCCGCCAGCCTGCCGGGCCGTCCGGCGCGCCGTCTTGAACATCCTTGTGGTACGCCGGGCTTGCCGGTCCGCGGCACAGCCCCCTTGTTACGTCAGGTCGACGACGATCGGGGCGTGGTCGGAGGGCAGCTTGCCCTTGCGGGCCTCCCGGTCCACATACGCCGAGGTGACCCGGGCCACGAGGGGCTCGGTGGCGTACACGAGGTCGATCCGCATGCCCATGTTCTTGTGGAACATCCCGGCGCGGTAGTCCCAGTAGGTGAACGGGTGCGGGCCCTTCATCGACGTCGGGACGACGTCGCGCAGCCCGGCGTCGCGCAGGTGCGCCAGCGCCCGCCGCTCGGGCTCGGTGACGTGCGTGTCGCCGATGAACGCGGCCGGGTCCCACACGTCGGCGTCGGTGGGCGCTACGTTGAAGTCGCCGCACACCGCGAGCTCGGGCCGGGCCGCGATCTCCGGGCCCAGGGCGATCGTGAACGCCTCGAACCAGGACAACTTATACGCGTAGTGCGGGGAATCGGGAGAGCGACCGTTCGGCGCGTAGATCGACCAGACGCGCACCCCACCGCACGTCGCACCGATCGCGCGGGCCTCGACGTCCGGGAAGCCCGGCTCGCCCGCGAATCCGAGTGTGATGTCGTCGAGGCCGACGCGGGACAGCACCGCGACGCCGTTCCACCGGCCGTCGCCGTGCACCGCCGCGGCGTACCCGAGCTCGCCGACCTCGGCGGCCGGGAACGCGTCCGCGGCGATCTTCGTCTCCTGGAGACACACGACGTCCGGTTTCGTCTCGACCAGCCACGGCAGCAGGCGGGGCAGGCGGGACCGGACCGAGTTCACGTTCCAGGTCGCGAGGCGCACCCACCCAGCTTGCCGCATCGGCGCGATAGTTGTGGGGAGGAGCGGAGTGGCCGGCCGTGACCGCAACCGGCCCGCGACGAGCAGAGGAGCGTAGGAGATGAAGATCGGGATCATCGGGTCGGGACACGTCGGCGCTGCGCTCACCCGACGCCTGCAGGCCCTCGGCCATCGGGTGACGGTGGCGAACTCGCGTGGACCACAGTCGCTCGCTCAGCTCACCGAGGAGACCGGGGCCAGCGCGGGCACGGTGCCCGAGGCGGCGGCCGACGCCGAGCTCGTGATCATCGCGACGCCGACGCGTGCGGTGCCCGCGCTGCCCGCAGAGGCACTCCGCGGCAGGATCGTGGTCGACGCCAACAACTACTACCCGCGCCGGGACGGCGACATCGAGCCGATCTCGACGAAGAGCGTCACGTCCAGCCGGTGGACGGCGAACGTCCTGCCCGGAGCAACGGTGATCAAGGCATTCAACACCATCGTCGCCCAACACCTGATCGACCTCGGCCGGCCCGCCGGCGACCCGGACCGGATCGCGCTACCGGTGGCCGGCGACGATGCGGACGCCAAGCGATTGGTCATGTCGCTGGTCGACGAGCTCGGCTTCGACCCGATCGACGCCGGCGGCCTCGACGACAGTTGGCGCCAGCAGCCGGACACGCCGGTTTACGTCGCCGACCTGACCGCGGAGCGCGTCCGCGAGGGACTGCGCGGCGCGCAGCGCTGACCCGAGGTCGCCGCAACCTTGCGGAGGTTGGCATGTTGCGGGCCGCGGACGGCCCAACCTGTGCCGGGTTGCGACGATCATGGCGGCACCGTCCGGAACGTCCGCAATGGACGATCGGGTTTCCGGTACGCCGGGCTGGGTATCGACACCTGTCGGAGGAAGATTCCCAGACCCCGGGAGGTACGCGGTGCGGGGCACCTCGATCGGCGGAGTGCTCGTCCTCATCTGGCTGATCATCGGCGCGATCGCCGCCGGCCAGCGCGGATACTTCAACACCGGAGGCGAGAGCTGCACCAAGGCCAGCACGATCGCGGTCACGGTCGTCGCCGGCCCGCTCAACTACGTGGGCGTCAATCCGAAGGTGCGGTGCACCTCGGTGCCGCAGCCGTCCCAGTGATGGAGTGCGCTGGGCCAGCCGGCCCTCGCTCCGCTCGGGCGGCTCGCGCCGCCGGCGGGCGGCGCTTGCTGCCTACGCGGTCTCCGGGTTGATCGGCAGGTAGACCCGGAACCGGGTGTCGCCCGGCCGCGATTCGACGCGGATGTCGCCGTGGTGCTTGTTGACGACGATCCGGTACGAGATGTCGAGCCCGAGCCCGGTGCCCTCGCCGACCGGCTTCGTCGTGAAGAACGGCTCGAAGATGCGGGGCCGAATGTCGGGTGCGATGCCCGTGCCGGTGTCCCCGATCTCGACCACGACCTGGTCGCTCTCCCGCCACGTGCGCACGCTGAGCGTGCCGGTCTCGCCCATCGCGCCGAGCGCGTTGTCGATGAGGTTGGTCCACACCTGGTTCAGCTCCGCCGCGTACGCCGGGATCTTGGGCAGCGAGCGGTCGAACTCCTTCACCACACGGACGCCCTTCGGGATCTTGCCCTTGACCATGACCAGCGTGGCGCCGAGCAGGTCGTGCACGTCGACGGTCTGGAACGGCGCTCGATCCAGCTGTGAGTACTGCTTGGCGGCGGCAACCAGCCCCGAGATCCGGCTGACCGCGTCGTCGATCTCGCTCATGAGCATCTCGGTGTCGAGCGTGTACGTGAGCCAGCGCACCGCGGCGTCGAGGTTCTCGGGTCCGATCGCCTCGGCCACCTGGCCCAGCCACTCGGGGCCGACGCCGCCGGCGACGAGCGTCGGCGCGAGGTCCCACGCTCCCTGGATGTCGCGCGCGTCGAGCCAGTCGCCGAGCGCATCCTCGGCGTCACTGGTGGCCACCGGCGACCGCTCCGGCGCGGCGGCGGCCCGCTTGACGGCCTCCTCCTGAAGCTCGACGAGCTTCTGCAGCTGCCGCCCGTCGAGTCGGCCGTCAGCGATCATGGCGAGCTTCGCGCGCATGCCGGCGACCCGCTGTCGGAGCACAGAGGTGGCTCGCACGGCCGCCGCGGCCGGGTTGTTGAGCTCGTGTGTGAGCCCGGCCGACAGCGAGCCGAGCGCGAGCAGCCGCTGTCGCTCGCCGACGATCGTTTGGGTGTTGCGCATCGCCAGGAACAGGCCCTCGAGCAGGTGCATCGCCATCGGGAACCAGTCGCGCATGATCTGGCCGAACAGGTCGGCCGGCAGCGTGAACAGCTCGATGTCGCTGATCGCCACGAAGCTGTTGGGGTAGATCTGGGCGACCCGATCGCCGAGGTACGCCTGCATCGCGCCGGCGTATACGCCGCGCTGATCGGTGCGGCTGATGTCGAGGTCGTCCCCGTGAACCCGCCGGCGGAGCGCCACGGTGCCGGAGAGCAGCACGTAGAAGCACGTCGCCGGGTCGCCCTCCTCGTAGACGGTCGAGCCGGCGTCAAACCGCTCGACCTTCCCGTTGTCGGACAGGAACGCGAGCTGGTCGTCGTCGAGCTTCTCGAACAGGAACAGGGTGCGCAGCTGGTCCGGGGTGAGCCGCTGCTCGGTCATTGCGCCTCCAGGTAACGGTGGACCAGCGACACCGCCATCGCGCCCTCGCCGACGGCCGAGGCGACGCGTTTGACCGAGTCGGCCCGCACGTCGCCGGCCGCGAAGACTCCCGGCATGCTGGACTCCAGGTGGTACGGGTCGCGGGGGAGCGACCAACCGGCCGGGCGCTGCCCGCCGGCGATCAGGTCCGGGCCCGTGACGACGAAGCCGCGCTCGTCGCGGGTCACGGCGCGGTCGAGCCAGTCGGTGTGTGGCTCCGCGCCGATGAAGATGAACAGCCAGGACGTGTCGACTGCGCGGGTCTCCCCGGTCGCGGTGTCCCGCAGCGTCAGCCGTTCGAGGTGCTCGTCGCCCTCGGCCGCGGACACCTCGGTGCCCGGGTGCACGGCGATGTTCTCGATGCCGGCGATCTGCTCGATCAAGTACTGGGACATCGAGCGGCGCAGGTCGCGGGCGCGGATGACGATGTTCACCCGCCGGGCGTACCGGGCGAAGTACACCGCCGCCTGTCCGGCGGAATTCGCACCGCCGACGATGTAGACGTCGTCGCCCGCGCAGCTCGGCGCCTCGGTCGCCGCGGAGCCGTAGAAGACGCCGCGGCCGCGCAGCTCGCTCAACCCCGGCGCGGTGAGCAGGCGGTACGCCACGCCCGTCGCCAGCACCACAGTGTGGGCCGCGACCGTCGACCCGTCGCGGAAGCGGATCAGCCGGGTGGTCCCGGCAGCCTCGAGGCCGGTGACCTCCCGGGCGCTGAGCAGCTCGGCGCCGAACTTCACCGCCTGTCGGCGGGCCCGCTCGGTCAGCTGCGCGCCGGAGACCCCATCGGGGAAGCCGAGGTAGTTCTCGATCCGGCTGCTCTGCCCGGCCTGGCCCCCGGTCGCGCGGCGCTCGACGAGCACGGTCCGCAGGCCTTCCGACGCGCCGTACACGGCCGCGCCCAGCCCGGCCGGTCCGGCGCCGACCACGACGAGGTCGTAGAAGTCCGCCGCGGGCACGGTGGTCAGGCCCACCTGCGCAGCCAGGTCCGCCTCGGTCGGCATGACCAGGGATTTGCCGTCGCTCGTCACGACGAGCGGAACCTCCCCGGCCGTGCATCCGGCCGCGGCGAGCAGCCGCGCCCCCTCGGGCTCGTCGGCGAGCAGCCAGCGGTACGGGACGAGGTTGCGGGCGAGGAAGTCACGCACCTTGAATGACGGGGCAGACCAGCGGTGTCCGACCACCCTGATCTCCATGCTCAACGCGTCCGGCGTGGCCTGCCACAGCTCCAGCAGCCCGTCGATCACCGGGTACAACTTCTCCTCGGGTGGGTTCCACGGCTTGAGCAGGTAGTGGTCGACGTCGACGAGGTTGATCGCGTCGATCGCGGCCTCGGTGTCGGCGTACGCCGTCAGCAGCACCCGGCGGGCGCGCGGAAACAGGTCCATGGCCGACTCCAGGAACTGGATGCCGTTCATCTGCGGCATCCGGTAGTCGGCCAGGAGGACGGCGACCTGGTCGCCCCGGAGCTTGATCTCGCGGAGGGCGTCCAGCGCCTCGGCGCCGGCGGTGGCCCGCACGATGCGGTATCGGTCGCCGTAATGGCGTCGAAGGTCACGCGCCACCGCGCGGGAGACGGCGGGATCGTCATCGACGGTCAGGATCGCCGGGTTGGCCATGCCTCCAATCAAACCACCCGTCCGGCTCGGAGCCAGATGTCGAGACCGCGCCGGGCGCCGGCGGGCGCCGACGGCGGCCCTGCTAGCTCACACCCAGGGCGGTCTTGACCTTCGCCACGGCGGCGGTCTCGGTGTCTTTGACACCGCCGGAGGCCTCGGCGACCTCGTCGCATGCGGACACTACCGCGGTGCGGTAGCCGTCCAACTCGGCCGGGGCCTTCGCCTGGAGGATCGCGGTGGACTGCTGCAGCGCGGAGAGCACGGACGCCTCCACCTCGGCCTCCGAACCCCTCGGCATGTGCGGCAGCCCGCCGGACCTGAGCAGGTCGCGCAGCTGCGGCGAGGCCTGGGTCAGCGCCTTCGAGCCCGCGAGGCTCTCCTTGATGGTCGAGAGGAATCCCGGGTCTGCGTGGGAGACGAGAAAGATCGCGCCGAACGCGGCGGTACGCAGCGTTTCGCGCTCCTGGTCGGTGTACTCGGTCATGGTGTCGATCGTGTCGTGGCCGGGGCTCACGAGTGGGCCACATCGAGCGATTCCCATATGCCCAGTTCATCGGTCTCTGGTCGCTACCCTGGGCGGTATAGCCCAACCAGGCAGTTTGCCCCGATCGCAGGGGGAGCGACCATGGATCTCAACAAGATCATGGAGCTGGCGAACAACCCGCAGGCGCGGCAGCTGCTGCAGTCCCCGCTCGACGCCGCCGCGCTGCAGGAGGTATTCGGCAAGGCGTTCCAGCAGACGGGAGGCACGCCGTGATCGGCACGATCCTCTGGGGCATCATCGGTGGCGCGATCGTCGGTTATCTGGCCCGTCTTCTCCTACCGGGCCGGCAGAACATCTCGGCACTCGTGACGGTTCTCGTCGGCATTGTCGCGGCGACCCTCGGCGGGGTCATCGCCGACTGGCTCGGTGTCGGCGACACGAAGGGCATCGACTGGACCCGACACCTCATCCAGATCGTGCTCGCCGTGTTGTTCGTGTGGCTCGCGGAGCGCATCGCGAGCAGCCGCGCCGCGGGCAAACCGCGAACCGCTCGCTAGCTCTGGGCCGGCCACGGCGGCGCCGAGCGTCCGCATCGCACGGCCGAGCAGCAGCCGGGCGACGTTGCGTGCCGAACGGTAGCGGTCCGGCGACTCCACGCCCGCCAGGACGCCCAGGAACCGCGAGATCTCTTGTGGACGATCCACGAGCGACCTCAGCAGCGCGCGCTGACCGATGGGCAGCGGCCGGCGCCGGGCAAGGTCGGCGGTCAGTCGGGCGGTGAAGTCGAACATCGACCGCGACTGAGAATCGCGGCGCCGGTGATACGCGGCCGGCCCGGAATGGAGCGGGCGGCCGTCCCGATGCGCGTCGGCGACCGCATCCGTGAGCATCTCGGCGTCGCGGAAGGCGTGCGAGATGCCCATGGCCGATATCGGGTCGAGCACGAGGCCGGCGTCTCCGACGAGGGCCCAGCCCGGTCCGTGCGGGACCCGAAACTCCTGCGGCAGATCGGGCGCGAACCGCAGTCGCTCGACCAGGACCCCGTCGCGTGCCCGTTCGCCGAGGTCGCCGCAGGCGTCGAGAGCCTCGAGAACGCGACCGTGCGGATCCCGCCGGAACCGGGTCAGCTCGTCGAGCGGCGCGAGCACGCAGATCATCGTCAGGCCGTCGTTGGTGGGGAAGGCCGGCACGGCCAGGCCGGGCCGTTGGTAGAGTTCGCCGCCCTGGTCTTCCAGACCCGACCAGTACCCGTAGACCGCGAACGTCCGCGCCGGCTGGCTCCGGTACGCCCGGGCACCGACCGTCCGCGCCACCAGCGACCGCTTCCCGTCGGCCCCCACGACCAGCCGGGCGGTGTCAGTGGCCCGGCCGCCGCTGGCGCCGCGACGCGCACCTCGGATGCCCGTCACCCGGTGATCGTCCCCGAGCAGCTCCTCGACCGCGTACCGCTCGCGCACCTCGACGCCGGCCTCGCGCGCCGCGTCGACCAGCAGCGCGTCGAGCACCGTGCGGCGTGGGCTGTAGAGCGCGTCGACCCCGTCGTACGCCGGATACGTGCCCTCAAGGGTGACGCCACCGGCGTCGAACCGGACCCGTCGGGTGGCCGGCGTCCCCTGGGCTACCAGGCGGTCGAGCAACCCCCACCGGCGCAGCCGAGCAACCCCGGGCACCTGGAGCTGGTGGGTCGAGAGCGTGTCGCTGGGAAAGCTCGCCCGGTCCACGGCGAGCACCCGCAGGCCGCGCCGCGCCAGGAGCATCGCGGTGGCGGCGCCGGCCACCCGCGTGCCGACCACGATGACGTCGTACTCGGACATCTGGGCCTCCATACGGGAGCGTACGGTCGCTTCCATACGCTACCGTATGGTGTCATGGAACGCAAGCGGCGACTGACGGCGGCGGACTGGGCCCGGGTGGCACTTGACGCGATCGGCGAGCAGGGCCTCGCTGGAGTGGCGGTAGAGCCGCTGGCGGCCCGGCTCGGCGCGACCAAGGGCAGCTTCTACTGGCATTTCGCGAACCGGGACGCGCTCGTAACGGCGGCGCTCGTGCTCTGGGACGAGACGCACACCGAGGGCATCATCCGGGCCGTCGAGGCCGAGCCGGATCCTGCCGCCCGCCTCCGGGCGCTGTTCGTAGAGGTGACCGCATCGCCGATGGCGCCGATCGAGGTGAACCTTCTCGCAGTCGCGGACCACCCACTCGTCGCGCCGACCATGCGACACGCGGTGGCTCGCCGCATCGGCTACGTGACCTCGCTGTTCGCGGCACTCGGGTTCCCGCCCGACGACGCTGCGCGGCGCGGCGTACTGGCCTACTCGGCCTACCTGGGACATGTGCAACTCGTCGTCCGGATGCGCGACACGCTGCCGCCGCGCGGCCCCGCGCTGGACGCGTACCTTGACTCGGTGCTGACCGCGCTGTCCACACGCCGATGACCGTGGTCTGGTTGGGCATGGACGATTGCGGGTACGTCAATGGGCGGTAACCGTTCCCCCGGAAGGAGGCCCGTCGTGGGCATTGGCGCCAGCATCTTCCTGATCGCGGTCGGCGCGATCCTGACATTCGCCCTGAATGTCTCGATCGGCGGCCTGGACCTCGACGTGGTGGGCTGGATCCTCATGGCCGCGGGCGTGCTGGGCCTGGTCCTCACCGCGATCGTGTGGGGCCCGCGTCGACGCGCGGTCGTCACCCGGCGGTCGTCGGACTACGTCGACCGGCCCGCTGGCTACACCGTGGAGGAGCGTACCGACGTGGAGCCGCCTGACACGTACCGGTGAGGTGCAGCGGGCCCTCGCGTCCGTGCTCGTGGCGGGGGTGCTCGCGGTGGTCAACGGTGGATGTGGGGCACCACGCCCCGACTCCTTCGCGCCACTGCGACACCCTTTCCGCGGCGTCACGCTTCTTCGTGACCGGGACAGCCTCGCCGCGGAGTGGCAGGCCGAGCGCGGCGCGCCCTGGCTCGACCCCATCAGCTCCACCCCGTAGGCACACTGGCTGACCGGGCCCGAGGCGCTGGCCGACCTGCCCCCGCTCATCCGTGAGGCTCGACGGCAGCGGGCGCTGCTGGTGCTGGTCGCCTACTACGTTCCGAACCGTGATTGCGCCGGCGAGGGTGCCGCAGACGCGGCCGCGTATGACGAATGGATCGGCCGAATGATCGACACGTTGGCCGGGACCTCCGCGGTGGTCATCCTCGAGCCCGACGCCGTCGCCTCAGACTGCTTCGACGACGACCGGGCCGACCTGCTGGCGCGAACGGTGCGTCGCCTGGCGGGCGCCGGGCACCACGTCTACCTGGATGCCGGACACTCCCGCTGGCGCGGCACGGACGAGATGGCCGACCGGCTCCGGGCGGCCGGCATCGCACGTGCCGAAGGCTTCACGGTCAACGTCTCCAACCGGCAGAGCACGGGCGACAGCCACCGGTACGGCCTGGAGCTGTCCCACCGCCTCGGAGACCGCGAGTTCGTCATCGACACGTCGCGCAACGGCCTGCCCGCCCCGGCGGACGACCAGTGGTGCAACCCGTGCGTGCAGGGTCTGGGCGAGCGGCCGACCACGAATCCCGGGTTGGAACGCGTCGCCGCGCTGCTCTGGGTCAAGCGCCCCGGCGAGTCCGACGGCCCGTGCGGCAGCGAACGCGCCTTCGGTTTCTCACCGCGCCAGGCGCAGACGCTGATCGTGAACGCAGCCTGGGTGCCCGAGCAGACCCGTCGCGCGGCCGCGCAGGCCGTGCTGCCGGGTGCGGGTTAGCGCGCAACCAAGGCGCTCTGCCGGCCCAAGGTCATCCCAACTACACGGACGAGGGGCCCTCGAAAGCGCGGGAGGGCCCCCCCTTCCGTGTAGTTGCGCGCGGCGCTCTACCGGCGCAACTGAGCGGTGCATTGACGCCACCGGCGGCCCTCGATACTGTCCCGATTCGCGCGCACGGGCGCGCCGCTGGGAGGCGACGAGATGCGGTTGACCGGCCGGGTGGCGATCGTGACCGGCGCGAGCCGCGGCATCGGGCTGGCCGTGGCGCGGCGGCTGGTGGCCGAGGGCGCCCGGGTGTGCGTTACCGCGCGGCACGCCGATGCCCTCGCCGACGCCGTCGCCGAGTTGAACGCCGCCCACGAACTGCCGCGCGCCATCTGGGTCGCGGGCAAGACCGACGATCCGGAACACCGCGCCGACGCGGTCCGCGTGGTGACCGACGCGTTCGGCCCGGTCGACGTGCTGGTCAACAACACCGGCATCAACCCGGTGTTCGGTCCGCTGATCGACCTTGACCTCGGCGCGGCCCGGAAGATCCTCGATGTCAACCTGCTCGGCGCGCTCGGCTGGGTCCAGGAGGTGTGCCGGACGGGCCTCGTCGACCGGGGCGGCGCCATCGTCAACGTGTCGTCGGTCGGCGCCGTGCGACCGGCGCCCGGCATCTCGTTCTACGGCGTGAGCAAGGCGGCGCTGAGCCACCTGACCGCCTGCCTCGCGGTCGAGCTCGGCCCGTCGGTCCGAGTCAACGCGGTCGCGCCCGGCATCGTGAAGACGCGGTTCGCGGGGCCGCTGTACGAGGGGCGCGAGGAACAGGTCGCGGAGGCGTACCCGCTCAAGCGGCTCGGCGTACCGGAAGACGTCGCCGGGGCGGTCGCGTTCCTGGCGTCGGACGACGCGGCCTGGCTGACCGGGCAGACGATCGTCCTCGACGGCGGGGTCACGCTGACGGGCAGCGGGGGCTAGTCGAAGAGCACCACGGACCGTGCGCCCTCGCCGCGGGCCATGCGCTCGAACGCGCCGGGCGCGTCGTCGAGCGTGATGCGGTCGGTGATCAGCGGAGTGACGTCGAGCGAACCGGCCAGGACCTCGGCCGCGAGCGCGGGTACCTCCACGTCCGGATCTGACGAGCCGTACACGGACGACCGGAGCGTCCGCGCGGAGTGGAAGATGTCGAGCGCGCCGAGGCCGACCAGGTCGTCCTTGGCGCCCATCCCGACGACGATCACCTGGCCACCCCGCCGGGCGCAGCGCCAGGCCAGCCGGATCGTGTCGGCCCGGCCGACGCACTCCAGCGCATGGTCCACGCCGCGGCCACCGGTCAGCGAGCGCACCTCTCCCGTCAGCCCGTCGTCCGAGACGAGCATATGTGTGGCGCCCGCGGCGAGGGCGAGCGGCCGCTTCGCCTCGGACACATCGACCGCGATGACCGGGTCGGCCCCGGCCGCCCGCGCCCCGATGACGGCGGACAGCCCGACCCCGCCCAGACCGAGCACCACGATCGAGTCTCCGGGTCGGACCCGGGCGGTGCGCCGCACGGCCCCGATTCCGGTGAGCGCGGCGCAACCCAGCAGCGCCGCGACGTCGAAGGGCAGCTCCGCCGGGACCGGGATCGCCGCGTGGTCGCCGACGACGACCTCGTCGGCGAGCGCCCCAAGCCCGAGCGTGACATGCATCGTCGTGCCGTCGGCCGTCCAGCCGCGGGCGGTGGCCGGCCGGCCGCCCGTCTCGCAGAGCCACGGCTCCCCGTGCGAGCAGAACCAGCATCGCCGGCACGGCGGCGCCCAGTTCAGCACGACCGGGTCGCCCACCGACACGCGGGCTCCGGCGCCGGCCTCGATGACCACACCGGCAGCCTCGTGGCCGAGCACGAGCGGGAACGGCGGCGCCAGCGTGCCATTGATCATCGAGAGGTCGGAGTGGCACACGCCGGCGGCGCGGATGCGGATCCGGACCTCGGCCGGGCCCGGATCGGGCAGCCGGACATCGTCGATGACCGGCGCGATCCCCGCGCCCCGCGCGAGGAGCGCCCTCACCGCTGTATCGCCTTCGTCTGGCGAAACTCGTCCAGCCCGTACGGGCCCAGCTCGCGACCGAAGCCCGACTGTCGGTAGCCGCCGAACGGCGCGAGCGGGTTGAACGCCGCGCCGTTGATGTCGACCGCGCCCGTGCGCATCCGCCGGGCGACGGCGATCGCCCGCTCCTCGTCCGCGGACCAGACCGCCCCGGCCAACCCGTAGCGGGAGTTGTTGGCTATCGCCACGGCGTCGTCATCGTCGTGGAACGGGATGACCGCGAGCACCGGCCCGAAGATCTCCTCCTGGGCGACGGTGCTCTCCGGGCGTACGTCGGCGAGCACCGTCGGGGCCACGAAGTAACCGTGGTCGGGTACCTGCGCGTCCGGCCCACCGGCGACCACGCGGGCGCCCTCCGCGATCCCTCGGGCGACGTGGCCACGCACACGCTCGCGTTGCGCCGCCGAGATCACCGGACCCAGGCGCGTCGCCTCGTCGAACGGGTCGCCCAGCGGGTAGCCGGCGGCCGCCGCCGCGGCCAGGTCCACTGCGTCGGCCAGGCGGTCACGGTGCACCAGCATGCGCGTCCACGCGGTGCACGTCTGACCGGAATTCAGGAACGCGTTCGCCACGCCCACCTTGACCGCCTTGGCCAGGTCGGCATCCGGCAGGATCACGTTCGCGGACTTGCCGCCCAGCTCGAGCGCGACCCGCGCGATGCGGTCCGCGGCCAGGCGTGAGATCCGCGCCCCGGTCGCCGTGGAGCCGGTGAACGAGACCACGTCGACGTCCGGGTGCGCGGCGAGCGCCGCGCCCGCGTCCGGACCCCTGCCGGGCACGAGGTTCAGCACACCCGGCGGCAGGCCGGCCTCGTCGACGGCGTCGAAGAGGAGGTACGCCACGAGCGGCGCCAGCTCGGCCGGCTTGACGACGGCGGTGCAGCCGGCGGCCAGCGCAGCGCCGACCTTGGCCACGATCTGGTGCAGCGGGTAGTTCCAGGGCGTGATCGCGCCGACGACGCCGCAGGGCTCGTGCACCACCCGGGAGTTGCCGATGGTCTCTTCCTCGGGCGGCCGCCCGGCGAGCTCGACGTAGCCTTTCAGGACCGTGAACGGCAGCCCGGCCTGCACCCGGGTCGCGATGCGCATCGGCGTACCGACCTCCAGCGCGACCGTAGTGGCGATCTCGTCGGCGCGCGCGGCGAGAGCGGCGTGCAGGCGGTCGAGATGGGCGGCGCGTTCGGCTGGTTCCGCTTGCGACCACGGGCCGAACGCGGCTCGCGCGGCGACGACGGCGCGGTCGACGTCGCCCGGCGTACCGGCCGGCACGCGCGCGAAGACTTCCTCGGTCGTCGGGTCCTCGACCGGGATCGCGTCGTCGCCCAGCGGCGCGACCCACTCCCCTCCGACGTACACATGGTCGCGGCTCGTCACCTTGGCCGCGGCGCGCGCGGCGGTGTCCATGGCTGCCTCCCACTCGAACCGGTCGCTGCCAGCCTAGTGGCCCGCCGTAAACCCGTCGCCGGGTCGGCCGCCATGCCGCAGGATCGCCCCGTGGGTCTTCGACAGCAGAAGCCGCCCGCCGAGGCGTACGACGCGTTGGCTGTCGGCCGGGACGGGTTCACCTCGCTGCTCGGCACGCTCGACCGCGTCGAGGCCGCCGGAGCGGAGCTGGTGGAGATGGTGCTCGGGGACGGGCACGGATGGGACCGCTACGTCGCCGCCCAGTGGTGGACGGTCAAACCGATGGCTCGACGACCACCCGGACGATCCGGAGGCGCCGGCGATGCGCGAGTACCTCGACCGTGCCCGGCGGTCGCATCTCGCGTACGGTCGGCGCTACCTCGGCTGGGGGGTGTTCGTGCTGCGCAGCCGCTAGCAACCGGTCAGGCCGCTGCGGCGTGGCCGTCGAGTGCGGTCCACCGGCCGGGCGACGTGCGCAGCGACGTCTCGAGCACCTGCGCGCGACGCGCGGGGTCCATCATGTTCATGCCCATCGCGGCCAGGTCCTCCGGCCCGGGCATGAGCGCGCGGACCGTCACTCCCGCGGCCTCGACCTTGCGCACCTCGCGAGCCAGCCCGTTCGCGATGAGCTGCCGCACGAACCGCTCCGCCCGCAGCGCCGGGTTACGCGGCCGGTCGGTCTCGAGGCTCGCCATCGGGGCGAGCACGTACACCTCGTCGAGCGGGACGCGGGAGAGCAGGTCGACCGACGTGTTCGAACGCAGACCGCCGTCGACGTAGCGGCGCTCGCCAATCACCTTGGGTTCGTGCCAACCGGGGATGGAGCAGGAGGCGACGACCGCGTCGGGCAGCGACGCCTCCGGGGCGCCCGGGCGACCGAACGCGACGCGGCGGCCCGCCTCGTAGTCCACGGCGATGACCCACGTCGGCCGCGCGGGCCAGGCCAGCTCGGTCGGGCGTACTCGACCGTCCGAGGTGGCGAGCAGGACGTGGACGAGCCCGGTCAGCGATCGGTGCCGTGCGCGGCCCTGCGGGATCAACGCGCTCGCGGCGACCCACGGATGGACGCGATGGGGAGCGCGCGCCGCGCTGGCCAGCAGCCGGGTCGAGCCCAGCCGCAACCGTGGCAGCGGCGGGCGGGTGCCGGACTCGCGGTCGATCTCACCGAGCGCCGGGAGCGCGACCATCGCACTGCCGCGCTGGTGCGCCACGATCTCGTCGACCCCGACGCCGCAGCGCAGCGCGGCCGCGATCACGCTGCCCGCGCTCGTGCCGACGACGATGTCGACCTCGTGGAGGGGACGATCGAGCCGCTGCTGCAGGGACACGAGGGCACCGGCGATCCAGGCCGCGCCGAGAACGCCGCCCCCACCAAGCGCGACGCCGATGCGCGGGCGCCGGCGGGAAGAGCGGCTCGACGATGAAGTGGGTGCCATGGCGCCCTCCGCCCTTCGCACCGTCGTGGGTTGCCGTCGACGACGGTGACCCACGAGGACGCTTGTGCCTAGGATGACACGCCGGTGCGACAGAAAGGGGTAGCCGTGGTCGAGCCGTCGGGTGTCGTCTTCCCGTCGGTCGCGGCCGGCACCGGCGTCACGTCGTCGCTCGGGCGGGGCGTGGTGGCCGACGCGTTGCGCGCCGTCGACCCCGTGGGAGCGCGCTCGGCCGAGCAGGAGACCAACTGGCGGCGGGAGTACCTGGCGCATTTCCGGCGCCTCGTCGAGGCCGGGCTGATCTCGGCGGACGCCGCCGGCCGCATCGCCGCCGACGGCCTGGCGTCGTTGCACGACCGGATGCGTTTCCGGCACGCCGACGGCGGCGAGATCGGTCTTCGCGAGGTGTTCGCCGCCGACGCCGGCGCGGGTCGGCTGGCCACGGTGACCGTCACGGGGACCGGACCGGTGGACCGCGAGTTCTCCCTGCCGTACCGCGGTGACCGGCTGCGCGGCGACGCCCTGAAACGCCAGATCGACGCATGGGTGAGCGCCGGCGTCATGGAACCCTCGTGCGCCGAGGCGGTCCGGCTCGTCGCGGCCAACCCCGACTGGCTCGACCTCTCCGACCTGCGGGTCGTGGCGCTGGGCGCGGGCGCCGAGATGGGCCCGGTGCGGTCCGTCCTGCGCTGGGGCGGCGACGTCGTCGCGGTCGACCTGCCGCGGCCGCCGATCTGGCACCGGCTGCTCGAGACCGCCCGGCGCCACGGCGGCCGACTGCACGTGCCGGTGCCCGTGGAGCGGGCCGGGCTCGGTGTCACCGACGATCTCGCCGAGCACGCCGGGACGGACCTTCTGCACGGGCTGCCCGGCGTCGCGGCCTGGTTACGCGGCGTCGACGGCCGGCCGGTGCTGGGCAACTACGTGTACGCCGACGGCGCGACCAACGTGCGGGTCTGTGTCGCGGTCGACGCGCTCGCCGAGGAGCTGCGCCGGCACCGCGACGATGTGGCGCTGGCGTTCCTGGCCACGCCGACGGACGTGTTCGCGGTCCCCGCCGAGGCCGTGGCGCACGCGGAGGCGGCGTACCACCGGTCGTCGCTCGTGCGGACCCTGCGTCGGCCGCTGCGGGTGGTCTCGGCGGGCCGGTTGCTGCGCCGCAACTACGCGCCGGGCGCCGATCCCGGGATCTGCGACAGCCTCGTCGCGCAGCAAGGTCCGAACTACGCGCTGGCCAAGCGGCTGCAGCGGTGGCGGGCCGCGCACGCCCGGGCCCAGGGTGCGCTCGTCAGCCTCAACGTCGCACCACCGACCAGGACCCGGTCGGTCATCAAGAACCGGGCGCTCGCCGCCGCGTACGCCGGCGCCCACGTGTTCGGCGTGGAGGTCTTCGAACCGGCCACCAGCAACACGCTCATGGCCGCGCTGCTCGTGCACGATCTGCGCAATCCGGTGCCGACGCAGGGCCACGTGTGGCGGGACGAGGCGTACGCCGCGGCGCACGGCGGACTGTGGCGGGCACCGTACGCCCCGCGCAGCGCGCTGGGGCTGGCCGCGTTGATTGGGTTCGGAGGGGCGCGTGGCTGACGATCGGCACCCGCCGACCCACCGCCCCGGCCCAGCAAGCGTTTCCCCCGCGCGGACGATGGGAACGGGAGTGTGGTGCAGCCGCCGCAGGTGCCGCAGCCGCCCCACTGGCCCCAAAGGCCGCAACCGTCGCAACAGCCGCAGCGGCCCCAGCCGCCGCAGTCGCAGCGGCCCCAGACGCCGCAGTCGCCGCCCCGGCCAGCGGCTGCGGCCCGGACGGAACAGGACACACGCCGCCGAAACCGGATCATCGCCGCCGGCGCCGTCCTGTTCGTGCTCGTCGGCCTCGGCCTGGCGGTGGTCGTCACGTACATCGACAGCGTGCCGACGCCGACGCAGCTGGAACTGCCGGAGGCGACCACGGTGTACTTCGCCGATGGAAAGACGCCGATGGCGAGGCTCGGCACCCAGAACCGGACCATCCTGCGGTACGACGAGATGAACGACGCGGTCCGGCAGAGCATCATCGCCGCCGAGGACCGAACCTTCTGGACAAACAAGGGCGTCGACTTCGGTAGCGTGCTGCGGGCCGCGTGGAACAACCTGACGGGCGGCAAGACCCAGGGCGCGTCGACCATCACGCAGCAGTACGCGCGGATCGCAGCCGACCTCAAGGGGGTGACGTACTCCCGGAAGCTGCGCGAGGCGGTCATGGCGTGGAAGCTCGACGATAAGTACGACAAGAAACAGATCCTCGAGTTCTACCTGAACACCGTCCCCTTTGGACGCGGCACGTACGGCATCGAGGCCGCCGCCGCGGAGTTCTTCGGCAAGACGGCCAACCGCAACGCGTCAGCGGACCGGCAGCTCACGGTCTCCGAGGCGATGCTGCTCGCCGCGATGGTCAAGCAGCCCGAAGCCGACCCGGACGACCCCGAGGGCCGGCCCGGGTACGACCCGACCCGCGGTGCCATCGCGGCGGAGAACGCGCGATCCCGCTGGGAGTATGTGAAGGCCGGCATGGTCGGCCTCCGCTACCTGCGCCCGGACGAGGCGGCGGCACTGACGTTTCCGCGGAACGTCCGTCGGTACGACGAGCGGGCACACCAGTCCGGGCTCGACCGCCCGACCGGCCTGGTCGTCGACCACGTGCTGAGCGAGCTTCGGCAGGTGGACCCGTTCCAGGACAAGGCCGCGGAGTACGTCGAGAACGGCGGCTTCCGCATCGTCACCACGGTCGACAAACGCGCACAGGACGCGGCCGAGGCGGCGGCCGACATCCGCCGGAACACCGCGCCCGACGCGGTGCGCGACCAGCCGAAGAACTGGCAGGCGGCGCTCGTGGCGGTCGAGCCCGGCACGGGCCGCGTGCTCGCGTACTACGGCGGCAACAACGGGGCGGGTGCCGACTACGCGGGGTGGTACTACGGTGCCGACGGTCAGCCGACCGGCTTCGGACAGCATCCGCCGGGCTCGTCGTTCAAGGTGTACGACCTCGCGGAGGCGCTGCACCAGGGCGTGTCGTTGAAGTCGCGGTGGGACTCGCCAGCCACGAAGGAGTTCCCCGCCAGCGGGCGAACCCGCAACTCGACTGCTGGCCCGATCCGCAACGCCAGCAGCGCACCGTGCCAGCCAGACTGCATGCTCTGGGAGGCGACGGTCGCCTCGCTGAACGTGACGTTCTTCGCGCTCACCGAGAAGCTCGGTCCCGCCAACGTGATCGACACGGCGATCAAGGCGGGCGTCGACTCGATGTGGGCACCGAGGTCGGGCCGGATCGACCTGCGCGGCAAGTCCGGCGCCGACGTGGTCGGCAACTTCTCGACCGAGGTCGGCATCGGACAGTACGGCATCACGGTGCTGGACCACGCGAACGGGATGGCGACGTTCGCCGCGGCCGGCCGGCGGGCCGACGCGCACTTCGTCCGGTCGGTCAGCAAGAACGACAAGGAGGTGTACGAGGAGCGGCTGGTTCGCCACGACATCGGGCTGAGCCGCGAGCAGATCAACGAGCTGGACTGGACGCTGCGCAAGGTGCCCGCGGCCCGGCTCGACAACGGCTGGGACTCAGCCGGCAAGACCGGCACGTGGCAGCACGGACGCAGCGTGACCCAGAACGCGCACGCCTGGATGGTCGGCTACACCGGCGCCCTCGCCGCAGCGGTCTGGCTCGGCACGACCGACGGCGCGCCGCTGACCGCGCGGGGCGGCGGCGGGGAGATCTTCGGAGCGAGCCACGCCGGGCCGATCTGGCGACAGTTCATGGTGGACGCCACGGCGGCCATGAAGCTGGACAAGGACAAGTTCCGGTTCGCGGACCCGAAGTTCGCGGACCAGACGCCCTCGCCGGGCTCGCGGCCCAGTCCGGCGACATCCGCGCCCGCGTCCACGCGGCCGAAGCCCAGCCTGCCCCCGCCGACGGTCACTCCGTCGTGCCGCCCATCGGACTGCGGGAAACCCAGTCCGTCGCCGCGGCCGTCGCGTACCTCGCCGCTGCCGAAGCTGAGCTCGCCGGCCGCGACCCCACCGCCGCTCGCCGGCTGAGCCGGTCAGCTGGGCGCGGCGAAGAAGGCGGCGATGTCGCGGGCGAGCAGGTCGGGTTCCTCGGCCGGCCCGAAGTGCCCGCCGCGCGGCATCGGCGACCACCGGCGTACGTCGTACAGGCGCTCGAACCACTCCCGCGGCGGATTTCCCTCATCGACGAAGTGGTTCGCGAACGCGGCGACGCCCGTCGGCACCCGCACGCGGTCGCTCGGTCCGATCGGCTCGCCGTGCCAGCGGTTGTCGAAATAGTCGCGCATGGACGATGTGATGCTGCCCGACACCCAGTAGATCGTCACGGTGGTCAGCAGGTCATCGCGGGAGAACCGCCGGTCGAGGTCGCCGCCGGTGTCCGCCCACGACCGCCACTTCTCCAGCACCCACGCGGCAAGCCCCGCCGGTGAGTCGTTGAGCCCGTACCCGACGGTCTGCGGCTTCGTCGATTGGATCTGGCCGTAGCCGCGTTCGGTGTCCGTCCAGCGGCGCTTCTGCTGGAGGAAGGTCAGCTCGGCCTCGGTCAAGGGCGGCGAATCCGGCCCGAAGTATGGGTCGATCTCTGGTGTGTAGAGGTAGATGCCGAGCATTGGCGCCGGGTCGTCCAGCGCCATGTAGGTTGTGACTCCCGCGCCGAAGTCGCCGCCGACCGCACCGTACCGTTCGTACCCGAGGCCACGCATCAGTCGGTGCCACAGCGCCGCGACGTACCGATAGTTCACGCCGGTGTGTGCCGGCCGCGGCGAGAAGCCGTACCCCGGCAGGGACGGTACGACCATGTCGAAGGCGGGACCGTCGATGCCGTGTGCCGCCGGGTCGGTCAACAGCGGCACCAGCGGCAGCAGCTCGGCGTACGTGCTGGGCCAGCCGTGCGTGAGAATCAGCGGCACGCCGCCGCCGCCGGCGGCACGCTGGTGGACGAAGTGGACGCGGGCGTCGCCGATGTCGGCCATGAACTGGGGGTACGCGTTGAGCCGGCGCTCCGCCGCGCGCCAGTCGTACCCCTCCGCCCAGTAATCGAGCAGTGCGCGCAGGTAGTCCAGGTCCGTGCCCTGCGACCACGCCGGGCCGGGCGCCGGGTCCGGCCAGCGGGTGTTGCGGATGCGGGCCCGCAGATCGGCGAGCACGTCGTCGTCGACCCGGATCGAACACGGCGCGACGCTCAGACCCGGATCGCCTGTCACGGACCGAGATCCTAGTCGGGATCGGTGAAGCTGGCCTGCTGCACGGCCCGAAGGTGTTGACTGGGCGGAACGAGCGGACGGAGGAGGCGAGGACGTGGGAGTGATCTCGCGAGGCTTCACCGGGCGGGGCAGGCGCGATGTCCAGCTGCCGCCGGGCCAGTACCTGACCGAGGACTTCCCGGTCCTCTCCGCCGGGCCGACCCCGCGCGTCGACCTCGACCAGTGGGAGTTCGTGATCACGACCGAGACGGGCCAGCGGCGCCGGTGGAACTGGTCCGAGCTGCGTGCGCTGCCCGCGGAGACCGTCACCGTCGACATCCACTGCGTGACCAAGTGGTCCAAGTTCGGCACGACCTGGGAGGGCGTGTCGCTGGACACATTGCTGGCCGACGTGGACACCGCGGCGGACTTCGCGCTCGCCCAGTCGTATGGCGGGTACACCACGAACCTGCCGCTCGAGGACCTGATCGACGGCAGGTCCTGGGTGGCGTACCGGTACGACGGCGACGAGCTCGAGCCCGAGCACGGCGGCCCGGCGCGACTGCTCGTACCGCACCTGTACTTCTGGAAGAGCGCGAAATGGGTGCGCGGCATCCAGTTGCGGCTGGACGATCAGATGGGGTTCTGGGAGAGCCTCGGCTACCACAACTACGGAGACCCATGGCGCGAGCAGCGGTACTGGGGCGACTGACCTGGCGGGTCGCGACCGTCGCCGACGCCTCGCGGGAGAGCCCGACCGCGCGCTCCCTCAGGTTGGACGTGCCCGACTGGCCCGGGCACCGGGCCGGCCAGCACGTCGACGTGCGACTGACGGCGCCGGACGGCTACTCCACCCAGCGCAGTTACTCGATCGCGTCCGCGCCAGCGAACGGGCGGCTGGAGCTGACCGTGCAACGGGTGGACGACGGCGAGGTGTCCCCGTACCTGGTCGACGTGGCCGAGTCGGGCGACCAGTGTGAGCTGCGCGGCCCCGTCGGCGGCTACTTCACCTGGGACCCCACCGACCGCGAGCCGGTGCTGCTCGCCGCCGGCGGGTCCGGCATCGTGCCGTTGATGTCGATGGTCCGGGCCCGGGCCGCCGCGGGCAGCCGGGCGCCGTTCCGCCTGATCTACTCCACGCGTACGCCGGAGACCCTCATCTACGGCGACGAGCTGCGCCAGCGCCACCGCGACGACCACGGGCTGGACGTGACCGTCGCGTACACCCGGGAACGCCCGCCGGAGTCACCGCGGCCGCCGGGTCGGCTGGACGCCGCGCTGCTAGCGGAGTCGGGCTGGCCGGTGGAGTTCGGGCCGACCTGTTACGTGTGCGGTCCGACCGCGTTCGTGGAGACGGTCGCCAACCACCTCGTGGACGCCGGGCACGCGCCCGAGCGCATCAAGACCGAACGCTTCGGACCCACCGGAGGCTGAGATGACCGACACCTGGGTCGACGGCAACGACCTGGCGGGCACGCTGGGTGAGATCTTCACGATGGACGTGACCATGGCGCAGGGCGCATGCGTGAGTTGCGGCACGGTCGCGATGCTGGGCGAGGCGCGGGTCTACAACCGCGCGCCCGGCCTCGTGGCGCGGTGCCTGAACTGCGAGGACGTGGTGCTGCGGGTGGTCCGTGGTCCCGGCCGGGCCTGGCTGGACCTCACCGGCCTCCGCTACCTGCAGCTGCCGATGCCGGACTGACCAAGACACGCGAGCCGCGGCGTGGTGAAGTGGTGCCGTGCGGGTACTCGGGGTGTGCAGTCGAACCGGGTCGGCGGTCGGCGTGGCGATCGACGACGGCGGCGGCAGCCCGGTCCTGATCGGACGGTGGGCGCTCGACCTGACCGAGGGGCGGGCACCGAACCAGGCGTACCACGCGGCCGCCGGCCTGCCGCTGGCACAGGCCGAGACGTTGGTACGCCGTGCCGTCGACGCCGTCGCCGAGGTCACCACGCGCCGACTGACCGAGCTGGTCGGCGAGATCGGATCCGTGGACGCCGTGGGCGTCGTGGTCGGCGACCACCCGGTGCCGGACTCGCTCGCCGCGATCCTGGCCGCGCACACGCTGATGCACGCCGCCGAGGGACAGCTCTACCGGGACGCGCTGCTCGACGCGGCCGCCGACCTGGGGCTGCGCGGGGTGGGACTCCGCCGGCGGCTGGCCGAGTCGCGGCTGGTCGGCGACCTGGCCGAGGCGGTCGGCGCCCTCGGCCGCGCGGCCGGTCCGCCGTGGCGCAAGGAGCACAAGCTCGCGGCCGTGGCGGCGATCAGCGTGGGAACGGTCTGACGCGGACGCGGACTTTACTCGGCCCTTGGGGCAGGGTGAAGACTTGTGGCCGTGAGCGAACCGCACGCCGCGCAGGACATCCGGCGTCCCCGGCTGACGATCAGCGAGTTCGGGCGCCGAACCGGGCTCTCCCACAAGGCGCTGCGCCTGTACGACCTGTCGGGCCTGCTACCGCCGGCCGAGGTCGACCCGGCGAGCGGCTACCGCTTCTACTCCGTCGAACAGGTCGAGCGTGCCCGTCGGATCAGCCTCCTGCGGCGGCTGGACATGCCGCTGGCAACCGTCGCCGAGGTGCTCGCCGGCGACGACGCCGAGGCTGTCGCTCGGCTCGAGCGATGGTGGGCCGCACAGGAGGCGTCGATCGCGGATAAGCGGGGCACGCTGGAGTACCTGCGCGCGCAGCTCACCCGGACGGCGGAGGCAGCGGCCGCGCGGTACGCCGTCCGGCTCCGCGACGTCGCCGATACGAAGATCGCCACGATCCGCCGCGAAGTCGACCAGCAGGACCTGGTGGAGACGATGATGGGCAGCGCCGGCACCGTGCGCGACCACCTCGCCGCGAGCAGCGCCGCCACCACCTGCGAGGAGTGGTGGATCTACCACGGGCTGGTCACGCCGGACAACCGAGCACCGGTCGAAGTCTGCGTGCCGTTCACCGGCGTGGTGGAGCCCGCGGGACCGATCGTCATCCGGATCGAGCCCGCGCACACGGAGGCGTACTGCACGCTCACCCGCGACGAGTGCGGCTACCCGCAGATCATGCTGGCCTATGACGCCGTCGAGGGGTGGGTGCGCCGGTCCGGCAGGCCGTTCCTCGGCGCGCCCCGCGAGGTCTACTTCGCACCCGGGGACCAGATCGCTGGCACCGACCCGTTCGTGCACGTCGCCCAGCCCATAGCCGCCGTCGAGAGGATCCCATGATGAGCCCGCACGAGGAGTACGCCCGGCACTCCGCGTACACGGATCCCGGTCCGTACGCCCCGCTGCTCGAGGCGTTGCCCACCGACATCCGCGAGCTGACCGCGGTGATCCGCAACGTGATCGTCCACTACCGGGCGTCCGGCATTGAGTTCACTGACGACCGCCTCGCGGAGATCAACAACCGGTGGGTCGAGCGCATCCTGGCGACCGACCAGGCTCGTTTCGGCGTGCCGCTGGATGCCCCGCGACCGGCCGCCGAGCGGGTCGCCGGCTGTTGCCGCGACTTCACGCTGTTGACCGTCGCCGCGCTGCGCCACCGTGGCGTGCCGGCGCGCAGCCGGGTCGGGTTCGCGTCGTACTTCGCGCCGCCGTTCCACCATGACCACGTCGTCGTCGAGCACTGGGACGGTGACCGCTGGGTCTGGGTGGACGCCCAGCTCGACCCCGCCGCCGGATGGGGGTTCGACGCGTGCGACGTCCCGCGCGGGTCAGCGTTCGAGACGGCGGCGCAGGTCTGGGCGGCGTTCCGGCGGGGCGAGGTCGACGCCGGCGCGTACGGCGTGGATCCTGGGCTTCCGTTCCGCGGCGAGTGGTTCGTCTACGACGAGGTGCTGATCGAGCTCGCCCACCGGCGCCGGGACGAGCTGCTGCTCTGGGACGGCTGGGGCGCCATGACCGACCCGGTCGTGGGTGGCTCGCTGGCCGACCTCGACCCGGCCGCCGGAGTGCCGCTGCCGGACGTCGGTCTGGTGGACGACGTGGCCGCACTGCTGCTCGCCGCCGACGACGGCGACGAGGCCGCCGAGGGCGAGCTGATCCGGCGGTACGCGGCCGACCCGCGGCTGCGCCCGGGCGACCGTGTCCGGTGCCACTCGCCGACCGGCGAGACGATGTGGGTGGACCTGAAGGCCAGGGAGCCAGTACCCCAACTCTGACGGAGTTGGGCGGAACGGAGGCCGCGTACGCTTGGCTCCGCTGTGACCGACGTTGACCTTGACGCCCACCCGCCGATCCGGACATACCACCCGCGGCGGGGCAGGCAGGGCGCCCGCCACCGGGACGCGCTGGACCGCCTGTGGCCGCGGTACGGCGTGCCGATCTCGCGCGTCCCGCTCGACCGGGTCGCGGTCTTCGGCCGCTTCGCGCCTCTCGTGCTGGAGATCGGCTCCGGAATGGGGGAGACGACCGCGCGGATGGCAGCCGCCGATCCGGTGCGCGACTACCTCGCCGTCGACGTGCACACGCCGGGCGTCGCCAACCTGCTCGCGCTCATCGAGGAGCGCGAGCTGGCCAACGTGCGGGTGGGTCACGGCGACGCCCTGGAGCTGGTACGCCACCAGCTCGCGCCGGCGAGCCTGGACGCGGTGCACGTGTTCTTCCCCGATCCGTGGCCGAAGGGGCGGCACCACAAGCGGCGGCTCATGCAGTCGGTGCACGTACGCCTGCTCGCCTCGCGGCTGGCGCCCGGTGGCACGCTGCACTGCGCGACCGACTGGCCCGACTACGCGTCGTCGATGCTGGTGGCGATGACCGCCGACCCGGATCTGGTCAACGCCCATGACGGCTTCGCACCGCGGGCAGCGGCGCGGCCCGTGACCAAGTACGAGGCCCGCGCGGCCGAGGATGGCCGAAAGAGCTTCGACCTCGTCTTCCGCCGGAGGTAACCAGCGCGCGACTGCACGGCCGGGATGGACCGCGGCACCATGGTGGTATGGCCCAGATATCCGCGCTCAATCCCCGTCTGGTCGTGTCCGACGCGGCCGGGGCGATCGCCTTCTACGTGGCCGCGTTCGACGCCCAGGAGACCGAGCGGCACACCGACGAGCGGGGCAAGATCGTGCACGCCGAGGTCACCGTCGGCCCGGCGCGGCTCGCCATCAAGGATGAGGACGACGGCGATCCATCGCCCAGCACGCTCGGTGGCACGCCGGTCATCATCGCGATCGTCGTGGAGTCGGCCGACGCGGTCGCCGAGGCGATGCTCGCGCACGGCGGCAGCGTGGTCTTCCCGATCCATGACACGGAGTACGGCATCCGCGGCGGCCGGCTGGCCGACCCGTACGGCCACCACTGGATGATCCACCAGAAGGCCAGCTGATCAGGGGATCGGCCCGTCGTGGTACCTGTCGGCGACCCGCCGTTCTCGATTGGTCAGGTTCGAGTCTGGCACCGGAGTGACGAATGTCCAGTGTTCGCCGACCGGACAGTACTGAAGCCTGATCCAGCCAAGCCGAATCGCCTTGAACGACATGAGCGGGACCCAGATCGTCGTGAAGAGGTGGCCGTCGCGGCACCGCACCACGACCTCGCCCAGCGGCCGGTAGCCGAGGTCGGCTCGACGCCGGGCGACGACGATCACCCTGATCGCGAGCGCGAACGCCGCGACGAGGACGGCGATGAGGATGAGGGTTGCCATGTGGTCGGCCGGCACACCGTCATCCTGGCTCGGCAGGCAGACCCTACGCCAGCTTGATCATCGCAACCCAGCACGGGCTGGGGTGTCCGGGTGGGCGGGATGCCCCAACCTCTGCAAGGTTGCGGCGAGCGTGGGCTACATCCTGATGCGCTCGTTCTTCGGGTCGTACATGGGCCGCAGGGACACCCTCGCCGGATGGCGCCCCGCGCCGATCTCGACCGTCCACTCGCCGACGTCCAGCCACGCCTGGTCGATGGGCTCGCCCGCATCGATCATCGCGAGCCCGACCGCGCCGCCAAGGCTGAAGCCGTACGACGCGGCGCGGATGTAGCCGAGCGGCCGGCCGTTGCGGCGCACCACCTCGGCGTGGAACATCAGCGGCTCCGGGTCGGTGATCAGGACCTGGACCAGCCGCCGGGTGAGCGGGCCCGCGGACTTGCGGGCCAGCACCGCGTCCCGGCCTATGAAGCCGCCCGGCTTGTCCAGCGCGACCGCGAACCCGAGGCCCGCCTCGAGCACCGAGTCGGTGTTGTCGATGTCGTGGCCGTAGTCCCGGTACCCCTTCTCCATCCGCAGGCTCGACAGCGCCTTGAGGCCGGCGTGGCGTAGGCCCACGGCCTCGCCGGCGGCGACAAGGCGGTCGTACACGTGTACCGCCTGTTCGGCAGGGATGTAGAGCTCGTAGCCCAGCTCGCCCAGGTAGGTGATGCGGATGCACAGCACCCGGGCGTACCCAAGGTCGATCTCGCGCGCGGTGCGGAACGGGAAGGCCTCGTTGGACACGTCCGCGGAGGTCACCGATTCGAGGAGCTCCCGCGATCGCGGGCCCTGGATGTTGATCTGGGCGTAGCCCGACGTCACGTCGGTGACGAACGCGTGCGCGTCCCCGATGTGCCGGCGGAGCCACGTCTCCGCGTGGCGATGGGCCGAGTCCGACGCGACCACCCAGAACCGGTCGTCGTCCAGCTTCGTCACGGTGAGGTCGGCCTCCAGCGTGCCGCCGTCGTTGAGCCACTGGGTGTACGTGATCACGCCGGGCTCGCCGTCGACATGGTTCGCCGAGATGTATTCGAGCGCACGCCCGGCGTCCCGCCCCTGCACGAGGAACTTCGACATGAACGACATGTCCATGAGGATCACGCCCTCACGGGTGGCGTGGTGCTCGGCCGCCCAGTACGGGAACCAGTTCTGCCGGCCCCAGGACAGCCTCTCGACCGTCGGTTCGACCCCCTCCGGGGCGTACCAGTCGGCGCCCTCCCAGCCGCTGACATCCTTGAAGTAGGCGCGGCGCTCGACCAGCTTGTGGTGGATGGGGGACAGCTTCGCGCCGCGGGCGGTCTTCATGGGCTTGCCGGGGTAGTGGCACGCGTAGACCATGCCGAGCGATTCGACGGTACGCGCCGCGCGGTACTCCGGGTTGCGCTGGTATCCATGCAGGCGGTCGATGTTGATGCCGGTGATGTCGATGTCGGCACGACCGTCCAGGATCCAGTGAGCGAGCGCCCGCCCGATCCCGCCGCCGGTCAGGATGCCGATCGAGTTAAGTCCGGCCGCCACGAAGTAGTTCCTCAGCTCCGGCGCCTCGCCGACGATCGGCAGCAGATCCGGGGTGAAGCTCTCCGGTCCGCAGAAGAACGTCCGGACGCCCGCGTCCAGCGACACCGGCACTCGCGCCATGGCCGTCTCGAGATAGGGCGCCATCCGGTCCCAGTCGGGCGGGAGCTCCCCAAACGAGAAGTTCTCCGGGATCCCGTCCACCCGCCACGGGGCGCACACGGCCTCGAACAGGCCGATCATCAGCCCGGAGCCCTCCTCGCGGAAGTAGCCGTACGACGACGGGTCCTCGAGCACGGGCAGCGAGCCGTCCATGCCCTCGATCGGCTCGGTGATCAGGTAGTAGTGCTCGGCGGCCTGCAGCGGGATGTTGACGCCGGCCTGCTCGCCGAGCTGGCGCGCCCACATGCCGGC
Organism: Micromonosporaceae bacterium; assembly: GCA_036506495.1. Classification (GTDB taxonomy): domain Bacteria; phylum Actinomycetota; class Actinomycetes; order Mycobacteriales; family Micromonosporaceae; genus DASXRC01. The sequence continues at coordinate 1,485 of DASXRQ010000126.1, read as the reverse complement.
GCAGTTGACGACGTACTCCGCCTCGATGTCGCCGTACGGGGTCCGCACGCCGGTGACGGTCCCGCCGGCCGTGATTACCCCGGTGACCGGGACACCCTCCAGAACGCGTACGCCCCGCATGCGAGCGCCCTTGGCCAGCGACATCGTCACGTCGACCGGGTTGGCGCGACCGTCCTCGGCGACGTAGAAGCCGGCGAGGATGTCGTCGGTGCGCGCCAGCGGCCACAGCTCCTTGACGTCGCCGGGGGAGATCTCGTGCACGTCCACGCCGCAGAGCCGGTTGAACGCCGCCACCCGGCGGTACTCCTCGAGCCGGTCCGGGTCGGTCGTCACCTGCACGAAGCCGACCTGCTTCAGGCCGGTGGACAGGCCGGTCTCCGCCTCGAGCTCGGCGTACAGGTCGCGCGTGTACCTGCGCATCTCGGTGGAGGTCTCGGAGAGCGAGCCGAACGTGACCATGAGGCCCGCCGCGTGCCAGGTCGTGCCGGAGGTCAAGCGGTCGCGCTCCAGCAGCGCCACGTCCGTGCATCCCAGCTTCGCCAGGTGGTACGCCACCGAGGTGCCGATGACCCCGCCGCCGATGACCACGACACGGGCGCGATCCGGCACGGCGCTCGGCTGGGGCATGGGTCGCTCCGATCGGTCTGGGGTAGGCGGTAGGCGACGATTATGACCCGACGCGAGCTCGCCCCCCACAACCGGTCGATCTAGCCCTCACCATCGGTCGATCTAGGGTGAATACTGGTGGTTAGAGATCAACTAGCCAGCATTCGCCCTAGATCGGCGCGAAAAGGGGGGCGGGCCCGTCAGTTGCGCGTGCGCCCTAGTCGCGTCCTCGCGTCGGCGACGTCCATGCCGTGCAGGCGGAGCAGGTTCTCGCCGAGGATCTTCCGCTTGGCCACATCGGTGAGCTGCGGGTAGCCGTAGCCGGCGCACAGGTCCTCGGGGATCTGGAAGTCCATGAACGCGCGCAGCGCCCACTGCGGGTGGAAGATGGGCGCCTCCGAGCCGTAGATGATCTTGTCTTCCCCGCACCAGAACAGCAGCTTTCCGAGGATCTCCGCGAACATCCGGGGAGCCCGCACCAGGAAGTTGACCGTGGCAGCCAGCGAGGCGTACAGGTTCGGGTAGCGGATGAGCTGCCAGCAGGTCTCGTCGAGGAACGGCAGGCCGACGTGGAAGATGACGAAGTTGAGGTCGGGGAAGTTGGCGGCGGCCCCGTCCATGTCCCACGTCTGCGTGTGTTCGATCGGCTGGGGGCCGAGCGGAACGCCCTTGTGTACGCCGATCAGGTTGACGCCGAGGTCGCGCGCCTTCTCGAAGACCGGGAACGCCACACGGGGATCGTCCATCCGCCACGGGTACGGCGAGCCGTAGTCGTACCGGACGTTGTAGAACTTGAAGGCCCGGGCGCCGAACTCGCCCACCTGGCGTTCCATCAGGTCGAGCGCCTTGCGCCCCTCCAGCGGGTTGACCGAGCCCCAG